>NZ_JBSHAF010000042.1:0-12710 GCF_053611365.1 Streptomyces sp. NPDC054813 | reverse complement strand
CCCGCCCCCAAGCACTATGTACCCCCCCCCCCACCCACTACGTGGCGGCGCGCCCCCCCGCCCCCCCGCCCCCCCCCCACCAACCAACCCACCCCCGGGGGCCCCCCGGCCCCCGCGGCCGTGGAGGCGATGACCGGATGAGGATCGTCTGTGTGGGCGGAGGGCCGGCCGGGCTGTACTTCTCGATCTCGGCGAAACTGCGGGACGCCGGGCACGAGATCATCGTTCTGGAGGCGGATCCGCCCGAGGCCACCTACGGCTGGGGCGTCGTCTACTGGAGCGACCTGCTGGACATCCTGCACCGCAACGACCCCGAGAGCGCGCGGGCGGTGAGCGCCGGCTCCGTGCTCTGGCAGCAGCAGGACATCCGCGTGCACGGCAACCGGTACGACGGCACCGCGCACTTCGGCGGCTACGGCTACAGCATGGGCCGCGCGGCCCTCCTGGACGTCCTGGCCCGGCGTGCGCGCTCGCTCGGCGTGGACGTACGGCACGAGCGCCTCGCCGACCCCGCCGACCTGCCCGACGCCGACCTGGTCCTGGCCGTCGACGGCGCGGGCAGCCGGATCCGGCAGAGCCGTGCCGAGCACTTCGGCCCGCGCATGGAGACCGGCCGCAACCACTACATCTGGCTCGGTACCGACCGGCAGTTCGACAGTTTCGTGTTCGCCTTCGAGGAGACCGAGGCGGGCTGGATCTGGTTCCACGCCTATCCGTCGTTCAAGGGGATCAGCACCTGCATCGTGGAGTGCTCCCCCGAGACCTGGCAGGGCCTCGGCCTCGACAGGCTGGACGAGGACGACGCCGTACCCCTGCTGGAGAAGATCTTCCACCGCGCCCTGGCCGGCCACTCCCTGATCAGCAGGTCACGGGGTGCGCCGGCGAAGTGGCAGCGGTTCACGCACATCGCCAACGAGACCTGGGTCGACGGCACCGACGAGGGCCGGCCCGTCGTGCTGGCCGGCGACTCGGCCCACACCACGCACTTCACGCTGGGCTCCGGCACCCGGCTCGCCATGATCGACGCGATCGTGCTGGCGTACGCCCTGAAGGAGTTCCCGGATCCGCGGGTGGCGCTGCGCGAGTACGACCAGCACCGCCGCGCGGAACTGCACGCCGTCCAGGCGGCGGCGCGCACCAGCATGGCCTGGTTCGAGCAGCTCGACGACTACCTGGACCGCGACCCGGTCGACTTCGCCTACGCGATGTCGGTCCGGCAGGGCCGTCAGTCCCCCTGGCGCTACCAGGCCCACCTCGCCATGCAGCTGAAACCGGTACGCCAGGCCCGGCGGGCCTACGACACGGGCAACCGCTGGTACCGGGACCGGAAGAGGGGCGAGGCACCGCTGCCGCTGCTGGGACGGTCCCTGCGGGGCGACCGCTGAGACCGGCGCGGGGGGCTGGTACGGGAGGAGAATGCGGAACCGTTCCTGCTGGGCGGGCGCCCCAGGATCCGTCTGCTCGGGCCCGCCGTCGGCTCAGCTCCGCGGTACCCCCGAGGACCCCCGTACCATCAGCTCCCCCCGGACCGTCGCGATGCCGCCCGGCGGGGGCTCCTCGCGGCCCATGGCGATGCGGCCGGCCCGGGCGCCCGCCTCCGCCAGCGGCAGCCGTACCGTCGTCAGCGACGGCACGGCGTCGATGCTGAACGGCAGGTCGTCGAAGCCGGCCACCGACACGTCCGCCGGGATCCGCAGCCCCGACTCCCGCAGCGCCGCGCACGCCCCCAGCGCCACCGAGTCGTTCGCGGCCACCACCGCCGTCAGCGACGGGTCGCGGCGCAGCAGTTCGAGCGTCGCCTCGTACCCCGCCCGCCGGTCGTAGCGCCCGTGCACGGTCCAGCGCGGGTCCTCCTCGATGCCCGCGTCGGCCAGCGCGGCCCGGTGGCCCTCCAGGCGGTGCCGGGTGGTCGTCCGCTCCTCCGGGCCCGCGATGTAGCCCAGCCGCCGGTGGCCCAGACCGATGAGGTGCTCGGTCAGCTGCCGGCCGCCGCCGCGGTTGTCGAAGGTCAGGGCCACCGCGTCGGTGTCCGGCGCCGGCGGGCGCCCGCACAGCACCACCCGGGTCCCCGCGTCCGCCAGCTTGCGCAGTTTCGACGCCACCGCCGCCGCGTGCGGCGCGTTCTCCATCGCGCCGCCGGTCAGGATGACCGCCGCCGCCCGCTGCCGTTGCAGCAGGGTCAGATAGGTCAGTTCACGCTCCGGCGACCCCCCGGTGTTGCAGACCACCGCCAGCCGCTCGCCGCCGGCGCGCCCGCCCGGGCCGCCGATCTCCGCCTGGATCGCGCTCGCCATGATCCCGAAGAACGGGTCGGCGATGTCGTTGACGAGGATGCCGACCAGGTCGGAGGTGGCCGCCGCGAGCGCGCTCGCGGGCCCGTTGAGGACGTAGTCCAGCTCGTCCACCGCCCGCAGCACCCGCTCCCGCGTGGACGCCGCCACGGGGTAGTTGCCGTTCAGTACGCGCGACACCGTCGCGGGCGAGACCTGGGCGCGGGCCGCCACGTCCGCCAGGGTCACCGTCATCTCGTCATCCTCCGGTCGCGCGTCTCTTCGTACGCCGTCGTACACAGCCTGATCAAAGGAAGCCCCCTTGCCGTGCAGACCATAAGGCCATTCACTCCTGGTGTTCGCCCCCTCGAACAACTCGACCCCATCACGGTCTTGTACAGACCAGTGGTCAAAGGCTAGCTTCAGACCATATAGAAAGCGCTTGCTGCGTCAGTGAGGCGCATGCGGACGAAGGGAATCACGTGACACGCAAGACGGTGCGTATCGCCATGAACGGCGTGACCGGGCGCATGGGCTACCGCCAGCACCTCGTCCGCTCGATCCTCGCGCTGCGCGAGCAGGGCGGTCTCGACCTCGGCGACGGCACCGTGCTGTGGCCGGAACCGATCCTCGTCGGCCGCCGGGAGCACGCGCTCCGCGACATCGCCGGCCGGCACGGACTGTCCGACGAGCACATCTCCACCGACCTGGAGTCCGTGCTCGCCGACCCGACCGTGGACATCTACTTCGACTCCCAGGTCACCTCCGCCCGCGAGGAGGCCCTCCGGCAGGCCATCGCCGCCGGAAAGCACATCTACACCGAGAAGCCGACCGCGACCGGCCTGGAGGGCGCCCTGGAGCTGGCCCGGCTGGCGAACGCGAAGGGCATCAAGCACGGCGTCGTCCAGGACAAGATCTTCCTGCCCGGCCTGCTGAAGCTGAAGCGGCTCATCGACGGCGGCTTCTTCGGCCGGATCCTGTCGGTCCGCGGCGAGTTCGGCTACTGGGTCTTCGAGGGCGACTGGCAGCCCGCCCAGCGCCCGTCCTGGAACTACCGCGCGGAGGACGGCGGCGGCATCGTCGTCGACATGTTCCCGCACTGGGAGTACGTGCTGCACGAGCTGTTCGGCCGGGTGAAGTCCGTCCAGGCCCTCACCGCCACCCACATCCCGCAGCGCTGGGACGAGGGCGGCAAGCCCTACGACGCCACCGCCGACGACGCCGCCTACGGCATCTTCGAACTCGACGGCGGCGCCATCGCCCAGATCAACTCCTCCTGGGCGGTCCGCGTCAACCGCGACGAACTGGTCGAGTTCCAGGTCGACGGCACCGAGGGCTCGGCGGTCGCCGGGCTGCGCAACTGCCGCGCCCAGCATCGCAGCGCGACCCCCAAGCCGGTGTGGAACCCGGACATCCCGGCCACCGAGGTCTTCCGCGACCAGTGGCAGGAGGTCCCGGACAACGGCGAGTTCGACAACGGCTTCAAGGCCCAGTGGGAGCTCTTCCTCAAGCACGTCTACGCCGACGCCCCCTACCACTGGGACCTGCTGGCCGGCGCCCGCGGTGTGCAGCTCGCCGAGCTGGGCCTGCGGTCCTCGGCGGAGGGCCGCCGTATCGACGTACCGGAGATCTCCCTGTGACCATCCAGCTCCCGGGCGCCGACGGGGCGCTGCGGACCTACGAGCCGCGCACCGAGCCGCTCGCCGTCACCCCCGGCACCCCCCTCACCTCCCGTACGGTCTTCTCGGCGGCCCATGTCGTCGCCGACCCGTTCGCCGACGTCTCCCCGGACTCGCCGGCCGCCGTCGACTGGGACGCCACCCTCGCCTTCCGCCGCCACCTGTGGTCGCACGGCCTGGGCGTCGCCGAGGCGATGGACACCGCCCAGCGCGGCATGGGCCTGGACTGGGCGGGCGCGGCCGAGCTGATCCGCCGCAGCGCCGCCGAGGCGCAGGCGGTCGGCGGCCGCATCGCCTGCGGCGTCGGTACCGACCAGATCACCGGCGGCACGCTCGCCGAGATCCGGGCCGCGTACGAGGAGCAGCTCGCGCTCGTCGAGGAGTCGGGCGCCCAGGCCATCCTGATGGCCTCCCGGGCGCTCGCCGCCACTGCCTCCGGCCCCGAGGAGTACCTGGAGGTCTACGGCCACCTCCTGCGCCAGGCCGCCGAGCCGGTGGTCCTGCACTGGCTGGGCCCGATGTTCGACCCGGCGCTGGCGGGCTACTGGGGCTCGGCCGACCTGGACGCGGCCACCGACACCTTCCTGGAGGTCATCGCCGCCCACCCCGACAAGGTCGACGGCATCAAGGTCTCCCTGCTGGACGCGCAGCGGGAGATCGACCTCAGGCGGCGGCTGCCGCAGGGCGTCCGCTGCTACACCGGCGACGACTTCAACTACCCCGAGCTGATCGCCGGCGACGAGCAGGGTTTCAGCCACGCCCTGCTCGGCATCTTCGACCCGCTGGGCCCGCTCGCGGCGCAGGCGGTACGGATCCTGGACACGGGCGACACGGCGGGCTTCCGGGCGCTGCTCGACCCGACGGTGGAGCTCTCCCGCCATCTCTTCCAGACCCCCACCCGCTTCTACAAGACGGGCGTGGTGTTCCTGGCCTGGCTCGCCGGCCACCAGGCACACTTCACCATGGTCGGCGGCCTGCAGTCGGCCCGTTCCCTCCCGCACTTCGCCCGCGCCTACGAACTCGCCGACGGCCTGGGCCTGTTCCCCGACCCGAAGCTCGCCGAGGACCGGATGAAGACCCTCCTCGCGCTGTACGGAGTGACCCGGTGACCGGCGACCTGTCCCGATTCTCGATCAACCAGATGACGGTGAAGCAGCTGTCGCTGCCCGAACTGGCCGGCGCCTGCCTGGAACTGGGCGTGCCCGCCGTCGGCCTGTGGCGGGAGCCGGTGCAGGCCTACGGCGTGGAGGCGACCGCCAAGCTGGTCCGGGAGGCGGGCCTGACCGTCACCACCCTGTGCCGGGGCGGCTTCCTCACCGCGATCGACCCCGAGGCGCGGGCGGCGGCCCTCGCCGACAACCGGCGGGCGGTCGAGGAGGCGGCGGCCCTCGGCACCGACACCCTCGTCCTGGTCTCCGGCGGCCTGCCCGCGGGCTCCCGGGACCTGCACGGGGCCCGGGAGCGGATCGCGGACGCGCTGGGGGAGCTGGGCCCCTACGCGGAGCGGCACGGGGTACGGCTGGCCATCGAGGCGCTGCACCCGATGTACGCCTCCGACCGCTGCGTGGTCTCCACCCTCGCCCAGGCCCTGGACCTCGCGGAACGCTTCCCCGCCCACCAGGTCGGCGTCACCGTGGACACGTACCACATCTGGTGGGACGACCAGGCGCCCGCGCAGATCGCCCGGGCCGGCGCGGGCGGCCGTATCCACACCTTCCAGCTCGCCGACTGGACCACCCCGTTGCCCGAGGGCGTCCTCAACGGCCGCGGCCAGATCGGCGACGGCGCGATCGACATGCGGGAGTGGAAGGGGTACGTGGAGGCGGCCGGTTACACCGGGGCCATCGAGGTCGAGCTGTTCAACGAGGGGCTGTGGGCGAGAGACGGGCAGGAGGTACTGGCGGAGACGGCGGCGCGGTTCGTGTCGCACATTGCGGACTGACGGGTCCGTGGCCTGCCTGCTTCCTGCACTGACGGGCAGGCCACGGCCCTGAGATCGGGTGCGACACCCGGGCCTCAGCTACTGACACGCCCGTCCCGCACGGCCCCGACGAACGCGGCCCAGCCGTCCGCCGAGAAGACCAGCGCAGGGCCGGTCACGGATGCGGCGGCGTTTTGTTCGGATGACAACGAACTCGTCAAGTTCCTCGGGGGTGTAGTTCGGCCGGTAGGCGCAGAAGAGTGCGCGCGCGTAGTCGTCGGTCTGGAGTACACCGGGAACCAGCGAGAGCGCGAACTGCTGGATCAGCGTGGCCTGTTGCTCCAACTCGGCCACGGCGGCGTGTCGCCGAGAGCAGGGGTGCGCGGTTGCCGCGTGGGGACCGACCTGGTCCGGTTGACCCTCGACCTTGTGCAGGGCCCAGAGTGCTGGGTGTGGAGAACGACATGCGCAGCATCGGAGAGATGGCCCGCGACAGCGGTCTGGGCGTAAGCGCCCTGCGGTTCTACGACCGTGCCGGTGTGCTGGTCCCGGCCTGGGTGGATCCGGTGAGCGCATACCGCTGGTACGAACCCGAGCAGCTTGAAGAGGCCAGGCTGCTGGCCTGTCTGCGCCGGGCCGGGATGCCGCTGGCGGACATCCGGCTGGTGCTGGCCAGTTGGTCCGGCGCGGACACCGATCTGGTCCGGAAACTGCTCGAGGCGCACCTGCGCCGTCTCGAACAGGGGCTGACCGATGCCCGCAGCGAGTTCTCCGCACTCCGAGCACTACTCGATCACCGGGAGAATGTCATGACCTCGCTCCGCAATGACACCGTCCGCCTGTCCGTCGCCGCGCCGGAGCTGGCAGCCGCGCTGGACACGGTTCGTTTCGCGGCGAGCACCGACCCCGAGCTGCCGATGCTCGGCGGAGTCCTGTTCGACATCGAGGGCGAGAGCCTTCATGTCGTGGCCACCGACCGGTACCGAATGGCGGTCGCGCAGGCCGGTGTCGCCGGGCACGACGGGAGCCGAGTGCAGGTCATCGTGCCCACCCCGCTCGCCGACGCGATGCGGGCGCTGCTGGACGGCGAGGGACCTGCGCGACTCTCTCTCGACGGTGACCGCGTGACACTGGAGGCTGGAGACAGGCAGGCGGCCGGTCAGTGCCTCGACCACGACTTCCCCGACTACCGTCGTCTCCTGCCCCAGGCCGGCAGGCGCCGCACCGTCGTCGAGGTGGCGGCCTTCCGGCAGGCTCTGGAGACCGGTCCTGTCCGCTCCGGGGAGGCCGGAGCGGACGACCTCAGCGTGCTCGGGGTGGAGGACGGCGGCACGGTGACCCTCTGGGCTGATGTCGACGAAGACCCGAACCGTGTCGCCCTCAACCGTGAGTTCTTGCTGGCCGCGCTGGCCGCCGGGGCCCGTGACCGACTGATTCTGGAGTTCGGCGCGCCCACCGCGCCGATCGCGATCCGCCGACCGGACGACGAGGGCGCCTTCTCGATGCTGATGCCGGTCCGTCTGGAGAACTGACGGTACAGGCGAACATCCACCGCTCCCGCCGGAACCTGTGTGAAGCCTTCTTCACACAGGTCTTTTTTATATTCCCTGTTCAGTTCGGCCGACCGTCCGAATTTGCTGTGGTTCACCTGTCGGTTCGGGATTTTTTCGTTTCACTGGAACCGAGTCGTGCCTGGTCGTGTCTATAGGGTTCGAGTCAGCCGCAAGGGCGAGCAAAGGGCTCTGAATTGCGGTTGGAAAAGGCAATTGAAAACCAAGGAGTTCCCTGTGAACATGCGTATCGCCACCGTTGCCGTGGCCTCCGCCACGCTGGTCGCCGCCGGTGCCACCGCCGCCGTCGCCGCCCCCGCCCCGGCTCCCGCCATCACCGTCAGGGCGAGCGCCACCAGCATCAGGCTGGGCGACGTCGTCACCTTCTCCGGCAAGGCCACCGGCCTCAAGGAGGGCAGCAAGGTGACCCTCCAGGTCAAGGACGGCAGGAAGTGGGTCTCGCTGCCCGCGACCGCGAAGATGCACAAGGGCGCCTACAAGGTCGGCGACAAGTTCGAGAAGAAGGGTGTCGAGGTGCTGCGCGTCAAGGACGGCAACACCGTCTCCAAGAACGTGGCCGTCACCGTCCGCTGAATTCGATCCCGGTGTGTCAATACGTCGGTAGCCCCTGACCGATGCCTCTGAGACGCCTCTGAGACCCTGCCCCACCCCGTCCGATCCGGGGTGGGGCAGGTGTCGTCGGGGCGCGTGCGCGCCCTGTGGATCTTAGGGATCCTATGGGCCACCTGTCTTTGCCGCCGCCTTGGATTGTTCTTAATTGCCTCACAGGGCTTCATCATCCGGCCGAGCCGCCGTGGCCCCGGAAAAATCTTCCGCACCCCGTACAACCATCCCCCCACCCGGCCGGTCGTACCTGGCGTCAGAACTTCGGAGGGGGATCTGGGGGGATCGCGGGGGTTCTGACGGAGGGGGTGAGCCGAGGGGGTTCGATCGACGGATCGGGCCCCCTCGAAGCGTGCCCGGCCCCTGTCGGGGCGTCCGGCTGGTTCCCATGTTGTTCGTGGGTGCCGCGTGCCCCAGGCTGCTGCTGAACGGGACGACTTGTTCGACTCGGGGGGCGGCTCTCGTGCTGCGTATTCACTTCACGCCTCAGGACCTGACCCGCGTCCGGGTGGCGAGCGCCCCCGACCCGCTCTGGGAGATCACCTGCAGCCTGCACCGGTTACAGACCTCACGGGGCCGCTGGGCGTACGCCGACTGGTACCGGGAGACCCGCGTCACCCTCGTCGGCACCCAGCTCGGCGCGGCCGTCCGGCGGCTGCTGGTCCCGGTGCTGCCCCGGGCCCGCTACCTGCCCGACTTCCTCACCCCGCACGCTTCCGCCGACGGCCTGGACCGCGGGCTCGCGGCGATCGTCGACACCCCGCCCGAGCGGGTCGCCCTCGAGATACGGACCCTGGACCGGATCACCGGCGCCCCCGACTGGGCGCCCCGGCTGCGCGAACGCGAGGCCCGCGAGGATCTCACCGGACTCCTGCGCGCCTACCACGAAGCGGTCATCGCGCCCCACGAGAGCCGCATTCACGCCACGATCGCCGCGGAGCGCGCCCTGCGGGGCCGGGACGCCCTCGCGACCGGGCTCGACGGACTGCTCGCCGGTCTGTCACCCGCCGTCCGCTGGCACCCGCCGGTCCTCCACGTCGACTACGTCGAGGACCGGGACCTGCGCCTCGACGGCCGCGGACTGTGCCTGATCCCCTCCTACTTCTGCTGGCAGTCACCGATCTCGATGGCCGACGACACCCTTCAGCCGGTGCTGGTCTACCCCGTGCACGGCCTCCGCGCGCCCGCCCCCGAACGCCCGCCCGAGGTCTCGCTCGCCGCGCTGCTCGGCCGTACCCGCGCGGCCGCGCTGCGGTCCCTCGCACTGGGCGCGACCACCTCCGAACTGGCCGGGGTCCTGGGGGTGTCGGTGCCCACGGCCTCCCACCACACCACCGTGCTGCGCGACGCCGGCCTGGTCTTCAGCCACCGCCACCACAACACGGTGCTGCACACCCTCACGCCACTCGGCGCCGCGCTGCTCAGACCGACGAGCGACGCCGGGGCGTCAGCCGAGTGAGCCCCGGGTGTCCTGGCCGAGCAGGGCCGCGGCCCGCGTCAGGGCCTGCCTGCGGTGCTGCCAGACCTCCTCCAGGCGGGCCCGGGTCCGTGCGGGCTGCCGTCGCAGGAAGACTTCACGCTGGTCATCGCCGGTGCGGCGCAGGCCGCTCACGCCGTCGCAGCGCTGATCGGCCGTCGCGGCGGCGCGCTGCTCCCGCGCCAGCTTCGAGGCGCTCGCGCCCTTGACGGCCTCGGCCCGCAGCGACTCGATCAGCGCGGCGGGCGTCTGCGCCGGCCGGCCGGCGTCGGCCATGCAGCGCTGCCAGCGCCCCAGGGCCTTCTGGTAGGCGGGGGCGGTGGCCAGGTACCGCTGGAGGAGCTGGTCGACGTCCTGCGGTACGAGGGTGTCCTCCAGGGCGGCCCGTACGGTGCCGTACAACTCGGCCCGCGCCTTGGCTGTGCAGCCGCCCGTGGCGTAGGTCCCGCTCGCCCCGCTGGGCAGGGTCAGCGGCGCCGACCGGTCGGCCGGCCCGTCGAGTGCGGCGGAGTAACGGGTCTGTGCGGTGGCGGACAGGGAGCGGACGTACCGGTCCTGGGCCGTGGGGCCGTTGTTCATGCTGCCCAGCGCGGTGGAGACGCCGTAGCCGGGTGCCGAGCGGGAACCGATCGACTCGGCCGTGGTCGCCCCGGCGGGTGGCTGCGGGCCCGCGCTCGTGACCAGGAAGCGCAGTCCCCGGTCGCGCATGCAGCGCTGGGTGAGGAGCTGCGAGGCGCCGAAGAGCTGCCAGCGCTGACGCAACGCGGTGGCGTCGTTGGTAAGGACGGCTGCGGCGTGACCGGACTCCCGCGCCGCCGGTGCCGCCTCGGCCGAGGCGGCCGTGCCCGGTCCGGTGCACGCGGTCGCGGCCGTGCAGACCAGGGTCACGACGAGGATCAGCAGGGGCAGGTGGCGTGTCGGTGCGTGCCCGGCACGGCGGTGCGGGAGCTCTGTCATGGGTGATCGCCCGTCATCCAGTGGCCTCAGAGGGCCCGGTCAGCAGTTGGAGGTCCAGAAGTTGCTGCTGATCGAGTCGTTGAAGCTGGTCGAGGTGCCGGGCCAGACGAGGTTCGCGAAGTTGCTGTTGGACCAGTCCTTGGGCAGGCAGGCGGACAGCCCGGAGTAGTTGATGTCGCGCCACACCTCGACACCCAGGCCGCTCGTCCCGTGGTTGTACCCCGAGGAGGCGCAGTCGCTCCATGTCCCGGTGGAGCAGCTGGAGTGCGAGTAGGCACCCCAGTTGGCGTTGGCGCCGGAGAACTTGCCCGGCCCGTCGCCGTAGCCCGAGTTGACCCAGAAACAGAAGTAGGTGCTCGGGCAGTCCCCGATGGCCTGCGGGGAGACCGCGGCGGAAGCGGTCGTCCCGTGTACCGCCTGCGGGGCGGCGGCGGCCGGCTTGGCGGCCGGGGCGACGGAGTGCCCGTCGGCGGCGGCCGCGCTGCCGGGAAGGGTGAGGCCGATGAAGGCGGCCAGGGCGGTGGCGGCGAGCGCCGCGGCTAAACGGAAGGATCTCATGCGAATTCCCTCTTTCTGGAGATTTCTGGGGCTGTTCGTGCGTGATGAGTGATATTGCCAACCGGGGCCGAGGGCGGCCATCACGTTTCACGGGGATGAAAAGTCCCAGGTGCAGAGGGGGAGTCGGGTGCTCCGTATGCGCCCAGTGCTCCGGCACGGGCTTCTAGAAGAACACCCCGCACCGCAGCAGCACGTTCGCGTACGGCCGGGCCTCGCCCGTGCGGACCACCAGGTGGGCGCCCGCCGACAGCTCCTTCAGCCGTTCGTGCGGGACCAGGGTCAGGTCGGGGAAGTGCCCGTCCAGCAGCCCGGCCGCGGCCGGATTGGCCCCGCGTATCTCGGTCGCCGCCGTGGCGCCCTCCACGACCAGCTCGGACACCAGGCCCTCCAGCACCTCGGCGAAGGACGGCACCCCGGCCCGGAAGGCCAGGTCCACGACCCGCGGCCCCTGCGGGATCGGCATCCCGGCATCGCAGACCAGCACCCCGTGCCCGTGCCCCAACTCCGCCAGCGCACCGGAAAGATGCCGGTTGAGGATCCCCGCCCGCTTCACAGCGTCTCGCCTCGCTCACCTGTTCCGGGCACACTGTCCGACCTCTTGCCGGGGGTCCGGGGGGTGTCCCCCGGACGGGCACAGCACGGTGCCTCGACCTCCGCCGCCGTCGGGTACGAGTCCTGCGCGCCCCGCTTCGTCACCGCCGCCGCCCCGACCCGGGCCGCGTACGCCGCCGCCTCGGCGAGCGACGCGCCCGCCCCGAGCCGTACCGCGAGGGCCGCGGTGAACGCGTCCCCGGCGCCCGTGGTGTCCACCGCGTCCACCTGCACGGAGGGGATCGACTCGACCCCGTGCCCGTCGGCGACCAGCGCGCCCGCCGCGCCCAGAGTCACCACCACCGACTTCGGGCCCCTGGCGAGCAGGAGCCGCGCCCAGTCGGCCGGTTCCTCGCTCACGCACGCCTCGCCGAGGAGCACCTTCGCCTCGTGCTCGTTCACGATCAGCGGGTCGCAGGCCGCGAGGACCTCACCCGGAAGGGGCCGCGGCGGGGACGGGTTGAGCACGAACCGGCTGCCGGGAGCGAGGTTCCGCACCACCTCCACCACCGTCTCCAACGGGATCTCCAGCTGTGCGGAGACCACCCGGGAGGTGTGGAAGAGGCTGACCGCGGCCCGTATGTCCGCCGGTGCGAGCCGCCCGTTCGCGCCCGGCGAGACCACGATGCTGTTGTCGCCGGAGGGGTCCACGGTGATCAGCGCGACGCCCGTCGGCGCCCCGCCCGCCAGCACGCCCGCCGTGTCCACCCCGGCCGCCCGCTGCGAGTCGAGCAGCAGCCTGCCGTGCGCGTCGTCGCCGACCCGGGCCAGCAGGGCGGTGCGGGCACCGAGCCGGGCGGCCGCGACCGCCTGGTTGGCGCCCTTGCCGCCGGGGTGCGTGGCGAGGTCGCCGCCGAGCACGGTCTCACCGGCGGCCGGCCGCCGCTCGACCCCGATCACCAGGTCGGCGTTGGCCGATCCCACGACCAGGAGGTCGTAGTCGTACATGAAGTGACTCCCTAGGAAAACGAGTTGAGGGGGGGGGGGGGGGGGGGGGGCCGCCCGGCCGCGCCCGGGAGGCTGCCCGCCCGGACACCCCCCCCCGCCCGAGCCGAGCCACCCACACCCCACCCCCCAAAAGAG
>NZ_JBSHAF010000041.1:0-69312 GCF_053611365.1 Streptomyces sp. NPDC054813 | reverse complement strand
CCAGGAGCCGTACAGGGCCCGCTCGCGCTCGACGAGCAGCGGCAACGGCTCGGAGCAGGTGACCAGTTCCCGCAGCGGATACCGGGTCAGGATCTTGTCGACCTCGGGGCTGAGCGCGGCGGCGAGGCGCCAGGGGGCGGGGCGGTCCTCGTCGCGCAGGGCCTGAGCGGCGGCCAGGATGACCTCCCGCTTCTTGCTCTTCGGCACCCCGGCGGCGGCCCGTTCGTAGAGCCGTGCGCCCTCCTCCAGGACCAGACCGGTGTCGATGCCCGCCGGGATCTTGATCTGGGCGTGGTGGCGCCAGGTGGTGACCGGATCTCCCCAGGCCTCGACCTGATAGGTCCAACGGCCCGGTTTCCCGTCGACGGTGACCTCGGCGCCCCAGCGGTCGGTGCCGGGGGCCAGCTCCCGCATCGGGGTCCAGGGACCCCGGCGGCCCTTGGGGTCCTTCAGTACGACATTGGCGGCGACGGCGTCATGGCCCTCGCGGAAGACGGTGGCGGTGACCTCGAATGACTCCCCGGTCACCGCTTTGGCGGGCCGGCGCCCCTGCTGGACCAGGGGACGGACGTCCAGGACGGGTATGCGGCCGACGGCGGTGGCCTCGTCCGCGGGGGGTGCGGGGGGCGCGGCACGGGATGACGTGCGCGGTGTCGGAGGTGCTGACGACTGGTGCGTGGCGGGCATGACCGCTCCTGTCCGCGGCAACGAGCGTGTGGGCGGATGGATGGTGGCGAGACGGGTCCTGCGGCTGTTTCCGAGGGTGTACTTGAGGGTCTACCTGTGCGGGGTATCAGCGCTGTGTCCATGGGGTGTACCGGAGGAGCCTTCCCACCCTATTCGGGTGGGCAATCCGGCACTTTGTTAACTACTCAGCCGTATGTCTACGCACAAGACCGGCCCCGTTCTGTACGAACGGGGCCGGTGGCGTGTTCGCGTTGGGGAAAACGCTTTACGTTTTCGGCACCCGGAGGAGCCGGTTCGGTGACCCCGGTCCCGCACCGTTCACCTTCCCGCTCGCGGCCCCCGCAATCAGAGCCTTGGCGACCTGGGCCGGGGTGGCCTTCGGGTGACCGGCGAGGTAGAGCGCGGCGGAGCCCGCCACATGCGGTGACGCCATCGAGGTTCCCGAGTAGGTCGCCCTGCCGGTGTCGCTCGCGTACGAGTCCGAGGTGATCGCCACGCCCGGGGCGAACAGGTCGACGGCTCCGCCGAAGTTGGAGAAGCGCGCGCGGGCGTCGGTGCGGTCGGTGGCGCCGACGGTGAGGGCCTGCGGCACGTCGGCCGGTGAGGAACGGGCGGCCGGCACGCCGTCGTTGCCGGCCGCGACGGTGTAGGTCACCCCGGACCTGATCGAGTTCCGTACCGCGGCGTCGAGTTGGGCGTTGTGCGCACCGCCCAGGCTGAGGTTGGCCACCGCCGGCTTGCGGGCGTGTGCGGTGACCCAGTCGATACCGGCGATGACCTGGGCGGTGGTGCCCGACCCCGCGTTGTCCATGACCCGTACGGAGACGACCCTCGCCTTCTTGGCGATGCCGTACCGGGTCCCGGCGATGGTGCCGGCGACATGGGTCCCGTGTCCGTTGCCGTCGCCGGCGGATCCGTCGTTCCCGACGAAGTCCCAGCCGTAGCCCGCCCGGCCGCCGAAGTCGCGGTTGCTGATCCGGATGCCGGTGTCGATCACGTAGACGGTGACGCCCGCACCCCCCGACCCCGGCCAGGTGTACGCCCTGTCGAGCGGCAGCCCCGCCTGGTCGATGCGGTCCAGACCCCAGGAGGGCGGGTTCGTCTGGGTGCGGTCGAGCCGTACCCGGCTGTCCTGGACGACGGACGCGACCCGCGGGTCCGCGGCGAGCCGCCGGGCCTGTCCAGCGCTTGCCCGGACGGCGTAGCCGTTCAGCACACTGCCGTAAGTATGGCTTATTTTCGCCCCATAGCGGGTGGCGACGTCCTTCCCGGCCGCCGAGGCCCCCTTGATCCCCTCTTCCAGGCTCACCAGATAGCTTCCGCCGACCGAGCCCGGTCGGCCGGCGCCCAGTACGGTCCCCTCCGGTACGGCGTGCGCGGGCAGGGTGGCCGACGACAGCACCGCGGCCGTGACGACCGCGGTCAAGCCCCCCACCAGACGCGGACGCCAATTGATCGTCCGTGACATGGCTGTGAGTTCCCCCTCCTCAGCTCAGGGGGGCAGCGTCTCGTGCGGGGCTGGGTCCCACAAGGAGGCGTGACGCGTCTCGCTCCGTCCACCGGGGGACGAAGCCGGGGTCTGGTGCCGGAGCTCCGACAACGGCCCCCTCGACACCGGTACCGTCTGAGGGACGCCGAGCCGCACACCGCCGTACGGCTCTCACCACGAACGCGTGGAGTGGAATGTGAAGGCGATCCGTCGGTTCACCATCCGTCCCGTTCTCCCCGACCCCCTCCGCCCCCTCAGCGACCTGGCCCGAAATCTGCGCTGGTCCTGGCATACCGAGACCCGTGACCTCTTCCAGGCCGTCGACCCCGAGCGCTGGGCCGCCTCGGAGGGCGATCCGGTGCGGCTGCTCGGCAGTGTGCCGACAGCACGACTGGCCGAGCTGGCCGGTGACCGCCGGTTCCTGCGCCGGCTGACGGCGGTCGCGGACGACCTCAACGACTACGTGACCGGCGACCGCTGGTACCAGTCCCGGCCGCAGGCCGCCGAGCTCCCGGCGGCCGTCGCCTACTTCTCGCCCGAGTTCGGCATCACGGCCGCCCTGCCGCAGTACTCCGGCGGCCTCGGCATCCTGGCCGGCGACCACCTCAAGTCGGCCAGCGACCTTGGCGTACCGCTGATCGGCGTCGGCCTCCTGTACCGGCACGGGTACTTCCGGCAGACCCTGTCCCGGGACGGCTGGCAGCAGGAGCACTATCCCGTCCTCGACCCGAACGAACTTCCGGTGGTGCCACTGAAGGACGCCGACGGCACCCCGGCGCACGTCTCCCTCGCCCTGCCCGGCGGCCGGCTGCTGCGCGCCCGGATCTGGCTGGCCCAGGTGGGCCGGGTGCCGCTGCTGATGCTGGACTCCGACGTGGAGGAGAACGACCTCGGCGGACGCGGGGTCACCGACCGGCTCTACGGCGGCGGCAGCGAGCACCGGCTGCTCCAGGAGATGCTGCTCGGTATAGGGGGTGTGCGCGCCGTACGGACGTACTGCCGGCTGACCGGCCACCCCGAGCCCGAGGTCTTCCACACCAACGAGGGGCACGCCGGTTTCCTGGGCCTGGAGCGGATCGCCGAGCTCTGTGCCCAGGGGCTGGACTTCGACTCCGCGCTGGAGGCGGTGCGCGCCGGTACCGTCTTCACCACCCACACCCCCGTCCCGGCCGGCATCGACCGCTTCGACCGGGAGCTGGTCGCCCACCACTTCGGCCCCGACGCCGAACTGCCCGGGATCGGGGTGGAGCACATCCTGCGGCTGGGGATGGAGACCTACCCCGGCGGCGAACCCAACCTCTTCAACATGGCCGTGATGGGGCTGCGGCTCGCCCAGCGCGCCAACGGGGTCTCGCTGCTGCACGGCAACGTCAGCCGGGAGATGTTCTCCGGACTGTGGCCGGGATTCGACGCCGACGAGGTGCCGATCACCTCCGTGACCAACGGGGTGCACGCCCCTACCTGGGTGGCCCCCGAGGTGGTCCGGCTGGGGGCCCGGCAGCTGGGCGACCGCCGTACCGAGGAGGCGCTGACCGTCGGCGGCACCGAGCGCTGGGACGCGGTCGCCGACGTCACCGACCAGGAGATCTGGGACCTGCGCCGGAACCTGCGGGAGCAGCTGGTGCTCGAGGTCCGGGACCGGCTGCGCGCCTCCTGGCGGCAACGGGGTGCCGGGACCGCCGAGCTGGGCTGGATCGACCACGCCCTCGACCCGGACGTGCTGACCATCGGATTCGCCCGGCGTGTCCCCTCGTACAAGCGGCTCACGCTCATGCTGCGCGACCGTGACCGGCTGATGGACCTGCTGCTGCACGCCGAGCGGCCGATCCAGGTCGTGGTGGCCGGAAAGGCGCACCCGGCGGACGACGGCGGCAAGCGGCTGGTCCAGGAACTGGTCCGGTTCGCCGACGACCCGCGGGTCCGGCACCGGATCGTCTTCCTGCCCGACTACGGCATGGCGATGGCGCAGAAGCTGCTGACCGGCTGCGACATCTGGCTGAACAACCCGCTGCGCCCGCTGGAGGCGTGCGGGACCAGCGGGATGAAGTCGGCGCTCAACGGCGGCCTCAACCTCTCGGTCCTGGACGGCTGGTGGGACGAATGGTTCCAGCCGGACTTCGGCTGGGCGATCCCGACCGCGGACGGCGCCGGCACCGATCCCGAGCGCCGGGACGACATCGAGGCGGCCGCCCTCTACGACCTCCTCGAACAGCGGGTCACCCCGCGCTTCTACGAGCGCGGGCAGAGCGGGTTCCCGGACCGCTGGATCGAGATGGTCCGCCAGACGCTGACGCTGCTGGGCCCGAAGGTGCTGGCGGGCCGGATGGTCCGGGAGTACGTGGAGCGCCTCTACACCCCGGCGGCCCACGCCCACCGGTCCATGACCTCGGACACGGCCCGTGAACTCGCCGCCTGGAAGGGCAGGGTACGGGCGGCCTGGCACGGTGTCTCGGTGGACCACGTCGAGGCGGCCACCGCCACGGCCACCGCCGAACTGGGCACCACCCTCGCCCTGCGCGTCCGCGTCCGGCTCGGCGACCTCGCCACCGACGACGTCGAGGTCCAGGCGGTCTCCGGCCGGGTCGACCTGGAGGACCGCATCACGGACGCGACGTCGGTCCCCTTGAAACCGACGGGAGGACCGGACCTGGAGGGCCACTGGACCTACGAGGGCCCCCTCTCCCTGGACCGCACGGGCCCTTACGGCTACACGGTCCGCGTCCTCCCGGCCCACCGGCTCCTTGCCTCCAGCGCGGAACTGGGCTTGGTGACATCCCCGCCGGAGAGCGCGGTGGAGGGGGCCGGCGTGCTGATGCGGTGACACCGGGACGACGGGACGACCGAGGGCGGGTGATCTTTGCCCGCCCTTGGCTCACGGCTTGCCTTTCGCTCGCCGCCGCGGCAGCACCGCCGACTGGGCGAGCGCCCTCGAACACGCGCAGCAGCTTGCCGACAAGGCCGCACACACCGACCAGGAGGCGGCGCTCCGGAGCATCCAGGGCCTGCCGAAGGACACGGCCGACCACGATCCACGGCGCGTACGGCTGAACAGGCAGCGGGACCAGGCGGCCGGCGATCTCTCGAACGCCAAGTCGGCGCTCCAGCACGCCAGGGACGTGCGCGACGACGCCGCGAAGCAGGCAGCCAAGGTCATCCATCGCGCCATCACCCACGACGGCATGCACGACTCGGGGTGGGACAAGCTCGGCGACACCGTCGACTCGATCGCGTCCGACGTCGGAGACTTCCTCAAGGACGCGGGCGAGGTTCTGGTCTCCGACCTGGCCTCCCTCGGCAACGCGATGCTGCATGACACCGGATCCACGCTCTCCGTCCTCGGCGGCCTCGCCCTGGTCGTCGGTGGCCTCGGCGAGGAGGCCGGAATCCCTGAGCAAGAACGACGGCGCGGCACGAAGCCTGATTTCCGGATCGAGGGTCAGATCTTCGACAATTACGCACCGACCGCCAGCAGTCCCCGCTCCATCTGGTCGGCTGTCGAGAAGAAGGTGGACAAGGGACAGACGGAACGTGTCGTCCTCAACCTCGGAGACAGCAATGCCGACCTCGGAGCCCTGCAGAAGCAGTGCCACGACTGGCCGAAGGCGGGATTGAAAGAGGTGCTGGTGATCGACCGCGCGGGAAACGTCGTTCATCTCTATCCGTAGGAATCAGGGGATATTTTCTCAATGGCAATCGAATTCGACCTCGACATCGCGACGGGATCGGCTGTTGCCGAGGTCGCCTCACGTCTCGCCGAGGTCGGCACCGAGACCGGTGTGTTCGACGCGTCGGTGACGGCCGAACGACTGACGGAGCGCGGGGTGTTCGCGCTCAGCCGGCTGGGGACATACGTGAGCGTCGTCCGGCAGGAACCGCCGCAGCCATGGCACCCCGTCGTCGCCGGTCTCGGTTTCACGCCCACGGTCGGGGTGGGCTTCCGTATGGCCAAAGGGGTCGAGGTCGCGGAGCAGCAGGACGACATGATCCGTCTGGTGGCGCCGTTGCTGGAGCGGATCGACGGCGACGCGGTGCTGCACTTCCAGTTCGAGGTGATCTGGCTGCTGCGCAGGAACGGCGAACTCAGCCTGAACGAAAGGGACGACATCTGGCGGCCGCAGCGGCTGGCCTTGATGAGGCAGCCGTTCCGCCGGGAGACCCACAGCATGGACTCGGAATGAGCCGGCCGCCGCGCATCGGATTTCAGGCGACCGACATGCCCGGCCGCACCATCTGGTGCCCGGACGTCGAGGTCGCCCAGGCGTTCGTGGGCGACCAGCATGCGCGGGCGATGCCCGTCTGACCGTCAGAACTCCGGCTCCGCCCCTGCGCACAGCCTCCGCAGTACCGCCCCGCAGCGGCGGGCGTACGCGTGCTGGAGCCCCCGGGTCGCGGCGCCGCCCGCCCGGGCGTACCACTTCGCCGCCTTGCTGAAGGCCGCGACCGTCAGCCACACGGTGCCGTCGCCCGTGCGGTCGACCACGAAGGCCTCCTCGCCGCATTCGGGATGGCCGGTGAGGGTGCCGTAGGCCCAGCCGGCGCGGCGGGACTCCTCCAGCGTCCAGACGACACGACAGGGGGCTTTGATGAGGCCGGCGAGGGTGACGGTGACGTCCACGCCGGGGGCCGCACGGTCGGCGGAGGCCTCGATGCCGACGCCCAGGGCGCGGTGGAGTTCCCAGGTGAGGACCGCTTCGGCGGACTTGTGGAAGACCTCCGCGCCCTCACCTATGCGTGTGCGCACATGGAGCGGGTGGAAGCCGGGCGGGCAGGCGGCGAGATCCTCGCGGGTCGCGCCGACCGCCTCGTACGTGAAGGACATGGGAGAGAGCGTAGGACGGACCCCGGGGATGCCTTCGTCCCGGGGTCCGTCCGTACCGCTGCTATCAGGTCACGTTGACGGCCGTCCAGGCCGCCGCCACCGCGTTGTACTCGGTGGAGCCGGAGCCGTACAGGGCGGCCGCCGCCGAGAGGGTGCCGGTGCGCGCCGACTTGTAGTTGGTGGTCGACGTGAAGTACGTCGTCAGCGCCTTGTACCAGATCTGCAGCGCCTTGGCCCGGCCGATGCCGGTGACCGTGGACCCGTTGTACGTCGGCGAGTTGTAGCTGACGCCGTTGATCGTCTTCGCGCCGCTGCCCTCGGACAGCAGGTAGAAGAAGTGGTTGGCGACACCCGACGAGTAGTGCACGTCGAGGTTGCCGACCGAGGAGGACCAGTAGTTGGCGGAGCCACCGTCCTTGCTGGGCTGGTCCATGTAGCGCAGCGGGGTGCCGTCGCCGTTGATGTTGATCTTCTCGCCGATGAGGTAGTCGCCGACGTCGGAGGAGTTGTTGGCGTAGAACTCGACGCCGGTGCCGAAGATGTCGGAGGTCGCCTCGTTCAGACCGCCGGACTCACCGCTGTAGTTGAGGCCCGCGGTGTTGGCGGTGACGCCGTGGCTCATCTCGTGGCCGGCCACGTCCAGCGAGGTCAGCGGGTGGGTGTTGCTCGAGCCGTCGCCGTAGGTCATGCAGAAGCAGCTGTCGTCCCAGAACGCGTTGACGTACGAGCTGCCGTAGTGCACGCGGGAGTAGGCGCCGACGCCGTTGTTCTTGATGCCGCTGCGGCCGAAGGTGTTCTTGTAGAAGTCCCACGTCTCCTGGGCGCCGTAGGCGGCGTCCGCGGCGGCGGTCTGGTCGGTGGTGGAGCTGGAGGCGGTGCCGGTGCCCCAGACGTTGTCCGCGTCGGTGAACAGCGTGCCGGTGCCGGACGTGCCGTGCTTCAGGTTGTACGTCTTGTGGCTGCCGCGCGTGGCGTCGGTCAGGCTGTACGTCGAGCCCGACAGGGTGGTGTCGAGGCTGACGGTGCCCGAGTACAGCGTCTTGCCGGTGCCGGTGGCGTTCTCGATGCCCTGGTACTCGAAGAGCTTCTTGCCGGTGGCGGCGTCGGTGATGACGTGCAGCTGGTTGGGGGTGCCGTCGTCCTGGAAGCCGCCGACGATCGTCTCGTAGGCGAGGACGGGAGTACCGGAGCCGGCCCAGATCACCTTGCGGGCGCCGTCGGCCGCCGACTTGCTGGAGCCCAGCGACTTGGCGACGGTGAGCGCCGACTTCTCCGCCTTGGCGGTGCTGATCTGCGGCTTGAGGGAGGCCACCTTGATGGCCGTCTTCGTCGCCTTGGTGACGCCCTCGGTCTTGCCGGCCTTGGAGGTGTGCACGACCAGGTCGCCGCCGAGGACCGGGAGGCCCGCGTAGGTGCGCTCGTAGCGCGTGTGGACGGTGCCGTCGGCGTCCTTCACGACGTCCTTGACGACCAGCTTCTCCTTGGCGCCGAGGCCTATCTGCTGCGCGGTCTCGGTGACGTCCGCCTGCGCCTTCTGGATGAGGGCGGTGCGGGCGGAGTTGGAGAGCAGGGTGGGGGCGGCGGCCAGCGGCTGCTTGGCGGCGGCCGTGGCGTTCGCGGTCATACCCGTGGTGAGCAGGGCGCCGGCGGCGACAGCGGTGGCTATGGCCAGAGTGGTGCGCTTGTGACGCGCGTAGAGGGGGCTCACTCAAGCTCCTTCAGAATGTGGGGAGTCCGGGGCGATGTGGGGTTACCGGCCCGGCTGTGGGGTTGTGAAGTTGCTGTGCTGTGCGACGGGTGAGGGAAGAGTGACATCAAGGTCGCGTACATGTCAGGACCCTGAAGTGATGTTGGCCGAAAAGCAGGTGTTGGGTGAACGTTGCGAACATGTAAAACGGGCGCCGCCCGAGGGGAGTCGAACCCCCGGACGGCGCCCGTCGCTCACGCCCGTGTCCTGCGGTTTACGGGAAGGTCAGCTTCCAGCTGTTGATCGTGCCGACGTCCTGTGCGGCCTGGTCCTGGACCTTCAGCTTCCAGGTCCCATTGGCCGATTCCGACGAGGCGTTCACCGTGTAGGTGTCCGTCACGTTGTCCGCGGAGTCGGACGAGCTGAAGGCCTTCAGGCGGTACGACGTCCCGGACGGACCGACGAGGTCGATCACCAGGTCACCGCGCCAGGTGTGGCTGATATTCGGCGTCACCTGGAGGTTGGTCGGCGCGTTCCCGGTCCGGCCGGAGACCGTGATCGACGAGGTGACCGCGGGGCCGTTGTCCGGGATCGACACCGGTGTGGTGCTCTCGTACGAGGTGCCCGTACCGCCACCGCCGCCGGAGCGCGAGCCGACCGCCACGGCCGCCCAGGCGTCCTGCACCGCCTTGTACTCGGTGCTCGTGGTGCCGTACAGCTCACCCGCCGCCGCGAGGGTGCCGGTGCGGGCGGCCGCGTAGTTGGTGGTCGAGGTGAACTTGGTGGTGAGCGCCCGGTACCAGATCTGGAGCGCCTTGTCCCGCCCGATGCCGGTGACCGGAAGGCCGTCCTTCGTGGGTGAGTTGTAGCTGACGCCGTTGATGACCTTGGCGCCGCTGCCCTCGCTCAGCAGGTAGAAGAAGTGGTTCGCCACGCCGGACGAGTAGTGCACGTCGAGGCCGCCGACCGACGAGGACCAGTAGTCGGCCGAACCGCCGTCCTTGCTCGGCTTGTCCATGTAGCGCAGCGGGGTGCCGTCGCCGTTGATGTCGATCTTCTCGCCGATGAGGTAGTCGCCGACGTCGGAGGAGTTGTTGGCGTAGAACTCGACGCCGGTGCCGAAGATGTCGGAGGTCGCCTCGTTCAGACCGCCGGACTCACCGCTGTAGTTGAGGCCCGCGGTGTTGGCGGTGACGCCGTGGCTCATCTCGTGGCCGGCCACGTCGAGGGCGGTCAGCGGGTCCGCGTTGCCGGAGCCGTCGCCGTAGGTCATGCAGAAGCAGCCGTCGTCCCAGAACGCGTTCACGTACGAGTTGCCGTAGTGGACGCGGGAGTAGGCGCCGACACCGTTGTTCTTGATGCCGCTGCGGCCGAAGGTGTTCTTGTAGAAGTCCCAGGTCTCGGCGGCCCCGTAGTGCGCGTCGGCGCCGGCGGTGGCGGCGTTCGACGTGGTGCCGTTGCCCCAGGTGTTGCTCGACTGCGAGAACAGCGTGCCGGTGCCCGAGGTGCCGTGGTTCAGGTTGTACGTCTTGTGGCCGCCGCGGTCGCCGTCGGTCAGGTTGTACGTCGAGCCCGACTGGGTCGTCGACAGCGACACCGTCCCGCTGTACTGGGTGTTGCCGGTGCCGGTGGCGTTCTCGATGCCCTGGTACTCGAAGAGCTTCTTGCCGGTGGCGGCGTCGGTGATGACGTGCAGCTGGTTGGGGGTGCCGTCGTCCTGGAAGCCGCCGACGATCGTCTCGTAGGCGAGGACGGGAGTACCGGAGCCGGCCCAGATCACCTTGCGGGCGCCGTCGGCCGCCGACTTGGTGGAGCCGAGGGTCCTGGCGCGGGAGACGGCCTGCTTCTCGGCGCTCGCCGCGCTGACGGCCGGGGTGAGGTCGGCGACCTTGAGCGTGGCGTTGTTCGCCTTGACGACGCGCTCGGTGGCGCCCGACTTGGCGGTGTCGACGATCAGGTCGCCGCCGAGGACCGGGAGGCCCGCGTAGGTGCGCTCGTAGCGGGTGTGGACGGTGCCGTCGGCGTCCTTCACGACGTCCTTGACGACCAGCTTCTCCTGCGCGCCGAGGCCTATCGACCTGGCGGTGGCGGCCTTCTCGGCGGTCGCGTCACGCAGCAGCTCCGCGCGCTGCGAGGGCGAGAGCTTGACGGCGGCGTGCGCGGGGTTGATCCTGCCGGCCTGCGGTGCGGCCGGGGTGGCGCTGGCGGCGCCCGACTGGACGGCCGCGGCGATCAGGGCGGTGACGCCCGCGAGGGCCACTATCGCGGTGCGGTGGGGGGTGCGTCTGCGAGAGGAACTGCTTCTCAACACTGACTCCTTCTGCGTGGCCGCGGGTCACACGGCCAGGGGAGATCCGGAGGGCGGGTGGGCCGTCCGGGCAGAACATGCGGAACAGGCGGAACGCGGAACCACGTACGCGTGCAGTGCCGGACCCGGCAGCGACAGGGCGAATCTGTGGGGTTGCTGTGAGTCGGCCGTGGGAAGAGTGGCACCAGAAAACGCGATCTGTCAGGACCGCGTCAGGAATTTGGCCGGAAATCGTTCGTTGACCGGATGTTCATGTTCGGTATGCGGATCGTTCGGTGAGCGGGCAGACCTCAGGGCGCCTTGTCGCCGTGCCAGGTCGCCCAGAGCGCCGCGTACGCCCCGCCCGCGGCCACCAGCTCCTCGTGGGTGCCGAGTTCGGTGAGCAGGCCGTCCTCCATCACGGCCACCCGGTCGGCGTCGTGCGCGGTGTGCAGCCGGTGAGCGATGGCGATGACCGTACGGCCCTCGAGGACGGCGGCCAGGGCGCGTTCGGCGTGCCGGGCGGTCGCAGGGTCCAGCAGCGCCGTCGCCTCGTCCAGGATCAGCGTGTGCGGGTCCGCCAGCACCACCCGGGCGAGCGCGAGTTGCTGCGCCTGGGAGCCGTCCGTGGCACGACCGCCCGTGCCGAGCACGGTGTCGAGGCCGCCGGGGAGGCCGCGGACCCAGCCGTCGGCGCCCACGGCCGTCAGCGCCGACCACAGGTCCGCGTCGCTCGCGGCCGGTTCGGCGATCAGCAGGTTGTCCCGGACCGTGCCGAGGAAGACATGGTGTTCCTGGGTGACCAGGACGACCTGGCGGCGCAGCAGCTCCGGTGCCAGCCCGGCGATCGGCACCCCGCCCACGGTCACCGTGCCCGACCCGGGCGCGTCGACGCCCGCCAGCAGCCGGCTCAGCGTCGTCTTCCCGGCGCCGGACGGCCCGACCACCGCCAGCCGCTCCCCGGGCCGCACCGTGAGATCCACCCCGCGCAGCACCTCGCCACCGCGCTCATAGGCGTACCGCACCCCGCACACGTCGATCCGGTCGTCCGCCGGCGCCGCCGACCCGCCGTCCGCCTCCGTCCGCGGAGCCTGCGCCAGCCCCTCCACCCGAGCGAACGAGGCGCTGCTGGACTGGAGTTGCTCCACCCGCATCAGAATCTGGTCCAGCGGCTCCGTGAACTGCCTCAGATACAGCGCCGCCGACACCACCACCCCGACCCCGACCTGCAGCAGCCCGCCGACCAGCAGCACCCCGGCCACCGGCAGGGTGTACGACACCTCGACCGCAGGGAAGAACACGGTCCGCAGATACAGCGTGTAGAAGCGGGTCTTCCGGTTGGCCTCCAGCGCCTCCCGGCTCGCCGCGATCCGCTGCTCCTGGAGCCGGAACGCCTCCACCGTGCGTGCGCCCGCCACCGTCGCCGTGACGATCTCCGCGACCCCGGAGGTCGTCGCGCCCTCCCCGAGATAGCCGTCCCGGGCCCGGCGCAGATACCAGCGCAGCGCGAGCCAGATCGGGGTCAGCCCGAGCACCCCGAAGGCGCCGAGCATCGGGTCCAGTGCGAAGACCGCGGCCATCACGAACAGCGCCTGCACCGAGCAGACCAGCAGTTCGGGCCCGACGTCGCGCAGCGTGGTGCCGACGGTGCTCACGTCGGAGGTGCCGCGCGCGGTCAGATCCCCGGTACCGGCCCGCTCCACGACCGACGCGGGCAGGGCGAGCGCCCGGTCCACGAACTCCTCGCGCACCCGGGCCAGGGTCCGCTCCCCGAACCGGTGGCCGAGGTAGCGGGCGGATCGGGCGAGCAGCAGCTGGGCGAGCGAGCAGAGCAGGATCCACAGGGCGAGGCGGTCCACGGCGCCGACGCCGCGCCCGGCCCGGACCGCGTCCACGATCCGGCCGACCAGCCACGGGCCGACCAGGCCGGCGCCGGCGGCGAGCGCGTTCAGGAGCAGGGCGGCCGAGAAGGCCCCGCGGTCGGCCCGCACCAGGCGGAGAACGGCCCGCCGCACGTCGGCCCGTGCGGCGACGGGCAGTTGGCTCGTCGTCACCGTACGGCCTCCTCTTCCTCCGCCGCGTCCCGGGCCACCAGGGCGCGGTAGCCGGGCTCGTACTCCAGCAGGCCCTCGTGGGTACCGGTCGCCGCGACCTTGCCGCCGACCAGGTAGATCACCTCGTCGGCGCGGGCCAGCATCAGGGGGGAGGTGGTGGTGAGGAGGGTGGTGCGGCCGGCGCGGGCGGTGCGGAGGCGCTCCGCCACGAGGGACTCCGTGTGGGCGTCGAGGGCGGAGGTGGGTTCCACGGCGAGGAGGACCTCGGGGTCGGTGAGGAGGGCGCGGGCCAGGCGGATGCGTTGGCGTTGGCCGCCGGAGAGGTTGCGGGCCTGGGCGGAGATCTCCGAGTCGAGGCCGTTCGGGAGGGCCTGCAGGATGTCGGTGGCTGCGGCTGCGTGGAGGGCTTGGGTGGTTCGCGCGTCAGAGGGTGCGACCGGGGGTTCAGTGGCGGGTGCGGGTGAGTGGGGGCTTGTCGCGCCCACGCGGCGGCAGCCGCACATTTGATGCAGACCCGCGCCCCCTTGGGACGCGTCGTGGCCGCCCGATTGATACGGCTCCGCGCCCCTGAGGGAGTTGCGCAGGCTGTCGGCGAAGAAGTGGGCCTCGTTGTCCGCCACCAGGATGCGGGACCGGACCTCCTGCAGGGGGACGGCGTCCAGGCGGGTCGCTCCCCAAGTCACGTTCGACGGCATGTAGCGGCCCAAGCGGTCCACCACCGCGCCCGTTTCCGTCCCGCTCGCGCCCACCAGAGCCGTCAGCCGGCCGGGGCGGACCCGTACCCCCGACTCCGGGTCGTGCAGGACCGCCGGTTCGGCCGGGGCCTGCTCCGTGCCCTCGTCCGGTTCCGGGGCCAGGTGCAGCAGGCGTACCACCCGGCGGGCGGCCACCACGCCCCGGCTGAGTTGGTAGCCCATGTCCAGGAAGAACGCCACCGGGCCCACCAGGACCGCGACATAGCCGTACACCGACACCAGCTGGCCCACCGTGATCTCCCCGCGGGCGGCCATCCGGGCCGCGATCCAGGTCACCACAGCCAGGTACACCGTGGGCAGTCCGACCCCCAGGGCCTGGACCCAGCTGGCGACCGCACCCACCCGGTACCCCTGCACGCGCAGATGCTGTGAGTCCTTGCGGAAGGCGTCCGCGAACAGGCCCTTGCCGCCGAGGCCGTTGAGGACGCGGAGGCCGCCCGCGAGGTCGCCGATGCGGGCCGTGAGGACGCCCTGGCGTTCCCGGTACTCGGTCTCCCGGCCCTGGAGCCGCCGGGCCAGCGGGCCCGCGAGCAGCGCCACCACCGGCACTCCGAGCAGGACCACGCCGGTCAGCAGGGGCGAGATGGGCACCAGCAGGCCGGCCACCACCGCGTACACCACGATCGCGCCCACCCCGGGGCCGACGACGGTCAGCGCCTGGGCGATGGTGTGCACGTCACCGACGCCGATCGTGACGACCTCACCTGCTCCCGTCCGCCGGGGCAGTGCGGCACCGAGCCGTACCGCATGGCCGACTACCACCTTGATCGTGCGGAAATACGCGTCCATGCGCACCCGGGTCATCGTGCGGTGGCGCATGATGCTGACCCACGCGTTGACCGCCCCGAGGACGAAGATCGCTGCCGTCCACCCGGCCAGCACCGCCATGTGCCCCGGCACCAGGCCGTCGTCCACGGCCCGGGCCATCATGTACGGCGTTGCGGCCATCAGCGTCAGCCAGGCGCTGCCCAGCAGCGCCCCGGCGAGCGAGCGGCCCGGCTGGCGGTGCACCAGCCACCACAGGTAGTACCAGCCACCGCGCGTGTCGGGCGTGCCCGGATCCTCGTGCGCGTCGATCACCCCGTGAACCCCGTTCTCCTCGCTAGGCCAGACTGTCCCGCCACGCCCGGTGCAGGTCCGCGAACCGGCCGGTGCCCGCGATGAGTTCGGCCGGTCGGCCGTCCTCGACGATCCGGCCGTGCTCCATCACCAGTACCCGGTCAGCGATCTCCACGGTGGACAGCCGGTGCGCGATCACCACCGCCGTACGGCCCTTCAGCACCGTCGACATGGCCCGTTGCACGGCCCGTTCGCCGGGGATGTCCAGGGAGCTGGTGGCTTCGTCGAGGAGCAGCACCGCCGGGTCGGCGAGCAAGGCGCGTGCGAAAGCGACCAGTTGGCGCTGCCCCGCCGAAATGCGCCCGCCGCGCTTGCGGACGTCCGTGTCGTAGCCGTCGGGCAGGGCCGCGATGAACTCGTGCGCGCCGATCGCCTTGGCCGCCTGCTCGATCTCCTCGCGGGTGGCGTCCGGCCGGCCGATGGCGATGTTCTCGGCGACCGTGCCGGAGAACAGGAACGCCTCCTGGGTGACCATCACGACCCCGCGCCGCAGTTCGGGCACGGTCAGTTCGCGCAGGTCCACGCCGTCCAGGAGGACCCGTCCGTCGGTCGGGTCGTAGAAGCGGGCGAGCAGCTTGGCGAGGGTCGACTTGCCGGCGCCGGTGGAGCCGACCACCGCGACCGTCTGGCCGGCCGGGAGGGTGAGGTCGAAACGGGGCAGCACCTCGCCGCCGGTGCGGTAGGCGAAGCGGACGCCGTCGAAGACGACCTCGCGGCCGGGCAGTTCGCTCGCCGGCGGAGGCAGCTCCTTGGGGACCGAGGGCTCCGGCACGGACGGGGTCTGAGCCAGCAGGCCCGCGATCTTCTCCAGCGAGGCGGCCGCCGACTGGTAGGAGTTGAGGAACATGCCGAGCCGGTCGATCGGGTCGTACAGGCGGCGCAGATACAGGACGGCCGCGGCCAGGACGCCCAGCTCCAGTGAGCCGGACGCCACCCGGTAGGCGCCCCACAGCACGATCACCGCGACCGAGGTGTTGGCGACCAGCCGGGAGCCGACCACATACCGCGCCATTTCGAGGAGCGCGTCGCCGTTGGTGCGTTCGTGTCGGCGGTTGAGTACGGCGAACTCGGCGTCGTTGGCGGCCTCCCGGCGGAACGCGCGCACCGGGCGGATGCCGTTCATCGTCTCCACGAACTTCACGATCACCGCCGCGATCGCCGTGGACCGCGCCTTGTACACCCGTACCGCCCGCCGCTGGTACAGCCGCACCAGCAGGTACAGCGGCACGAACGAGGCCACGGCCACCGCGCCCAGGCCCAGGTCCAGCCAGAGCAGCATGGCCGAGATGTAGACGAAGGAGAGGATGACCGTGACCAGCTCCTGGAGGCCCTCGCTGAGCAGCTCGCGCAGCGACTCGACGTCCGTGGTGGAGCGGGAGATCAGCCGACCCGACGTGTACCGCTCGTGGAAGTCGATGCTCAGGGCCTGTGCGTGGCGGAAGATGCGGCCGCGCAGGTCGAGGAGGACGTCCTGGTTCACACGCGCGGAAGCCTCGATGAAGGCGTACTGGAGGCCGCCGGAGAGCAGGGCGCTCAGGCCGTAACCGACCGCCACCGCGATCAGCGGGCCGTGGTCGTGGTGGCGGAACGCCGGTACGGCACGGTCGATGGCGTAGGCCACCAGCAGCGGGCCCGCCTGCGCGGCCGCCTGCTGGAACAGCAGCAGGAGCGTGGTCACGGCGACCCGCGCCTTCATCGGTGCGAGCAGCGAGCGCAGCAGGGTGGCCGTGGCGCCGGGCGGGACGGGCAGGACGTCCCGGTCGAAGGGGTCGCCGGAGCCGGTGGCGGCTGTGGCGTCGGCGGCGTCTGAGGCGTCGGTCGGTTTCGGGCGGGGGAGTTCGTCGTCCTCGTCGGGGGCGGGCAGGGAGGTGGCGGCGGTCATCGGCGGTGATCCTCCCCGGACATCAGGCGGGCGTACTCGGCATTGCTGCGGAGCAGTTCGTGGTGGGTGCCGACGGCGGTGACACGGCCGTCGGAGAGCAGGGCGACGCGGTCGGCGAGCAGGACGGTGGAGGGGCGGTGGGCGACGATCAGGGCGGTGGTGTCGGCGAGTACGTCCCGCAGCGCGGCCTCCACGGCGGCCTCCGTGTGCACGTCCAGGGCGGAGAGCGGGTCGTCCAGTACGAGGAAGCGGGGCCGGCCGACGACCGCCCGCGCCAGCGCGAGGCGCTGGCGCTGGCCGCCGGAGAGGCTGAGGCCCTGCTCGCCGACCTGTGTCGCGGTGCCGTGCGGGAGGGAGTGCGCGAAGTCCGCCTGGGCGACGGCCAGGGCACGGTCCAGCTCCGGTTCGCCGGCGCCGTCCTCGGCTCCCATCAACACGTTCTCGCCGACCGAGGCGGAGAAGAGGGTGGGTTCCTCGAAGGCCACGGCGACCAGGGCGCGGAGCTCCGCACGGGGCATGGCGGTGATGTCCCGGCCGTCGAGGGTGATCCGTCCGGAGGTCGCTTCGTGCAGGCGGGGGATGAGCGCGGTGAGGGTGGTCTTCCCACTGCCGGTGGCCCCGACGAGGGCCATGGACTCGCCGGGGCGGATGTGGAGGTCGATGTGGGCGAGGGTGGGGGCTGAGTCGGGGGAGGCGTCCGGGTAGCGGAACCGCACGTTCTCGAACCGGATGCCGTCGGGTTCGGGGGCCGAGGGGAGGGGGCCGTGGTCGGCTGCGGGCCGGTGGGGGCTTGTCGCGCCGTTCCCCGCGCCCCTTTGGGGCGCTGCGCTGAGGCGCCCCGTCAGGGGCGCGGGGAACGGCGCGCTCGGCCCCCACGCACCCGCAGCCGACGACGAGTCGGCGTCCTCCCGCAACGCGTCCCGTACCTCGAAGTACCGTTCCGTGGCCGTGGCCGCTTCTTGACTCATCGCCAGCAGGAAGCCGATCGACTCCACCGGCCAGCGCAGCGCCAGGGCGGTCGACAGGAACGCCACCAGCGTCCCCGCGCTCAGCTCGCCCTCCGCGACCTGGACCGACCCCCACAGCAGCGCCGCCCCGATGGCCAGCTCCGGGAGGGTCACGATGACGCCCCAGATCGCCGCCAGCATCCGCGCCTTGCGCAGCTCCGTGCCCCGCAGGGTCCACACCAGGTCGCGGAAGGCCCGCGCCTGGCTGCGGTGCCGGCCGAACCCCTTGATGATGCGGATGCCGAGCACGCTCTCCTCGACCACCGTCGTCAGGTCGCCCACCTGGTCCTGGGCGAGCCGGGCCACCGCCGCGTACCGCTTCTCGAAGATCGCGCACGTCCACATCACGGGAATCGTGGGGACGAGGATGACCAGGCCCAGCGTCCAGTCCTGAAGCAGCATGATGACCACGCCGACGAGGATGGTCACCCCGTTGACCAGCAGGAAGGTCAGCGGAAAGGCGAGGAACATGCGGAGCAGCATCAGGTCGGTGGTGGCCCGGGAGAGCAGCTGACCGGAGGCCCAGCGGTCGTGGAAGGCGACCGGCAGACGCTGCAGATGGCCGAAGAGGTCCGCCCGCATGCCCGCCTCGACGTGCGAGAGAGGTCTGGCCACCAGCCAGCGCCGCAGCCCGAAGAGCAGCGCTTCGGCGATCCCGAGCAGCAGCAGGTACAGCGCGCCGAGCCAGATCCCGCCGGGGTCCCGGTCGGCCACCGGGCCGTCCACCATCCACTTGAGGACGAGCGGGATGACGAGCCCCGTACAGGAGGCGATCACGGCCACGAACGCGGCGATGGACAGCCGCACCCGCACCGGCCGTACGTACGGCCACAGGCGCAGCAGGGTACGGACGGCGGACCGGTCCTTGGTGGTTGCACGTGTCGGAGGCATCAGGAGCGAGCCTACGGATCGGCACTGACAACGCCTACCGAGTTTTGGCCGGACCGAAATCCGCCGCTGGTCCTACGACCTGCGGGTCCCCCGGTTCGAGCCAGGCCGAGAACTGCGGGAGGGTTCGAGGGTCGTACAACCGGATCCGCCGCATCAGCCGATCGGTTGATGCCGCTTCCAGCGGGGCGGCCGATGTGGCGGACCGGGCCCGGACGGGACCCTCAATCCATGCCATCCGTCATCGAAGTGACAGACCTGCGCAAGTCGTACGGCGGCCGGGCCGTCGTGGACGGGGTGAGTCTCGCCGTCGAGGAAGGGGAGATCTTCGGGATCCTCGGTCCGAACGGCGCCGGCAAGACCACCACCGTGGAGTGTGTGGAGGGACTGCGGGAGCCCGACGGCGGGCGCGTCCGGGTCACCGGGCTCGATCCCGTCGCCGAGCACGAGAAGGTCGCCCGCGTCCTCGGCGCCCAGCTCCAGCAGAGCGAGTTGCAGCCCAAGCTCACCGTCCGCGAGGCTCTCGAGCTGTACGCCTCCTTCTATCCGGCCCCGCTCGACTGGGCACCGCTCGCCGAGCGGCTCGCCCTCACCGACAAGCTCACCACCCGGTTCGGCAAGCTCTCCGGCGGGCAGCGGCAACGCCTGTTCATCGCGCTGGCGTTGATCGGGAGTCCCCGGGTCGTGGTCCTCGACGAGCTGACCACCGGGCTCGATCCGCGGGCTCGGCGGGACACCTGGGAGCTGATCGAGGACGTCCGGGACCGTGGCGTCACCGTCCTCCTCGTCACGCATTTCATGGAGGAGGCACAGCGGCTGTGCGATCGGATCGCGGTGATCGACAAGGGACGGGTGGCAGCGCTTGACACCCCGGCCGGGCTGATCCGCCGCAGCGCCGGCGCCACCGTCATCAGCTTCACCCCGTCCGCCCCGCTGGACGACCATGACCTCGCCGCGCTCCCGGCCCTCGCCTCGATCGAGCACAAGGACGGCCGGATCACGCTCTCCGGCACCGACGAGACCGTGAACGCGGTCATCACCCTGCTCGCCCGGCACCGCGTCACCGCCCACCAGCTCCGGGTCGTGGACGCGACCCTCGACGACGCGTTCCTGGACCTGACGAAGGAGGAAGCGGTATGAACACCGCCGTTCTGCGCACCGAGTTCCGGCTGTTCCGTCGCGAACCCGGCGCCGTCTTCTGGATCTTCCTGTTCCCGACGCTGCTCCTGGTGATCCTCGGCTCGATCCCCTCGTTCCGGGACGCCGACAAGTCCCTGGGCGGCCTGCGGCCGGTCGACGCCTATGTGCCCATCGCGGTACTGATCGCGCTGATCATGTCCGGGGTGCAGTCGCTGCCCCAGGTCCTGACCGGCCACCGGGAGCGGGGCATCCTGCGCCGGATGCGGCTCACCCCGGTACAGCCCTCCGCGCTGCTCTCCGCGCAGATGGTCGTGCAGGGCACGGTCGCGCTGGGCTCGGCGCTGCTCGCGCTGGTCGTCGGCCGGCTCGCCTTCGACGTACGGCTGCCGAAGCAGCCGGGCGGGTACCTGCTGGCGCTGCTGCTCGCGGCCGCGGCCGCCCTCGCCCTCGGCTCCGTCGTCTCGGCGCTGTCCCGCACCACGAAGATCGCGGGCGCGATCGGCTCGGCGGTGTTCTTCCCGATGATGTTCTGCGCGGGCGTGTGGCTCCCGGTGCGGGAGATGCCGCACGCACTGGCCCGGGTGGTGCAGTTGACCCCGTTCGGGGCGGCGGCCCGCGCCCTGGACCAGGCCGCCGCCGGGCAGTGGCCGGGCTGGGACCACCTGGGTGTGCTCGCCGTCTGGGCGGTGCTGCTGACGGCCGCGGCGGCGCGCTGGTTCCGCTGGGAGTAGGCGGCCGGCCGTGCAGACTGGGGACATGACCGTGGAGGACAGCCAGATCGACCGGCGCTGGGAGCAACTGCACACCTGGGGGCCGTACGGGCTGCTCGGCATCAGTGTCGTCCTCGGTGTCGCCTCCGCCGACCCGCATACCGCCGCGGCCAGGTGGTTCACCGCCTGGTCCCTGGTCGGCGCCGCGCTCGCGCTCCAACTGTGGTGGCACGGCACCCGGTTCCGCCGCCCCGGCCGCGGCCGTACGCCCTCCGTGGCCGGGAGCGTGTACTACGTCGTCCGCTGGGCTCTCGCCTTCGCGCTCACCTGGCTCAACCCGTTCTTCGCGTTCTACGCCGCCACCGGCTACATGGACGCCGACGAACTGCTGCCGCGCCGGTGGCGGCGGCTCGGGCTGCTGGCGAGCGCGGTCACCGTGGCGGGTGCGCAGGCCGGCGGGATGCCGTTCGAGAGCGTGCTCCAGTGGGTCCTCTTCGCCGTGCTGGTGCCCGTCAACTCCGGTCTCCAGATGGCGATCGCCCACCTCACCGAGCAGGAGGCCGAGCGGTCCCGCGAGCGCACCGAGACCATCGCCGCCCTGCGCCAGGCCCTGGACGAGAACGCGGCGCTGCACGCCCAGCTCCTCGTCCAGGCGCGGGAGGCCGGGGTCGCCGACGAACGGCGCCGGCTTGCCGCCGAGATCCACGACACCATCGCCCAGGGCCTGACCGGGATCATCGCCCAGCTCCAGGTCGTCACCAACACCCCCGGTCCGAAGGTGGCCGAGGAGCACGTGGGCCGCGCCCTGGCGCTGGCCCGGCACAGCCTGGGCGAGGCCCGCCGCTCCGTGCACAACCTGGCCCCGGTGGCCCTGGAGAACGACGGGCTGCCCGAGGCACTGAAGAAGACGGTCGTCGAATGGGGCGAACGGACGTCCATACGAGCCGAGTTCACCCTCACCGGCACCGCCGAGCAGCTCCACGAGGAGGTCGCGGCCACCCTGCTGCGCATCGTCCAGGAGGCCCTGTCCAACGCCGCCCGGCACGCGCACGCCTCCCGGGTCGGCGTCACCCTCTCCTACCTGGGCGAGGAGGTCATCCTCGACATCCGTGACGACGGCACCGGCTTCGACCTGCTCGCCGTGCCCGCCCGTAGCCGGACCGGCGGCTTCGGCCTCGACGGCATGCGCGCCCGCGCCGAACGCATCGCCGGCTCCCTGACCGTGGAGTCCGAACCGGGACTCGGCACCGCGCTGTCGGCGCGCGTACCGTTGGTCCGCCATGACAACTGAGCCCCCGATCTCGCTCCTCGTCGTCGACGACCACCCCGTCGTCCGCGACGGCCTGCGCGGCATGTTCGAGTCCGCCCCCGGCTTCACCGTGCTCGGCGAGGCCGGGAACGGAGCGGAGGCGGTCGACCGGGCCGCCGCCCTGGACCCGGACGTGATCCTCATGGACCTGCGGATGCCCGGCGGCTCCGGCGTGGACGCCATCCGCGAACTGACCCGGCGGGGCGCCCGCGCCAAGGTCCTGGTCCTCACCACCTACGACACCGACTCCGACACCCTCCCCGCGATCGAGGCGGGCGCCACCGGCTACCTGCTGAAGGACGCCCCGCGCGAAGAGCTCTTCACCGCCGTCCGCGCCGCCGCCCAGGGCCGTACCGTGCTCTCCCCGGCCGTCGCCTCCCGCCTGGTCTCCGCCGTCCGCACCCCCGGCGCCCCCGGCAACGAACCGCTCTCCGTCCGCGAACGCGAGGTCCTGGCCCTGGTCGCCAGGGGCACCTCGAACCGTGAGATAGCCCGCGAACTCTTCATCAGCGAGGCCACGGTGAAGACCCATCTCACCCACCTCTACGCCAAGCTGGGCGTCAACGACCGCGCGGCGGCGGTCGCGACGGCCTACCAGCGGGGGATCCTCGGCTAGTCCGGCCCGGACGTGCCGCGGCCGGCCCCGTCGCCCGCCCGCGTCAGCCGACCACCCTCAGCAGCAGCACCGTCCGCGCGGGCACCGTGATGACCGTGCCGGCCTCGTGCACCACGCCCGGTGCCTCGCTCTGCTCCTCCCGCGAGGTGTCGACGAGCACCTCGTAGCGTTCCGCCCACGGCGGGCCCGGCAGCAGGAACTCCGCCGGGCGGTCGCCGGCGTGCAAGACGGTCAGGAAGCTGTCGTCCAGGACCGGCGCCCCGCGCTCGTCGCGGCCGGGGATGTCCCGCCCGGAGAGATACATGCCGAGGGTGGCGGCAGGCGCGTACCAGTCGCCCTCGGTCATCTCCTCGCCGTGCGCCGTGAACCAGGCCAGGTCGCGCAGCCCGTCCGCGGAGTGGGCGCGGCCGGAGAAGAAGGAGCGGCGGCGCAGCACCGGATGGCGGTGGCGCAGCCGGATCAGCCGGGAGGTGAGGTCCAACAGCGGCCGCCAGGCCGGGTCGTCCAGCAGTCCCCAGTCCAGCCAGCTGATTTCGTTGTCCTGGCAGTAGGCGTTGTTGTTGCCGCGCTGGGTGCGGCCCAGTTCGTCGCCGGCGACCAGCATCGGAACCCCCGTCGACAGCAGCAGGGTCGTCAGGAGGTTCCGCAACTGCCGCCTGCGCAGCGCCCGTACGCCCTCGTCGGCCGTCTCGCCCTCCGCCCCGCAGTTCCAGGAGCGGTTGTCGCTGGTGCCGTCGCGGTTGTTCTCGCCGTTGGCCTCGTTGTGCTTCGCCTGGTACGACACCAGGTCGCGCAGGGTGTAACCGTCGTGCGCGGTGATGAAGTTGACGGAGGCGTAGGGGCGCCGGCCGCCCCAGGCGTAGAGGTCGCTGGAGCCGGAGAGGCGGTAGCCGAGGTCGTGGACGTCCGGGAGGGCACCGCGCCAGAAGTCCCGGACGGCGTCCCGGTAGCGGTCGTTCCACTCCGTCCACAGCGGCGGGAAGGCGCCCACCTGGTAGCCACCGGAGCCCACGTCCCACGGTTCGGCGATCAGCTTGACCCGGCGCAGCACCGGGTCCTGGGCGATCACCGCGAGAAAGGGGGAGAGCATGTCGACGTCGTGCATCGAGCGGGCCAGTGCGGCCGCGAGGTCGAAGCGGAAGCCGTCCACCCCCATCTCGGTCACCCAGTACCGCAGTGAGTCCGTGATCAGCCGCAGCACATGCGGCCGGACCACGTGCAGGGTGTTGCCGCAGCCGGTGTAGTCGGCGAAGTGCCGGGCGTCGTCCTGGAGCCGGTAGTAGCCCCGGTTGTCGATGCCCTTCAGGGACAGTGTCGGGCCCAGCTCGCCGGCCTCGGCCGTGTGGTTGTAGACGACGTCGAGGATGACCTCGATGCCGGCCGCGTGCAGCGCGCGCACCATCCGCTTGAACTCGCCGACCTGCTGTCCCGTCGTACCGGAGGCGGCATAGGCGGCGTGCGGGGCGAAGTAGCCGATGGAGTTGTAGCCCCAGTAGTTCCTCAGGCCCCGCTTCAACAGGTGGTCCTCGTGCGCGAACTGGTGCACGGGGAGGAGCTCCACGGCCGTCACACCGAGGTTCACGAGGTGCTCGACGGCGGCCGGGTGGGCGAGCCCCGCGTAGGTGCCGCGGAGTTCCTCGGGTATCCCGGGGTGCAGTCTGGTGAAGCCGCGCACATGCAGCTCGTAGATGACGGAGTCCGCCCACGGGGTCTTCGGGCGGTGGTCGTCGGACCAGTCGTCGTCATCGTGGACGACCACGCCCTTCGGGACGTACGGCGCCGAGTCCCGGTCGTCCCGGACGGTGTCGGCGACCTGCTGGTCCGGCCAGTCCCGGACATGCCCGTACACCTCGGGCGGCAGTCCGAACTCGCCGTCCACCGCACGCGCGTACGGGTCGAGCAGCAGCTTCGCCGGGTTCCAGCGGGCGCCGGTCCACGGGTCCCAGCGGCCGTCGACCCGGTAGCCGTACCGCTGCCCCGGCAGCACGCCCGGCACGAACCCGTGCCAGATCTCGTGCGTCAGTTCGGTCAGCGGGATCCTCGTCTCCCGGCCCTGCTCGTCGAAGAGGCAGAGCCGGACCGCCTCGGCCCCGGCCGCCCACAGGGCGAAGTTGGTGCCGGCCACCCCGTCCGGGCCGACCCGGAACCGGGCGCCCAGCGGAGTCGACGACCCCGGCCAGGCGGCCGGGACGGGCAGGGCCGTCCCGTTCACCACGGGGGCCTCCGCCCTCGGGGCCCGCGCCCGTGCCCCCTGCTGCTCGGCTGCGCTCGTCACCTGTCGGCCCCTTTGTCGTCCCGCGGCTCGCCGACCCCCGGGGCGCACCCCACCCGCGTCCGGGCAGCCGGCCGTGCCCGGACTCCCGGTCCCGGGCACGGTCGGCGGCTCGCTACGGACACGCCCGCGACGGCTCTTCCGCGGGCGCGGCGGCTCCCCAGCTCGTCGTCCTTCCCTCTGTTCTGCCCAGTGCCGGCGTCGCACTCACGTTTCCCCGGGGCGGGCCCGGTCGTTGTGTCCCACGTGAGGCATCCACAGAGGCGCGCACGGCGCGCGGGGGCCGCGTTGGCCGCGGTACTGACATGGGCGGCGCTGCTGGCGGGCGCCGCCGGCTGCTCCTCGGACGACACCGACGGGCTCGGCATCGACCACGTCCTCGGAGGCGCGCCGCCGGCCCCCGAGGACGTCATCCGCATCTCCCCGGACGACGGCACCAAGGCCGTACACCCCGGCGAACGGCTGACGGTACGGGTGCCCGGCGGCCGCCTGGAATCCGTCAGCGTCGTCAAGTCCCAGGACGCCCAGGACTCCCCGGTCCCCGGGCACATCGCCGCCGACGGCACGACCTGGCGGCCCGACGACCCGAAACTCGCGCTCGCCGCCAAGTACACGGTCGACGCGGTCGCCCTGGACGGCCACGGCCGCCGCTCGGCCCGCCACACCACCTTCACCACGCTGGTCCCCGACGCACGCTTCATCGGATACGTCACCCCCGAGAACCGGGCCACCGTCGGCACCGGCATGATCGTCTCCCTCGCCTTCAGCCGCGACATCGAGAACCGGGCCGCCGTCGAGCGCGCCGTCCGGGTCAGCGCCAGGCCCGCGGTCGAGATCCGCCCGCACTGGTTCGGCAAGAACCGTCTCGACTTCCGCCCCGCGCACTACTGGCAGCCCGGCACGGTCGTCACCGTCGGCCTCGAACTCCGCGACGTCGAAGGGGCCCGTGGGGTCTACGGCCTCCAGTACAAGACGTTCACCTTCACCGTCGGCCGTAGCCAGGTCTCCCTCGTCGACGCGGCCAAACACTCGATGGAGGTCCGCCGCGACGGCGACCTGCTCGCCACCGTCCCGATCACCGCGGGCGCGCCCGACCACACCACCTACAACGGGAAGATGGTGGTGATGGAGATGCACGAGGTGACCCGCATGAACAGCCGCACGGTCGGCTTCGGCGGCGAGTACGACATCCCCGACGTCCCGCACGCCCTCAAACTCACCGACTCCGGCACCTTCCTGCACGGCAACTACTGGGCCCCGGACGCCCCCGGACACGTCAACGTCAGCCACGGCTGCGTGGGCCTGCGCGACGTGAAGGGCGGCAGCTCGGACACGCCCGCGGGCTGGTTCTACGACCGCACCCTGATCGGGGACGTGGTCGAAGTCGTCCACAGCAACGACAAAATGGTCACTCCCGACAATGGCCTCGGAGGGTGGAACATGGGATGGAAGGAGTGGAAGGCGGGCGGCGCGGTCAAGTAACCGGGTGGGGGGAACGGTTCGGTGCGGGCGGAGGCCGCCGTGCGACGCGACAGAAGTTGCGACGCAACGGTGACATTCGCCCAACACCAAGCTCAAAACCGTCCGGTTAATATGCGCCAATGCGCGGGCGGAACGCGCTGGGGTGGGCCTGACCAGGCCCTGGGAGGGGAGAACGACTTTGAACGTACGGCCGATATCGGGGGCGGCGGTCCAGGCCCGGAGGAAGGGTCTGGCCGTCGCGGCCGGTGTTCTGCTCATGGCAGTCACCGCGTGCGGGGGCGGCGGCTCCTCCGACAAGGGCAGCGGGGACGGCAAGGCGAAGGACGCCACGACGCAGGCGAGCAAGCAGTCCGTCGCCACCGTCAGCATCAGCCCCAAGTCCGGGGCGACCGACGTGGACACCAGCGGGCAGCTCAAGGTCAGCGCGGCCAAGGGCGAGCTGACCGACGTGGAGGTCAAGGACTCCAAGGGCAACAAGGTCGACGGGGCGATCGCGGCGGGCGGCGCCAGCTGGACGCCGGCCGGTCACCTCGCCAACTCCACGAAGTACACGGTGCACGCGGTCGCGAAGGACACCGAGGGGCGTGAGTCGGCCGAGGACTCCACGTTCACCACGCTCACTCCGAAGAACACGTTCACCGGCTACTTCACGCCGGAGGACGGCTCGACGGTCGGCGTCGGGATGCCGTTCTCCATACGTTTCACCCGGGGCATCACCGACCCGGCCGCCGTCGAGAAGGCGATCACCGTCAAGACCGAGCCGGCGGTCGACGTCCAGGGCCACTGGTTCGGCAACGACCGCCTCGACTTCCGTCCCGAGAACTACTGGAAGTCCGGCACGAAGGTCTCCGTCACCCTCGACCTCAACGGTGTCGAGGGCCGCGACGGGGTCTACGGACAGCAGGCCAAGACCGTGAAGTTCACGATCGGCCGCAACCAGGTGTCCGTCGTCGACGCCAAGAAGCACACGATGAAGGTCATGCAGGACGGCAAGGTCGTGAAGACCCTCGCCGTCACGACCGGCAAGCCCGGCTACGACACCTGGAACGGCCAGATGGTCATCAGCGAGAAGCTGCGGGTGACCCGGATGAACGGCGAGACGGTCGGCTACGGCGGCGAGTACGACATCAAGGACGTGCCGGACGCGATGCGGCTGACCACGTCCGGCACGTTCATCCACGGCAACTACTGGGGCGGGGACGCCTTCGGCAACTACAACGCCAGTCACGGGTGCGTGGGACTGCGCGACATCCGGGGCGGGGGCGACCGGGGGGTGCCGGCCGCCTGGTTCTTCGACCACTCGATCATCGGCGACGTGGTGACCGTGAAGAACTCCCATGACGAGACCGTGTCTCCCGACAACGGCCTCAACGGCTGGAACATGTCCTGGAAGCGGTGGACTGCGTAGTTCGTCGGCTGCGGGGCGGTGGGGGCCGGCCGCGCCCACGCGGCGGAGCCGCATATCGATACAGCCCCGCGCCCCTGGAGTAGGGACAGTGAACGCCCGCTAACCTGCGAGGCATGACTGTAACCCTCGAAGTCGCCGAAGGTGTCGGCACTCTGCGTCTCGACCGGCCGCCGATGAACGCCCTGGACGTCGCCACCCAGGACCGGCTCAAGGAACTGGCGGAAGAGGCCACCCGCCGCGAGGACGTTCGTGCCGTTGTGATCTACGGCGGTGAGAAGGTCTTCGCGGCGGGGGCCGATATCAAGGAAATGCAGAACATGGACCACGCGGCCATGATTCTGCGCTCCCGGGATCTCCAGGACTCCTTCACCGCCGTCGCCCGGATTCCCAAGCCGGTCGTCGCCGCCGTCACCGGGTACGCCCTCGGCGGCGGTTGCGAGCTCGCCCTCTGCGCCGACTACCGGATCGCCGCCGACAACGCCAAGCTCGGTCAGCCGGAGATTCTGCTCGGGCTGATCCCGGGGGCCGGCGGCACCCAGCGGCTGCCCCGTCTGGTCGGGCCCTCCAAGGCCAAGGACCTGATCTTCACGGGCCGTATGGTCAAGGCGGACGAGGCCCTCGCCATCGGCCTGGTCGACCGGGTCGTACCCGCCGCCGACGTCTACACCGAGGCGCACGCCTGGGCGGCCCGACTCGCCCAGGGGCCCGCGATCGCGCTCCGGGCGGCCAAGGAGGCGATCGACACCGGCGTCGAGACCGACCTGGAGACCGGGCTCGCCGTCGAACGGAACTGGTTCGCAGGGCTGTTCGCGACCGAGGACCGGGAGCGCGGGATGCGGAGCTTCGTGGAGGAGGGGCCGGGCAAGGCGAAGTTCCTGTGATCTTCGCCCGGTGGTAAAAACCCCGAACCACTTGCAATTGACGTGGTGTCTGATTCCGGGGTCCCTCGATGGGGCGGTTTATGGGAGCCTTAAGGCACCCTTAAGTCTGCCTTGTCGAGGGAGTCTGTCGATTGCCCGGAGATGAGCCGTCGCCGCAGGTCGGGCAGGCTGCCAGAACCGCCGAAATGCCGATGGCATATGCCGTTCGACCGGTGTCGGGCGGGAGCTTCGCGGGGGCGTATTCCTCCGGAACGGCCCCGGAGGGCGCGCCGGGCGGCCATGATGGGGGCATGGCGGGGCTGGAGGGCATCGAACAGCCGCGGGGACACAGCCGTGCGGCCGCGGCGCGGTGGTCGCCTGCGGTCGAGGACGAGCGGGCACTCAAGGCGATCGAACTCTTCGGCAACCCGACGGAAGCCGAGGTTCCGCTGCCGTCCCGCCCCGAGTCCGCGGCGACCGCCCGCCGGCTCGCCCAGGTCGTCGTCCTGCGTCAGTGGCGGCTCAGCCCGAAGATGACGGAGGACGCGGTCTTACTCGTCTCCGAACTCGTGGGCAACGCCGTACGACACACCGGTGCCCGCGTGTTCGGCCTGCGGATGCGCCGCCGCCCGGGATGGATCCGGATCGAGGTGCGGGATCCCTCGCGGGGGCTGCCGTGCCTGATGCCGGTTCAGGACATGGACATCAGCGGGCGGGGCCTGTTCCTGGTGGACAAGCTGTCGGACCGGTGGGGCGTCGATTTGCTGCCGCGAGGAAAGACGACGTGGTTCGAGATGCGGGTGGCCGATCGCTGAGGGGCTCGCCTGACGAGCCCCCTATCAGGTCAATCACCCATTTTCTTACCCAACCCCCCTTAAATGGGGCGGGTGACCACCTCCAACCGACGCGACGTCCTCCGTGCGGGCGCCGGCCTCATCGCCGGAGGCACACTCGCCACCGGTTGCGGCAACACCGGTACAGACGCACCACCCCCGCACCCTGCCGCCAACCTCGCCTCGACCACCCCCACCTCGGCCGCGCCCGCCGCCCCCGCCCCCCGCGCCTTCCCCGGACAGCCGCTCCAGATCACCCACGGCCCCCGCGCGAGCACCTCCGTGGCCCTCACCTTCCACGGCCAGGGCGACCCCACCCTCGCCACCCGGCTCCTCACCACCGCCGAGAAACACGGCGCCCGCCTCACGGTCCTGGCCGTGGGCAGCTGGCTCGACGCGTATCCCGCCATGGCCCGTCGCGTCCTCGACGGCGGCCACGACCTCGGCAACCACACCCAGCGGCACATCTCCGTCAACGCCATGGCCGAGGCCGGCGCCCGCGCGGAGATCACCGACTGCGCGGACCGCCTCAGACGGCTCACCGGGTCGATCGGCAGCTGGTTCCGCCCGTCCAGGGCACCCACCGCGTCGCCGCTCGTCGCCCGGCTCGCCACCGAGGCCGGCTACCCGCACGTGCTGTCCTACGACGTCGACTCGCTCGACTACACCCGGCCCGGCGCGGCCGCCATCACCCGCAAGGTGCTCGCGGAGGTCACGGGCGGCTCGGTGGTGAGCATGCACTTCGGGTATCCGGACACGGCCGCCGCCCTCCCCGCTGTACTCCAAGAACTCGACCGCCGCGGACTGCACGCGGTCACCACCACGGAGCTGCTGAGCTGATGCGAACCACGAAAGCCGCCCGGCTGCCCGCCCTCGGCGCCGCCCTCGCCGCCCTCGCGCTGCTGTCCGCGTGCGACGGCGGATCCGACCCCGCGACACCGGCCGCCCGCAGCACCGCTCCCGTGCAGCCGCAGGCGAAGAAGGCGGAGCCGGTCGTCGACGTGCTGCCGGGCATGCCCCCGGTCCTCGACCCGACCGACGTGTACGCCGCCGACCGCCCCGGCAACCTCTCGCCCGTCGTCAAGGACTTCCCGTCCCGGATCTACGTCCCCAACACCAACTCCGACACGGTCTCCGTCATCGACCCGAAGACCTACAGGGTGACCGAGACCATCCGGGTCGGCCGCCAGCCCCAGCACGTCGTGCCGTCCTGGGACCTGAAGACCCTGTGGGTCAACAACGACCTGGGCAACAGCCTCACCCCCATCGACCCGAGGACCGGCCGGGCCGGGCAGCCGGTCGCCGTGCACGACCCGTACAACCTGTACTTCACGCCCAACGGCAGGTACGCGATCGTGATGGCCTCCGCGGACCGGCAGCTGGTGTTCCGGGACGCGCACACCATGAAGACCGTCAAGACCGTCCCGGTCAGCTGCCACGGCGTCAACCACGCCGACTTCTCCCTGGACGGCCGGTACTTCATCGTCTCCTGCGAGTTCAGCGGGGAGGTGCTCAAGGTGGACACCGAGAAGATGGAGGTGCTCCGCCAGGAGAAACTCCCGTTCCACGGCGCCATGCCGCAGGACGTCAAGGTCTCGCCCGACGGCAAGCTGTTCTACATCGCCGACATGATGGCCGACGGGCTGTGGATCCTGGACGGCGACCGCTTCACCAAGCCCACCTTCCTGGCCACCGGCAGGGGCGCCCACGGGCTCTACGTCAGCCGCGACTCCCGCGAGATGTACGTCTCCAACAGGGGCGAGGGCACCATCTCCGTCTTCGACTTCGCCCAGAACCGGCTGACCAAGAAGTGGCGGCTGCCGGGCGGCGGCAGCCCGGACATGGGCGGGGTGTCGGCGGACGGCAAGATCCTGTGGCTGTCCGGCCGTTACAACTCCGAGGTGTACGCCATCGACACCCGCACCGGCACCGAACTGGCCCGCATCCACGTCGGCAGCGGCCCGCACGGCCTCGCCGTCTATCCGCAGCCGGGCCGCTACTCCCTCGGCCACACCGGCATCTTCCGCTGACCGCCCCGGGCCGGCGGGGGCTCACGCCCGGAGCAGCAGTGCCTCGGCGCCGACCGGCAGCCAGCCGGCCGCCTGGAACGCCCGTACGCTGCGGGCGTTCCCCGGGGCGACCTGCGCCCACAGCGGCTCCCCGGCCAGCTGCCGGGCGGCGGTCACCAGGGCCCGGCCCAGCCCCCGCCGCCGTACCCCCTCGTCCACCTCCACCGAGACCTCGAGGCGTCCGGCGACCCCCCGGCCCAGGACGACCACCCCGCCCTCCGTCGCCCAGGCGCGCACCTCATCGCGGCGGGCGCGGGCGTAGGCGACCCGGGAGTGGTCGGGGCCGGTCAGTTCGGTCAGCGGCAGGTCCGGCAGGCCCGGGAGCGGGGTGGCGACCAGCAGCGCGTCGATGGTCTCCTGCTCGCGGCCCGTGCGGTCCATCAGGGCGGTGAGGAAGCGCGCGTTCATGGTCGCGCACAGCGGGTCGCAGGGGATCGCGCCCAGGGTGTCGTACACCCACTGGGGGTCCTCGTCGGTGAAGACGACCGAGTGCGCGGTAAAGGAGAGGACCCCCGCGTCCCGGTCGGACGGCTGCGGGACGACGGTCGTACGGCCGTCGGGCGGCGGGAAGACACCGCGCGCCGCCGCGTCCAGAATGTCCCGCAAGGTCTCCATGGCCGTGCCCGCTCCTTGAGTCTCCACCCACTGGAAGGCCCACACTCCCAGACATGCCGAGTTATCCGGGGGGCGGCCCCCCAGACCCCCGAGACAGCACCGGACTCTTCACCATCGGCGAGCTGGCGCGCGCCACCGGGCTGACCGTGCGCACCATCCGGTACTGGTCCGACGAGGGCGTGCTCACCCCGGTGGGCCGATCGACCGGCGGCTACCGGCTCTACGACGCAGAGTCCTTCGCCCGGCTGGAGCTGATCCGCACCCTGCGCGAACTGGGCCTCGGCCTGGCGCATGTGCGTGCGGTCCTCTCCGGCGAGCAGACGGTGGCGGAGGTCGCGGCGGCGCACGTGGCGGCGCTGGACGCGCAGATCCGCTCCCTGAAGGTGACCCGGGCGGTGCTGTCGACGGTGGCGCGACGCGGTTCGAGTGCGGAGGAGACGACCCTGATGAACAAACTGGCACGGCTGTCGGCGGCCGAGCGGAAGCGGATCATGGAGGAGTTCGTGGCGGAGCTGTTCCACGGGCTCGGCGCCGTGGACCCGGGCATCGAGGAGCGGATGCGCTCCATCGCCGTGGACCTGCCGGAGGATCCCACCCCCGAGCAGGTGGACGCCTGGGTGGAACTGGCGGAGATGGTCCAGGACCCGGAGTTCCGGGCGCAGATGCGGCGGGTGATCGAGTTCAACGCGGCGGACCAGGGGCGCGGTGCCGCCGCCGGGCGGGCCACGTGGTTTCCCATGCGGCTGGTGCAGCTGGGGGCCAAGGCCCGTGAACGGGGGATCGCTCCCGAGTCGCCGGAGGCGGAGGCGATCGTGCGGGAGGTGCTGGGCGGCGGGGACCTGGCCGCCGTACTCGAACGGATGGAGTCCGCGTCCAACGACCGGCTCGCCCGGTACCGGCAGCTGCTGTGCGAGGTGAAGGGCACGGGGCCCGCGGCCGCGCACCGTGAGGAGTTCGCCTGGGTGGTCGCCGCACTGCGTGCTCGTGTCGCCGGATAATCTGACCTCCGTCAATAGGCAGTAATGCGTTACGAAGGGGCGGATCCGGTGGCGGACATCGAGGAAGCACGCAAGCAGTTCGAGCGGATCGATGCGGACGGTGACGGTTTCATCACCGCCGCCGAGTTCAAGTCCGCTCTCGCGCAGGGGGGCGACTGGAACGTCACCGACACGGTGGCCGAGGCCATCATCAGGACCCGCGACCTCAACGGCGACAAGGTTCTGTCGTTCGACGAGTTCTGGGCCCACCTCAACAAGTAGGCGCCAGGAGCGAAGGGGGCCCGGGATCAGGGCCCCCTTTCTCATGCCCGGGACTCGACGCGGACGGTCCAGCGCCCGCCGTGCCGTTCCTGGGCCGGCGGCAGGTCGAAGCACTTGCGGCGGCTCACCCGGTCGGCGCAGTTGTGGAATAGGTCACGCGTGACCGAGGTTGTCGCCCGACGTCAGTGCATGCATGCGTGTGCATCGAATCTCGAAAGGCGTGTCATGAAGATCGGCATCATCGGCGCGGGCAACATCGGTGGCAACCTCACCCGGCGGCTCACCGCCCTCGGCCACGACGTGTCCGTGGCGAACTCGCGCGGTCCCGAGACGCTCCGCGAACTCGCCGAGGAGACGGGGGCGACCGCCGTACGGGCCGAGGAGGCCGCGCGTGGCGCCGAGGTCGTGGTCGTCACGGTCCCGGTGAAGGCGGTCCCGAACCTGCCGACGGGCCTGCTGGACGGCGCTGCCGCGAACGTCGCCGTGATCGACACCGGCAACTACTACCCGCGCGAGCGGGACGGCCGTATCGACGAGATCGAGGACGGGGACGTCACGGAGAGCCGCTGGACCGAGCGCCGGATCGGCCACCCCGTGATCAAGGCCTTCAACGGCACCTACGCCCAGGACATCCTGGACCGCCACCGCCCCGCCGGCGACCCCGGCCGCCAGGCCGTCCCGGTCTCCGGCGACGACGAGGCGGCCAAGCGGGTCGTCCGCGCCCTGATCGACGAACTCGGCTTCGACACGGTGGACAACGGCGGCATCGACGAGTCGTGGCGCCAGCAGCCGGGCACCCCGGTGTACGGCCTCCGGGACGGCGTCGAGGGGGTACGGAAGGCCCTGGCGGAGGCGTCCCCGGAGCGGCCGGAGGGCTTCCGGGGCTAGGACGGCGGAGTGGGCCCGGGGGTTTCCGCACACCCGGACCGGGATCGGCGCGCTGTGCGCCATATGGCCTAGACGTGGGCGCCGGCAGGTTCTATCCAGGACACAGCAGGCCGCGCCCGGCGGCCGGGGCCCGGTAACCGGCCGCCCGGTGCCACCCGGACTCCCCGTGGGCTCGGGGGAACCGTCACGTGCGAGAGCGAGACCGGGGGACGCTTCCGGCACGGGCGGGGCCACGGGGGCGGCCGGCGGCGGGACCGATCCGGGGAGCCCGGTCCCGCCGCCCGTGCCGCGTCGGACGACGGGCTCGGGGGCTCACCCGTCGTCGGACACGGGCTGTGCGGGCTCACCCCTCGAACGCCTGGTCCCGCAGCCGGTCCGGGGCGCGCACCGCCGACTGCTGACGTCCCGTCACTGGCCGGCCCCGGGACACCTCCACTGATCGAGGACGCGGCTCACCGTGCGCCGGGAGGCGAGGAGCAGGCCCGTCAGGTCGTCCGGGGAGAGGGCGAGGGGCATGCGGCGGCCGGGGCCGTCCTGGGGACGCGGTCAATCCCCCTTCTTCGCCCAGGAGGTGAGGGCCGCCTTGCTGGCGAAGTCCGCCACGTTCTTGTCGTGCGGGTCGCTGGTGTACTGGTGGAAACGCCACTTGGCCTCGATGCGCGGGTGGCCGGCGCTGACGTAGTCGGCGATCCAGAGGCCGTCGCCGGCGAACGAGGTGCTGTCGATGTTCAGCCAGAAGTTGCGGTTGGTGTAGAGCACCACCCGGTGGCTGGGGCGCAGTTCCTGCAGTGTTCGGATGAAACGGTCCTTCTCGGCGTTGCTCGCGTGGGTGCCGTCGCCGGTGGTCTCCCAGTCGACGGCGAGGATCTCGCCGGCCTTCTCGGGGGCGTGTTTGACGAAGTACTCGGCCTGGGCGGTGAGGTTGCCGGGCCAGAGGAAGTGGTAGTAGCCGACGACCAGTCCGGCGTCGCGGCCGGTCTTGGTCTGGGCGGCGAGCTTGGGATTGACGTACGAACGCCCCTCCGTCGCCTTGATGAAGACGAAGGAGAGGTCGTCCGTGTCGTAGGCGGAGGACTGGTACGCGCTCACGTCGATTCCGTGCAGCATGCGGGGGGACTCCCTGGGTGCCGGTGGGGGGATAGGGGAGAGACGCTGGTGGGGGCAGGAATTGCAAGTGTGCATTCCCTATTCCCTGGATCGGCACCGGCGATCCGCGTGGGCGCGTGATTTGTCAGCTCCGGGCGGCCACCTCGCCGAGCACGGCCGCCGACTTGGTCGACCAGTCCGAGGTGATGATGCCGGCGTGGTCGGCCGCGAGCAGCGCGAGCCGTGCCGCGACCTCGGCGTCGGTCGGGCTGGTCGAGGAGATCGCCGGTGAGACGTTGTAGGCGTCCGTCATGATCAGGATGTAGTGGTTCGTGGAGTAGAACGACGTGTCGTAGCCGTTGTTGACGTAGGTCGCGGCGTCGCCGTCGAAGAACACGAACCAGGGCTGGATCGAGGCGTCGTACCGGCTGGTCCGCGGATCCCCGTTCGCGGCGCCCAGTACCGCGGGAAAGGCCTGCGCCTGGGAGATGTTCCCGGCCGCGTACAGGTCCCGCAGGTGGTCCCCGTACTCCTCGTCCGTCCAGTAGTGGTCGAACGGATTGGCCTGCTCCACCGTGCCAGGGATCAGCTCGAAGATGAACTTGCCCTTGAGCGCGTCCCGGGTGGGCCAGGCGTCGGCCTTGGCGGCCGCGTCGAGCGTGGAGTAGGAGGAGCCGAGCAGGTCGGCGGGCTTGTACACGCTGCTGCCGAGCTTCTGCGAGACGAGCGTGTCGAACGCGCTGGGCCCGAGGCCGATGGTCTGGTTGAACCCGACCTTCATCTCGACCTTGACGACGACGGGCGCGTGGTCCGGGTGCAGTTGCTCCCAGGCCGCCATGTTGTCGAGGCAGCTGCCGAGGTCCTGGCTGGTGCTCTGGCTGTACAACTGGCTGGGCGTGTTGGCCTTTTCGCAGTTGTTGTCGTTGCCCCACGGGTTGCTGTGGCTGACCCGCCACCGCTTGCTGATGCTGTCGACGTACACGTCCAGCTCCAGCAGCGAGGCTCCGGAGTCCAGGGCCTGCGCCCAGTACGTGTACTTGTCCTTCTCGTACGCGTTGTGCGTACCGATGGCGGTGGTCCCGGAGAACTTCGTCGAACCCGTGTCCGCGTGCGCGGTGCCGGGAACCACCAGGAACAGCGCCCCGGCGGCGGCGACCGCCGCCAGCCGTCTGAGAACCCGCATGAGCCAACTCCCTAGTTTTGATGGTGAGTTGGCGGCAGCGTAGAAGCATGCGGTTACTGTGCGGTAGCCCCAGGGGGAACGTGGCTGGACCGGTGCCCTCACGTACTGCTCGCTGAGCTACTTGGTGATACCGTATAGTGGTACTCGGTACTACGCAGTACCGGGAGGACCGCAGAGGGGCCCCGTGGTGGACGACCTGACGGAGATGTTGAAGGGCACGCTCGAGGGCTGCGTGCTGGAGATCGTCGGCAGGGAGGAGACCTACGGGTACGCCATCACGCGTCGGCTGAATGAACTCGGCTTCGCCGACGTCATCGAGGGCACGGTCTACACCATCTTGCTGCGGCTGGAGAAGAACGGGCTCGTTCAGGTGACGAAACGACCGTCCGGGATGGGGCCGCCGCGCAAGTTCTATGCGCTCAACGACGCGGGGCGCGAAGAACTCGCGAAGTTCTGGGTGAAATGGGAGTACCTCTCCTCACGGATCGACAAGCTCAAGGAGGGCGGGCGATGAACTTCTGGGAGACCATTACCGGCAGCGACCTCACCCGGGAATGGAAGGCGTTCGAAGCCCGGGCCGGGGCACTGCCGGCCGACTACCGGGCGGCGTGGGAACAGATCAAGGCCCACCTCTTCCCCTACGGGGACTTCACGGGTCGCAACCTGATGCCGATCCTCGACGGTGCCCTGGGGCTGCTCGAGGAAACGGCGGCGGACGGACAGAGCGTTCACGAGGTGCTGGGCGACGACGTCGCGGGCTTCTGCGCGGCGCTGGCCGGCGGAGAAGGGGCTCGGAGCTATCGCGACCGGTGGCGCGAGCAGTTGAACCGGAACGTCGCCAGGAAACTGGGCCGGCTGGGAGGCTGACGTGAGTATCCAAGACATCATCGAAGGCAAGAAGCAGTGGCGAGCGCACATGGCGCGGGTCAAGGCGCTCCCGGCGGACTATCAGATCGTCTACAGGGAGATGCAGAAGTACCTCTTCAAGGTCGGGCCGGTCGGCCTGTCCGACGGAACCCTGCTCCCCGGGATGGTCGATTTCTTCGAAGAGGGCGTCGCGTCCGGCCAGGGGGTCCTGGAACTCATCGGCGACGACGTCGCTGCCTTCTGCGACGACCTGATCAAGGACTCGCGCACCTACGCGGACGTCTACCAGGAGTCCATCAGCGGAAAACCCGGCACGGCCGAGCAGTAGGACCGACCGGCAAAGGGGATCTCTCTCACGAGGTCTGGGGCGCGTCCCCCGCCCAGACCTCGCCCCGGACCAGCAACTCGCCCGCCACGGCGCGCCGCACGGCGAGGTAGACCTCGTCGGCCGGCGCGCCCAGCAGGCCGCTCAGCTCGTCGCGCAGCAGCCGCAGCAGGCGCCCCACGGTCTCCCGCGGATACGTCTCCTTGCAGGTGACGAAGCCGATGGGGGCGTACGGCCCCGACGGGCGCTGCCACTCCGGGCGGTGCACCGCGTCGGGGTCGAGCCGCTGCCAGGTCACCCAGCAGTGCTCCGGCTGAATGCCGAGCAATCCGGTGACCGCCTTGGCGATCCCGGCGAGAGCGGGGCTGCCGGGGCTCGGGTCGGGTGACATCAGGGTGATGACGGGCATGGGGCGGCGCCTCTCTGGAAGGGGCTCTCGACGACGGGAAGCGAGCGGACGGTCAGCTCGGGAGCAGTGCCAGCAGTCCGGTGCGGTCGACCTTGCCGTTCGCGGTGACCGGCAGCCGGTCCACGCGGTGGACGACGTCCGGAACGGCGTGGGCGGGCAGCAGCAGGCCGAGGGAGCCGCGCAGCGCCGAGGGGTTGTCCGCGGTGTCGTCGGCGGACGTGTAGAACAGCGCGAGCCGGTCGAAGTTGCCCAGCTGGCCGGGGACGGGCACGGCCGCACAGTGGGTGATCCCGGGCAGCCGGGCCGCGTGTGCCTCGATCTCCTCGGGCTCGATGCGGTAACCGCGGATCTTGACCTGGCGGTCGGTGCGTCCGGTGAAGTGGAGGACGCCGTCGGCATCGCGCAGGCCCCGGTCGCCGGTCCGGTAGTGACGCAGGGGCCCGCCCCCGACGTCGCCTGCGCGGAAGCGTGCGGCGGTCAGGTCCGGGTCGCCGAGGTAGCCGTGTGCCAGGCCGGCGCCGCTGACGCACAGCTCGCCCACGGCGCCGGGCGGGCACGCCGCGCCGTCGTCGTCCAGGACGTGCACCTCGGTGCCGGGGACCTCGCGGCCGATGGGGACGCCGTTCGGCGCGTCGCAGTCCCGCGCCTCGATGGGATGGACGGTGGCGAACACACAACTCTCCACCGGGCCGTACCCGTTGTACAGCCGGACCCCGGCGTGCTGCGCGAGGAAGTCGCGGACGTGGGCGGTCGACAGCTTCTCGCCGCCGATGTAGAGGCGGTCCAGGCCCTTGAAGCAGTCCGGGTCGATCTCGGTGAAGAGGTTGAAGAGGGAGGCCGTCAGCCAGGCGGTGTTGACTCCGCGGTTGTCGATCGCCGCGCGCAGGGTGTCCGGGAGGAGGTAGTCCTCCCGGGCGGTGACGCAGGCGCCGCCGGTGGTGAGCGTTCCCCACAGTTCGAGGGAGAAGGCGTCCCAGGCTGCGGGCGCCGCCTGCAGCATGACGGTGCCGGGCCCGAAGCCGAGCGGTCCGTCCGGGGTGAACAGCCGGGTGGTGGCCGCGTGCGGTGACACGACCCCCTTGGGGGTGCCGCTGGTGCCGGAGGTGAAGAAGACCGCCGCGGGTGCGTCGGCCGGACCGTCGTACGGCACGAACGCCCCTTCGTCCGGGGCGGGTTGAACCGACAGGTCCGTCGGGGGCCGCCACACCGCATGCCCTGCGGCGCCCGCCTCCGAGTCCGTCACCAGCACGGGTGCGCCCAACTGCCGCAGCACGCCGTCGATCCGCTCCTGTGGCCACCGGGGGCTCAGGGCCGCGTAGCCGGCGCCGCACTTGAGCACCGCGAGCAGTGCGACGTACAGCCGGGCGGAGCGCGGCAGGAGTACGGGAACCAGCGTGCCCGGTCCGGCGCCGGACGAGGCCAGCTGCCGTGCCCATGCGTCTGCCGCTGTGTCCAGCGCCGCGTAGTCGAGGCACAGGTCGCCGTCCACCACGGCGAGGGCGCGGGGCGTCGTCCGGGCCCGGTGTGCGACGGCCCGGTGTATGAGCTCGACTGCCATGGAGGACCCTCCGTTTCTGTCGGCGGAACCACGACCGCATCGCAGGAATCGCGGCAGCCCTCAGCAGGTATAGGGGCCGCTCATACCCGGTGTCACGTACCCGATTCCGGGGACGGTGGCCGCTGTTGACGTCGCGGCCGGCCGGTCGTGAATCTTATGGGACCGCGGCCGTCATTTCTCGAAGGGGTTTGTCGATGGAGGCCTTCCTGCCGGAAGCACGAATTCTTCCCCGACCACTTCTGGCCGGCAGCGGTGTCGAACTGCTGGACTACGACGCCGTCCCCGGCCTGCCCGGGGGCGGCGGAGCGCCCGGGAGCATGCTCCTGCTGCACGGATTCGGCGGCGACAAGCGGCAGTTGCGGCCGGTCGGCGACGCGCTGTGCCCCAAGGGCTCCGCGGCCGTCTACCCCTCCCTGCGCGCCCACGGCGACAGCCACCAGCCCGCCTGGGGCTACTCGGTGCTGGACTTCGCGGCCGACCTGCACCGCTTCGGCGACGTCCTGCCCGACGGCCTGCACCTGGTCGGCTACTCGTACGGAGGGTTGGTGGCGGCCGTGTCCGCGGTCACCTGGGGCGCCTCCCGGGTGCGCAGTGTGGTGGTCGTCGACCAGTCCTTCGACGCCCACCCGGACCTGCACGTCGCGGACGAGTGGGCCGAGGGAAGTCTGCTGCGCTGGACCTACGACTTCGGGCATCTTCCGGGCCTGCTGGAGCGGCTGGGAATTCCCCTTCTGGTGCTGGCCGCGGCCGACAGCCGCAACATTCTGTCCGACGAGCAAGAACGCCTTTCGCGGCGCGACAGCGCTTTGTTCCGGATGGAATTCATCAAGGGCTCCCACGCCGACTGCTATCGCAACACGGACGAGATCACCTCGGCCATGCGCGCTTTCTACCGGGACCAATTCCCCGCCGTCCGCAAGGAGGACGAAACCTCATGAAAGTCTCCTTTGTCGAGGAGGGGCCCGCGCGCACCCTGGTGCTGGGACAGCTCGTCAACGCCGTGGGAAACGGTGTCTTCCTGACGTGCTCCGCGCTCTACTTCGTGCGGATCGTCGGATTCTCACCGGCCCAGCTGGGCCTCGGTCTCAGCATCGCCGGAATCGCGGGCCTGTTCGCCGGAGTTCCCTTCGGCCACCTTGCGGACCGCAGGGGCCCGCGCGGCACTTCGGCGGCGCTGCTGGCGCTGGCCGGCCTCGCCACTGCCGCCTACCTCACGACCGACTCGTATCCCCTGTTCGTCGTGATCGCCTTCCTCTACGCGCTGTTCGAGCGCGGCGCGTACGCGGCGCGGCAGGCGCTGATCCCGGCGGTACTGACCGGTGAGAGCCTCGTCCGGGTCCGGGCCAAGATCCGGGTGGTCACCAACGTGGGTGTGTCGGCGGGAGCGGCGCTGGGCGGTCTCGCCCTGCTGTGGGACACCAAGGCGGCCTATCAGATCGTCTTCGCCGGGAACGCGGTGAGCTTCGTCGTGTGCGGGCTGCTGTTCCTTTGGCTGCCCGCCGCGCCGCCCGCGTCGGAGCGGAAGCCGGGTGAGCCGCGGCTCGCGGTGCTGCGCGACACCCCGTATGCGGTCCTCGCCCTGATCAACATGGTGATGCTGCTGCACATCCCGATCCTGGAGGTGGTCCTCCCGCTCTGGATCGCGCTGCGCACCGACGCCCCGCACTCGCTCACCGCAGTCCTGCTGCTGTGCAACACCCTCGCCGTGGTGGCCCTCCAGGTGCCCCTCACCAAGCGGATCGACGCCCTGGAGCCGGCCGTGCGCGCCTTCCGGGTGGCGGGCGCGGTACTGCTCGGCTGCTGCGCGGCCTTCGCCCTGTCGGCCGGCCGTGGCGCGGTGGTGGCGACGGTGGTCCTGGTGGTGGCCGCGGGGCTGCACGTCTACGGCGAGATGGTGCAGTCGGCGGGCTCCTGGCTGATCGGCTACGAACTCGCCCCCGCCGACAAACAGGGCCAGTACCAGGGCCTGTTCAACACCGGGATCGCCGCCGTCCAGATGTTCGGCCCGGTCTCGCTGACCCTGCTCCTCATCGACTGGGGCACCCCCGGCTGGCTGCTGCTCGGCGCGGTGTTCCTGGTCGGCGGGCTGTCGATGGCACCGGCCGTGCGTTGGGCGCAGAGCCGACAGGCCGGTACCCCGGCGGCCGATCCGGCTGCGCTCACCGCCGGTTGAGCGGTTCGGGCGTCCCGTACAACACCACCCGATGGGGGAAAACGATGGTCAACCCCGAACCCACCGTGCCGTCGAGCGGCGTCGGCCGCGACGGTGTGGAACTCCAACTGTGCGACGTCTGGCGCAAGTTGCTGAAACGTGACGACGTCGGCATCCACGACGACTTCTTCTCGCTGGGCGGCCACTCGCTGCTCGCCATCAAGCTCACCGTGGAGGTGCGCCGGCTCTTCCAGGTCGATCTCACCGCCGCCGACCTGCTGTCCGCGGCCACCGTCGCGGAGCTCGCGGAGATCGTCCGGCGCGGAACGGCGGACCGTCAGGGCCAGTTGGTGCGGATCCAGGCCGGTTCGGGCGGCAGCCCCGTCTACGCCCTGCCGCCGGTGTCCGGGACCGTGCTGCTGTACCCGCCGATCGCTCGGGCCATGGGCCTGGACCAGCCATTCTGGGCCGTGCAGTCGATCGGCCTGCTGCCCGGCGAGGAGCCCCTCGGCTCGCTGGAGGAGATCTCCGAGGCCTTCATCGACCAGATGGCCGCCGTCCATCCAAAGGACGCCGAGTGGAATCTGATCGGCTACTCCATGGGCGGCCTGCTCGCCTACGAGACCGCCCGTCGGCTCAAGGAGCGCGGTGAGCGCGTCGGCCTCGTCGGGCTGCTCGACACCCGTATCACCGTCGAGCCCAGCGGTGACCCGGACTTCGCCCTGCGCGCCCTGCTGTGGCGCGGGCTCAAGCTGGAACTGGACATCGACTGGCTGCGCGGCCTCGCCCCTGAGACCCGGGCGCGGGAACTGGTGGAACGCGCCGTCGCCGCAGGCACCATGCCCGCCGACTTCGACGCCGACCGGCTACGCCGCATGATCGACATGTACCAGTTCAACCTCGACGCCCTGGCCGCGTACCGGGTGGGGTCCTACGACGGCACGGTCACCGTCTTCCGCGTCGAGGACCGGTCCATGGAGGGCGGCACCCTCCCCGACGACCTGGGCTGGGGCGAGTTCGCCGCCCGCGCGGTGGTCTGCGACGTACCCGGCGACCACTTCACGATGGTCGAGCCCGGCCAGGTCGAGGTCCTGGGCCGTCGCCTGCGCGAGCAGCTCGGCCTCGTCGGCAGCGCGGCCTCATGAGCACGGCCGGCAGGACCACCCCCACGTACGGCTTCCGGCCGGTCGGCGTCGTCCGCTCGCCACGCACCGCGCCCGAGCACGATCACTGGGGCCAGGTCACCTCGCTGATCGAGCTGGACCCCGGCCTGTTCCAGCCCGAGGCCGTGACCGGTCTGGAGGAGTTCTCGCACCTCGAAGTGGTCTTCCACTTCCACCTCGTCGCCGAGTCCGACGCGGTCACCGGAGCGGTCCACCCCAGGGGCCGCACCGATCTGCCGCGCCTCGGCATCCTCGCCCAGCGGCTCAAGGAGCGCCCCAACCGGCTCGGCGTCTCCCGCTGCGAACTGGTCCGCGTCGACGGCCTCACCCTGCACGTCCGCGCCCTCGACGCCCTGGAAGGCACCCCGGTTCTCGACATCAAGCCGTACCAGCGGCTCTTCCACCCGGACCCGGAGACCATCCGCGAACCGGCGTGGCTCCACGAGGCGATGTCCGCCTACTACCTCTGACGCTTCTCGACCTCCGCCCCGCCATCCGGCCACAAGCCGGCGTGGGGCTCCGTCCACAGCCAAGGAGACCCACCATGTCCGTCCTCACCAACGGTACGGGCGCCGCCCCGGTTGACCTCGAGCTCAACCTCGGCCGCCTCCTCGACCGCAACCCCCAGCTGCAGATCCCCCGCGACGAGTACAACATCAACGTCACCTCGAACGAGGGTGAGCGGCTCGGCAGCGACGAACTCGCCGCCGAGTACGGCAGGTTCCCGGGAGCGGGCCTCCCGGCACACCTGTACTTCCACCTCCCGCTGTGCAACTACATCTGTCACTTCTGCAACTACGTGAAACGGCTGGTGCCGCGCGGCAAGGAGGACGGCGCGCTGCGCCTGTGGTCCGACCTGCTGATCGACGAGTCCCGCCGCTACCTGGACCGCTTCGACTGGATACCCCGCGCCCGCATCGAGTCCTTCTACATCGGCGGCGGCACCGCGGCCCTGCTGCTCAACAGCCCCGAGTACATCGAGCCGTTGGTGCGGCACGTGCGGGAGAACTACGAGCTCTCGGACGACATCGAGTTCAACATCGAGGGCAACCCGGAGAACTTCCAGCACCACCACCTGGAGTCCGCACGGGAGTTGGGCTTCAACCGGTTCAGCCTCGGTGTGCAGTCGCTGCAGGACGAGGTCAACGACTTCACCAAGCGCCGTCACTCCTCCGCTCAGTCCATCCAGGCGGTCGAGAACCTCCTCGCCACGGGGTGCCCGTTCAACGTCGACATGATGTTCGGCCTGCCGTACCAGACCCCGGAATCGGTCCGCCGCGACATGCGGATCCTCACCGACCTCGGCGTGCCGACCATCACCATCTACCGGCTGCGCAACGCCGACCGCGAGGAGATGGGCATCGGCAACCGGGCCGTGTGGAACAACCCGGCCGTGCGCGAACGCCTCATCGCCGAGGGCCGCTTCCCCGACCTGGACTCGACGTACGCGATGCGGCAGGAGGCTGTCGAGGTCCTGCTGGAGCAGGGGTACTACCCGAGCCCCTGCGGCTGGTGGAGCCGCCCGGGCACGTACGAGGGCGGCAACATCCCGCAGACGTCGAAGAACAAGTGGGAGCACTACAACACCATGATCGCGTACGGTCCCGGCGCCTACGGCTGGCTGACCGGCGACGAGGAGGAGTTCCTCCAGACCCACAACATCACCGACATCAGCAAGTACGTCTCCTTCATGCAGCGCGACGAGGGCCTGCCGCTCAACTTCGGTCGGCGCCTGTCCGGGCACAAGGCCATCGGCACCGCGCTCGGCTTCAACTTCAAGGCCAACCAGCCGATCGTCCTCGACCGCTACAAGCAGCGGTTCGGCGCCGATCTGCTCACGATGGAGCCCTTCGGCTCCGCCTTCGCCGAACTGCTGGAGCGGGGGCTGGTCGAGATGGTGAACGACGACAGCGCGATCAAGCCGACCCTGGACGGCGAGGCGCTGCACGAGGAGATCATCTTCCACTACTTCCACCAGCGCATCGGCCTGTCCGACGCGCCCGTGTGCCGGCGGTGACCGTGCGAGCGACGACATCGACGACCGGCCCCGCCTCCCCGGCCCACGGTTCGGGCCGCCGGGTCGAGGCCGCCTTCGCCGCCCTGCACGGCGCCGACAACGCGCTGCTCGTGCCCGGCGTCGTGGCCGCCACCACGGCCACGCTGCTCGCGCTGACCAACCCGGGCGGCCACATCATCGCCTCCGACCAGACCGGGGACCCGCTGCGGTCCGTCCTGACCCGGGAACTCGCCGGCCTCGGCCGCACGGTGACCTTCGTCGACTGCACGGACGCCGACGCGGTCGTCGCCGCCGTCGAGCCGGCCACGCAGGTCGTCTACGTACCGTCCCTCAGCGACCCGCTGATGAAGCCGGCCCCGCTCAACGAGATCGCCATCCACGCCCAGATGAACGACCTGCTGCTGGCCGTGGACAACACCGGGCTCTCGCCCGCCGAGCTGCGGCCGCTGGAGACCGGCGCCGTGGTGGTCATCGAGGACACGGCGCCCTACCTCGACGGCTGGTCGGAGGTGGGTGCCGCTCTGGTCACCGGCCTGGACCGCTATCTGCCGAGGATCGCCGAGCAGTGCGCCCGGCTCGGCGGCGAGGTGGACGCCTGGGCCGCCCATCTGCTGGAACGCTCCCTGTCCACGCTCCACCTCCGCCTGACCGCGCAGCGGGACGGCGCCGAGCGGGTCGCCGGGGCGCTGCGCGCGCATCCCGCCGTACGGCAGGTGCACCGGCCGTCGTTCGAGGAGTCGCCGTGGGCCCTGGAGACTCATCGGGGCTTCGGCGGACTGCTGTCCTTCGAGGTCGTACCGGAGATCAGCGACCTGTCCGGGGTCCTGGCCGTGTGCGGCGAGGAAGGCGACGGGACGCCGCTGGCCACCGCGGCGCGGCTCCCGGCCCGCACCACCCATGCCCACCTGAGCGAACGGGTCCGCCAGGAGGCGGGCATCTCACGCCGGCTGGTCCGGCTGTCGGTGGGCGTCGACGACACCGACGTGCTCATACGACGGCTGCGGCGGGCCCTGGACGCGGCCCTGCAGCAGAACGAGGGAGGCCAGTGATGCTGAACGGCGTCGACCTGCGCGCCCGGCAGGCCCTGGCCGAGCAGATCCGCGAGGACTCCTGGGAGGCGCAGCTGAGCATGGGCGTGGCCGCGCAGGGGGCGACGGCCGACCGCTGCCGGGTGCGCACCGAGCCGATGCGGCTCGGCTCCACCCGGGTCGCCCGCGCCTTCGGTATGGACCAGTGCCGCGGACCCGGCGCGGGCGACTCCCTCGACCCGGTCGGCTCGCTGCTGGTGGCGTTGGGCGCGTCCGTCGCGGACAGCCTGGTCACCGAGCTGACCGCCGAGGGGTGCAGCCCGGCGCTGCTGGAGGTGCTGCCGTGCGCGCAGTTCGCGGCGGACGGTGCCGCACGGCTGTCGTACGAGATACGGCTCGACGGCGAGGTGACGCCCGAGCAGGCGCGGCGAGCGCTCGCCGCGGCCCGCGAGCGGGGCAGCGCCCACCGCACCCTTGAGGAGCCCAACGACATCAAGGCGGTGGTGCAGACCGCCCGGGACGTGCACCTCACCAGCCGGCCCATGCCGTCCGGCGCCGGGCCCTTCGTGCCCGGACGGCGGCGCTCGGCACGGGTGATGTGGGAGGTGGGCACCCACGTCCTGGCCGAAGTGGACGGCGTGCGGGCCGAGTCCGACCAGCCCAAGCAGCTGTTCGGCGCCGATCTCGCGCCGAGTGCACAGGAGTACTTCCTGGCCGCGCTGGCAGTGGAGGCGCTCGGCTTCGCCGACCCGGGCGAGGCCACCACGACTCCGGACACCCCGACCGCCTCGGTACACGCCTCCGGCCGTATCGACCTGCGCGGCCCTTACTCCACCCAGGACGTCCCGGCCGGGCTGCGCAACATCCTCGTCCAGCTGCTGCCCGCCGACCCCACCGAGGAGGACCGCGCGGCGGCCGACGCCGTGCGCCGCTGGCTCGCCGAGGGCGACGCCCTGCGGCTGGTCCGGGACGCGCACACCATCGATGTCTCCCTGGTGCTCGACGGCACGCCGGTCACCCTCACGACCTGAACCGCATGAACCGCATGAACCGCATGAACCGTACGAACCGAACGAAGGAGCCCCGCCGTGCCCCGTGAATGGGACGCCAAGACGTACGACTCGCTTCCTCTGCCGCACCAGCAGTGGGGCAAGCGCACTCTCGGCCGGCTGAACCTCAAGGGCGGTGAGACCGTCCTCGACGCCGGCTGCGGCACGGGGCGCGACACGGCCGCACTGCTCGACCTGGTACCGGACGGCCGGGTGATCGGTATCGACGGGTCCAGCCGGATGCTGGACCAGCTCCGGGTGAAGCTGGCCGACCGCCTCGACCGGGTCGAGGCGATCAACGCCGACCTCACCAAGCCGCTGCCGATCACGGGCCAGGTCGACGCGATCACCAGCGTGGCCACGTTCCACTGGATCACCGATCACGCCGCCCTCTTCCACAACCTGGCCCGATATCTGCGTCCGGGCGGCCAGTTCGTCGCCGAGTGCGGCGGCCAGGGCAACGTCGCGCTGATCAACGCGGCCGTCGAGGAGGTGCTCGGCGCCACCGACGAGAAGCAGAAGGTCTGGTACTTCGCCGGCGTCGAGGAGACCACCGAGCGGCTGGAGAACGCCGGGTTCACCGACATCGAGGTCAACCTGCTGCCCGACCCGGCGCGGCTGGAGCCCGGCGAGCAGCTGTGGAGCTATCTCGCCACCGTCGTCCTCGGCTCCCACCTGGACCGCCTCCCCGAGGCCGACCACGAGGACTTCGTCCGCTCGGTCGCCGCCCGTCTGCCCGAGCCGGCCGTCGACTACGTCCGCCTGAACATCACCGCCCGCCGGACCTGACGGCCGTGACCGCCCTCCCCACCCTCCTGGTCGTCCACGATCAGGGCTCCGCCGGTCCCCTGCGCATCCTGTCCTCGGCCAGGGGGCTGTGCCGGGTCGTCTTCCTCTGCGAGGCCGAGCAGCCTTCGGTGGCCGCCGAGTTGCGGCAGGTCGTGGGGCACGCCGAGGTCGTCGACATCGGCGGGCTCGGCGAGGCGGAGGTCTGCCGGCTCGCCGCGGGGCTGTCTCCCGACGGCGTCGTGACCTTCAGCGAGTACCGGCTGCGGCTCACCGCCGCCGTGGCCGCCCACTGCGGGCTGCGGTTCCACTCGCCCGAGGTGGCGGCCGGCCTCACCGACAAGTTCCGCCAGCGTCAGGCCCTGGCCGGCGTCCAGGACACCGCGTGCGTCCTGGTGCGGTACCCCGGCGACTGCGCCGGCGCGCTCGCCCGGGTGGGCACGCCCGCGGTGCTCAAGCCGCGCCACGGCGCGGGCAGCGTGGACACCTGCCTGGTCGGCTCGCCCGCCGAGTGCCGGGCAAGGCTGGCGGAGTTCACCCGGTGGGCGCCGCGGGACTTCGTCCTGGAGGAGTACCTGCGGGGCGACCCGGCGCTCGCGGACTCGGGGTGGGGCGACTACGTCTCCGTCGAGTCCCTGGTCGTCGACGGCGAGCCCCGTACCGTCGCCGTCACCGGGAAGCCGCCGCTGGTCGCGCCGTTCCGGGAGACGGGGCACATCCTGCCCGCGCCGGTCCCGGCGGCCCTGGCGGCGGACGTGGTGGAGCTCGAACAGCGGGCGCTGCGGGCGCTGGGCATCCGGCACGGCGTCACCCACACCGAGGTCAAGCTGACCGCCGACGGGCCGCGGATCATCGAGGTCAACGGGCGGCTCGGCGGATTCGTCGCCGAGATCGTGCACCGGCGGACGGGCCACGACATGGTGGCGTCGGCGCTGCGCCTGGCCCTGGGCCTGCCCGTCACGGCGCCGGAGCCGCTGCTGCCGGGGCGGGCAGCGGCCCCGGTGGCCTTCCAGTACCTGTTGATCCCGCCCGCGGACCCGGTGTCCCCGGGCCCCCTCTCGCTCCTCGACGCGCTGGAGGACCTGCCCGGCGTCGACCTGGTCGACGTCTCCCCGCTCGACGGGCACCACGCGGACTGGCGCAGGGGCACGCTCGGCGCGCTCGGCGTGGTCTACGGAACCGTCGGTGACCACCTCCAACTCGCCGCACTCCTAAAGGAGTTGGGGACACGCGTGGAGATCTTCTGGTACGGCTTCGCGACCGCCCCTGCAGTACGCTCGGGCGCCGAATGACACAAGAACTCCGATGAAAGGCACGGCAGATGTCTGAGAAGAGCTCCTCCACCGAGGTGGTCTCGATTCCGGTGGGCCGAGTGGTCGGCGGCCGGGAGGAGGTCAAGGATGACGACTGGGGCACGGTCGAGGCCGTCATCCGCCTGGACGCCGAGCAGTTCGGCGCGGACGCGCTGGCCGGCCTGGACGCCTTCTCCCACCTGGAGATCGTCTACCACTTCGACCGCGTCCCCGTCACGAAGATCGAGACCGGTGCCCGCCACCCGCGCGGCAATACCGACTGGCCGCTGATCGGCATCTTCGCCCAGCGCGGCAAGAACCGCCCCAACCGCATCGGGGTCTCCCGCTGCCGTCTGCTGCGCACCGACGGACTCGACCTGTACGTCCAGGGCCTGGACGCCGTCGACGGCACCCCCGTCCTCGACATCAAGCCCTACATGAGCGAGTTCGGCCCCCAGGGCGGCACCACCACCCAGCCCGGCTGGGCCACCGAGATCATGCGCCACTACTACTGACGCGCCACGACCAGTGAGGTGCCTCCACTCCTGAGGCGCCCTACCCCTGAGGAGACCTGTGTCCCGCCGCCTGTTGACTCCGGAGCCAGTGAGCGAGAACCCGCGCCGGGTCCTGCTGCTGTGTCCGGACACCCGGGTACGGGAGGCTGCGGCAGACGTGGGGCTCGACATCTGGTCGGTCGAGGGTCCGGCGGGCACCGGGCGGTCTGCCGCGCGCAGGGTGCCCGTGAACCTCGACGACGCGGACGCCCTGTACTCGGCCCTGGTAGGCACCGCCCGTGCGCACGAGATCGGGCACATCGTGTATCTGGGCGACGCGGAGGCGCTCCACCGGGCCGTCGAGCGGTCCCTCGCCGACGTGGCGCCCCCGCGCGCTCAGGCGCTGCGCCGACTGCGGGATCCGGCGCTCATGCGACGGATGCTCAACCAGAGCCGGGTGTCCGTGGTCAGGGCCGTGCCGGCCTCGACCCCCCGGGCCGTCCGCGCGCTGGTCGAGGACTTCCCGCTGCCGGTGGCCGTCAAGTCGGGCCCGGTACCGCGGACCGCTGTCATCCGTGGCGGGGACGACCTCGAACGCTGGCTGGCCGACGCCCCCGCCGGACCCCATCTCGTCGAGGAGCTCCTGACCGGACCGCAGGTCAGCGTGGACACGCTCACCCGCGAGGGCATGCACGAGGTGACCGCCGTGACCGCCCGGCAACGCGCCGGTGGCTTACTGCTGCATCCGGCCGCACTGTCAGAGGCCGACCAGGTCGAGATCCGTGCCATGGTGCGGGCCCTGCTGGATCTGGCGGGGCTCCAGTCCGGGCCCGCCCACACCGAGGTGGTCGTCACCGCGAACGGCCCGCGGATCGCCGCCTCCAGTGGCCGGCTGGGCGCGCGGCCCGTCCGGCGCCTGGTGCGGGCGTCGACCGGCCGTGCCCCGGAGGAGGACGTTCTGGCGGCCCTGGCCGGATCGCCCTTCCGCCGTCCGGCGCCCGGCCGACCGGCGGCTCTCGTCCGCCTGGCACCGCGCCGCCCCAGGGCCGGCCTGGGGGCGGCGCTGAGCGACCTCGCCGGGATGCGGCAGGTCGACGACGTCCGGGTGGTGGAGGCCGACGCGGACACTCCCGAGCACGTCGAGGTCGTCGTGCACGGCGTTTCGCACCAGGAGGTGGCCGAGCGGCTCGCCGCCGTACGCCGGCGCTGGGAGAGCGGGTACCGCACGGGCGCCGACACCGGATCCGGGAGGCGGTAACGAGACGGGACCGGTACGGGAAGGGCCGCGCCCAGCATGGCGACCACACCATAGACGGCACCGGTCACCAAGGAGACTCATGCGCACCATGCTGGCCACCCTCATCGGCGTTCTCTGTTCGACGGCCCTGGCCCTCGGCCTGGGCACGGCGGTCGACGGCCCGTCCGCCGACGCCGTGCCCAGTGCCCACCACGTCCTCGCGGACAACCAGGGTCCGACGGTGGTCACGCCCTGAGGCGGTCGTCGACCAGCGGCACGGGGCAGCCCATGGATTCGAGGAGCACCGCGGCCGCCGCCCGGTGCTCCTGGGCCAGGACGGTGTCGTCGAGCGCCTCGGCCACGTCGGCCATTCCGCCCAGCGCCCGCGCCTGCTCCGCGCGGTACCCGATGGCGGTGGCGAGTTCATGGGCGTGGGCGTGCAGGGACAGGGCCTTGTCGTGCTCGACGCGACGCAGGCAGAACTCGCCGATGAGGTTCTCGACCTTCGCCTGCCGCGTCGGACTGCCGCTCACGTGCGCGAGCTGCAGCGCCCGACGGGCGAAGCCGGCCGCCTGGGCCGGCCGGCCCAGGCGCTCGCCGACCCAGGCGGACAGGGCGAGGGCCAGCGCGACGTCCCCCGGCGGGCTGGAGGAGTCGCACAAGGCGCGCGCCTGCTCCAGGCACTGGTGGGCGTCCTCGTGCCGGCCGAGCCCGATGTGGGCGAAGGCCAGGTCGGTCAGCGCCATCACATGGTTGTCGCGGTAGTCGAAGCCCCGGTGCAGCTCCAGGGCCTGCCGCGCGGCGGTCGCGGCCTCCTCGCACCTGCCCCACTGGACGTACAGGGTGGAGAGGTTGGTGAGCGTCTCGGCCTCGGCCCGCGGGATGTCCAGCTCCCGCTCCAGGGCGATCGCGCGCTCCAGATGCCGCAGCGCCTCCGGATGCCGCCCGAGCACGGTCAGCAGCAGGCCGATGGTGGACTCGCCATGGGCCTCGGTGTGCTGGTCACGCAGGCGTACGGCGACGTCCCGTGCCTCCGTGGCCACCGCGAGGCCCTCGTCGAAGTGCCCCAGCTTCCAGCAGGCGACCCCGAGGTTGGACAGGCTGACCCCCAGCAGCGCCAGGTCCTCCAGCCGCCGCGCGGCCTTGACGGCGGTCCGGCCGACGTCCCTGAACTCCTTGAACTGGCCCCGGGCGTTGAGCCGGAAGACGATGTTGCGGGTCAGGCACACCGTGTGGCGGTCGAGGCCGCCCCGGTACGCGAGGGAGATGGCGGCGACCAGGTTGCCGTGCTCCCGGTCGAACCAGTCGGCGGCGTGATCCGCGTCCGCGAACCGCGGCTGGTCGCCGCAGTAGTCGGGTATCCCCGTGGAGCGCCGCCGGCGTCCGCTGAAGAGCAGTTCGCAGGCCGCCTCGGTGGTCGTGACGTAGTAGTCCATCAGGCGCCGTACGGCCGAGAGGTCGTCCTGCGCGTTGTCCGGGCCGCACTGGCTCTGTGCGAAGTTGTGCACCAGGTCGTGGAACCGGTACAGGCCGATGGCGGGCTGCTGCAGCAGGTGCACGTCCAGCAGCCGTTCCAGGATCAGCTCCGCGTCGCGTCTGTCCGTGCCGAGGAGGGCGGCGGCCGCGTACACGTCGATGTCGGCACCCGGGTGCAGGCCCAGGATGCGGAAGGCGACGCGGTGTTCCTCGTCCATGATCTGGTACGACAGCCGCAGGGACGCCGCGACGCTGCGCTCCCCGGCGCTGAGCTCCTCCAGCCGGCGGGTCTCGTCCCGCAACCGGTCGACCAGGTACTCCACGGTCCACCGGGGCCGGTTGCGCAGCCGGGCGGCGACGATGCGCAGGGCCAGCGGGAGACGGCCGCACAGCCGGACCAGTTCGGCCGTCGCGGCCGGCTCCGCCACCACGCGCGTGGCGCCGAGGACCTCCTCGATCAGCAGCACGCTGTCCTCGTGGGACATCGGGCCGATCGAGAACCACTCGGCTCCGTCGAGGTCGACCAGCCGCGCCCGGCTGGTGACCAGGACCAGGCAGCCGTGCGCGGCGGGCAGCAGGGGCAGGACCTGGCCGACGTCCAGGGCGTTGTCGACGAACAGCAGCAGCCGGCGGTGGGCCAGCGTGGAGCGCCACAGCGCGGTACGGCCCGCCAGGTCGTCGGGTATCCGGTCGCCCGGCGTGCCGACCGCCCTGAGCAGGACGTCCAGGGCGGTGGCCGGGGTGACCGGGGACTCGCCAGGGGTGAAGCCGCGCAGGTCGAGGTGGAGTTGGCCGTCGGGGAAGTCGGCGGCCACCTGGTGGGCCGCGCGGACGGCGAGCGTGGTCTTGCCGCTGCCGCCCATTCCGTCGATCGCGACGATACGGCTGTGCCGCCGGCCCTGCTGCCCACCACCCCTGATGCACTCGACCAGGGCGTCCAGCTCCTGCTTGCGGCCGGTGAAGTCGGAGAGGTCGTAGGGGAGGGTGCAGGGAGCATCGGACCGGCCGGGCGCGGGCGTCGCGGGAGCGGGCCGGGGCGCCGGCTCGGGGGCCGGCGGCAGCCGGAGCCCGGGGGCGGCCAGTTCGGGCGCCTCGCGCAGGATCGCGGCGTACAGCTCGCCCAGCCGCGGCCCGGGGTCGATGCCGAGCTCCTCCAGGAGCAGCTCACGTACCCTCTGGTACTCCTCCAGGGCCTCCGCCTGGCGGCCGGTGCGGTACAGCGCCAGCATCAGCTGGCCGCGCAGGGTCTCGCGCAGGGGTTTCTGGGCGATGAGGTCACGCAGGTCGCCGATCAGTCCGGCGGCATCGCCGAGCCCGAGGCGCAGGTCGAAGAGCTGCTCGGCGGCGGCCAGCCGGCGCTCGTCGAGCGTGGTGCCGGCGGCCTGGATGACGGCACTTCCGGTGTCCGCCATGACGGGGCCGCGCCACAGCCCGAGCGCCTGGCCCAGGGCCTGGGCCGCCTCGCGCGGGCTGCCGGCGGAGACGGCCCGTCCCGCGTCGCGCAGGTGGTTGCCGAACTCGGTCAGGTCCAGTTCCCCGTCGGCCAACACCGCCCGGTAGCCAGGCCCGTCGGTGACGATCACCCGGCCGCCGTGCGGCACGCGCCGGCGCAGGTCGGCGACGGCTTTGCGGATCTGGTGTGCGGCGGTGGCCGGGGGATCGCCGTCCCACGCGGCCTGGACCAGGCGCGCCACCGGCACCACCCGGCCCGGTTCGAGCAGTAGGGTCGTCAGAACGCGTTCCTGGATCGCTCCGCCCAGGCGCAGCCGTGTGGCTCCGGACCAGCCTTCGAGCGGTCCCAGGATGTTGAACCGTAGATTTCCGTCTCCCTGTTCGGACATGGATACTCTGCCCCCGTTGTCCAGAAGGCCCAGCTAGGGGCCTTCTCAGCAGGCCCAGGTGGGGCCTCGACTGGGGATCATAAGAGTTTTGCCGAGCGGTGGATACGGCAAAACTCACAGTTCCCAGCCGGGGGTAAACGTTCGTTCAAAGTGGCGTCAAGCCGATGGCGATCCGGGTGAGTTCGGCCTTGTTCCCCACACTGAACTTCGACCGCACCCGCTTGACGTAGGTGTCGACGGTGTGGGAGCTGATCCCGATGCGCCGCGCCACCTGCCCGTGCGTCATCCCCAGTGCGATGAACCGCAGCACCTCCCGCTCCCGCGGGGACAGCGTGGCGACGGCCGAACGCTCCGCCCCGGACGCCGTCGCGAGCCGCGCCGTCGCCTCGGACACCGACCGCAGCACCTCCTCAGCCGTCGCGTCCGCCCGTACCACCACAGTGCCGGGTGACTCGGGTGCTCCGTCCGCCAGGCCCTCCCCGACGACCAGGAGGTCGATCCGCTCCCCGGCTGCGGGAAGCCCGTCGGTCGAGGTGAAGACCACCTCGGAGGACGACTGGGTGCTCAGCAGGTGCGCCAGGCCCATGAGCACCAGCGGTCGCCGATCGCATATCGCTGTTCGCATGGGGCAACCGTCCGCCCACGCCTTCCCGAATCGATACCGATGCGCTCCCGGACCCGTCATGTCCCCGGAAACGGTGTCCCCAGATCCTGCGGCATGCCCCGGCGGACGGCAGCAACAACGATGGAGGGCATGGTCGTTGATGTTCGCGAGGCCTCCCGGCTGTACCTGCGCCGTACCGGTCTCGATCAGGAGTGGACCGGCGCTCCCTTCCGGGCGTCCGGCGTCCCTGAACGCCTGGTACGGAAGATAGCGCGGCGTTTCCACGAGCAACCCAGCCGCCCCAGCGATCCCGACGCCCGCGGCCAGTACCTGCGGATGGCCCACGAGGCCCGGGACCAGCTCGCCTGCATGACCGACATGGGCCTGAAGGTGCGCTTTCACCGCGGTCCCGGACAGCCCTACGACGCGTCCCGCGAGCTCTGCCGAGCCCTGGACACGGGCGAGGACCTCTACGTGTTCCCCACGGAGAACGGACACGGCCCGGAGGGCTACGAGGACCCGGACAACCCGCTCCTCGCCCCGGCCGGCGTCGAGATCGACGGTGCGCCGGCCCTCCACAACGACGTCCTGCGGGCCACGCACGACTACTTCGGGCACTACCTGATGCGCGCCCCCTTCAACCTGCGCGGTGAACTCTCCGTCGCCTATGCCCATTTGAGGATGTTCTCCCCCGGCATCCACCGGGCGGTGCTGAACGAGTTCGTCGGACAGATCGCCTGGTTCTACTACGGCCCGCACATCACCCGGCCCGACGGCTCGGTACCGCGCCGGGGCGACGCCGACTGGGTCACCCCCGAACAGCGCCCCTTCGCCGACCAGAAGATCAATCTGATGCCCGCCGAGTGGGTCGAGGAGTTCCTCGCGTGGGGCAGCGGGGAAAACACCTCGGACAATGAAGAAAGCGAAGAAAGCGAAGAAATAGGAGAAAAAGGAGAAAGCGAAGAAAAGGCGAAGAAATCCCGGGAGACGGTATGAGCCCGCTCCCCAGGATTCTCGACGGCGGCACGGCCACCGGTCTGCAGGCGGCCGGCATCCCCATGCTCGAACCATGGCTCACCAGTGCGCCCCTTCGGGATACGGCCGGGACGGACGCGCTGGTGAAGGTGCACGCGGAGTTCCTGGACAGCGGCAGCGACGTCGTCACCGCCAACACCTTCCGCACGGGCACCCGGGCCCTGTCCCGCATGGGCGTGCCCGAGGCGGAACAGGGCGCCTACGTGCACCGGGCGGTGACCTGTGCGCTGCGCGCCCGTACGGCCGCCGCGGCCCCGCACGCCCTGGTGGCCGCCTCGGTCGCCCCCGTCGAGGACTGCTACACCCCGGCGCTGACCCCGGACGACGCCTCCCTGCGCCGCGAACACGCGTGGCTGGCCGGCGTCCTCGCGGACACGGAGACCGACCTGGTCCTGGTGGAGACGCAGTGCACGCGCCGCGAGGCCGTGATCGCGGTCGAGGCTGCTGTACGGCACGGACTGACGGCCTGGGTGAGTTTCGTGGTCACCGGCGAGGCCACGCTCCCCGACGGTGACGCGCTCCGCGAGGCGGCGCGGGCCTGCGTCGACGCCGGGGCGAGTGCCGTGGCCGCCAACTGCCTGCCCCTGGCGGCCGTCCCCCGCGCCCTGGAGCGGCTGGCCGGTCTCGGTGTCCCCGTCGGCGTCTACCCCAACCTGGAGGACCGCGCGGCGCTCGCCGCGTGGGAGCACAGCGCCCACACCCTGCCCGCGGCCCTGTCGCCGTCGGCCTTCGCCGACCTGGCGCACGGCTGGGCCGTCCGGTTCGCACCGGCCTTCGTCGGCGGCTGCTGCGGCACGACTCCCGCGCACATCGGCGCACTGTCGGACAAGTGGAAGGAGCAGAAGGCAGCGTGACGAACCTTCGAGTACGAGCCACTTTCGGTTCCGGGTCCCGTTCCGGATCCGGTCTGCTGCAGATCGCCGGCCCCGGCACCGACCCCGCCCTGCGGGCGCGCCGCCGGCAGGTACGGGCGGAACTGGACCGCGCCGGGTTCGAGGCCGCGGAGACGGTGCGCGCCTTCGGGGTGCTGGCGGTGCTCGCGCCGGTGATCACCGACGAGGACAACGACGTCGCCTATCCCGGCGATCCCATGGCCCTCTACTCGGCGCTGAGTTTTCCCATGTCCCGGGCGACGGCCTCGTTCTCCGACCCGTTCGGGCCCACCGACGTGTACAACGACCTGTGCCCGATGTGGCCCGCCCTGCCCGGCAAGAAGGAGCGGCCCGACGTGTGCCGCCGCCTCGGCACCGAGGTGCGGACCACCGACGACACCGTCTTCGACCCCCGGACCTGGACCCCGCGCACCCGCGCCGACCTCGTCGGCCTGCTGCGCCGGCGGACCCCCTCCGTCGTCCTGATCAGCGCCGTCTCCCCGGCCCACCGCTACGCGCTGGAGATCGCCGCCCTGGTCAAGGAGGAGTGCCCCAAGGCCCTGGTGGTGCTGGGCGGACGGCATGCGGACGAGACGGTCCGCCGTGAGGAGTCGGCCGAGGTGTCCCTCGCGCCCAGTTCCACCGCCACCGCCGGTCCCCGCCCCGTCGACGTCCTGGTGAGCGGCGACGGCGGTCCCCTGCTCGACCTGACCCTGCGAGCCGTCGCCCGAGCCATGGACCTGGTCACGCGCACGACCACCGCCGACGCGGTCGCCGCCGAGCTGGAGCGGATGGCGGGCGAGGGCGGACAGGAGTACGGACGCGGCAGCATCCTCGTCCGGGGCGCCGCCGGGTGGACCGCGTTCACGGTGGAGGGCCCGCCGGTCCCGGCCGAGCGGAACCCGTCCCCGTACGCCCCGTTCCTGATCCGTTCCCGCTTCCCGATCTTCACCCGGGACGACGGCACGGTGGCCCGGTGCGCCCATGTGCTGGTCTCCGGCACCTGCCCGATGCGCTGCACGTTCTGCTCGGAGTCCGCCCTGCTGGGTCAGGTGCGGCGCCCGGCGCCCGGCGACACCGAGATGATGGTGGAGCGGCTGCGGGAGTACGTCGAGTACGGTGCCGAGGCCGCGTTCTTCGACGACTCGATCTTCTGGTCCGGCTCCTGGCCCCGCATCCGGCAGTTCTGCACCGAGCTGGCCGAGGCGCGGCAGATCGACCGCGGTCTCGCCTTCCTGCAGTGGGGCGCCCAGCTCACCGTCGACGTGCTCACCGGCCCGAAGCCCGAGATCGTACGCGCGGGCCTGGCCGCGATGCGTCAGGCGGGCTGCACCTATGTCTACGTCGGCATCGAGAGCATGTCCGAGCAGGTCATGCAGCACGTCCACAAGAACGTCCGGCGCGCCACCCCGTGGAAGGAGCGCGTGCGCCGGGCCCTGGGGCTGCTCGGCGACGCCGGGATACGGGTGGGCAGTTCGGTCCTCTTCGGGCTCGACGGCGAGGACGAGCACACCATCGGCGAGACCATCGAGGAGGTGGGCCGGCTCATCGACGACGGCTACCTGATGCTCGCCAGCCCCAACATCCTGACCTACCACCCGGGCACGGAGATCACCCGCCGGCACGGCATGGAGGACCAACTCGACTATGGTTCCCAAGGAGTTGAGGTACCGCCGCCGTACTCCTTCTTCGAGGAGGCGTATCCCGGTGTCGTCTCCCGGCTGCTGACGGAAGACCACATCTGGCGCATCCACCGGGAGTCGAGGGAGCGCTGGGGGCAGGTGCGCAATGGAGTGGAAGCGGTGACGATGTGACGGTCACGGAGTACGCCACTGCCGACGGCCTGCCCGGCCGGTACTGGTACGCCGACCCGCCGGATCCCAGGTCCTCGCCCGCTTGGCTCGGCGCCAACCGCTGGCCCGAGGACGGCGTTCGCTTCCTGGAGATACCCGGGGCCGGCGCCGCCTGCGCGGTGCGCACCCAGGACGACCACACAGGCTTCCCCCGGATGAACAGCACCGTCGTGGCCGCCGGCACGGGCCGCGATGTGACGCAGCCCGAGCAGGACATCCAGGCGGCCCGGACCGAGGGGCTGCGCCAGCTGAACGTCTGCGCCCTCGGATACGGCCAGTCCGTCTTCCCGGCGGCCGGCACCGAGTTCGACGCGGACATGCTGGTGACCGCCCTGGAGGAGTACGCGCATGCGCAGGGCCGGCTGCTGAGCTTCCTGCACCTCGACGAGGACGACCCCGTCCTGCCGTGTCTGCGCGGGCGCGGCTGGAGCGTGGGCGTCACCGACCGCTACTACCGCATCCCGGACGTCGGGCAGGACGAGACCGCCTTTCTCGCGGGCTTCTCGGCGCACCGTCGGCGCAGGCTGCGGCGGGAGCTCGGGTCCCTGGAGGAGACCGGCGCGCGTGCCGAACTCCACCGGGGCGACGGGGTGACCGCCGAGATCCAGCTGGAGGTCGCGCGGCTGGAGGCGTACTCGGACGAGAGGCACGGCATCCCCGGCGACCCGGCCCGGCTGCTGCGTATGAACGAGCGACTCAGGCACGCCTTCGGCCCCCGCTACTGCGTGGGACTCGTACGGGACCGGCACGGGACGGCCGTGGCCAGCTCCACCGCGGTCCTCGGCACCCGCGACGTGCTGCCGCGCATGGTCGGCCTCGGCCCCGGCAGCAAGGAGATCGGCGCCTACTTCCACGTCGCCTACCACCTGATGACACGCCTTGCCCGCGCGAGCGGAGCCCGCGGCGTCCTGCTCAGCACGGGCACCGCGACGGCCAAGCTGCACCGGGGCGCCATCGCCCGGCCGCTGCTGAGCGCGCTGCCGCCCGGCGCCCCGGCCCACACCGCACTGCTGCGCCGCACGGACGCGGCCTTCGCCGCCCGAGACGCCGCCTGAACCACCTGTACCCGCTGAACCCCCTCCGAAGGAGCCCAGTGCCGTGAACGCACGCCCCACCGTCCTGATCATCGGCATCGGCCCCCTGCGCGAGCGCTTCTTCGCGGCGGCGGAGCGCCGGGGCGCCGACACGATCCTCGTGGACGAGACCGCCTACTCCCGCTACGACCGGCTGGCCACCGAGAACCATGCCTGGCGCCTGACGGACCATCAAGACCCGGGGCCCGACCTGGACCGCCTGAAGTCGTTCGAGGGCAAGGTGGACGGCATCCTCGCCTTCAACGACTGGGGCACCCGCATCGCGGCCCGCCTCGCCAAGGAGTGGGGACTGCCCGGCGCCGGAGCGGCCGTGGCCGGCGAGCTCACCCACAAGGCCGACGTACGGCGTCGACTCGCCGGCACCGGTGCCGAACTGCCCTATGCGCTCACCGCGGACCCCGCCGAGGCCGAGGAACTGCTGCGTTCGGCGCCGTCCGGCGAGGTGATCGTCAAGCCCGTCGACGGCGCGGCGAGCCTCGGCATCCGGCGCGTGGCCGACCCCGCCGAACTGCCCGCCGCCCTCTCGGCGGTGATGTCCACCACCGGCCAGCCACGGGCGCTCGTCGAGCACTTCGTGCCCGGCCCGGAGCTCTCCTTGGAGGCCGTGGTCTCGGCCGGGCGCACCGTGTTCGTCGGGGTCACCGAGAAGACCTGCACCGCGCCGCCGTCCTTCGTCGAGACCCGGCATGTGATCGACCCCGCAGTGCAGCGCGAACTGGCCCCGTCGGCAACCCGCTTCGTCGACAGCGTGGTGAAGGCCCTGGACATCGACAGCGCCGTGCTCCACCTGGAGGCCAAGCGCGCCGGCGACCGCTGGCACCTGATCGAGATCGCCTTCCGCCCCGCCGGGGGCCTCATCAGCGACGTACTGCTGCGCGCCACCGGAGTCGACCTGTACGACGCCGCCCTGTCGCTCGCGCTCGGCGAGGGGGACCCCGTGCGCACCCGGCCCGGTGCCACCCCGCAGGTCGCGGCCGTGGAGTTCGTGGCGGGCACCGGCACCGTCGCGGACGCCCCCACGATGGCCGCCGTCCGCGAGGGGCTGCCGCTCGTCACACACGCCGAGCGCCTGCTGCCGCCCGGGTCGGCCCTCGCGAGCGTGGACGCCAACTGGTGGCGGGCCGGCTACGTCCTCGGCGCCGGCCCCGACCGCGCCGAGACCCTGGCCCAGCTGGCCGAGGCGAACTCCCGGCTGCTGGACCTCCTGGGGCTGACCCGGGTGCCCGACGCATGAGCCGGCCGGACGGGCCGCTGCCCCGGCTGTTCGTGTCCGCGATGATCGTCGACGCGATCGGCTCGGGGATGTTCATGCCCTTCGCGCTGCTGTACTTCGTGCGGGTGCAGAACCTCGGCGTCGGGTCCGTCGGCACCGCACTCACCGTGGTGAACCTGGCGCTTGTGGTGGCGAGCGCGGCCCTGGGGCGCCTCGTGCAGTCGGTGGGTCACCTGCGCTCGCTCATCCTGGTCAACGCCGTGCGCGCCCCGCTGTTCGTCCTGTACGCGGTGACCCTGCCCGCCCCCGTGGCCGTGGGCGCGGTGGTCCTGTCCGCCGTGCTCGACAAGGTGGCATGGGTGTCGCTCGGCGCCACGATCGCCCGCCTCACCCGGGGGTCCGCCGCACGCCGCGCGTTCAGCACCGTGGGCTGGGCCCGCAACGTCGGCCTGTGCCTGGGGTCCCTGGCCGGCGGGGTGCTGGCCTCGGCCCACAGCTCCACCGGTCTCAGGGTGATCGCGCTGGTCAACGCGGCGAGCTTCGCCGTCACCACCGTCGTACTGCTGCGCCTCAGAAGCCGGGCCGCCCCCGCTGCCGCCACCCCCGGGGACCGCCCCGGTGCCGCTGCGGCCGGAACCCTCCAGGTGCTGCGCCTGCCGGGCTTCGCGCTGCTGACCGGCGCCAAGACCTGCTTCACGGTGTGCGCCACCGTGGTCTCGACATTCACCGGCCTCTACCTGGTGGACGACGCCCGGCTGGGCGCCTGGGCGGCCGGCGGCGCACTGGCCCTGAACGGCGCGCTCGTCGTGCTGTTCCAGCAGTCGCTGGTCAAACGCACGGCGGAGCGCGCCGCCCCCCGGATGATGGCCCTGGGCGGCGCGCTGTACACGGCCGCCGGGCTGGGCTTCGCCCTGGTCTCCCCGCTCCGGGACACGGCCTTCCCGGCGCTCGCCGTCGCCCTGGCGTTCGCCGCGATGGCCGTGTACACGCTCGGCGAGATCGTGATCGCCCCGACCAGCGACGGCTACGCGGCGGAACTCGCCGAGCCCGGAATGGAAGCCCCCTGCCTGGCGGTCTACCAGGCGTCCTGGTCCGTCGCCTCGGTGGCGGTCCCGGCCGTCGGAGCCTGGCTGCTGCTCGCCTCCGCCTCCGCCCTCTGGACCGTGTTCACCGGCGTGGCGCTCCTGGGCGCGATGCTCAGCGCGACACTCGCCCGTGCCGCCGGCGCTGGGTCGCGGGCCGCCGAGACCGCGGGGGCCGCCTGATCACACAGGCGGGTCCGCACACGGACAGGCCTGGCCGGGCGGCCAGGCCGTGTGCGGCGAGGAGTACTTCAGGAACCGCGCGCGCATCCCCGCCAAGGGCAACGGGTTCGGCTTGGACGACGGATGGCGCCTTGACCTCCCTGTCGTCGACCACTACCACGCCGATCGCGTCCGCGTCACCGAACCGGCCCCAGGCGCCGGTCCAGGCGGGGGAGCAGTCCCGATGGCCGTCCTGCAGCAGGCCGTCGATGTTCTGCCCGTGCTGACCAACCTTCGTCGCACGCGCGGAGTTCGCCCTGATCTCCGTGTGCCGCGGCCAGATCGAGCCGTGCGAAGGAGTGCTACCAGCAGGCCCGGATCACCCTGTGGGGTCGGCCTCACATCTCCGCGATGCCGGCACCGTGCAAGCTCGGCATCACCGCCTACTCGCTGGTCCTGGGCGCGGTCGCCGAACCGGCCATCGCGTGCCTGCCGGAGCCCCGCTTCGGGGCGGTCCACCTCCCGCACCCCTTGGTGAACCCGATCGCGTTCGTCATCGCGCTCGCCGCGGCGATGTACCGAAACGTGGCGGAACGCTCGGCGTGAGTATCCGTCCACGCCGACTCAGGGTGGGGACCGCCACTGTCGGCAGCCCCCTGTTCATGCCGGGCAAGCCGATGCCGTGGATGGGCCCGCACCGCGGCTCTGGGGGGTCCGACGGACAGGACCCCGTCGGCGGTACGGGATGCCGATGCAGGGGTCACGTGCTGTCGGTGGACGAGTACCAATCGCGGGGCAAGATCGCGTCGATTGTCTCCTGCACTCGGTCGATGAGGTCTGCGCGGTCGTTCAGCGCCCAGGAGATGTGCTGAGCGCCGAAAAAGGCTGCGACGAGCACCCGAGCCAGTCTCTCCGGGTCTACGCCATCTGGGAGTTGCCCCTGTCGCTTCGCCTCCGTCAACAACTCTTGACAGTGTGCAATGAAGTCGACGAACGGGCGGGTGGGCGAGTCGCTGATGATCTGATGGCGGTCCAGATGCAGGCGCACCGCGGCCTGGAACAGGGTGTCGTCGCGGAGGGTGACTGCCACGCGGTGCAGGAGTTTGACCGTCGCCGGCAGGGGCGGCAGTTTCAGGCGCTTGACCCCGGCGGACAGGGCGGCCAGGCGGGCGAAGTACTCCTCGGAGACCGCTATGGCGATGGACTCCTTGTTCGCGTAGTGGAAGTACACGGCCCCCTTGGTCACCCCGGCCTGCTCGGCGATGTCGAGCAGGGTGACATCGGCGAAGCCGTTCCGTGCGAAGACGACTGCCGCCGCCTCGAGGATCTGGACGCGTGTGCGGATCGACCTCTGCTGTTTGGGACCTTGCCGGGCGGGACGCTTCCCGCCGGAGGGCTTGGGTTCAAGGACGTGCACGTAGCGGCTCCCGCTTGGTGTCAACGGCGACTCGGTTGACGCACGAACATACCACTGCAAATGCATTTCTCATCCTGTCCGTGGCGGGATGTGGGCGGTTCGTGACGTAGTGAGTGCCCAAAGTCGCAGCAAATCCGGCAAGTTGGGTGCAGCGGGCGGCGGCCTGGATGGCCCTCGATGGCAAAATAGAGTCAAGAAACCATTCGCTAGCGTACGAAAAAAGCTATGTTGGAGACACGACGTCAGATCGAGATCTGGAGCGTGATGAGTACCCAGAACGTCTTGGTGGTGCCTCAGCAGTCCACGGGGGTGGGCGACCGGCAGGCGTTAGGCGAAGGGCAGCAGCCCGGACTCTCAGCGGTGACAACGGTTCCGATCGGTGCTCTGTTGCCTGCGGATTCACCGCGCACCGCAGGCGAGGACCATACGCACGCACGTGTACTGGCCGACTCGGGAGCGGTGCTCCCGCCGATCATCGTCCACCGGCCCACCATGCGGGTCGTGGACGGCACGCACCGGCTCATGGCGGCCCGCCTGCGCGGGGAGCCGGAGGTGAAGGTGCGGTTCTTCGACGGCGACGAGCGCGACGCGTTCGTGATCGCCGTACGGGAGAACACCGGGCACGGGCTGCCGCTGAGCGCGAGTGATCGTGCCGCGGCCGCCGCCCGTATCGTGCGGACCCATCCGCACTGGTCCGACCCCGCCATCGCGCTCGCGGCCGGTCTCTCCGCACGCACGGTGAGCGACATCAGGCGGGCGTCCCTGGGCGAGAGCGAACAGCCCGCCGTCAGACTGGGGCGCGACGGCCGGGTGCGGCCGTTGAACAGCGCCGAAGGGCGGATCCGCGCCAGTCAGCTGATCAGGGAGATGCCGGGCGCCTCACTGCGGGCGATCGCCCAGCGGGCCGACGTCTCTCCGGGCACGGTCCGCGACGTACGTGACCGGATGAGCCGGGGCGAGGACCCGGTCCCGAAGTCGCTGCGGGACTCGGTCGCACGGCAGGGCGACTCCGCCGAGGCCCGGTCGGCGAGGGTGCGGCGGTTGGCCGAGAAGCGCGATCCCGTCGATGAGCAGGTACTGCTGAGATCCCTCATGAAGGACCCCTCCCTCAGGCTGACCGAGCGGGGGCGCTTCCTGCTGCGGCTGCTCGGCGCGCAGGTGCTGCCCGACAGCCGGTGGACGGAGCTGAGGGATGCCGTACCGGAGCACGGGGCCAAGGTGATCAGTCAGCTCGCCCGCAAGTGCGCCATCGCCTGGACCGAGTTCGCCGACGATCTGGAAAAGGCGGCCGCCGAGGCCGGCGGCGAGTGACCGCGGCCGGTCGCCCGCGACCGTGAGGGAGCCGGTCGGCCGATGACGTCCGTACGGCGGCGGGGGCTGTATGGCCAAGCACTGTCCGGGCATGGACAGGTGCGACTACGGGGTTGTGCAACCACGGGGATTGCGTGGTTGCACAGCGCCGGAGGCCCTGGACGGGGTGTCCGGCGGACACGGGGGAGGTGTCGGTGCCGTGGAGGGATTCACCTTCTTCGGGTTTCACCACGCCGGAGGCAGCATCGCGGCGTTCTCCGGCTGGCAGCGTGCACTGGGTCCGGAGGCCGAGGTGGTGCCGGTCGCGCTGCCGGGGCGGGGGCGGGACGGCCGCAGCGGTCGCTACCGCGACATGGACTCGCTGGTCGAGGCGCTGGCTCAGGACCTGGGGCCCCGCCTGTCGGGGCGCCATGTGCTGTACGGCCACAGCATGGGGGCGTTGGTCGCCTACCGGCTGACCCGGTTGCGGGCCGGGCGGGCACAGCGGCTGCCCGAGAAACTGCTCGTAGGGGCCTTCGGCGCGCCGCATCTGCGTCAGTCGGCAGGTGCCGCCGAGGACATGACCGACTCGGAGCTGCTGCGTTGGCTGGTAGACACCTCCGACATCCACGCGGACCTGCTCGGCGGCACCGAACGACTGGCCGTGATGCTCGCCCGGCTGCGGGAGGACCTGCGGATCATCCGGCCCCGGCGCCCGATGGAGGACATCGGCGTACCGCTGTCCTGCCCGATCCATGTCTTCACCGGCACACGCGATCCCCTGGTCGATCGGGTGGCCGCGGCGGGATGGGGCCGGCACACCAGTGCCGGCTGCACCGTCCATGTGATCCCGGGCGGACATTTCTTCCCACGCGAGTCGAAGCGGGCTTTCTTCGATGAACTGCGCTCCGTGCTGCACGGCGAGTCCGTGCGGGCCGGGAATGTGTATGGCTGAACCATGCACAAACTGGTGTTCCCGGTGAAGGATCAGTAATACTCCTCGAGCGCGAATGAGTCAGCGTCCATGGCGAATTCGAGTTGAGAATCCAAGCAGTGGCGGGGGAGAGTCTTGGCTGCGCGTAAACGTATGAAGGACGGCCTTGAAGGCGAAGGCCCCGGGAAAATGGTGCAGTTGCTGACGCCGGACGGCGAGCGCGTGCACCACCCGGACTACGACATCGAACCGACCCCGGAAGAGCTCCGTGAGATGTACCGTCACATGGCGCTGACCCGCCGGGTGGACGCCGAGGGGGTCACCCTGCAACGCCAGGGTGAACTGGGGCTCTGGCCCTCATCGTTGGGGCAGGAGGCGGCCCAGGTCGGCTCGGGTCTCGCGATGCGCGCGGACGACCATGTCTTCCCCAGCTACCGGGACCACGGTGTCGCGCTCGCCCGGGAGGTCGACCCGCTGCACATCTTCCGGCTGTTCCGCGGTGTGAGCCACGGCGGCTGGGATCCAGCGGAGAAGAACTTCCATCTCTATACGCTCGTCATCGGCTCACAGGCACTACATGCCACCGGATATGCGATGGGCGTGGCCGACGACGACGCCGATTCTGCGGTTATCGTGTATTTCGGGGACGGTGCGACAAGTCAGGGCGACGTGAGTGAGGCATTCAACTTCGCCGCCGTGTACGACGCGCCGGTCGTCTTTTTCTGCCAGAACAATCAATGGGCCATTTCGCAGGGCGTGGAAAGGCAGAGCAAGGTCCCGATCCATCAACGTGCCGCCGGTTTCGGGTTTCACGGTGTCCGGGTGGACGGCAACGACGTGCTGGCCTGTCTGGCGGTGACCCGGGCCGCCGCGGAGCGGGCCCGTCAGGGACGCGAGGCGACGCTCGTCGAGGCGTTCACGTACCGGATGGGCGCCCACACCACGTCGGACGATCCGACCCGCTACCGGCAGCCCGCCGAACTGACGCAGTGGGCACGGAAGGACCCGATCGCCCGCCTGGAGAAGTACCTCCTGAACCACGGCTGGGCCGACGCCGACTTCCTCGGCCTGGTCGAGCAGGAGGGCGACCGGCTCGCCCAGCACATCAGGGAGAGCGTGCGCGCCATGCAGGACCCCGACCTCACGGAGTTCTTCGACATCACGTATGCCGGCGAGCACCGGCTGGTGGCCGAGGAGCGGGAGTGGTTCGAGGAGTACGAGGCGTCGTTCGTGGAGGGGAGCTGACATGGCGGCGACCACCCTGGCCAAGGCCGTGAACGCGGCGTTGCGGGCGGCCATGGAGGACGACCCCAGGGTCGTGCTGATGGGTGAGGACATCGGACGGCTCGGCGGCGTCTTCCGGGTGACCGACGGTCTGCAGAAGGACTTCGGGGAGCGTCGGGTGAAGGACACCCCGCTCGCCGAGTCCGGCATCGTCGGTACGGCCATCGGACTCGCCCTGCGCGGCTACCGCCCCGTGGTGGAGATCCAGTTCGACGGCTTCGTCTTTCCCGCGTACGACCAGATCGTCACCCAACTCGCCAAGATGCGGGCCCGCTCCGGCGGTCGTATCGCACTGCCGGTCGTCATCCGGATTCCGTACGGCGGCGGCATCGGCGCCGTCGAGCACCACAGCGAGTCGCCGGAGGCACTGTTCGCGCACGTCGCGGGGTTGCGGGTGGTCTCGCCGTCCAACGCCGCCGACGCGTACACGATGCTCCGGCAAGCCATCTCGGGGGACGACCCGGTGATCTACCTCGAACCCAAACGCCGTTACTACGACAAGGGCGAGGTCGACCCGGCGGCGGCACCGTACCCGCTGCACTCCGCACGCGTGATACGTCCCGGCAGCGATGCGACGGTGCTCGCCTACGGCCCGACGGTGCGTACCGCCCTGGAGGCGGCGGCCGTGGCCGACGAGGAGGGCACCAGCGTGGAGGTCGTCGATCTACGCTCTGTCTCACCGATCGACTTCGACACCATCGAGGCCTCGGTGGCCCGGACCGGCCGACTGGTCGTGGCGCACGAGGCGCCCGTCTTCTTCGGGACCGGTGCGGAGATCTCCGCCCGTATCACGGAACGCTGCTTCCATCGGCTGGAGGCGCCGGTCCTGCGGGTGGGCGGATTTCACATGCCGTACCCGCCCGCCCGTACCGAGCACGCCTACCTGCCCGACCTGGACCGAATTCTGGATGCTGTCGAGCGCGTCCTGGCCTACTGAGACGAGGATCCCGTGGAAACACAGCGTTTCCGTGAGTTCAGGATGCCCGACGTGGGTGAGGGCCTGAGCGAGGCGGACATACTCCAGTGGTACGTGAAACCCGGCGACCGGGTGCACGACGGCATGACCGTGTGCGAGGTCGAGACCGCCAAGGCCGCGGTGGAACTGCCCATCCCCTACGACGGGTTGGTTCACGAGGTCCGCTGCCCTGCGGGAACGACCGTCGACATCGGGGCGGTCATCATCACCGTCGACACCGCCCCGGACGGCGAGGGCGCGCCCGCGCTGCCGCCGGTGTCCGAAGCCGCGGCGCCGTCGGCTCCCGCGCCCGAGCCCCAGCAGGCCCTGCTCGTCGGCTACGGCGTCATGAACGGCTCGACCAGGCGCCGCCCGCGCCTGCCTCGAGCCGAGCGGGAGCGGCCCGTCCACCGCGATGCCGTCCCCGGCAGGGCCAAGCCCCCGGTCCGCAAGCTGGCCCGGGACCTCGGCGTCGACCTCGGCCGTCTGATGCCCTCCGGCCCGGACGGTGTGATCACCCGTGAGGACGTCCATGCCGCGGCCCGCACCATCGAAGTGCCGGTCCTCGGCGTGCCGGCGCGCACACCCGCGTCTGGCGAGCGCCGCGTTCCCATCAAGGGGGTGCGGAAGGCGACCGCCGAGGCGATGGTGGCGAGCGCGTTCACGGCGCCGCACGTCACCGAGTTCAGCACGGTCGATGTCACGCGCACGGTGAAACTCGTCCAACAACTCAAGGAGGATGCCGACTTCGCGGGGCTTCGGGTGACCCCGCTGCTCCTCGTGGCCAGGGCGTTCCTCACCGCGGTGCGGCGATTCCCCGAGATCAACGCCTCCTGGGACGAGGCCGCGCAGGAGATCGTCATCAAGGAGCGGGTCCACCTGGGCATCGCGGCGGCCACGCCTCGTGGTCTGCTCGTCCCCAACATCAAGGACGCGCACTCCAAGACGCTGCCGCAACTCGCGGCAGCCCTGGGCGACCTGGTCACCACGGCCCGGGCCGGCAAGACCACGCCCTCGGACCTGTCCGGCGGCACGGTGACCATCACCAACCTCGGAGTCTTCGGCGTCGACTCGGGAACCCCGATCCTCAACCCGGGGGAGGCGGCCATCCTCGCCGTCGGAGCGATCAAGGCCCAGCCCTGGGTCCACAAGGGCAAGGTGAAGCCCCGTCAAGTCCTGACCCTGGCACTCTCCTTCGACCACCGTCTGGTCGACGGGGAACTCGGCTCCAAGGTCCTCGCCGCGACCGCGGAGATCCTTGAGCAGCCCAAGCGACTCATCACGTGGGCATAAGGATGATCGAACTCATGACAGGTGCGCAGTGCCTCATCCGCTCTCTTGAGGAGGTCGGTGCTGACACGGTATTCGGCATTCCCGGTGGTGCGATCCTGCCTGCCTATGACCCGCTGATGGATTCCA
>NZ_JBSHAF010000040.1:0-76700 GCF_053611365.1 Streptomyces sp. NPDC054813 | reverse complement strand
GTCCGCCAAGACCGCCCCCGACGCACCATCAGCCCACTACACTCCGGACGATGCCTCTGACCAGGCCAGATAGCGAAACGCTGCTGGAGTACTAGATGTCAGCTGCCTCGCTGACGTCCCTGACCCGCGGATCGTGAGGCAAAGGTGTTCGCGGGGTCACAGGGCGTATCGCCCTCTTGGAGGGGGCGATACGCCCTGCCGCGCCGCTGGCTAACCCATGGTCTTGGCGCCGTCCAGGGACTCGCGGATGATGTCGGCGTGGCCGGCGTGCTGGGCGGTCTCGGTGATGATGTGCATCAGTACCCGGCGGGCCGACCATCGCGCGCCCGGCTCTGACCACGGGGCCTTCGGTAGTGGTTGTGTGGCGTCCAGGTCGGGGAGGGTGGCGACCAGTTCGTCGGTTCGGCGGGCTACCTCAGCGTAGACGGCGAGCACGCCGGTCAGCGTCTCGGCGGGCAGCATCCGGAACTCGTCGGCCCGTCGGGCCCAGTCGGCCTCGGTCATGGTGGTGAAGTCGGGCATCGCCGACGGGCCGTCCAGGATGAACTGTGCCCAGGCTCGCTCGACCGCAGTGACATGTTTGATCAGGCCGCCCAGGCACAGCTGGCTGACGGTGGTCCGGCGCCCGGCCTGCTCATCGGTGAGGTCACGGGTGGTGAATCGCAAGAAGTGCCGATGCTTGGCCAGGGCCTCCAGCAAATCGGCGCGCTCGCCGGTGGCGGTGGGCTCATGGGCCGAGTCGTGCGTGGCCAGTTGGTTGACAGTGGTCTCGCTCATGGTCGCTCTGCCTTCCGTGGTTCGTGTTCAGCCGGGCCAGGAGGACGCTAGGGGGCGTGGAGGCCAGATCCTGACCTAAATGACCGGAGGGGTGAGCATGCTCGGCGCACCATCGGCCTGCCCGATCCGCTGATCAGGATTCTCCGCCAGCACCAGGAAGCCCAGGAGCGGGAGCGGATCGCCGCCGGTGCTGACTGGGAGGGCAAGGGGTACGTCTTCGCCTCGCCGATCGGCGGAGCGCTGAGCCCGAACACCGACTTCCACACCTGGAAGCGGCTGCTTCGGGATGCCGGGGTCCGGAACGGCCGTCTCCACGACGCTCGCCACACCGCCGCGACCGTCCTCCTGATCCTCGGCGTCCCGGACGTCGTGATCGACTCGATCATGGGTTGGGAGCCCGGGGGAGCGGCCCGGATGCGCGCCCGGTACATGCATGTGACCGGGGCCATGCTTCGAAAGGTCGCGCAGCAAGTTGGCGACGCGCTCTGGGAGCTCCCGGAAACGAACTGAGACGGAAACTGAGACGGACAACGTCGAAGGGCCCCACCACGAATGGTGGGGCCCTTCGACATCGTGCCCGGTGAGGCACTGGCGGAGGATACGAGATTCGAACTCGTGAGGGGTTGCCCCCAACACGCTTTCCAAGCGTGCGCCCTAGGCCTCTAGGCGAATCCTCCGCTCGGAACATTACATGACCGAGAGGAGTGCTCGCGAACTCGTTCCCACCCCCTGACGTCGGGTACTCTGTGCAGAGCCCCTCACGCGGCGCTATCTGACTGAACTCCCCCAGGGCCGGAAGGCAGCAAGGGTAGGTTGGCTCTGGCGGGTGCGTGGGGGGCGCTTGCGTTTGCCGGCGGGGCTGGTTGTCAGTGGGCGCCTATAACCTCGTAAGCGTGTCGTCTCTCGCGCTGTACCGCCGCTATCGCCCGGAGTCGTTCGCCGAGGTCATCGGGCAGGAGCATGTCACCGGCCCGTTGCAGCAGGCGCTGCGCAACAACCGGGTCAATCACGCGTACCTGTTCAGCGGGCCGCGCGGGTGCGGGAAGACGACCAGCGCACGGATCCTCGCACGCTGCCTGAACTGCGAGAAGGGGCCGACGCCCACCCCCTGCGGCGAGTGCCAGTCATGCCAGGACCTCGCCCGCAACGGGCCCGGTTCCATCGACGTCATCGAGATCGACGCGGCCTCTCACGGTGGTGTGGACGACGCCCGTGAGCTGCGCGAGAAGGCATTCTTCGGCCCCGCGGGCAGCCGCTACAAGATCTACATCATCGACGAGGCCCACATGGTCACGTCGGCCGGCTTCAACGCGCTGCTCAAGGTCGTCGAGGAGCCCCCGGAGCATCTGAAGTTCATCTTCGCCACCACCGAGCCCGAGAAGGTCATCGGGACCATCCGGTCGCGGACCCATCACTATCCCTTCCGGCTGGTGCCGCCGGGCACGCTGCGGGACTACCTCGGCGAGGTGTGCGGCAAGGAGGACATCCCCGTCGAGGAGGGCGTGCTGCCCCTCGTCGTCCGCGCCGGCGCCGGTTCCGTGCGTGACTCCATGTCCGTCATGGACCAGCTGCTCGCCGGAGCGGGAGCGGAGGGTGTGACCTATGCCATGGCCACCTCCCTGCTCGGCTACACCGACGGGTCCCTGCTCGACTCCGTCGTCGAGGCCTTCGCGACCGGGGACGGCGCCGCCGCCTTCGAGGTCGTCGACCGCATCATCGAGGGCGGCAACGACCCGCGCCGCTTCGTCGCCGACCTGCTGGAGCGGTTGCGGGACCTGGTGATCCTCGCCGCCGTCCCGGACGCCGCGGAGAAGGGGCTGTTCGACGCCCCCGCCGACGTTCTGGAACGGATGCAGGCCCAGGCCGGCACGTTCGGCGCCGCCGAGCTCAGCCGCGCCGCCGACCTCGTCAACGAGGGCCTCACCGAGATGCGCGGCGCCACCTCCCCGCGCCTCCAGCTGGAGCTGATCTGCGCGCGCGTGCTGCTGCCGGCCGCCTACGGCGACGAGCGGTCCGTGATGGCCCGCCTGGACCGGCTGGAGCGGGGCGTCAACTTCTCGGGCGGGGGCGGTGCGCCCGCGATGGGGTACGTCCCCGGACCCGAGGCACACATGGCGGCACCGGGAGGGGCTCCGGCGGGTGCGGCTCCCGCTCCGGTTGCTCCGGTCCCGCAGGGGGGCGGGCCTGCGGCGGCCCGTGCGGCGGTACGAGGGGGAGCGGCACCCGAGCCGACACCCGCACCCGCACCCGCACCCGCACCCGCGCCGGTACAGGCACCCGCGCCGGTACAGGCACCCGCGCCGGTACAGGCACCGGCACCGGCCGCCCCTCAGCCGCCTGCCCCCACGCCGACCGCCACGCCGGCTCCTGCCGCCACGCCCGGTGCCTGGCCGACGGCTGCCCCCGCGGGTGGCGGCGCCGCCCGGCGTCCCGGCGGCTGGCCCACGGCCACGGCCACGGGTACGGCCACAGGCGCCCCGGCGGCCGCCCCGGCGCCGGCTGCCCAAGCCTCCGCCCCCACCCCCGCCTCCGCCTCCGCCCCCACCGGCGGCCCGGACCCCCGTGTCCTCTGGCCGAACATCCTGGAAGCGGTCAAGAACCGCCGCCGCTTCACCTGGATCCTGCTCAGCCAGAACGCCCAGGTCGCCGGTTTCGACGGCACCACCCTCCAGCTCGGCTTCGTCAACGCCGGCGCCCGCGACAACTTCGCGAGCAGCGGCAGCGAGGACGTGCTGCGGCAGGCGCTGACCGAGCAGTTCGGCGTGCAGTGGCGGATCGAGGCCGTCGTCGACCCGACGGGAGGTGGCGGCTCGGCCCCGGCCGGCCCCGGCTACGGCGGCGGTCAGCCCGGTGGCGGTTACGGCGGCGCACCCGCGGCGTCGTCCGGGTACGGCGGCTCCGCCCCGGCGGCCCCGGGCCGCCCGGCGACGTCCCAGGCCGGGCCGCCGACGGCCGCACCCCAGGGTTCCCCCGCGTCCGCCCCGAGGGCAACGGCTCCCACCCCGCCGCCCGCGGCCTCCGAGCCGCCCCCGGTGTCCCCCGAGGACGACATTCCCGAGGAGGACGACCCCGACCTCGACGAGTCGGCCCTTTCCGGCCATGAACTGATCGTGCGGGAGCTTGGGGCGACGGTGGTGGACGAGTTCCGGAACGAGTGACGTGCGGCGGGCGCCGACGGTGAGGAGGCGGGAGGCGAGGGTTCTCCGGCGGCCGCGGCCGGGTGGGGGCGCTCGCGCGGTTCCCGGCACCCTGAGTCCCTCGGCTCTGCCGTCCTGAGTCCCTCGGTTCCGCCGTCCTGAGTCCCTCCGCCTCGTACCCCTGTGGTCCTCCACCCCGCCCTCCACCTCCCCCTCCACCCCACCCGTCACCCCCTTGGAGAATCCTCCAGTCGGTGCATCCGGCTACGCTGGCCCCCGTGAAGGTCCTTGTCATCGGCAGCGGCGCCCGCGAACACGCCCTGTGCCGCTCTCTGTCCCTCGATTCCGACGTCACCGCGCTGCACTGCGCCCCCGGCAACGCCGGTATCGGCGAGGTCGCCGAGCTGCACCGGGTCGACGCCCTGGACGGTGCTGCCGTCACCACCCTGGCCCGGGAGCTCGGCGCCGATCTCGTCGTCGTGGGCCCGGAGGCCCCGCTCGTCGCCGGGGTCGCCGACGCCGTGCGCGAGGCGGGTATCCCGGTCTTCGGCCCCTCCGGGGAGGCCGCTCAGATCGAGGGGTCCAAGGCGTTCGCCAAGGCCGTGATGGCGGCGGCGGGAGTGCCCACCGCCCGTTCGTACGTTTGCACAGACGCCGACGAGGTCGCCGAGGCCCTCGACGCCTTCGGAGCGCCGTACGTCGTGAAGGACGACGGGCTCGCCGCCGGCAAGGGCGTCGTAGTCACCGACGACCTGGCCGCCGCCACGGCGCACGCCGCCGAGTGCGACCGCGTCGTCATCGAGGAGTTCCTCGACGGCCCCGAGGTCTCCCTCTTCGCGATCACCGACGGTGTGACGGTCCTCCCGTTGCAGCCCGCCCAGGACTTCAAGCGCGCCCTGGACGGGGACCAGGGGCCGAACACCGGCGGCATGGGGGCCTACTCCCCGCTGCCCTGGGCCGACCCCAAGCTGGTCGACGAGGTCATGGAGACCGTTCTCCAGCCGACCGTCGACGAGATGCGGCGGCGCGGCACCCCGTTCTCCGGTCTCCTCTACGCCGGCCTCGCGATCACCTCGCGCGGTGTCCGGGTCATCGAGTTCAACGCCCGCTTCGGCGACCCCGAGACCCAGGTGGTCCTCGCCCGCCTGAAGACCCCGCTGGCCGGCGTCCTGCTCGCCGCCGCGAACGGCACCCTCGACGACCTCCCGCCGCTGCGCTGGCGCGACGACGCCGCGGTCACCGTGGTGGTCGCCTCCCACAACTACCCGGGCACCCCGCGCACCGGTGACCCCATCACCGGTCTCGACACGGTGGCCGCCGAGGACGCCCCGCACGCCTACGTCCTGCACGCGGGGACGAAGCGGGACGGCGAGGCGGTCGTCAGCGCCGGCGGCCGCGTTCTCTCCGTGACCGCGACCGGTCAGGATCTGACGCAGGCGCGTGAGCGGGCGTATGCGGCCGTGGCGCGGATCGGGCTCGACGGCTCCCAGCACCGTACGGACATCGCGGCGAAGGCGGCGGCCGAGGCGGTCGAGACGGCCGAGGCCTGAGCGCCCTCCAAGCGTGCTCGAAGCGTGCACCACTCCTGCTCAGGCCCCGGATCCCGAAAATCCGGGGCCTGATCGTTGCTGTCTGTCGATCACCTCTGACCAAAGCCATTCCATCGAGTGACCGATGCCCCAACCGGCTGACGGGGGCCGAGGCCCCAACTAGGGTGCGGCGCAAGCGTTCCGGCACTTGGCCCACCGGCATTGCGATGTCAGTGGCGGGTGCCACAGTGGGGGAGTGAGCAACAGCCAGGACGGCGCCAGGACAGCAGGGAGGGGGTGAGGTCCGGACGTGACCAGTACCGGTATCGGTGTGGAGGCGGGAGCGCAGGCAGCGCGTACCCGGGCCCTCGCCGTGCTGCGCATCCGCGGCCGGGCCCTGGCCGTGGCGCTGCTGCCCGCGGCGGCCACGGTGATCCTGCTGTCCGGCGGTTCCACCGGTCACTTCGTGGGCCGGGGCTGGGACACGGCCCGCTGGGTCGTCGGCGTGCTCGCCGTCGTCGTCCTGCTGGCCGCGGCCGGTATCGCCCTGGTCGTGGCCCGCGCCCGGCCGGCCGTGAGCCCGACGGTCCCGATCCCCAAGGAATCCGCCCCGGACCTGTACCGGATGGTGCGCGACCTCGCCGACCGCCTCGAGGTCCCGGTGCCCTCCGCCATAGCGCTCACCCCGGACTGCGACAGCTGGCTGGAGGACCGTACCCACCCGGCGCACGGGCCGCCCGCGTCCAAGGGCGGCGACGAGCTCGGCAACCCGGGCCCGCACCGTCGTGTCCCGGCCGCCCCCGTGCTCGTCATCGGCTCCCCATTCCTGTGGTGGATGCGCGTCGGCGAGCTGCGTGCGGTCCTCGCCCCGGTCGTCGCCGGTACCGGACCCTCGGCGCACCCGGACATAGCCGCCGCCCGCCGCTTCGTGCGCGGGCTGGACGCGGCGGTCGCCGTCTCCTCGACGACCGGCCGATGTCCGGCGACCCGCCTGGTCTGCGCGGGCCTCGGCTGGGTGGCCCGGGTGCTGCTGCGGGGCTGCCGGGAGCACGCGGCGCTGATGGAGCGCGGGGTGGCCGCCGCGGCCGCCGAGCGCGCACAGGCCGTGGACTACGGACTGCGGATCGTCGCCCAGGAGCAGGTCGGCCTCGCCTACGCCGGCTGGGACCGCCTTCTCACCCGGGTCGCGCTGCCCGCTTGGCGGATGGGCCGCTGGCCGTCCCGGCTGGACGCGGGCGTGGTCGCGGCGCTCACCGAGCTGTCCCGGCGCGACCGGCTGGCCGAGGGCTTCGCCTCCCGGCTCGGCGAGCGGCCCGCCTGTGACCTGCTGGAGGAGCCGGGCCTGGTGGACGAGGCCGCCTCGCTGCTCGCCGCCCGCCTCTTCCACGGCGGCCCCGCCGAGCCGGGCCCGGACTGGTCGCCGGTGGCCTGGCAGGAGTATCCGGAGGAGGTCGTCGACCGCACCTGGCGCACCGAGGCGGCCCGGCTGCACCGCGTCCTGGACTCCCTCGGTGTCCGTGCCACCCTCGACCCCGCCGCCCCCGACCCCGGCGGTCCCACCCTGGCCCGGGTCCTGGACCACCTGACCGACCCGGCCGCCCACGGCAGGCCCAAGGAGATCCCGGCCTACGCCGAGGACGCCGAGGAGGCCGCCGGTACCGAGTGCAGTGCCGCCCTGGCCGCCGGCCTCACCGCGGCCCTCGCCCGCGAGGAAGCCGCCGTCGTCCCCCCGCGCCCCGGCGCGCCCGCAGCCGCCGGGCAAGGCCCCGACAGCGCACTCTGGGACGACTGCGGGCTGCCCCTCTTCCCCCTCCAGCCCCCGCGCACCGCCCGCGAACTGCTCGCCGACCACGTCCGGGCGATGGTGTGCTGCGCGGCCGTGGACACCGCCGGAGCCACCCCGGGCCTGGACTGGCTCGACGGCCCGTCCCTGCTGGTCGACGGCGAGCGGGCCGCCGACCTGACGCCCAGAGTCCTCAGCCTCATCGAGGAAGGAGACCCGGCCCCGCTGCGGGCCTGGCTGGTCGAGTCCGGGATACGTCCGGAGAAGCCCGTACGGCTGGTCTGACCTCGGCGTTTCGACGCTTTAGCGGAGCGAACTGTTCCACTTCAGGCAAATTCGCAACGAACCGTGACCAGACGCGTGCGTTATGTGATGTGCTGGGACCGTTCGGTGAAATGGCAAGCGCATCCGACATAAGACAGACGCCACAGTCACAGCGCACGCAGCACCACGACCGGGACCGAGACCAGGCACGAACCAGGCTCGACCAGAACAGAACAAGCTCGGCCACGAGCAACCGCACCACCGCACCACCGCACAACGACTCGTATCAGCACACTTCACGGGGGCACGAGGGAGGGGAGCCACCATGGCATCGGACCACATCCGCCGCTGGGAGTCGGGAGCACTCGCGCACGCCGTCACGGACCCCTTCGGCCTGGGGCCCGTCCCCTGGCTGCGCGGCAGCGAGACCTATTTCGACGACACCGGTCATGTCGTCCCCTGGTACGTCGACCCGAGCCGGCCACAGCCCACCGGCGAGAACCCGCGGATCCCCGCACCCCGTAGTGCGGTCGGCCCCCGCTCGGCGGACGACGTGCACCGGCAGATCAAAGGATTCACCTCGACCGGCGCGGTCGCCCCGGGGGAGGCCGTCGACTTCCACATCACCGTCGACCCGCCGCAGGAATTCAGCATCGACATCTACCGCATCGGCCACTACGGCGGCGACGGCGCCGCCAAGATCACCACCAGCCCGCGGCTGTCCGGCATCGTGCAGCCGCCGCCGCTGGCCGCCGACCGTACGGTCTCCTGCCACCACTGGTGGCTGTCCTGGCGGTTGCAGGTCCCCTCGTACTGGAGCAACGGCGCGTACGTCGCCGTGCTCACCACGGCCGACGGCTACCGCTCCCACGTGCCCTTCACGATCCGCGACAACCACCCCGCCGACCTGCTCCTGCTGCTGCCGGACATCACCTGGCAGGCCTACAACCTCTACCCCGAGGACGGCCACAGCGGCGCCAGTCTCTACCACGCCTGGGACGAGCGGGGCCGGCTGCTCGGCGAGGCCGACGCGGCGACCACCGTCTCCTTCGACCGGCCGTACGCGGGCGCGGGCCTGCCCCTGCACGTCGGCCACGCCTACGACTTCATCCGCTGGGCCGAGCGCTACGGCTACGACCTCGCCTACGCCGACGCCCGCGACCTGCACGCCGGCCGCGTCGACCCGACCCGCTACCGGGGCCTGGTCTTCCCTGGCCACGACGAGTACTGGTCCCCGCGGATGCGCCGCACGGTCGACCTGGCCCGGGACAGCGGCACCTCGCTGGTCTTCCTCTCCGCCAACACCATGTACTGGCAGGTGGAGTTGGGGCCGTCCCCGTCCGGGGTGGCGGACCGGCTGCTCACCTGCCGAAAACGCAAGGGCCCCGGCAAACCCGTGCTCTGGCGCGAGATCGACCGGCCCGAGCAGCAGACGGTCGGCATCCAGTACGCGGGCCGGGTGCCCGAGCCGCGTCCCCTGATCGTGCGCAACGCGGGCCACTGGCTCTGGGAGGCCACCGGCGCGCAGGAGGGCGACGAACTGCCGGGTCTGGTGGCCGGAGAGGCCGACCGCTACTTCCCGCGCACCACGCTGCCCGAGCACGAGGAGCGCATCCTGCTGGCGCACTCCCCCTACACCGACAGCGACGGCGCCCTGCGCCACCAGGAGACCTCCCTCTACCGCGCCCCCTCCGGCGCCCTGGTCTTCGCCTCCGGGACCTTCGCCTGGTCGCCGGCCCTGGACCGGCCCGGCCATGTCGACCCCCGTGTCCAGCGCGCCACCGCCAACCTCCTGGACCGCATCTGTAAACGGGACTGACCCAGTGTCCGGCGGCAACCCGGCATACGGGAGAATCGGGGTCACCTGTACAGAACCACGGGGAGGAACCGTGTCCGGATTCGTCGAAAAGCCCGAGCCCGTCGAGGTGCCGGGCCTGGTGCATCTGCACACCGGCAAGGTGCGCGAGCTGTACCAGAACGCGGCCGGGGACCTCGTGATGGTCGCCAGCGACCGCATCTCCGCGTACGACTGGGTGCTGCCGACCGAGATCCCCGACAAGGGCCGGGTGCTCACCCAGCTCTCCCTGTGGTGGTTCGACAAGCTCGCCGACCTCGCCCCCAACCACGTCATCAGCACCGAGCTGCCCGAGGGTGCCCCCGCCGACTGGGCGGGCCGCACCCTGGTCTGCAAGTCGCTGAAGATGCTCCCGGTGGAGTGCGTGGCGCGCGGCTATCTCACCGGCTCGGGCCTGGCCGAGTACCAGGAGTCCCGAACGGTCTGCGGCCTCGCCCTGCCCGAGGGCCTGGTCGACGGCTCCGAGCTGCCCGCCCCGATCTTCACCCCGGCCACCAAGGCCGAGGTCGGCGAGCACGACGAGAACGTGTCGTACGAGGAGGTCGCCCGGCAGGTCGGCGCCGAGACGGCCGCCCAGCTGCGCCAGGCCACCCTCGCGGTGTACGGACGGGCCCGGGACATCGCCCGCGACCGGGGCATCGTCCTGGCCGACACCAAGTTCGAGTTCGGCCTGGAGCAGGGCGCCGACGGCGACGTCGCCCTGGTCCTCGCCGACGAGGTCCTCACCCCGGACTCCTCCCGCTTCTGGCCGGCCGACGAGTGGGAGCCGGGCCGGGCCCAGCCCTCGTTCGACAAGCAGTTCGTGCGCGACTGGCTGACCTCGGCCGAGTCCGGCTGGGACCGGAAGAGCGAGCAGCCCCCGCCGCCGCTGCCGCAGCGGGTGGTCGAGGCGACCCGGGCGAAGTACATCGAGGCGTACGAGCGGCTGACCGGCCAGAACTGGAGCTGACCGCACAAAGGGCCGCACAAAGGGCCGTCCAAAGGACCGCGTAAAGGCAAGGGGGCCCTGCACGGCAGGGCCCACGCGAAAGGCCCCCGGTGGAGACCGGGGGCCTTTTTCGGAGCGGACGACGAGGCTCGAACTCGCGACCTCAACCTTGGCAAGGTTGCGCTCTACCAACTGAGCTACGTCCGCATGCGCCGTGGCGCGAGAGCAACTATACCCAACCTCGCTCCCGAGCGAGACGCACTGCGGTATGACGGTTCTCCGCACCGAGCTTGGTGACGGCCGAGGAGAGGTAGTTCCGTACGGTTCCCGGTGACAGTGCGGCCCGCTCGGCGATCTCCGCGACCGGCGCCCCGTCGGCCGCCAGTTCCAGCACCTCGGCCTCCCGGGCGGTCAGCGGCGAGTCCCCGGAGGAGATCGCGTCGGCGGCCAACTCGGGGTCGACGTAGCGGTTTCCCGCATGCACGGTACGGATGATCTCCGCGAGCCGCTGCGCGCTGACCGTCTTCGGGACGAACCCCCGCACACCGGCGGCCAGGGCCCGTTTCAGGTGCCCGGGGCGGCCGTGACCGGTCACGATCAGCACCTCGCAGCCGGGCAGTTCGGCCCGCAGCGATGTGGCGACCTTCACACCGTCCGCCCCCGGCATCTGCAGATCCAGTACCGCCACGTCGGGCCGATGGGCCCGCGCCATGGCGAGCGCCTCGGGCCCGGTGGCCGCCTCCGCGACCACGACGAGGTCGTCCTCGAGGCCGAGCAGGGCGGCGAGCGCGCCCCGGATCAGATGCTCGTCGTCGGCGAGCAACAGCCGTACCGGAGAGGTCATGAGGTGACTCCACTCACATTCGCATCGACCGTACGGCCGGTCAGCGGCACCGAAGCCACCACCCGGAACCCGTCCGTCCCCACCGGTCCCGCCTCCAGCGTCCCCTCCACCATCGCGAGCCGCTCCCGCAGCCCGGCGATCCCGGACCCGCCACCCCCGCCTTTGCCGCCCGCCCGCACAGCGACCCCGTCGTTCTCCACCGTCAGCACCACGCGTCCCTCCAGCACCCGCAGCCCCACCGTGCACTGTCCCGCGTCTCCGTGGCGCAGGACATTGGTGGTCGTCTCCCGTACCACCCAGCCGAGGGCCGACTGCACCTCGGCGGGCAGGCCCGCGGTGTCGCCGGTCACCGTGCAGTCGATGCCGGCCGCTGCCAACACCCCCTGTGCGCCCGCGAGTTCGGCCGCGAGGTCGGCGTCCCGGTAGCCCCGTACGACGGCCCGTACCTCCCGCTGCGACTCCTGGGCGATCCGCTGCACCTCGATCATCTGCTCCACGGCCTCGGGCCGTTCGCGGCGGGCCAGCTGCACGGCCAGTTCGCTCTTGAGGGCGATGACGGCGAGGTTGCGGCCGAGCACGTCGTGCAGATCGCGGCCGAACCGCAGCCGTTCCTCGGCGACGGCGAGCCGGGCACGGGTCTCCCGGGCCTCGTCGAGTTCGTAGACGGCGTTCAGCAGCCAGACGGAGAAGCCCGAGGTGGCGGCGAGGCCGCCGCCGGCCATGAACACCACGACCGCCGTGACGAGCGCGGCGATCCCGGGTACGCCCAGCGGGACGGAGACCACGGCCGCCCCGCACGCGAAGCCCGCGATCAAGGCCACCGCCCGCCGCCGGTCGCGGACGCCGAGCGCCACGGTGCCGGCCCCGAACGCCAGGATCCCCACGAACACGGTGGCCGCCGCGCTGTGCATGTCGTCGCCCGGCCCGCCGTGCTCGCGCAGCACCAGGGCGGTGACGGCGAAGACGTACGTGACCGCGCCGAGCCCCCACAGCAGCCGCACCGGCTGCTCCCGGCGACCCCGCGTCCAGTCCAGCGCCCGGGAGGCGGTCAGCGCGCAGAGCACCGCGTGGACGACGACCATCGCGGTCATCCAGCCCGAGAGCGCCGCACTCGCCTCTCCGAACACCGGGAGTCCGATCGCGGTGACCTCGATCACCGCGAAGAAGTGGAACGACCAGCGCGTGTACGTCTCGACCTTGGCGGGCGTGGTCTTCGCCCGCCACCAGCCGCCTGCCCCGCTCATCCCCGGTCCCGTCCTGTCCCGTTCTGGTCGGTTCTGGCCCGTCTGCACTCAGCGCCGGGGTTCCCAGCGGAACCACCGCCGTACAGCAAACACCGCGACCACGGTCCAGGCCAGCGCGGTGAGGACGGTGCCCGTCGCCTGGTAGGCGCCGAGCTCGCCGGTCCAGCCCGCGCGGACCAGCCGGACGGCCGGGGAGAGCGGGAGGAGTTCACAGACCGAGGCGATCCGGTCGGGCAGGACGTCCGTGGGTACGGCGATGCCCGAGCCCAGCATCGAGACGAAGACCAGCGGCAGCGCGGTGACCTGGGCGCTCTCGGTGGTCCGGGTGACAACCGAGGTGAGCGCGGCGAGCGCGGCACTGAGCAGCAGGCCCAGAAGCAGCCCGAGCAGGGCGAGATACGGCGCCTTCGGCGCGCCGGCGTCGAGGAGCACCGCGCAGCCGACGGCGAGCACCAGCGCCTGGGCCAGCCCCAGACAGAGGGCGGGCAGGGCGGTGCCGGCCAGGATCTCGGCGTCGGTCGGCTCGCCGCTGCGCAGCCGCTTGAGGACGAGCTCCTCGCGGCGGGCCACGTACGCGCTCACCAGGGACGTGTACACGGCGAAGAGGAAGGAGAACCCGGTCGCCGCGGTCAGCATCAGCGTGCCGACGTTCAGCCCCTGGGTCTTCAGGTCGATCTGGTCGATGGCGGGTCGCACACTGAACGGCAGTGCGAGCGGCACCAGCAGCGCGGTGAGCACCGCACCGCGATTGCGGCCGAGGAGCAGCAACTCGGCGCGGCCGAGCGCACCCAGCCGGCGCCAGGACGCGGCGCGCGCCGCCCGGCGCCCGCCGAGGTCCACCGTGCTCATACGACCGCCTCCTTCGCGATCCCCAGGAACGCCTCCTCCAGCGAGGCCGACCGCACTTCCAGCCGGTCCAGCTCGACCCCGGCCCGCTGAGCCCAGGTCAGCACCCCGGTCGCGGTCCGCTGCACCTCGCGGGTCCGCAGCCGTACGGCCCTGCCGTCGGTCTCGTGACCGCACACGCCCAGGGCGGCGAGCGGCGGCAGGTCGCCCACGAAGTAGCCGAGCGGCAGCTCGAAGGTGATCCGTGCGGGCCGGTCCGCGGTCACCTCGCCCGGTGTTCCGGTGGCCGCGATCCGCCCCTCGTGCAGGATGGCGAGCCGGTCGGCGAGGTCCTCGGCCTCTTCCAGGTAGTGCGTGGTGAGCAGGACGGCCGTTCCGGCGTCGCGCAGGGATCGCACCAACTCCCAGGTGTCCCGGCGCCCTTCGGCGTCGAGGCCGGTCGTCGGCTCGTCCAGGAACAGCACCTCGGGCCGGCCGAGCAGCGCGAGCGCCAGGTCGAGGCGGCGCCGCTCACCGCCGGAGAGCTGCTTGACCCGGACGTCCGCCTTGCCGGCGAGCCCGACCAGGCCGAGCGCCTCGGCCGAGGGCCGGGCTCCGGTCGTACAGCCGGCCCACATCCGGACGGTCTCGCCGGCGGTCAGCTCGGACGGGAAGCCGCCTTCCTGGAGCATCACGCCGGTGCGCGGCCGTACGGCGGCCCGCTCCCGGTGCGGATCGTGGCCCAGCACCCGGACCCGGCCCCCGCTCGGCGGTGCGAGGCCCTCCAGCAGCTCGACCGTGGAGGTCTTTCCGGCGCCGTTGGTGCCGAGGAGCGCGAAGATCTCCCCACGGCCCACGGAGAAGGTGATTCCACGGACCGCCTCGAACCCGCCCCCGTAGGCACGCCGGAGGTCTGTGACCTCAATCACGTGTTCGTTGTCTTCGATGGCTTCCATGGAACGAGCGTCCCCGGGGCCCGGGCCCGGCAGCAGTGCGCGGTGTCATCACTCCTCATGACAAATGTCAGAGCCCGAGATGGGGACCGAAGGCGCACGAAAAAACCCCAGTCATATGACTGGGGTTTCTCCTACGAGCTGGAGCGGACGACGAGGCTCGAACTCGCGACCTCAACCTTGGCAAGGTTGCGCTCTACCAACTGAGCTACGTCCGCACTGCTCCCGACCGGCTCCCACCGATCGGTGCGAGCACCAGCCTACCTGATCCACAAGCATGACCAGGACCGGCGGTGCAGAGCGGGTGACAGGAATTGCACACTGCGCCTTCCCCCTGGAAGGGGGATGTTCTACTACTGAACTACACCCGCATGTACTCCGTGGGTTTCGACCTTTCGGCCGTGCCCCTCGGCGTGCTCCAGACATTAGCTGATCAGCAGGGGGGTAGCGCAAGTCGGCTGTCCTCGGGGGCCGGTGACGGTCCCTGAGGACAGCCCGAGCCGCGCCTCACTGCGCGGCGCTGAACGCCTCGTAGACCTTCTTCGGGATGCGACCGCGTGCCGGGACATCCATCTTGTTCGCCTGCGCCCAGGCGCGGACGGCCGCCGGGTCGGGGGCGACCTCCGTCTGCTTGTACGCCTTGCCCGACTTCGACCGCTTGCGGCCGGCCGTCACGTACGGCTCCAGGGCCTTACGCAGTTCCTTGGCGTTGGCTTGATTCAGATCGATCTCGTACGACTTGCCGTCGAGTCCGAAGGCGATCGTTTCCGCCGCTTCCGAGCCGTCGATGTCGTCAAAGAGAGTGACCACGACCTTCTGCGCCACGAATATCGGTCCCTTCGTGTGGCACGTCTATACAGCTCATCGGCGATGACGCGATGGCGGAGATGACGTGCCGAGTATCGGCTATTGCCAATTCATTTGTACAGTGCCTGGCAATACAAAGTGAAGCCCGACTAAATCCGTCCGCGTGTCCCGGACGCAATAGATGTCATGGGCGAACCCGGGGAACTTTCCCAGAACTTTTCGTGTGGATCCCCCGCTGTCACCCGATCGTGATGCGGCTCACGTAGTTTCCTACAACTCTACCCGCGTAGAAATTTTGTGCGGGTAGTCTGAAGACGCCTGTCGGAGACACCGCCGGGTATCTGCTCAGCAGCCAGCACCACAACACCGGGAGTGCCAGTGGCACGCGTCGTAGTCGACGTCATGCTCAAGCCGGAGATCCTCGACCCCCAGGGCCAGGCGGTCCAGCGTGCGCTGCCGCGCCTGGGTTTCGAAGGCATCTCCGATGTACGTCAGGGAAAGCGATTCGAACTGGAAGTTGACGGGCCGGTCGACGAGGCCGCGCTCGCCCGCATCCACGATCTTGCGGAATCCTTCCTCGCCAACACGGTGATCGAGGACTTCACCGTTCGGGTCGATGAAGTCGCGGAGGCGGCCAAGTGACCGCTCGTATTGGCGTCGTCACTTTCCCGGGAAGTCTCGACGACCGGGACACCCAGCGTGCGATCCGGCTCGCGGGTGCCGAACCGGTGGCCCTCTGGCACAAGGACAAGGACCTCCACCAGGTCGACGCGGTGGTCCTCCCAGGCGGTTTCTCCTACGGTGACTATCTGCGAGCCGGTGCCATCTCCCGTTTCTCGCCGGTGATGGAGACCGTCATCGAGCAGGCGAAGGCCGGCCTCCCGGTTCTCGGTATCTGCAACGGCTTCCAGATCCTCACCGAGGCCCATCTGCTCCCGGGCGCGATGCTCGGCAACAACCACCTCCACTTCATCTGCCGCGACCAGAAGCTGCGGGTGGAGAACGCGGGGACCGCCTGGACCAGCGACTACCGCGAGGGCCAGGAGATCCACATTCCGCTGAAGAACATGGACGGCCGGTACGTGGCCGACGAGTACACGCTCGACAAGCTGGAGGCCGAGGGCCGGGTGGTCTTCCGTTACCTCGACCTCAACCCCAACGGCAGCCTCCGCGACATCGCCGGCATCACCAACGAGGCCGGGAACGTCGTGGGCCTGATGCCGCACCCGGAGCATGCCGTCGAGCCGCTCATCGGCAGCGGCCGCACCGACGGTCTGCCCTTCTTCACGTCGATCCTCAAGAAGCTGGTCAACGCATGAGCCGGACGCCTCTGGACACGGTCGAGCACGCGGCCGCGACCCCCGACGTCGAGCTGCCCTGGGCCGAACTCGGCCTGAAGAAGGACGAGTACGAGCGGGTGGTGGAGATCCTCGGCCGCCGTCCGACCGGCGCCGAACTCGCCATGTACTCGGTCATGTGGTCCGAGCACTGCTCGTACAAGTCCTCCAAGGTCCACCTCCGCCAGTTCGGCGAGAAGGCCCCGCAGAGCGACGCGCTGCTGGTGGGCATCGGCGAGAACGCGGGCGTCGTCGACGTCGGCCAGGGCTACGCGGTCACCTTCAAGGTCGAGTCGCACAACCACCCGTCGTACGTCGAGCCCTACCAGGGCGCCGCGACCGGTGTCGGCGGCATCGTCCGCGACATCATCGCGATGGGCGCCCGCCCGGTGGCCGTGGTCGACCCGCTGCGCTTCGGCGCCGCCGACCACCCCGACACCAAGCGCGTCCTCCCGGGCGTCGTCGCCGGCATTGGCGGCTACGGCAACTGCCTGGGCCTGCCCAACATCGGCGGCGAGGTCGTCTTCGACGCCTGCTACCAGGGCAACCCGCTGGTCAACGCCGGTGCCATCGGTGTGATGCGGCACGAGGACATCCACCTCGCCAAGGCCTCCGGCGCGGGCAACCAGGTCATCCTGTACGGCGCCAGGACCGGCGGCGACGGCATCGGCGGAGCGTCGATCCTCGCGAGCGAGACCTTCGACGACGCCAAGCCGTCGAAGCGCCCGGCGGTGCAGGTCGGCGACCCGTTCCAGGAGAAGCTCCTGATCGAGTGCACGCTCGAGGCCTTCGCCGAGAAGCTGGTCGTCGGCATCCAGGACCTGGGCGCGGCCGGCCTGTCCTGCGCCACCTCCGAGCTGGCCTCGAACGGCTCCGGCGGCATGACCGTCACCCTCGACGACGTACCGCTGCGTGACTCGACCCTCTCGCCCGAGGAGATCCTCATGAGCGAGTCGCAGGAACGCATGTGCGCGGTGGTCGAGCCGGCGAAGGTCGACCGCTTCCTGGAGATCTGCGAGAAGTGGGACGTCATCGCCACGGTCATCGGCGAAGTGACCGACGGCGACCGGCTTGAGATCTTCTGGCACGGCGAGAAGATCGTCGACGTCGACCCGCGCACGGTCGCGCACGACGGCCCGGTCTACGAGCGCCCGTACGCCCGTCCGTCCTGGCAGGACGCCCTCCAGGCGGACGACGCGAACAGGCTGGCCCGGCCGGCCACCGCCGAGGAGCTGAAGGACCAGGTCCTGAGGCTGGTCGGCTCCCCCAACCAGGCCTCCAAGAAGTGGATCACCTCGCAGTACGACCACTTCGTGCAGGGCAACACCGTTCTCGCCCAGCCGGAGGACTCCGGCATGATCCGCGTGGACGAGGAGACCGGCCTCGGTGTCGCCATCGCGACGGACGGCAACGGCCGCTTCGCCAAGCTGGACCCGTACGCGGGCGCGCAGCTGGCGCTGGCCGAGGCCTACCGGAACGTGGCGACGACGGGCGCCAAGCCCCTCGCCGTCTCCGACTGCCTGAACTTCGGTTCGCCGGAGGACCCGGCGGTGATGTGGCAGTTCGCCGAGGCGGTGCGCGGTCTGGCCGACGGCTGTCTGCAGCTGGGCACCCCGGTGACCGGCGGCAACGTCTCGCTCTACAACCAGACCGGCGAGGCGGCCATCCACCCCACCCCGGTGGTCGCCGTCCTCGGCGTGATCGACGACGTCGCCCGGCGCACGCCGGTCGCCTTCCAGGAGGAGGGGCAGCTGCTCTACCTCCTCGGTGACACCCGTGAGGAGTTCGGCGGTTCGGCCTGGTCCCAGGTCGTCCACGACCACCTGGGCGGCCTGCCCCCGAAGGTCGACCTGGAGCGCGAGCGCCTCCTGGCCGAGATCCTGATCTCCGCCTCCCGCGACGGCATGATCGACTCGGCGCACGACCTGTCCGACGGCGGTCTGATCCAGGCGGTCGTGGAATCGGCGCTGCTCGGCGGCAAGGGCGCGCGTCTGGTCGTACCGGACGGCCTGGACGCGTTCACCTTCCTGCTCTCCGAGTCGGCGGGCCGCGCGATCGTGGCCGTGCCGCGCTCCGAGGAGGTCCGCTTCAACGACATGTGCGGCGCGCGGGGCCTGCCGGTGACGCGCATCGGTGTCGTGGACGGGGACTCGGTGGAGATCCAGGGCGAGTTCGAACTCTCCCTGACCGAACTCCGTGAGGCACACGAGGGCACGATCGAGGCCCTGCTGGCGTAACCGGCCGTAGGACGACGAAGGCCCCGCCCGGACGTTTCCGGGCGGGGCCTTCTCGGCTCATCGGACGTAGTTCTTGAGGATCTCCGTGTCGAGTTCGATGCCCATCGGTTCGGGGAGAGCCACCTTCTCGCCGAACTTCGCGGTCTGGACGGTGCGGTAGCCACCGATCTGCCGGTCCGGGCCGCTGTGCACCGTGACCGTGCAGGAGTCCCGGTCGATCAGGAGGTACAGAGGGATTCCCGACTGGCCGTATGCGGTCGGCTTCTCGTGCCGGTCCCGTCGGTCGGTGTCCGAGTCGTACGAGGTGACCTCGACGACCATGAGCGCGCCATCCGGGTCGGCCCACTCACCCTGTCCCGCGAAGTGCGCCTCGGGTACGAGCACCGCATCCGGTTTCACCCGTCCCTCCCGGTACGCCTCCACCCGGAGTCCCCGGCTCTGATACAGGTCCAGGTCGGGCCTGGTCTGCATGCAACGCCGCGCCAGCCACGTCACGATGGTGTCGTGGTCTCCGTCCGCCACCTTCTTGACTCCGATCCGTCCGTTGATGAACTCCAACGTGACGGTCTCGGGAGCGGCGGAGGCGATTGTTTCGAACTCCTCCACCGACATCTGAGACGTGCGCTCGGCCATAACCGTCATGCTGCACCCCCTTCCAGGCGAAAACCAGTGTCGCCAGGTCCCGGCGATGCGAGGCGGGTTTCGCCGTTGATCACATTCATGGGTGATCGTTCTTGGCTGTCGCAGCCGGCTCCGGGACCCTTTCGGGTTCCAGCCGGAAACCGCATCCTTCTGACATGCACTTGCGAGATGTCACCCCGGACGACGTGGACGCCTACGTCCGCATGCGCTGCGACCCCGTCATGATGAGGGACCTCGGCGGACCGTTGCCCCCCGAGGGCATGAAGGACAAGGTGCGCCGGGACGCCGAGGCGGCGGCAGCGGACACCTCCTGGATCAAGGTGATCGTCCCTGATCCCGGCACCCCCGACATCGTCGCGGGCCATGTGTGCATCTGGGCACACGACGAGGACGGGAAGCCGATCTCGGAGATCGGGTGGATGGTCCTGCCCGAGTTCCAGGGGCGTGGCCTCGGCAAGCTGGCCACCCGCACCCTCCTGCGGCAGGCCCGGGACGAGAACCGCTGGGGCGACATCCACGCCTTCCCGGCGACGACCAACGGCCCCTCGAACGGCATCTGCCGATCCCTCGGCTTCCGCCTTCTCGGCGAGGTCGACGTCGACTTCGCGGACCGGGCCATCCACAGCAACCACTGGGTGATCACCCCGGCTTCCGACCTCGTTCCCTGACCGCCTCGGGCCTGACGTCTCAGCCGCCCGGCTGCCGGATGCGTGCCCGGACCGCGGTGCGGTCGATGTCCAGTTCGGCCAGGAGTTCCGCCACGGGATCGGGCCGCTCGCAGTCGAGGAGGGCCAGCAGCAGGTGTTCCGGGGTGATGCGGCGGCTGCGGGCCCTCTTCGTCTCGGCCAGGGCGCGGGGGAGGACGGCGCGGGCGCCCGAGGTGAAGGGGGTCCGCTTGCGGGACGCGGGAATCGGTGCCCGCTCGATCCCCCGGACGTCGATGCCGACCACGGCCAGCGCGGACCGGTCGAGGGAGTCGAGGGCGCCGCGTGCGGTCTCCAGGTCGGTACCGAGAGCGCGGACCGCGCCGGGATCGTGCAGCACTCCCAGCAGCAGGTGCTCCGTACCGATGCGGCGGTCGCCGCGCAGCGTGGTCTCTTCGAGCGCCGACGTGACGGTCGCCCGGGCCTCTGCCGCGAACTGTTCGAACATGGTCGTCTCACTTCCCGTACTTGGCGTGGACGGACTGCCGGGACACGCCGAGGGCGTCCCCGATCTGCTCCCAGGACCATCCCTGTTCCCTGGCGCGCGCGACCGCCGCCGCTTCGACCTGCTCGGCCAGTCGGTGCAGGGCACCCACGGCCCGCAGTCCCACCGCGGGGTCGTGCGACCTGAGGCGTTCCGAGAGCTCTTGCGTTTCCATGCCTGTCAGTCTGGATTGACAGTCCCCTGCTTGTCAACCCAGCCTGACAGGCGCTCGCCTGTCGGACCGGGGCAATACGCTCACCGCCATGCCTCCCGCCAAGAAGCGCCCCAGGACGTACGACCCCGGCAAGATCCGTACGGCGGTTCTCGCCCAGCTCGCGGACGTGCGAGAGGCCGTCCAGGGCCTCACCCCCGAGCAGCTCGCGCTCCCCACCCGGCTCGGCGAGTGGACCGTACGGGACCTCGTCGCCCACATCGGCATGGCCGTGACCGCCGTCCAGCGGGCCCTGGACCAGCCCGAGCCGGCGAAGGCCGACGCGGTCCTCCTCGACTGGCCGTTCGCGACCTCGGGCAACTCCGCCGCCATCGCCGACTTCACCCGGGCGCTCGCCGACGGCCACCCCGACCTCGATGCCTATCTCGCCGACGCCGACGGCAGCCTCCGCGCGCTCCTCGCGGCACACCCCGGCACCCGGCTGCTCGCCACCAGCGCCGGCGCGATGTCCCTGGACGACTACCTGGTCACCCGGACCGTCGAACTGGTCGTCCACACCGACGACCTCAACGCGGCCGTCGCGGGACCGGAGGTGCCGTTCGACCGGCAGGCCCTGGCCGCCTGCACCCGGCTGCTCGCCGACGCGCTCGCGGTCAAGGCGCCCGGCGGCTCCACCGAGGTGCGGGTGCCGCCGTACGCCGTGGTGCAGTGCGTCGAAGGCCCCCGGCACACCCGGGGGACCCCGCCGAACGTGGTCGAGACCGATCCGCTCACCTGGATCCGGCTGGCCACCGGACGGCTGGGGTGGCAGGACGCCCTGGCGGACGCCAAGGTCAGCGCCAGCGGCGAGCGGGCGGACATCGGGGCCCTGCTGCCCCTCATGAGCTGAGGGAACCGATCATCCGGGGTGTTCCGTCGAACCGGCATGTACGGGTACAAGCAGCGCACGCAGCGCAGGACCCTGACCATGACGGCGGCCGCCGTGCTCGTCCCGCTCGCGGTGGCCTGTGGCGGTGAGAAAGCCGGTGTCTCCGTGGGATCCCAGCCACCGGTGACCGGGATCGAGTGGACCGTCGACAGCGTCACGGTGGACGGCACCACCCGGCGCGCCCCGGCACCCGCCCACGTGAAGATCGACGACGGCAAGGCCGCCGGCAGCTACGGGTGCAACCAGTTCAGCGCCACCGCGAAGGTCACGGACGACCGGATCCGGCTGAGCAACGCTCGCACCACCCGCATGGCCTGCGACAACACCCGCATGACCTTCGAGCGCGCCCTCGCCCGAACCCTCACCGCGGGGCCGCTCACCACCCGGGCCGACGGCAGAAAGCTCACCCTCACCACCGTCGGCGGCGACCGGGTCGAGCTGTCCAGGAAGTGACCTCCGGCGCCCCGAATGATGTGCGACACCTCACTCAGAGATACGGTGTGAGGGGGTTGCGCGGGCACAGGACCGCACGAACGTGCCCCGGCTGGAGATTCCTCCCACCGTGTTGACCAGCGGAAATGGAGAAACCCACAACCGCGTCCCCAGTCGTAGATCCATTACGGCCGGGTATCCCCAATTCGGACCAGTGGTCGATCTCGCCTACACTCGGTGGCGTGCCACGTGGTGACGGTCTCCTCAATCACGATCTGCTCCCCGGTGAGAAGGGCCCCCAGGACGCTTGCGGCGTCTTCGGTGTCTGGGCTCCGGGCGAAGAGGTCGCCAAGCTCACGTACTTCGGGCTGTACGCCCTCCAGCATCGGGGCCAGGAATCCGCGGGAATCGCGGTCAGCAACGGCTCCCAGATCCTCGTCTTCAAGGACATGGGGCTGGTCTCCCAGGTCTTCGACGAGACCTCCCTCGGTTCGCTCCAGGGTCATATCGCGGTCGGTCACGCCCGCTACTCGACCACCGGTGCCTCCGTGTGGGAGAACGCCCAGCCGACGTTCCGCGCCACCGCGCACGGCTCGATCGCGCTCGGCCACAACGGCAACCTCGTCAACACGGCGCAGCTCGCCGAGATGGTCGCCGACCTCCCCAAGGACACCCACGGCCGGTCCACCCGGGTCGCCGCCACCAACGACACCGACCTGCTCACCGCGCTCCTCGCGGCCCAGGTCGACGCCGACGGCAAGCCGCTGACCATCGAGGAGGCCGCGCACGCGGTCCTGCCGAAGGTCCGGGGCGCCTTCTCCCTCGTCTTCATGGACGAGCACACCCTCTACGCCGCCCGCGACCCGCAGGGCATCCGCCCGCTGGTCCTCGGCCGCCTGGAGCGCGGCTGGGTCATCGCCTCGGAGTCCGCCGCCCTCGACATCTGCGGCGCCAGCTTCGTGCGCGAGATCGAGCCGGGCGAGTTCGTCGCCATCGACGAGAACGGTCTGCGTACCTCGCGATTCGCGGATGCGAAGCCCAAGGGCTGTGTCTTCGAATATGTGTACCTGGCCCGCCCCGACACCGACATCGCCGGGCGGAACGTCTACCTGTCCCGGGTGGAGATGGGCCGGAAGCTGGCCAAGGAAGCCCCGGTCGACGCCGATCTGGTGATAGCGACCCCGGAGTCCGGCACTCCCGCCGCCGTCGGCTACGCGGAGGCCTCGGGCATCCCGTTCGGCAACGGTCTGGTCAAGAACGCCTATGTCGGCCGGACCTTCATCCAGCCCTCGCAGACCATCCGGCAGCTCGGCATCCGCCTGAAGCTGAACCCGCTGAAGGAAGTCATCAGGGGCAAGCGGCTGGTCGTCGTCGACGACTCGATCGTGCGCGGCAACACCCAGCGGGCCCTGGTGCGCATGCTGCGCGAGGCGGGCGCGGCCGAGGTCCACATCCGGATCTCCTCGCCGCCCGTGAAGTGGCCCTGCTTCTTCGGCATCGACTTCGCCACCCGCGCCGAGCTCATCGCCAACGGCATGACCATCGACGAGATCGGCACCTCGCTCGGCGCCGACTCCCTGGCCTACATCTCCATCGACGGCATGATCGAGGCGACCACCATCGCCAAGCCGAACCTCTGCCGTGCCTGCTTCGACGGCGAGTACCCGATGGAGCTCCCGGACCCCGAGCTGCTGGGCAAGCAGCTCCTGGAGACCGAACTGGCCGCCGGTCCGGCAGCCACGGCCGCGGCCGACGCGATCCGTCGCCCGTAAGCCCCGTAGCAACCAACCCGAAAGATCCCAGGCAATGTCTGCTGCAGACAATCAGTCGCCTCCGGCGACGGGTGCTGTTCCCGGTGCTTCCTACGCGGCCGCCGGTGTTGATATCGAGGCGGGCGACCGCGCCGTCGAGTTGATGAAGGAGTGGGTGAAGAAGACCCGGCGTCCCGAGGTCCTCGGCGGCATCGGCGGCTTCGCCGGTCTCTTCGACGCCTCCGCCCTCAAGCACTACGAGCGCCCGCTGCTCGCCTCCGCCACGGACGGCGTGGGCACCAAGGTCGACATCGCCCGGCAGCTGGGCGTGTACGACACCATCGGCCACGACCTGGTCGCCATGGTCATGGACGACATCGTGGTGTGCGGTGCCGAGCCGCTCTTCATGACCGACTACATCTGTGTCGGGAAGGTCCACCCCGAGCGGGTCGCCGCGATCGTCAAGGGCATCGCCGAGGGCTGTGTGCTGGCCGGCTGCTCCCTGGTGGGCGGCGAGACCGCCGAGCACCCGGGCCTGCTCGGCGCGGACGACTTCGACGTGGCCGGCGCCGGTACGGGCGTGGTGGAGGCCGACCGGCTGCTCGGCGCGGATCGTATCCGTACGGGTGACGCGGTGATCGCCATGGCGTCCTCCGGGCTTCACTCCAACGGGTACTCCCTGGTCCGGCATGTTCTGCTGAACCAGGCGGGGCTCGCGCTCGACGCGCATGTCGAGGAGCTCGGCCGCACGCTCGGCGAGGAGCTGCTGGAGCCGACCAAGATCTACTCGCTGGACTGCCTGGCCCTGATCCGCACCGCCGAGGTGCACGCCTTCAGCCATGTGACCGGCGGTGGACTCGCCGCGAACCTGGCCCGGGTCATCCCGGACCACCTGCACGCGACCGTCGACCGGGCCACCTGGACGCCGGGTGCGATCTTCGACCTGGTCGGCCGGACCGGCAACGTCGAGCGGCTCGAACTGGAGAAGACGCTCAACATGGGCGTCGGCATGATCGCCATGGTCCCGCAGGAATCGGTGGACGTGGCGCTGGCCACACTGGCCGACCGCGGGGTCGACGCATGGGTGGCCGGCGAGATCACCGAGCGCGGCGAGCACACCACGGGCGCGGAGCTGGTCGGCGACTACGCGCCGAACTAGCCCCTCGGGCGGGTGAGGAGCGGGATCCGGGGCCGAGCCCTGTGAGGCCAGCACAAAACCCGGTCCGGCGTCAGAACCCCGGACCGGGTATGTGAACGGCTAAGCAGCCGCGGGCATTACGCACCGCGACGATGTTGAGACTGGGGACCGGACTGGTCGTCCTCGTCCTCGTCGTCATCGTCGTTGTAGAGATCCGCGTACTGGGCGTACGGGTCGTCGTCCTCGTCGTCGTCCTCGAACGGCTCGCCATTCGGCGGCTGGCTCGAAGTCGAAGCGCCCAGCTCGCTGGCCAGACGTGACAGGTCAGTCCCACCGCTGTTGTACTTCAGCTGGCGGGCGACCTTCGTCTGCTTGGCCTTGGCCCGGCCGCGCCCCATGGCTCGACCCCCTCGGTGACGGGGCTCGACGGCCCCAGAGTCTGACACGCGTTCATGATCCGGAACGGACTCTCCTCGGAGAGACCGGTCCGTAGGGCTTCCACGGTACCTGAGCCCGCGCCCATACGGTACGTCGCCCGCACCACGCGCCTGGCTGCACAACCCGCGAGGCGCCCCGTCCCCGCTGGTCAACGACGATTTTAACCACTTCCTGGCGAGCGACCCGCCGACGAACGTGAGAGTTCTCTCCAACTGCCCGCCGGCGGGTACCGGAAATCCGTGCGGAAACCCGGCGTTCGGTCAGCGTGCATCCGCCGTTGCCGCTTCGTGCATCCGCTGTTCGGCGATCCGGTCGGCCGCCGCGGCAGGCGGAATCCCGTCATCCTTCGCACGAGCGAATATGGCCAGGGTGGTGTCGAAGATCTTCGCCGCCTTGGCCTTGCACCGGTCGAAGTCGAACCCGTGCAGCTCGTCGGCGACCTGGATGACCCCGCCGGCGTTCACCACGTAGTCCGGTGCGTAGAGGATCCCGCGGTCGGCGAGGTCCTTCTCAACGCCGGGGTGGGCGAGCTGGTTGTTGGCCGCGCCGCACACCACCTTGGCGGTCAGCGCCGGCACCGACTCGTCGCTCAGGGCGCCGCCGAGCGCGCAGGGCGCGTAGATGTCGAGGCCCTCGACACGGATCAGGGATTCGGTGTCGGCGGCGACCTGGACCTGGGCGTGCCGGTCGGAGATCCGGCCGACGGCCTCCCGGCGCACGTCGGTGATGACCACCCGGGCGCCTTCCTCCAGCAGGTGCTCCACCAGGTGGTGGCCGACCTTGCCGACGCCCGCGATGCCGACGGTGCGGCCGCGCAGCGACGGGTCGCCCCACAGGTGCTGGGCACTGGCCCGCATGCCCTGGTAGACGCCGTACGCGGTGAGCACGGAGGAGTCGCCGGCGCCGCCGTTCTGCGGGGAGCGCCCGGTGGTCCACCGGCACTCCCGCGCCACGACGTCCATGTCGGCGACATACGTGCCGACGTCGCAGGCGGTGACGTAGCGACCGCCGAGCGAGGCCACGAACCGCCCGTAGGCGAGCAGCAGCTCCTCGCTCTTGTCGCGCTCGGGGTCGCCGATGATCACGGCCTTGCCGCCGCCGTGGTCCAGACCGGCCATGGCGTTCTTGTACGACATCCCGCGCGCGAGGTTGAGGGCGTCGGCGACGGCCTCCTCCTCGTTGGCGTACGGGTAGAAGCGGGTGCCGCCGAGGGCGGGGCCCAGCGCGGTGGAGTGGATGGCGATGACGGCCTTGAGGCCGCTCTTGCGGTCCTGGCAGAGCACGACTTGCTCGTGACCGCCCTGGTCCGAGTGGAACAGGGTGTGCAGGACGCCGGTGGAAACGTCGGTCACTGTGGTGACTCCCGGTTGTGTCGCGGCGAGTGGAAGCGGGGGCTCCCGTACGGGTGGCGGGAGCCTGGCATGAGCGTAGAGCTATTGCCCGCCCACCATCCGCGCCGTGTTCAGGATCACTCTCCCGCGCCGTGAGTGCACGTATGAGCGTGGGACGATTTGCTGTGGTTTCGCGGCTGCTCCGTAGTGGGTTCCGCTGGTTTCGAGCCCGGTCCGATGGGGAGGGAGCAGGCGTGCCCAAGGTGTCCTCGGTGGTCATCCCCTACGCGACGTACCTGCGTGTGTACGAGCCGCTGGCCGCCTTCCCGGAGCCCGAGCGCGGCCACTGGACGCGCTACGCCCGCCGCTCCGACCGGCCCTCCTATCAGGACGAACTCCGGCGCGCACTGGCCGACTTGCTTCCCACCCCGCCGATCCCGGTGCCGGTGCAGGAGAGCGCCGACGCCTTCGTCCTGGAGGTCGACGGTGTCGTGTGCGTGTGCCCGTGGCGGACCCGGCTGCGCGGCTGGCAGGCCCTTCAGGAGCTGCCCGACGAACTGCCGAACACGGTCCTGGACGCGATGCTGCCCCCGGTCGTCCGCCGGCAGGCCGCGATGGACTACGAGCGGTGGCTGGCCCGCAACCCCGACTCCCGGCCCTGGATCCGGACGGCGACCTGGCAGGTGCCGCTGAACTGGTTCGTGCTGGTCTCCGACGAGGAGCGCCGGTACGAGAAGGGCACCGGCGAGATCCCGCCGATGCTGCGCTACCGCACGCCGATGGTGCAGGCCCGGCGCCGGGTGGCCCGGGCGCTGCGCACGCTCAAGGACACCATCGACGAAGGACCGCTGATCGACGGCCTGGTGGACGTCGGACGCTGGCTGGAGGAGTTCCATCCCCGCTCACTGGTCGAGCTGGACTACGGCGGCCTGGTGCACGCCCTGCCGGCCGGCGACCTGGAGGACGACCATTCGGCGGCCGATGTGGCGGCCGGCATCGAGGCGCTGCGGCAGGGCGACGGGGCCGCGGCCGGGGAGGCGTACGGGCGGCTGGTGGAGCGCTGGCGGGCGGTGCGGGACCGCCGGTCCGCGAACTGAGCACGGCTGTGACCACCGGCCCGAGTGCCGGCCTGAGCACCGATGCCGACTGCTCCGCACTGAGTGTCAGGTCATGTGATGGTGTGACAGCCGGATGACACCTCGGTGACGTATGAGTGCCGAGTGATCTACATCACGGCCCAGATGCCATGAAACAACGTACGTTGACGGCACTTCAGTGAACGCACGGGACGTTGGTCCCGATCCGGGCTTTTGCGTCAAGGGTGACGGACCGCACTTACACGGCTCTTGCGCCTCTTGCCACTCCTCGTGCCAAAATAGGACAAGGAGTCCGGGGAGGGCTCCTTCCGTCCACTTGTGGTGCACTGTGGGCGGAATCTCAGCATTGCACTCGCTTTGGGGGGTCTGACGACTCCTGATCGCCATGTGACTGATCGTCACAGTGGCGTGACTGTCCGCTATGGCATGGTCCATCGGCTTCCGCGGCTGATGACTACCTGGGAGGGCAATTCCATCGGTTTGGCCGACGCGGCTGGACGGATGGTGTAGTTGTAGTGCCGAGGACAAGCCGTTCGTCCTATAACCGACTCGACTCGCGTCCACCATTTCGGGCAACGCGGGTCAAGGTGCAGAATTTAGAGGAAAGAACCGAGAAGGTTCGGTTCTCCCGAGGAGGCCGCTCATGACCGCTCGCACCCCTGATGCCGAGCCGCTGCTGACCCCGGCTGAGGTCGCCACGATGTTCCGCGTCGACCCCAAGACGGTCACGCGGTGGGCGAAGGCCGGCAAGCTCACGTCGATCCGCACACTGGGCGGACATCGACGCTACCGCGAGGCTGAGGTCCGCGCGTTGCTCGCGGGTATCCCGCAGCAGCGCAGCGAGGCCTGACCAACTGAATAGCGGGCAAACCGACCGGTCCCCCAACTGGCCGAGGTGCTCGCAACCCTAGCTCCGAGCGACGCGGGACCTGCCCCAACAGGGCCCACGCCCAGGCCGACAGAACTTCTCAGGCAGCGACACAGGGTGCGTCGTAGATCGCGCTGGACTCCGCCGGGTCCAGCGCGATCTTTTTTGTGCGTCCATGGGGCCTGATCGACCATGACCGGCGACTCTGTGGGCAGCCTTGTCGGAGTCTGGGGAGGCCTGTCGGATCTGCTGTGAACGCGCCCGAAGGTGGGACGGGAGGGGGTTCGGGGGGGAGCTCGTGGGCGTGCCGCGGGAGGTGTCTCAGGGTGGTGCAATTGCACATATTAAATTGACTTGTTGTATGCGGGGTGTAAGTACCGTTGTTTCAGGAACTTATGCGGTGACTCCCGTCACATACCGCACGGGTTGTTTGTACTGCCCCGGGTGCGCTAATGGAGTCGAAGGCTCCACCGTCCCACAGGGGAACGGCCGTTGGGGCCGGCGCCGCTCAAGCGCCGACGGGACCTTCGTCCTCCGGGGCGTCCTCGGGGGCCTCCGCGGCGCACGGGGCGGAGGTCATGGCCAGTCGCAGCAGCCGATGGCAGACCGGGCAGTGGCGGGTCAGGTGCCGGTACGACGAGGCGGCCGCCAGGTGGGCCCGCAACAGGGCTCGCGTCTCATGCCGCACCGAAGCCGCCATACGCCACCTCCAGGAGGGGGTCCGAGGGGAAGCGGGCCCTGTCTTCTGGGTACCGACCGAATGTGACCCCGTCAAGAGCGCACCCTCTGCACCCGGCCAACGGCCAGGGGGCTGGCGGCGCCGCCGGGGAACACGGAAGAGGCCCGCGTCCCTTGTGGGGATGCGGGCCTCCCGGGTTATGCGGTCCTGACGGGATTTGCTGCATCCGATCGCGGCTGCGCCGCGGGCGCGGCCTCCGTCTCGACGGGATGACGTGCGAGAGGCCCGCGCCCCTTGAAGGGATGCGGGCCTCTCGCCTATGCGGTCCTGACGGGATTTGAACCCGCGGCCTCCACCTTGACAGGGTGGCGAGCACTCCAAACTGCTCCACAGGACCAGGTTTTGCGGCACTTTGTCTTCGCTGTGCTGCGAGAAGGACTGTACAGGAGGGTGAGGGTCCTGGTCGAACTCACGCAGCGTGCCCGGTCGGTTACGGTAGTGCGGAGTCGATCGCCTTCACGATCCGCTTGTCGGAGATCGGATACGCCGTGCCCAGCGCGTGCGCGAAGTAGCTGACCCGCAGCTCCTCCAGCATCCAGCGGATGTCCAGCGCCTGCTGCGGCACCGGCCGCCCCTTGGGGAGCTGCTCCAGGAGCCAGGCGTACTCGTCCTGCATCTCGTGGACCTTCTCCATCCGGGTGGTGTCCCGCTGGACGTTGGTCGGCATCTGCTGGAGGCGCCGGTCGGCGGCCACCAGATAGCGCATGAGGTCGGGGAGCCGTCGTATACCGGCCCACGTCACGAAGCCCGGCTTCACCAGGGCGTCCAGCTGCTTGCGGACGTCCGTCAGGTTTGCCAGCAGCGCGGGGCTCCCCACGGCCTTCAGACGGCGCTCGCAGGCCTGCCAGGCCGCCAGTACCTGCTGCACCTGACCGACCGTACGGACCGTCGTGTCGACGATCTCGGCGCGCACCTTGTCGTAAAGCTTCCGGTACGACTCCTCGTCCCACACCGGTCCCCCGAAGTCGCCGATCAGCTTGTCCGCCGCCGCCATCGCGCAGTCGTCGAACAGGGCCTGGATCGTGCCGTGCGGGTTGGCGGACAGTGCCAGCTTCTGGGCGTTGGTGAGCTTCTCCGAGGCGAACTTCGCGGGATTGACCGGGATGTTGCGGAGGATCAGCCTGCGCGTGCCCTTCCACATCGCCTCGGCCTGCTCCTCCTCGGTGTCGAAGAGGCGGACCGAGACCGTGTCGCCGTCGTCGACGAGCGCCGGGTACGCCTTCACCGGCTGGCCGGCCCGGCGGGTCTCGAAGACGCGGGTGAGCGAGCCGATCGTCCAGTCCGAGAGGCCCGTGCGCTCCAGCGACTCGCCGCCCTCGCGCTCCGCGGTGGCCGCGGCGGCCTGCGAGATGGCCTGGCGGGCCTTCGGCTTCAGCCGGATCTTCAGCGCCTCCAGGTCCTTGTCCTCGGCCAGCTTCCGGCGCCGTTCGTCGACGATCCGGAAGGTGATCTTCAGATGGTCCGGGAGCTTCGCCCAGTCGAAGTCATCGGCCTCGAAGGGCACCCCGACCATCCGCTTCAGCTCGCGGGCCATGGTCGTGGTCAGGGGCTCCTGGAGGGGGACCGCCGTGTCCAGGAAGCGCTTGGCGAAGTTGGGTGCCGGGACGTAGTTGCGGCGGATCGGCTTGGGCAGGGACCGGATCAGCTCCGTGACGACCTCTTCCCGGAGGCCCGGGATCTGCCAGTCGAAGCCCTCGTCCCTGACCTGGTTGAGGACCTGGAGCGGGATGTGCAGGGTCACACCGTCGGCGTCCGCGCCCGGCTCGAACTGGTACGTCACCCGGAACTTGAGCTGCCCCTGCTGCCAGGAGTCCGGATAGTCGGCCTTGGTGACCGCCTCCGCCGACTCCCGGATGAGCATCTCGCGCTCGAAGTCGAGGTACTCCGGCTGCTCCTGGCGCTTGTGCTTCCACCAGGAGTCGAAGTGGGCGCCGGAGACGACGTGTTCGGGCACCCGCTGCTCGTAGAAGTCGAAGAGCGTGTCGTCGTCCACGACGATGTCCCGGCGCCGGGCCCGGTGCTCCAGCTCCTCGACCTCGCTGAGGAGTCTTCGGTTGTCGGCGAAGAACTTGTGGTGGGTCCGCCAGTCGCCCTCGACCAGCGCGTTGCGAATGAAAAGCTCGCGGCTGGTCTCGGGGTCGATCCGGCCGTAGTTGACCTTGCGCTGGGCGACGATCGGTACGCCGTACAGCGTGACCTTCTCGAACGCGAGCACGGCCGCCTGGTCCTTCTCCCAGTGCGGTTCGCTGTACGTCCGCTTCAGGAGGTGCTCGGCGAGGGGTTCCACCCACTCCGGCTCGATCTTCGCGTTGACCCGGGCCCAGAGGCGGGAGGTCTCGACGAGTTCGGCGGACATCACGAACCGGGGCGTCTTCTTGAACAGGGCCGAACCGGGGAAGATCGCGAACTTGGCGCTGCGGGCGCCTAGATACTCGTTCTTCGCTGTGTTCTTCCCACCCTCGCCCCCGGCGTTCTTCACGTCCTTCATACCGATGTGCGAGAGCAGGCCCGCGAGCAGCGAGACATGGACACGGTCTCCGGGGGCGTCCTCCTCGTTGAGGTGGATGCCCATCTGCTTGGCGACCGTGCGCAGCTGGCTGTAGATGTCCTGCCACTCCCGGATGCGCAGGAAGTTCAGGAACTCCTGCTTGCACATCCGCCGGAAGGACGACGAGCCGCGTTCGCGCTGCTGTTCGCGGATGTACTTCCACAGGTTGAGGAAGGCGAGGAAGTCGCTGGTCTCGTCGCGGAAGCGGGCGTGCTGCTGGTCGGCCTGGGTCTGCTTGTCGGCGGGGCGTTCGCGCGGGTCCTGGATGGAGAGCGCGGCGGCGATGACCATGACCTCACGGACACAGCCGTTCTTGTCGGCCTCCAGGACCATGCGCGCGAGGCGCGGGTCGACGGGCAGCTGGGCGAGCTTGCGGCCGGAGTCGGTGAGCCGCTTGCGGGTGTCCTTCTCGTCCGGGTTCAGGGCGCCCAGCTCCTGGAGCAGCTGCACACCGTCGCGGATGTTGCGGTGGTCCGGCGGGTCGATGAAGGGGAACTTCTCGATGTCGCCGAGGCCGGCCGCGGTCATCTGCAGGATGACGGAGGCGAGGTTGGTCCGCAGGATCTCGGCGTCGGTGAACTCCGGGCGGGCGAGGAAGTCGTCCTCGTCGTACAGCCGGATGCAGACGCCGTCGCTGGTCCGGCCGCAGCGGCCCTTGCGCTGGTTGGCGCTGGCCTGGCTGATCGGCTCGATGGGCAGCCGCTGCACCTTGGTGCGGTGGCTGTAGCGGCTGATCCGGGCGAAGCCGGGGTCGATGACGTACTTGATGCCCGGGACGGTCAGCGAGGTCTCGGCGACGTTGGTCGCCAGAACGATCCTGCGACCGGTGTGCGGCTGGAAGACGCGGTGCTGCTCGGCGTGTGAGAGCCGGGCGTACAGCGGCAGCACTTCCGTGAACCGGTAGTTCTTCTTCTCCAGCGCGTCCGCGGTGTCCCGGATCTCCCGCTCTCCGGACAGGAAGACGAGGATGTCGCCCTTGCCCTCGGCCTGGAGCTCCTCGACCGCGTCGCAGATCGCGGTGATCTGGTCGCGGTCGGCGTCCTCGGCGTCCTCTTCGAGGAGGGGCCGGTAGCGCACCTCCACGGGGTACGTCCGGCCGCTGACCTCGACGATCGGGGCGTCCCCGAAGTGCCGGGAGAACCGCTCGGGGTCGATGGTCGCGGAGGTGATGATCACCTTCAGGTCGGGCCGCCTGGGCAGCAGCTGGGCCAGATAGCCGAGCAGGAAGTCGATGTTGAGGGACCGCTCGTGGGCCTCGTCGATGATGATCGTGTCGTAGGCGCGCAGCTCGCGGTCGGTCTGGATCTCGGCGAGCAGGATGCCGTCCGTCATCAGCTTGACGAAGGTGGCGTCCGGGTTCACCTGGTCGGTGAAGCGGACCTTCCAGCCGACGGCCTCCCCGAGGGGCGTGCGCAGCTCCTCGGCGACCCGCTCGGCGACGGTGCGGGCGGCGATCCGGCGGGGCTGGGTGTGACCGATCATTCCCCGGACACCGCGCCCGAGTTCCAGACAGATCTTCGGGATCTGTGTGGTCTTCCCGGACCCGGTCTCACCGGCGACGATCACGACCTGGTGATCGCGTATCGCCTCCGCGATCTCGTCCTTCTTCTGACTGACGGGCAGCTGCTCGGGGTACGACACGGCGGGCACGACGGCGCGTCGGCCGGCCATCCGTTCCTCGGCCCTGGCCACCTCGGCCTCGATCTCCGCGAGGACGGTGGCCCGGGCCTCCGGCTTACGGATCTTGCGTGCACCTTCCAGCCTGCGCCCGAGCCGGTGCGCGTCGCGCAGCGAAAGCTCGGTCAGGCGGGGGGCGAGAGCGCCGAGGGCGGGGGCGGGATGCGTAGACATACGCGGTCCAGGATCTCACCTCGGGGAAATTCGTGGCGAACGCTTTTGCCTCCGGCGGTTCGGCCGGGGTTGGGCTACCGGCTTCACCGGCCCCGCCGGGCGGCCGGGGTGGCAGCGGAGGGGCCACGGCGGGGCCGGCGCCGGGTGCGGCGGGGCGGTGTGGAGGCGGGTGGTTCGGGGTGCCTGTGGGCGGCTACTGGGCGCGCTGCGTGGGCGCGGTGGTGGCAGTGGCGGTGGCGGGGGCGACCGGAGTCGGTGGGGCGGTGTGGGCGGCCGGGGCCGAGGCGGCGGCCATCGCCTTTGCCGTGTTGGACACCGCCTTGATCCCCAGGTACGCCGTGGTCATGCTGCTCACGGCGGTGAAGGCGGCGGAGAGCACGCCGATGATCACCGACGTGTCGCCGCTCAGCCGCCAGACTCCGAAGACCGCGACTCCGGCGATCGCGAGGTTGCTGATGACGACGGCGAGCAGGCCGTATCTCGCGCGGACCTTCTCCAGCTGTATGTCCTGGTCCCGGCTCATCTTCCCCACCCTGATGACGTGTCGACCCGCCAGAACCTAGCGCCGAGCGGTCCCGCCGCCAAGGAGATCAGGTCAGCCCGCCGGGAAGACGTCGTAATCGCCCAGTAGGTCGGCATAGACGTCCACCGGGCCGGTGCCGGCGTTGTAGAGGTCGATCTCGCCGTCGGTGCCGACCTTGACCAGTGCGTGGTTGGCCGCGGTGTGTCCCTTGGTGAAGTTCAGGGAGTAGACGCCGGGGCGCGAGGTGCCGTCGGGGTAGGCGACGAGGTAGCCGCTGCCGGACGGCGAGGGCACCGTGAGGTTCAGGTCGACGGCGGTCACTCCGGTCGCCGGGACGCCGTGGGCGCCGGTGACCTTGAGCTTGAGGGTGGCGTGGGCGGCGATCCTGGCGGCCTTGCCGGTGCCGGTGCCGGTTCCGGTGCGGGTGTTGAGGATGCGGGCGGGGGTGGCGGGCAGGAACTCCGAGCCGCCCGCGGTGGTGCCGTACCAGCCGGCGAGGTCCGCGACGAGGTTCGCCGAGCCCTTGCCGGCGTTGCGCAGGACGACCTTGCCGTCCTTCAGGGGGAGCACGATCTGGGCGGAGGCGGTCTGCCCGGTGGTCCAGTACGGGCCGGTCAGGCTGGAGCCGGTGGTGCCGTGCGTGGAGAGGACGAGGCTGCCGGACGACTTGGTGGTGGTCGCGGTGACGTTCAGGACCACCGCCTGGGCTCCCGCCGGGACGCCGTGGGTGCCGGCGACCGGCAGCGTGACCGAGTGGTTGCCGGCCACCGGGCCGGTGACGCCGCCGGTGTGGTTGCGGGTGTCCAGCAGGCGGACCGGTGTGGCCGGGTGGTAGGTGTCGGCGTACTGGGCGTGCGAGTGGAGGCCCACGGTGGCGACATTGATCGTGACCGCGCCGGAGCTGCCGTTGTAGAGGTCGACCGCACCGGTCGGGGTGACCTTGACCGTCGCCTCGTTGAGCGTCGTCCGGCCGGGCTCGAAGTTGAGGGTGGAGGTACCGGGACGGGTGGTGCCGGCGGTGTAGAGGGTGAGCGAGCCGCTCGCCTTGGCGGCGCTGGTGACGAGCTGCAGCTGGGCCGCGTCGACGCCGTCGGTGTTGGCGTGCAGCGCGGCGGCCGAGAGCTTCAGGACTCCGTGGGCGGCGATGGTCTTCTCGGTGTCGTACTGCGGGGTCGTCGCGACGTAGGTGTCCGCGGCGTGGAAGGTCGTCGTGGCGGTGGTGGTGCGGCCGAACCGGTCGGTTTGCGTCAGGGTGGCGGTGTAGGTGCCGGGGGCCGGGTACTGGTGGAGCGGCTGCTCGGTGCCGATGGCCAGGTTCTGCTGGGTGCCGTCGCCGAAACTCAGGGTGCGCGAGGCGACTTCCCACGAGTCCGCCGGTTCCGGGGCGGTGAACTGCGCGGATCCCGCGTTGACCGATCCGTCCGCGGTGTCGGGGGCCATGGACAGGGAGGCGGGCGGCGGGGTGGTCGTACCCGCCACCACCCAGCCGTACGACGTGGTCCGGCTGTTCCCGTCGGTGTCGGTGACCGTGATGAGCGGGCTGTGCAGACCCGGCGTGGTGTAGGTGTGGGTGATCGGGGTGCCCGCGGGGCCGTGGGCCGGGGCGCTGCCGTCCCCGAAGTCGATCGAGTAGGTGAGGGCCTCGCCCCAGGAAGTGGTGGCGTCGGTCTTCATCGAGGTGTCGAACGGAGCGATCCCCTGCGTGGGCGAGGGGGCGTCGCCGGGCGGGATGTCGATGGTGTCCTGCCGCTCGATGGCGCCCCGGTCCGGGTGGGTCGTGGTGGCGGCGCCGGTGTCGGTGACCAGCCGGTCGTCGACACGCGGGTGGCCCACGTAGTCGGTGGTGAGTTCGCCGGGCGCGGTGGCGTCGGCCGAGTCGATGAGGGGGGAGTGCTCCACGGGCGTCCCGAGGTACGCGCTGACCCTGTCGATGTCGTGTGTGCCCTGCCCGGTGGCGTCCCGGAACGCCGCGCTGGTGACGTAGGAGGTGCCGGCCCAGGAGTACTCGGTGCGTGCGGGGGCGGAAGGCGGCGCGTCGTTCGCTGCCACGTTGTAGTCGCTGGTGACCTGGCCGGCGGAGTCGGGTGACACGGTGTAGAGCGGAGCCGTCGGCGTCGGGCACGTGCTGCTCTGCGTCGACCCCGTGGAGACGGCCACGTTGTTCTCCACCACCCCGGAGCTTCCGCCGTCCATCGAGATTCCGGTGGCGCACGGCGCCCATACCGTGTTGCTCGTCACGTCTGCGCCGGTCGCGCCCGTCACCACGATCCCGGCCTGCCGCATGGTGGTGATCACGTCGGTCGTCACGGTGACCTGGCTCGCTCCGGGCCGCACGCGCACGCCGTACGCGCTGCCGGGACCGATCCAGTTCCGTGACACGGTCACATTCGAGGACGTGCCGTCCACATCGACCGCGCTCCCCGTGGCGGGGCCCGACGGCGCGGGGCGGTTGATCACCAGCCGGTCGAGGGTCACGTGGTCGGACCCGGTCACCGCCACTCCGTCTGCGCCGTCGTCGCTGACGGGCAGCGATTCGACGCGCACGTCGTGCACGCCCTTCAGCGTCAGCGCAGGTGCCGAGGCGGACCCGGTGAGCGACGCCTTCGGACCGTTCGGGAGGAGAGGTTCCCCGGTGAACGTGATCGGCGCATCGCTGGTCCCCGACCGGGTGAGGGTCACCGCCGGGTACGGGTCGTTGTCGAATCCAAGGATCCGGACCGTGCCGCCCGCCTCGACCACGTCGGCCGCGGCCTGCACCGAACAGAAGGGCTGGCTCTGCGTCCCCGCGCCGCTGTCGGTGCATGCCTGGCTGTTGTGGTTCACGTACAGCGTCCCGCCGGACCCGGGGTCCGCCATCGCAGCCCCGGTCCCCCAGCCGCTCATCACCCCCGCTACGGCGATCACGGCGAGGGACAGCCCGACGGCGGGGCGGGGTCTGCGCATGAGATCTCCACGGAGCGTTCGCGGGTGCGGTCACGAGAACGCCGGAGGGGTGAACAGCCCGGGGGATACGACCGATTGGGGCCTGGGGCGGTTCAGCTCAGCGTTGGCATGCAGCCGTCATGTTCGCAGCCCGATCTCAAAGGAACGCCATGTTCCACCCTGGTCTTGCCCAAACCGGAGCAGGTCGGCAGAGCACCGGATCGGCGAGGCCGTGGGGCATGAAAACAGCCCCTCCGGAATTCCGGAGGGGCTGCTTATTGTGGCTGGGGCCGGGGTCGAACCGGCGACCTATCGCTTTTCAGGCGATCGCTCGTACCAACTGAGCTACCCAGCCACGAGGTTTCACGTGAAACCCCAGCGGTCCTGACGGGATTTGAACCCGCGGCCTCCACCTTGACAGGGTGGCGAGCACTCCAAACTGCTCCACAGGACCAAGCTTTGCGTGCAACAGTGTCGCACACGATCTTGCGTGCCCCCAACGGGATTCGAACCCGTGCTACCGCCTTGAAAGGGCGGCGTCCTAGGCCGCTAGACGATGAGGGCTATCGGCCCGCCTGGGCGCTTCTCAGCGCGTCGGGGACGTGAGAAGCATATGGGATGGCGGGGAGTATCGCCAAAACGGTTTACGACCCCGAGGGCGTCGGGGTGTCCGGTGTGCTTCCTGCGGGTGACGGGCTCTCCGAAGGGGAGGGAGCGGCGCCGGGTTGGTTCTCTTCGGGGAGGTGACGGCTGACCTCGGCCGTCGTCTCGCCCAGACCGCCCAGTCTGATCTCGTCCCAGGCCTGGAGCCGGCGGGTGTCGCGGTCGAAGTAGAGGACCGAGGCCTCGATGGGGTCCGGGTACTTGCCCTCGACCGCGCGCAGACCGCTGCCGCCCGTGGAGCCCTCCACCCGGAGACGGGTGCCGTGCGGCAGGATCTCGGTCTGTTCGTGGTGGATGTGGCCCGCCAGGACCAGGGGCACCTCGCCGTCCGTCATCCGCGCGGCCGTCGGTTCATGGGCGATGGCCACGTCCACCGGGGTGTCGGCCGCCCGCTGCTCCCGCAGGGCCGTGGCCAGACGGTCTCCGGCCCGTTCCTCGGCCGTGTCCCCGCCCGGCACGGCGGAGCGGTCGGGCGTGAACTGGGGATCACCGGTCCCGGCGAAGCGCAGCCCGGCGATCGTCTCGGCGCGGCCGTCGTCCAGGACGTGCACGTTCTTCATCCGGGACAGATAGCGCTGGGTGATGTCCGAGTCGTGGTTGCCCCGCACCCAGACGTATGGCACGCCCAGGTCGGCGATCGGGTCCAGGAAGCCGTTCTCGGCCGCAATGCCGTGGTCCATGGTGTCGCCGGAGTCCACGATCACATTCACCTTGTACTGCTCCACCAGCGAGGCGATGATCTTCCAGCTCGCCGGGTTGAGATGGATGTCGGAGACGTGCAGGACGCGCAGGGTGGTCGGGTCCGGTGCGTAGGCGGGGAGCGTGGAGGTGGCGTCGTACAGCTTCGTCACATTGGTCACCAGGCGCGCCAGTTCCTTCTGGTAGACGTCGAATTCGGTGACGATGCTGCGTGCGTTGCCGACCAGGGCGGGGGCCGAGGAGAGCAGGCCGGAGAACCTCGGTTCCAGGACCGACTTGGGGTTCCAGGTGGCGTACGCGGTCACGCCGGAGGCGGCGAGCAGGGCGAGGGCGAGGCCGCCCGCGGTCAGGGCGCGGCGCGGGCGGCGGTAGACGGCGAGGCCGAGGGCGGTGGCGCCGCAGACGACGGCCACGCAGGAGCGTACGGCCACGTCGAGGGTGCCGTGCTCGACGTCCTGGGCGACCTCGTCCTGGAGACCGGCGAGGCGCTCTGGGTGGTCGACGAGCGCCTGGGAGCGGACCGGGTCGAGCTGGTCGACGTTGACGTCCAGGCGGACCGGCGCGGAGTGGGTGTCCAGGTAGAGGGCGCCCAGCGGGGAGACGTTGATCTTCGTGCCGCCGTGGAGGGACGGACGCAGGGCCATCGTCGTGTCCATCGGGCCGACCTGGGCCCGGACGTTCCCGACGACCAGCAGGCCGAGCCAGGCGCCGACGAGCACGACGGTTATCAGGCCGAGGACGCGGATCCAGACGGGCGGTGCGTGCGCATCGGGGGCGAGTTCCAGATCGGGCAGGCGGGCATGGGCATGGGCACGGGCTCGGACGCGGGCCATTGGTGCCGTATGCCCAGGATTGCGGGCGCGTATGCGACGGTGGTTGGCCGGATGTCGGGGGCTGGCGGCCCGCCTGTCGGGGGCTCGCGGCCCGGATGCCGGAGGGTTCGCGACTCTCGTACGGGCGTTCCGTGCCGGACAATGGGCCTGTGCTGGAGATGACGCGCGAGGAGTTCGAGGAACTGGTCGCCGAGGCGCTCGACCGGATCCCGCCGGAGCTGACCCGGCTGATGGACAACGTGGCGGTGTTCGTCGAGGACGAGCCCGACGACCCGTCCGACCCTGAGCTGCTCGGGCTGTACGAGGGGACTCCGCTGACCGACCGCGGGGAGTGGTACGCGGGCGTGCTGCCGGACCGGATCACCATCTACCGCGGGCCGACGCTGCGGATGTGCGCGTCGCGCGAGGAGGTCGTCGCGGAGACCGAGGTGACCGTGGTCCACGAGATCGCCCATCACTTCGGCATCGACGACGCGCGGCTCCATGCGCTGGGGTACGGGTGAGGGGTGAACCGGGGGCGGCGGGGCCGGCGTGCGCCCTTGTGCGCGGGTGACGCCGCGACGCGGGTGATGCACCGGTGCGGGTGACGCCTCGGTTGCGTGTCCTCTTGTGGGCGGCGGGAGTTGGGGAGGTTGACTCCTTTCTTCGCCCCCGGAGGTGGCCGCCGTGCGCCCCTTGTACGTACCCGTCCGTCTGGCCGTCACCGTGATGGCCGTCGCGGCCGCCGCGGGCTGTGTGAACGTCGGGGACGACGCGGGGAAGGCCAAGCCGTCGCACTCCGCCGGGCACCGGGACGGGGGCGAGGCCGACGGGGGTTCCGGGGTGTCCGGCGAGGGTGGTGCGGGGTACGGCGGTGCGGTGGCCGACGGGAAGCGGGGGCATGGGGGGAAGCCGAAGCCGGGGGAGTCCGGGTCGGCGACCGCCAAGCCGTCGAAGGGCGCGAGTGCGGGGCCGACGGTGCCGGTGAAGCCGGGGAAGAGCGCGCCGCCGGGGGTACCGGCCGGACCTTCGGGGGCGCCGGCGTCACCCACGCCGCCGGCGGCCTCCCCCACGCCACCGCCGGACTCGCCGACACCGCCACCGCCGGCCACGGACCCGCCGTCCGCCGAGCCGTCCTCGTCGGCGCACGAGGGCGCGGGGCCGCAGCTGATGCAACGGGAACCGGCACCGGAGGCGGGGACGCCTGCGTAGGTCGCCGTCGGCCTTCAGAGCGCGGGCGGGTCCGGCACGACGAGCGACGGCTTGGCCTCCGCCCACGACGAGCACCGGTGCGTGCGGCACGACGAGCGGCGGTGGGTCCGGCACCGCCGGAGAGCGCCGTGGGGGTCGAGCGCCGACGCGGTGGGCCGAAAATTGGGCGGCGGAGGAAGGGGGGTGTGGTGTGTGAGCTGCGGGTTTGGGGGGCGGTTTGCCTTGAGGGGTGTTGGGTGCGTATGGTGGTAGATCGTTTGATCCCATTTGCCCGGCGCCACCGCAGAGCGCGCCGTGTGGCGCGTACTCTCCCTTGCCGTGGCGGACCGCATTGAGGCGGTCGTGAGCGAATCACGGAGTTGACGGGCGCGTGCCGAAGAGACTCCGGAAGGTTTCGCATTCGCATGTCCGTGTCCAGTACTGATCAGTTCGTCGTGTCCGAGAACAACGAGGACAACGAGCTGGTGACCCAGGTCTCCGAGGAGACCGCTGACACCACCGACACCACCACTGACACCACCACCGACACCCCTCAGGTCACCTTCGCCGACCTCGGTCTCCCCGAGGGCGTCGTGCGCAAGCTCGCGCAGAACGGTGTGACCACCCCCTTCCCGATCCAGGCCGCGACCATCCCGGACGCCCTGCTCGGCAAGGACATCCTCGGCCGTGGCCGCACCGGCTCCGGCAAGACCCTCTCCTTCGGTCTGCCCACCCTGGCCACGCTGGCCGGCGGCCGTACCGAGAAGAAGCGGCCCCGCGCCGTCATCCTCACCCCGACCCGTGAGCTGGCCATGCAGGTCGCGGACGCCCTCCAGCCGTACGGCGACGTCCTCGGCCTGAAGATGAAGGTCGTCTGCGGCGGTACGTCCATGGGCAACCAGATCTACGCCCTGGAGCGCGGCGTCGACATCCTCGTCGCCACCCCCGGTCGTCTCCGCGACATCATCAACCGCGGCGCCTGCTCCCTCGAGGACGTGCAGATCGCCGTTCTCGACGAGGCCGACCAGATGTCCGACCTGGGCTTCCTGCCCGAGGTCACCGAGCTGCTCGACCAGGTCCCGGCCGGCGGCCAGCGCATGCTGTTCTCGGCCACGATGGAGAACGAGATCTCCACGCTGGTCAAGCGCTACCTGACCGACCCGGTCACCCACGAGGTCGACAGCGCCCAGGGCAACGTCACGACGATGTCCCACCACATCCTCATCGTGAAGCCCAAGGACAAGGCGCCGGTCACCGCCGCGATCGCCTCCCGCAAGGGCCGCACGATCATCTTCGTCCGCACCCAGCTGGGCGCCGACCGGATCGCCGAGCAGCTGCGCGACGCCGGTGTGAAGGCCGACGCGCTGCACGGCGGCATGACCCAGGGCGCCCGCACCCGGACGCTGGCCGACTTCAAGGACGGGTACGTCAACGCGCTCGTCGCCACCGACGTCGCCGCCCGCGGTATCCACGTCGACGGCATCGACCTGGTCCTGAACGTGGACCCGGCCGGCGACCACAAGGACTACCTGCACCGCGCGGGCCGTACGGCGCGTGCCGGTCGTACCGGAACCGTCGTCTCCCTCTCCCTGCCGCACCAGCGCCGGCAGATCTTCCGGCTGATGGAGGACGCGGGCGTCGACGCCGGCCGTCACATCATCAACTCCGGTACGGCCTTCGAGCCCGAGGTCGCCGAGATCACCGGCGCCCGTTCGATGACCGAGGTCCAGGCCGAGTCCGCGGGCAACGCGGCGCAGCAGGCCGAGCGTGAGGTCACCCAGCTCACCAAGGAGCTGGAGCGGGCCACCCGCCGTGCGGCCGAGCTGCGCGAGGAGGCCGACCGTCTGGTCGCCCGTGCCGCCCGCGAGCGTGGCGATGACCCGGAGACCGCGGTGGCCGAGGCCGCTGCCGTCGCCGAGGCCGAGGCCGAGGTGGCGGAGCAGCCGGCCGTCGAGGCGCCGGCCCGTCAGGAGTCCTCCTCGTACGAGCGTCCGCGTCAGCAGCGCGACGAGCGGGGCAACTACGAGCGCCGTGACCGCCGTGACGACCGTCCCTCCGGTGGCTTCCGCCGGGACGACCGTCGTGACGGTGACCGTGGTGGCCGTTCCTTCGAGCGTCGTGACGACCGTCCGTCGGGTGGTTTCCGCCGGGACGACCGTCGTGACGGCGGTGACCGTGGCGGCTTCCGCCGCGACGACCGTCCGTCGGGCGGCTTCCGCCGGGACGACCGCCGCGACGACCGCGGTGCCCGTTCCTTCGACCGTCGTGACGAGCGTCCGTCGAGTGGCTTCCGCCGCGACGACCGCCGGGACGACCGTCGTGACGGTGACCGTGGTGGCCGTTCTTTCGAGCGTCGTGACGAGCGTCCGTCGGGTGGTTTCCGCCGGGACGACCGTCGTGACGGCGGTGACCGTGGCGGCTTCCGCCGCGACGACCGTCCGGCCGGCCACCGGGGCAGCGACCGTCCCTTCAACCGCGACCACCGCGACGACCGTCCGGGCTTCCGCAGCGGCGGCCACGACCGCCCCTACGGCCGCCGTGACGACCACCGCGGCACCGGCACCGGCACCGGCACCGGCTCCAGCTCCTTCCGCCGCGACGACAAGCCGCGCTGGAAGCGCAACGGCTGACACCGAGTGAGCTGAGGAAGGGCCCGTACGACGAACTGTCGTACGGGCCCTTCCGCATGACGCGTCCGGAACGGCTGGGCGCGAACCTGTGAAGCGGCTGTAAGATCGGCGCACTTATGTGACGGGTGGGCAGGCCGGGGGGCCGAGGGCGTCGGAGTGAGCGGCGCCGAACCCGTCTCCGTTCCTGGGGAGGGACTCTTCGTGGTGCGTCATGCCCCTGCACGCCTGCGCCTCGTCGCCGCGACCGCCGTACTGGCGGCAGCCCTGAGCCCACTGTTGCCGGCCCCGTCGGCGACGGCCGGCACCGCACAGGAGACGGTCGTACCGCCGACGCTGCGCGGCACGTACACGTCCGGGGCGCTCTACGGGAAGTCGACGTACGGCGGCCGCGACGGCGCTGGTGACCAGGGCGTGTTCCACAGTCTGGAGCGCGCGGGGCTGGTCTGGACGCGCTACTCCACCGGCGTCTCGGTACTGGTGGTCCACCCGTCCGGCTACACCAGCTACTCGACCGCCGGCGGCGACGTCCTCGCGTACAGGTACGCCGACGGCCGGGTCGACCTGTGGAACGCGGCCGACGGCACCACCCGGACGATCCACACGCCCGAGGGGCTCTCGCTGCTCACTGCCTACGCCGACCTGGCGGTCGCCTACCGGCAGGTGCCCGACGAGAACGGCACGGCGACCCGTGAGATGCATCTGCTGCTTCCGCAGGACGACGGCAGCACGCGTGACGTACCGGTGACCGGGGTGCCCGACGGATACGTGCTCGGGCAGCCCAAGGGCGGCGACGCGGACGGGCTGCTCTTCCTCGCCGGACGGACCGGCGGCGGGTCGTACACCTCGGTCATGGTCGACCGGCACACGGGGCAGGTGCGGGCCTGGACCCCGCCCACCGCCAAGGTCTACCTCAACGCGCAGGTCACCCCCGCCCATGTCGTCCTCTTCAACACGAACGACCCCACGGTCCAGGTGTACTCCCGCACCGACCTGTCCGCCGCCCCGGTCGCGGTGACGCTGGGCGGCGGCGGCATGCTGCCCGCGACCGACCTCGCGGTCGTCGGCGACTGGCTGCTGACCCAGCCCGGTACGGCGGTGATCGCCAAGCCGATCGCCGGCGGTCCTTCGAGGACCCTGCTGCCCGCGTCGAACGGCGGCGTCGCCGCCGCCTCCGACGGCGGTGCCCTGGCGGTCGGCCGTACCGGCGCCGCCGCGGACGACTGGGGCGTCCAGCGCATCCAGCCGGGCCCGGGCGGCGAGCCGACGGTGACCCAGGTCAAGGCGCTGCCAAAGCCGGCGTACAAGATCCAGGGGCTGTCCCTGGACCAGGGGACGCTTGTCGTCGGCGACGCGAGTGACTCCGACGTCCGGGACGCCTTCGCACGGACCGTCGCCGCGTCCGGGACGCCGACGTTCGGGGCGCGCACCTCGGTCGACGGGACCACCACCCGGCTGGGCACCTGCGCGGAGACGGACCTCGGCTGCTCGCAGCTGTTCGGCATGCCCGGCGGGCGGGTCGCGTCGCTCCAGCGCGGCACGGAAGGTGCGGACGGGCCGGACCGGATCACGGTGGCCGAGCCCGGCCAGCACTGGGAGAGCGAGGTCCCGGCCGGCGGACGGATCACCGATGCCTCCGGCACGTACCTGATCCACACGACATCCCACCGGCAGGCCGTCTACGGGATCGTCGGCGGCAGCCTCACCCCGGTCCTCACCCGCACCCCCGGCCCCGCCGCCCTCTCCGGAGACACGCTGTGGACGCCGGGCGCGACCCCCGGCACCGTCACGGCGTACGACCTGACGCAGCGGAAGACGGTCGAGACCGTCGCCACCGACGCCGGCTGCGCACCCACCGAACTCCAGGCGCTGGGTCGCTGGCTGTACTGGAACTGCGGCGACAGGGCCGGGGTGTACGACCGTACGGCGAAGAAGTCCGTGTCCGTCCCGGCCGACGAGGCGAAGCTCGGCGACGGGTATGTCGTCACGCACGACAAGGCGGCCGGGAAGCTGGTGTCGACGACCGTCGCCGACGGGACCCCCGTCAGCCGGGTGATCGGCGACCTGCCCGACACCGGGGTCTCGCAGCGGGACGTGCGCTGGACGGTCGACGAGTCCGGCGCCAACGCGGCCTATGTGGACGCCAGGGAGCAGGTGCACCTCGAGCCGTCCGGGGTGGCCCAGCAGCCGCTGCGCACGCTGGGTCCGGTATACCGCGCGACCACGCTGGAGGCCCGTCAGACCGATCCGGCCGTGTACGCGGTGACGCGGGTGCCGCTGTCGAAGCCGGCCGCGGGCTGGACGCTGACCGTCCGCGACAAGGTGACCGGCAAGGTCGTCGACACCGCGACCGGCGGTCCGGCGCGGGGCGTGCTGAACGTCGGCTGGGACGGCGTGGCCGGTACGAAGCTCCTCCCGAGCGGCCCGTACGACTGGACGCTGTCGGTCACTCCGGCGGACGGGACGGGTGCGCCGCTGTCGCTCCAGGGGTCGGTCCGGCTGCTGCACGGCCGCGTCGTGCACCGCGACTACGTCGGCGGCGGGGACGGCATGGGCGACCTGCTCACCCTGAACACGTTCGGTGAGCTGACGTTCCAGCTGGGCACGGGCGGGCAGTTCAAGGTCTGGATGATCGGCAGCGGCTGGTCCACGGCGATCAGACCGGTGCCCGTCGGCGACCTGAACGGCGACAACTGCAACGACGTGCTGGTCCGGCTGAGCAACGGCACTCTGCGGCTGTACAAGCCGGCCTGCGACGACCCGCTGGAGCCGACGACGCGGTACACGACGCTGGGCACCGGCTGGGACCAGTACGACGTCCTGACCGCCCCCGGCGACCTCACCAAGGACGGCCGCCCGGACCTGATCACCCGCAACGCCAAGACCGGCGCGGTGTACGTCTACAAGGGCACCAGCACCGGCAAGCTCTCCGCCCGCGTGAAGCTGTACGACAACTGGAAGACGTACAAGAAGGTCGTCGGCGCCGGGGACCTGAACGGCGACGGGGTCGGGGACCTGGTCGCGCAGGACAAGGCGAACAACCTGTACCGGTACTACGGCACCGGCAAGGGCGGCTTCGGCGGCCGGGTGAAGATCGCCACCGGGTGGGGCTCGTCGTACAACGCGGTCGTGGGCGTCGGGGACATCACCGGGGACGGGAAGAGTGACCTGGTCGTGCGGGACACGGCGGGCAACCTGTACCGGCAGACCGGGACCGGCAAGGGTACGTTCGCGGCCCGGGTGAAGATCGGGACGGGCTGGCAGGGCTACAAGGGCCTCTTCTAGGCCTGTTTCCAGAGGGTTCCAGAGTGTTTTCAGCCACGCTGTGACGCATGTCACGCCCCCGGCGAGGGAATCGCTGGGGGCATGACAGATGACGCGATAGGCAAAGCGACCTCCGACGAGGAGCGGCTGGCCCAGCTCGGCTACACCCAGGTCCTGGCCCGCCGTATGTCGGCCTTCTCGAACTACGCGGTCTCCTTCACGATCATCTCGGTCCTCTCCGGCTGTCTCACCCTCTACCTCTTCGGCATGATCACCGGCGGTCCCGCGGTGATCACCTGGGGCTGGGTGGCCGTGGGCCTGATGACCCTCTTCGTAGGCCTCTCCATGGCCGAGATCTGCTCCGCCTATCCCACCTCGGCGGGCCTCTACTTCTGGGCCCACCGCCTGGCCCCGCCCCGCAGCGCGGCCGCCTGGGCGTGGTTCACGGGCTGGTTCAACGTGCTCGGCCAGGTGGCGGTGACCGCGGGCATCGACTTCGGCGCCGCGTCCTTCCTGGGCGCGTACCTGAACCTGCAGTTCGACTTCAAGGTGACCCCGGGCCGCACGATCCTCCTCTTCGCCGCGATCCTGCTCCTGCACGGCCTGCTGAACACCTTCGGCGTCCGCATCGTCGCGCTGCTCAACAGCGTGAGCGTGTGGTGGCACGTCGTCGGTGTCGCGGTCATCGTCGGCGTGCTGACCTTCGTCCCCGACCACCACCAGTCGGCGTCCTTCGTCTTCACCGAGTTCGTGAACAGGACGGGCTGGAGCAGCGGCCCGTACGTGGTCCTGCTCGGCCTTCTGATGGCCCAGTACACCTTCACCGGGTACGACGCCTCGGCGCACATGACGGAGGAGACGCACGACGCGTCGACGGCGGGCCCGCGGGGCATCGTCCGCTCGATCTGGACGTCGTGGATCGCCGGCTTCGTCCTGCTCCTCGGCTTCACCTTCGCGATCCAGTCGTACGACAAGGAACTGGGGTCCCCGACCGGGGCACCGCCGGCCCAGATCCTCCTGGACGCGCTCGGCGCCACGACCGGCAAGCTCCTGCTCCTCGTCGTCATCGGCGCCCAACTCTTCTGCGGAATGGCGTCGGTGACGGCCAACAGCCGGATGATCTACGCGTTCTCCCGCGACGGCGCGCTCCCCTTCTCCCGCGTCTGGCACACGGTCAGCCCGCGCACCCGCACCCCGGTGGCGGCGGTCTGGCTGGCGGCCTTCGCCGCGCTCGCCCTGGGCCTCCCGTACCTGATCAACTACACGGCCTACGCCGCGGTGACGTCGATCGCGGTGATCGGGCTGTACGTGGCGTACGTGATCCCGACGCTGCTGCGGGTCAGGAAGGGCGCCGCGTTCGAACGCGGGCCGTGGCATCTGGGCCGCTGGTCCGGGGTGATCGGCGTGATCTCGGTGGCCTGGGTCGGTGTCATCACCGTCCTCTTCATGCTCCCGCAGGTCTCCCCGGTCACCTGGAAGTCCTTCAACTACGCCCCGGTGGCCGTGCTGGCGATCCTCGGCTTCGCCGCGATCTGGTGGCAGGTCTCGGCCCGGCACTGGTTCCTCCACCCGGACAGAGCACGCCACGAGGACACCGCCAAACTGGTCGATCTCTGACGGTCCGGGCCACTTCTGCCTCACGACGCGGCCGCGACCCCGATACCCGATCGGCGACGCGGCTCCGTCCGGCTATGCTCGGGGAGGCAACATCGCCTGGGCCGTTAGCTCAATTGGCAGAGCAGTGGACTTTTAATCCATTGGTTGTGGGTTCGAGTCCCACACGGCCTACGGGATGTGGGCGGGGGATATGGCCCCTGACCTGCTGTGCAGCGTCCGGGTCGGCTTCGGCTGACTCGGACGCTGCGGTGTTTTCAGGTGGCGGTCAGTCAGCTTCCGTCTCTGCGGCCAGTGCATCGAGCGCCGTACGCAGCGCGGCCAGTTCGGCCGGGGTGGGATCGGCCGGTTCGTGCGGCACCAGCGCGGCGGGGGTCACCACGGGGGTGGTGCCCTCCGGACCGGACACAGCCGTGGCGTGGGCGAGGAGCGCGCCGTTGTCGGGCGGCGGGGTGCCGAGGCCCTCGCCGAGCGTCCGCAGTGCCGCCGCGAGCGGGGGCCGGGGGAAGGGGAAGTCCGCGGGGAGCAGCCCGGCCTGCCGGGTGTGGTCGTCGCCGCGGAAGTCCAGGACCCAGTTCTCCCAGCCCGGCAACGGCCAGTTGTGAATGCCGGCCACGGTCTGCACCGCCCAGAGCGCGACGGTGCGGGCCTGCGGGTCGAAATGGACACCGCCGTACGGCATGTCCGTGGGCGGAGGGGTGGCCGGCGACGCGACGAGCAGGTCGATCAGGCCGGAGCCGTCGGCGAGGTACTCGATGGGCTCCCGGCCGCTGCCCCAGGCGCGAACGCTTCCGTCGGGCAGGCGCAGGGAGACGACGGACCTGGGCTCGGTGTTCTCGGGGTCCGCGTACCAGGAAGGTTCGAAGGTCTCGAACCAGCCCGGCGGACGGGTCAGGTCCCTTCCCAGGCCCAGGTGGTGGGTCAGATCGCCCATGCCGTCGTGCGCGAAGCGGACCTCCCAGCCGGGCCATGTCCGGGCCAGTACGGCGCGGGCGGCCACGTGGTCGGCCCAGCTGTCCGCGAAGGCGAACCAGAGCAGGATCCCGCGGTCGTGGTCGACGAGTGCCGCGCCTTCGCACCACACGTCGTCGAGCCATTCGCTGATCTCCTGGTTGGCGCGGAAGCAGCGTGTCGCCGCGGCCGGGCCGGGCAGCAGGTCGTCAACCACCCGGTTGGCGGCCCAGTGCGAGTAGTACCGCTGCCAGGCGCCGTTCTCGACCACCACGTACTGCGCTCGTGCTCCCATGGCCGGCGAGGCTAGCGCCGCTGCGCGACGGACGGCGAACGAGTTTCAGCCGACGTTCCGCGCGGCGCCGGTCGGCCGTTCCGCCCGGCCGCCACCGCGCCGGCCGGCCGGCCGGATCGGGGCGGTGCCCAGCCGGCATCGGAGCGTCTCAGCCCGGCCGCTCTGCCCAGCCGCTCAGCCCGGTTGCTCAGCCCGGCCGCTCTGCCCGGCCGCTCTGCCCGGTTTCAGCCCCGTTGCTCAGCCCGCGTTGAGTTCCGTCAGCTCGGCGAGGGGGAGTGTGTGCTGGGTGTGCAGGACCTTCGCGCGCAGGTAGCGGACGTTGTGCGCGGTGCGGAAGACACCGGTCGGGACGCGGTCCCGGACGGTGACGCCGAGGCCGCGCAACTGCTCCGCCTTGTCGGGGTTGTTGGAGAGCAGGTCGAGGTCGGTGACGCCGAGAGCGGCCAGCATCTGGGCGGCGGCGGTGTAGTCGCGGCCGTCCTCGGGGAGGCCGAGGGCGGCGTTGGCCTCGTAGGTGTCGAGGCCCTGGTCCTGGAGGGCGTAGGCGTCGAGCTTGTTGTAGAGGCCGATGCCGCGTCCCTCCTGGCGCAGGTACAGCAGCACGCCACCGCGCTCCGCGATGCGCTCGACGGCCTCGCGCAGCTGGGGTCCGCAGTCGCAGCGGGCCGAGCCGAAGACGTCGCCGGTCAGGCACTCGGAGTGCAGCCGGACCAGCGGGAGCGTGCCGGGCGCGGGGTCGCCGAGGACGACGGCCACATGTTCCTGGCCGTCGGTGAGGCCATGGAACGTGACGAGTTCGGCGTTGACGCTGTAGCCGTCGGTGAAGCGCAGCGGTACCCGGACGCGGGCGCGCTGGGTGGCGGCGGGGAAGTCGGGCATCGGGTTCTCCTGTGTCCGGGTGCAGGACGGTAGCGGCCTCTGCTTCAGATTTGAAGCAGATCCACTGCTGGAACCCTACCCATGTTTTAAATTTGAAGCAACAGGGTTTTGCGGGAATATCCACGCGGCCCCACCGCGAGACCTCACGGCAGGCCGAGGCCTTAAGAGGGGCCGGAACAGGGCGACGACCGCCGCCGCCAGGGAACCTCGTCGGAGGTCGGCCGCGGGGTCGACGCGTCACCCTCCAGCGCCCGTGCGATCACCGAGCTGATCTCCTCCAGCTGGTCCACCTGCTCCGGGGAGAGATGGTCGAACACCGCCGCCCGTACCGTCTCCACATGCCCCGGCGCCGCGCGCTCCAGCACCGCCATGCCCTCGTCGGTCAGGGCGGCGAAGCTGCTCCGCTTGTCCCACTTGCAGTCCTCGCGCCGGATCAGCCCGTCCTTCTCCAGCCGGGTCACCGCGTATGTCAGCCGGCTCCGGGTGATCTTCGACTTCTCGGCGAGGTCGGTCATGCGCAGCTTGTGCTCCGGCGCCTCGGAGAGACTGACGAGGATGCCGTAGTACAGATGCGGCATGCCGGCGTCCTGCTGGAGCTGCCGGTCCATCGCATCGTCCAGGAGGTGTGTCGCCGAGACGTAGGCGCGCCAGGCGCTCTGCTCCTTCGGCGTCAGCCAGCGAGTCGTCATACAGCCAGTGTAGGTTTGTTTCAAAGTTTAACCAAGCCTGCCCGTCGCCCTCGGGAGTGAGCACGTCCGATGCCGTACCCCTACGTCCTGCTGTCCGCCGCCGTCTCCCTCGACGGCTATCTCGACGACACCGGCCCCGACCGCCTGCTGCTCTCGTCCCCGGCCGACTTCGACCGGGTCGACGAGGTGCGGGCCTCCGTCGACGCGATCCTGATCGGCGCCGGCACCGTCCGCGCGGACAACCCGCGGCTGCTGGTCAACGATCCCGGGCGGCGTGCGGCCCGGACCGCCGCGGGCAAGCCCGAGTACCCCCTCAAGGTCACGGTCACCGCGACCGGCGACCTCGACCCGGACGCGCGTTTCTGGCACACCGGCGGCGAGAAGGTCGTCTACACGACGGACACGGGCGCGACGCGGATCCGCGGCCTCGGTATCGCCGCGGACGTCGTCTCCCTCGGCGCCGACCTCGACTGGCCCGCGCTGCTGAGGGACCTGCACGAGGTGCGGTCGGTCGGGCGCCTGATGGTCGAGGGCGGCGGCACCGTCCACACCCAGCTCCTCCAGCAGGGCCTGGCCGACGAACTCCAGCTGGTCCTGGCCCCCCTCTTCGTCGGCGACCCGAAGGCACCGCGGCTGTTCGGCCCGGGCGGGTACCAGGAGGGGCGGCTGCGGCTCCTGGAGAGCCGCCGTATCGGGGACGTGGTCCTGATGCGGTACGAGCCCACCGCCCCCGGCACGGGCGGGTCGGCGTCCGCCGCGGACCGGCACTGGCTGCGGCTCGCCTGCGAGCTGGCGGCCGACTGCCCGCCCTCCCGGACCGCCTTCAGCGTCGGCGCGGTGGTGGTCGCGGCCGACGGCACGGAACTGGCCCGCGGCCACTCCCGGGAGGCCGGCGACCCGGTCGTCCACGCAGAGGAGGCGGCCCTGGCCAAGATCTCCCCGGCCGACCCCCGGCTGGCCACGGCCACGGTCTACACCAGCCTCGAACCCTGCACCCACCGCGCCTCCCGGCCGCACCCCTGCGCCGAGCTGATCCTCCGGGCCGGGGTGCGGCGGGTGGTGACGGCGTGGCGCGAGCCGGACACCTTCGTCGAGGCGGCCGACGGGACGGGGATGCTGCGGGAGGCTGGGGTGTCGGTGCTGGTGCTGGGCGCGTACGAGGAGCTGGCGAAGACCCCGAACGCGCACCTGCTGAGCTGACCTCTCCTCAACCCGTGTGACTCGCGCTCCTCCGATGGCGTATGCTGGTTTCACCGACGCGGGGTGGAGCAGCTCGGTAGCTCGCTGGGCTCATAACCCAGAGGTCGCAGGTTCAAATCCTGTCCCCGCTACTGAAGGCTCAGGGCCGGAATCCAAGAACGAGGATTCCGGCCCTGAGTCGTATACCGGCACGTGCTTCTCCGTGTGTCCCTCCGCTTGTCCCTCCGTGTGTCCCTCTGCGTGTTCCTCATCACACCCGTCCGTACTCATCCGCCCGGTCCACACCACTCGCCCCTGCTCGCTCGCAGCCGCAAATCTGGACGGACATATATTGGACACCGGGGACATATAGGGAGTCGTGCCGTGGGCTCTGGACAGGTGCAGGAGGACGGGTCCGCAGTCGTCCGCACCCTGGCCCGCTTCCTGCCCGTCCTGCTGATCGCGGCCGGCGTCTGCTACGACGTCCTCACCCCGCGGGCCTTCACGCCGGTCCCCTTCTTCACGGCCGCCCCGCTGATCGCCGCGCCCCTCTTCTCCCTCCGCGCCACCGTCCTGACCGGCCTCGCGTCCTTCCTCGCCGCCTATGCCGTGCACGCCCGCTACACCTTCAGCCCCAACGTCGACATGGCCACCGAAGTCCTCACCGTGGTCACCGTCGCCGCCCTCGCCGCCGGCATCAACCGGGTGGTCCGCCTCGGCGACCAGCGCCTCGCCTCCGCCCGCGAGATCGCGGAGGCCGCCCAGCGGGCGGTGCTGCCCGAGCCCGCCGAGCGGATCGGCGGCTTCGAGATCGCCGCCCGCTACGAGGCGGCCCAGGAGGGCGCCTTCATCGGGGGCGACCTGTACGCCGTCCAGGACACCCCGTACGGTGTGCGGCTGGTCGTCGGCGACGTCCGTGGCAAGGGCATGGACGCGGTCGCCGCCGTAGCCGTGCTGATCGGCGCGTTCCGGGAGGCGGCCGAGCAGGAGGCCACGCTGGAGGCGGTGGCGGCGCGGCTGGAGCGGGCGCTGGCCCGCGAGGGTGTCCGGCGCGGTGGCGTCGACGCGTTCGAGGGGTTCACCACCGCCGTGCTCGCCGAACTCCGGCACGGCGACGGCACGGTCCGGGTCGTCAACCGCGGCCATCCGCCGCCCCTGCTGCTGTACGGCGACGGCAGGGTGAGCCCGGTACGGGTGCCCGAGGCCGCGCTGCCGCTGGGGATGGGCGAGTTGGGGGCCTGGCCGGACCGGGCCGCCGAGCACGCGTTCCCGAGCGGGGCCACGCTGCTGCTGCACACCGACGGCCTCTCCGAGGCGCGGGACGCGCACGGCCGGTTCTACGACCCCGAGCGGCGGCTGGCCGGCCGGGTCGGCACCGCCCCCGGCCCGCTGCTGGCCTGGCTCGCGGCCGAGGTGCGCCGGCACACCGGCGGCGGCATGACGGACGACATGGCGCTGCTCGCGGTACGGCGGCCCTGAGCGCGGGCACCGGCTGTACTGGGGATTGTGACCCTAGGTGCGCGGACGACCGCCCTCCGCATAACGTCTGAGACGCGTGTGACTCCTGAGCCGAACAGAATGCATGGTCAACTCGACCGTTTTTGGCCGTTCGTGGCAGGTAAGTCCACGCTTTGAAAGCTTAATGATCAAGGCGAACTGCTTGGAATCTGATAGCCGGGTCTATTAACGTTCGATAACGCAGCGCGGTCGTCCCAGCCGTCACCCGCGACGGCTCCGTGCGCACGCGCCGAATCCCGCAAGGGAACCGGGGAACCACCACCTTGGGGTGAATCGCACGGCTGCCGCCGGAAGAAATCGGCCGGTATACGCGCGTAGGAGACCTTCCCGCTCCGAACCCGTCAGCTAACCCGGTAGGCAGCGGAAGGAAAGGAGTGCGCCCGCGTGGCGTCCAACCGGCCTGCCCCGACAGCCCCGTTCGTGCCCAGCCAGCGTCAACCCGAGACCTACGGCTACGGCGGCTACCGCACCGACGAGGGCCCCTGGGAGGAGTGGAACCCCACCGAGGAGTCCCTCGCCCCGGTACGTGGCCGGCACCGGGTCGCCAAGCAGCGCGGCGGCGGGCTCGCCCGCAGCTCCACGGTCCTCGGCGTCGGCGTCATCGCCGCCGTCGGCGCGGGCGGCATGGCCAGCGCCAACACCGGCAAGCCGCCGGTCTCCATCTCGCTGCCCGACCTGCCGTCCTCCGTCGACTCCCTGCTCGGCCAGGGCAGCGGCCACCACGCCACCCAGACCGCCCTCAGCAGCGTCACCACGACGGCCGCCACCGACGCGGACTCCTCCTCCGACGCCGGTGAGGCGCTGCGCAGCCGGATCATCGCCCAGGCCGAGCAGCAGCAGACCCAGCTCGACGTCAAGGCCACCGCCAAGGCCGTGGCCGCCGCCGACAAGGCGGTCTCCGACGCGGAGGCCAAGGCGGAGAAGACGGCGGCAGCCAAGGCCGCCGACGCCAAGGAGCAGGCGCAGGCCGCCGAGAAGGCGCAGGCCGAGCAGAAGCGGCTCGCCGCGCTGGCCAAGCAGTACACGCTGCCGGTCGTCTCCTACACGATCACCGGCACCTTCGGGCAGGCCGGCTCCATGTGGGCCTCCGGCTACCACACCGGCCTCGACTTCGCCGCCCCCACCGGCACGCTGATCAAGGCCGTGCACAGCGGCACCGTCACGGAGGCCGGCTGGGCCGGCTCGTACGGCTACCGCACGATCATCACCCTGGACGACGGCACCGAGCTGTGGTTCTGCCACCAGTCCTCGATCGGCGTCAAGGTCGGCCAGAAGGTCGCCACCGGTGACGTCATCGGCCGGGTGGGCGCCACCGGCAACGTCACCGGCCCGCACCTCCACCTGGAGGTCCACCCGAACGGCCAGGCCACCGCCATCGACCCGATGACCTGGCTGCGTGGCAAGGGCCTCAACCCCTGACGGACCCCACTGATCCCCGGCGGCCCTGACGACAACCCCCCCGACGTCAGGGCTGCCGGTTTGGTGTACCCGGGGCCGGCCAGGGCCTTCCGCTTTTACGAGAACTTCGCGTTGCGGCGGCATGGGTCCGCAGGCGGCCGGTGTTGAACTGAGGCATGACCTCTTCTTCCGCTTCCCGTTCCCTCCGCAAGCTCGGCGCCTCCGACCTGGAGGTGTTCCCACTCTGCCTCGGCGGCAACGTCTTCGGCTGGACCGCCGACGAGGCCGCCTCCTTCGCCGTCCTCGACGCGTACACGGCAGCGGGCGGCAACTTCGTGGACACCGCCGACGCGTACACCGCCTGGATCGAGGGCCACAAGGGCGGCGAGTCCGAGACGGTCATCGGCAAGTGGGTCAAGGCGCGCGGCAACCGCGCCGACGTCGTGATCGCGACGAAGGTCAGCCAGCACCCCGAGTACCTGGGGCTGTCGGGCGCCAACATCAAGGCCGCCGCCGACGCGTCCCTGCGCCGCCTGGGCACCGACTACATCGACCTGTACTACACGCACTTCGACAAGCCCGAGATCCCGGTCGAGGAGATCGTCGGCGCGCTGGACGAACTGGTGCGGGCGGGCAAGGTCCGGCACATCGCCGCCTCCAACATCACCCCCGAGCGGCTCCAGGAGTCCCTGGACTTCTCCGACCGCGAGGGTCTCGCCCGGTACGTCGCCCTCCAGCCCCACTACAACCTGGTCTCCCGCGACACCTACGAGGGCCCCCTCCAGGAGCTGGCCTCCCGCACCGGCCTCGCGGCGGTCCCCTACTTCGCCCTCGCCGCCGGCTTCCTCACCGGCAAGTACCGCCCCGGCACGATGGTTGACAGCGCCCGCGCGGGCCGCGCCGCCCAGTACCTCGAGACCGAGCGGGGCCAGAAGGTGCTGACCGCCCTGGACGAGATCGCCGAGGCCCACTCCGCCCCGGTCCCCACGGTCGCCCTGGCCTGGCTGGCAGCCCAGCCCACCATCACGGCCCCCATCGCCTCGGCCCGCTCGGTGGAACAGCTCCCGGCGCTGCTGGGGGTGGCGGACCTGGAGCTGACGGAGCAGGAGCTGGCACAGCTGACGGCGGCTTCCGCCTGACTCCCGCTTTCTCTCCGCTGCTTTCCGCGGCAACCGCGGTCGGCCCGTGCGGCCTCTTCCGGCGGTGCCCAGCCCTCCGCAACCCTGGAGCACTAGCTCCGGTACGGGTTGTAGGACGGATACGGCACCGCCGCCGCATACCACCCCGGTGCCCCATAGGCCGGCGGCGGGTATCCGGGCCAGCCGTTCGGTGCGGCCGTGCGGGCCGCGTAGCCCAGGGCGGGGCGGACCAACTCGCGCCGGGTCCACAGCTCCGTCAGCAGCTCCCGCTCCCGCACCACGAAGTCGGCGCCCGCCCGTCCCCGCCGCCCTCGGCGGCGTAGCAGGGCGAGCGTCGTCGCGTACGCCTCGTACTCGGCGACCGCCCGCCCGGCCGGCTTTCCGAAGTGGTACGCGGCGTACTCCCGGGCCATCTGCCGCGCCCGCATCGAGCCGAGCACGAACGGCTCGGCCGTCCCCAGCCACCCGGCGTACACATACGCCGGCAGCTCCTCCCGGACGGTCCGCAGCTCCCGCTGCCGGGTCCAGATCGCCAGCCACGTCAGCGACCCGAACGCCGGCACCATGAACATGCCGTACACGGCGAAGAACCCGTACTGCCCGAACGTCGACGAGCCGTTCCAGAACGCGTGCATGCTCATCGCGAGCAGCAGCCCGGCGACCGGCACGAGCACCCGCCGCACCCGCTGCCGTTCCCCGGAGAACGCGGCGATACCGAACCCGATGCCGGTGAAGACGGTGAACAGGGGGTGGGCGAAGGGGGACATGACGATGCGCACGAAGAACGTCGCGGCGGTGACGGAGGCGATGCCGGTGCCGCCGGTCAGCCGGTCGGTCCCGAAGGCCGTACCGAGGTAGAGGATGTTCTCGGTGAAGGCGAACCCGGTGGCGGTGATCCCCGCTATCACCACACCGTCGACGATCCCGGTGAAGTCCCGTCTGCGGAACAGGAAGACCATGAGCACGGCCGCGCCCTTGGCGGACTCCTCGACGATCGGCGCTATCACGGTCGCCCCAAGGGTGTCCGCGCTGCTCGGATCCGCGGTCGCCGTCGCTATCCAGTGCGTCGCGAAGCTGTTGGCGACGATCGCTATCAGCGCGGCCGCGCACGCCCCCCAGGCGAACGCGAACAGCAGGTTCCGCCAGGGCCCGGGCTGGACCCGGTCGAGCCAGCGGAACGCGGCTATCAGCAGCGGCACGGGCAGCACCGCGAGTCCGAGCCCGACCAGGAAGCCCTCCGTGCCCGTCTGCTCCCGCACCAGCGCGAGGATGACCAGGCCGGACAGGGCGAGCAGGGTGCTCAGCGCCCCGTACCGCACCCAGCGCCGCTGCCACCAGCGGGGATGCCGCAGCCCGGCACCGGTGGGGTCCGGGGGGTACGACGGATACGGCGGGTACGGCGGCGGGGAGGTGGCCACGGCATCGACCCTAACGAGGTGACTCCAGTCGGTGCTGATCGCCCTGCTGCACCGGATGCTGTACGCGACGGAAGAGCAGATCGTTCACCACATGTCCCTTGTCCAGCCCCTGCCCCTCGAAACGGGTCAGTGGCCGGTACGGGGGACGCGCCGCGAAACCGCCCTCGGCCTGGGTGTTCTCGAACGCCGGGTGCGCGTCGAGCACTTCGAGCATCTGCTCGGCGTACGGCTCCCAGTCCGTCGCACAGTGCACGATCGCCCCCGGCCTGAGCCGGGTCGCGGCGAGGTCGAGGAACTCGGGCTGGATCAGCCGCCGCTTGTGGTGCCGCTTCTTGGGCCAGGGGTCCGGGAAGTACACCCGCAGCCCGTCCAGCGAGTCGGGCGTGAGCATCTCCCGGAGCAGGATGATCGCGTCCCCGTTGCCGACCCGGATGTGGGACAGCCCGTTCTGGTCGGCGAGGTTGAGCAGGTTCCCCTGTCCCGGCGTGTGCACGTCGACGGCGAGGATGTTGGTGTCCGGGTCCTCGGCGGCCATCTGCGCGGTCGCCTCTCCCATCCCGAACCCGATCTCCAGGACGACGGGATTGGCGTTGCCGAACAGCGCACCGAGATCGATGACGTGCTGCCCGTCGATGTCCAGGCCCCACTTGGGCCACAGCCGCTGCAGGGCGTCCGCCTGTCCCGCGGTCACCCGGCTCCGCCGTGGCTGGAAACTGCGGATCCGCCGCTCGAAGTGCGACCCGGCCGGATCGGCGCTGGGTCCGTCCGGGAACCGCGGCTCCCCCTTGGTCCGGGTGTGCCGGACGGACACACCGGGAGCGTGCGGGGAGCCCGAGCCGGGGACGGTCTCGGCGGGCCGGGGGGTCTCTGGGGCATTGAGCGAGTCAGACACAGTGGGGTCGATTTTACGGCCCGTGCGAGACGGGGTGGCCGGGTCCCGCACGGGTCACACCGAGTGGGATGGGGTGGCCGGGTCGCGCCCGGGTCAGACCGCCTGAGACGGGGCGGCCGGGTCGCGCCCGGGTCACACCGAGCCCAGCATCTCCAGTGCCCGGCGCGCCACCTCCCGCCCGATCGGCAGCGAGGCCGTCGCCGCGGGCGAGGGCGCGTTCAGCACGTGCACCGTCCGTGCGCCCTCCTTGATCAGGAAGTCGTCGACCAGCGAGCCGTCGCGCAGCACGGCCTGCGCCCGCACCCCGGCCGCCGCCGGCACCAGGTCCGCATCGGTCACGGCCGGCAACAGCCGCCGTACGGCCGCCGTGAACGCCCGCTTCGACACCGACCGCCGCAGCTCCCCGCCCCCGTACCGCCAGTGCCGCCTGGCCAGCGCCCACGTCCCCGGCCAGGCCAGCGTCCCCGCCACCTCCCGGGGCCGTACGACACCCCATCCGTACCCCTCCCGGGCCAGCGCCGGCACCGCGTTGGGCCCGATGTGCACGCCTCCGTCGACGCCCCGGGTCAGATGCACCCCGAGGAACGGGAACGCCGGATCCGGCACCGGGTACACCAGCCCCCGCACCAGCTCCCGCCGCGCCAGCTCGTAGTACTCCCCGCGGAACGGCACGATCCGCATCCCCGGCTCGTCCCCCGCGAGCCGGGCGATCTCGTCGCAGTACAGCCCGGCGCAGTTCACCAGCACGCGTCCGCGTACGACGTCTCCGCGCGAGGTGAGCACGGCCACGCCCCGCTCCGGCCGCCGGTCGATCCGCTCCACCCGGCCCCCGTACCGGATCTCCGCCCCCGAGGCCTCGCCGAGCTGCCGGGCGACCCCCACGAAGTCGCACACACCGGTCGTCCCGACGTGTATGGCGGCCAGCCCCCGCACCTCGGGCTCGTACTCCGCGATCTGTGCGGCCCCCAGCTCCCGCACCGGTATCCCGTTCTCCCGGCCGCGCTGCACGAGCGCGTGCAGCCGGGGCAGCTCCGCCCGCTCGGTGGCGACGATCAGCTTGCCGGTGACAGCGTGCGCGATGCCGTACTCCGCGCAGAACTTGACCATCTCGGCGGCACCCTTGACGGCGTACCGTGCCTTCAGCGATCCGGGCCGGTAGTAGATCCCGCTGTGGATGACCCCGCTGTTCCGCCCGGTCTGATGCCGTGCCGCCCCGGCCTCCTTCTCCAGCACGGTGACCCGGGTACCGGGCGCGGCCCGGCTGATCGCAAACGCCGTGGACAGCCCGACGATCCCACCCCCGACGACGAGCACATCACAGTCATAAGCAACCCCGGCAGACACCTGCACCACCTCCCACGCTCGATAGTGCACTGCGCCACTGACAGCCACTTCAAACGCGGGGGAGTACGGCGCGCCCCAAAGGGGCGCGGGGCTGTCTTCGATGTGCGGCTGCCGCCGCGTGGGCGCGAGCAACCACAACGCACCCGCACCCGCCCGGCGTCCTTAGGTCCATGGACGAGTGGGCGACCCTCACGCCGGCGCCATCAGCAGCGGACGCGCCCGCTCCCGCAGCTCCACCACCCTCGGCTCGTCCCCGTACGGCTCCAGCCGGTGCAGCAGATCCTTCACGTACTCGGTCGTCCGCGCCGACGAGATCCGCCCGGCCACCTCCACGGCCCGCACCCCCTGCTCGCACGCCGCGTCGAGGTTTCCGGACTCCAGTTCGGCGACAGCGGAGACGACCAGCCGCAGCCCGTGCGACCGCACGAACTCCTCCGTCGGCTTCGACAGCGCCTGCTCCGTGAACCGCCGCACCTGGCGCGGCGCCTTCAGGTCCCGGTAGCACTCGGCGGCGTCTGCGGCGAACCGGTCGTATCCGTAGAAGCCGAGCCAGGAGGGATCGTTGTCCCCCTCTCGCGCCCGCTCCAGCCACCCCTCCGCAGCCTTCAGCGCGGCCCCCGCGGCCTGTGCGTCACCGGCACGCGCGTGTGCCCGTGCCTCGACCAGCCGGAAGAAGCTCATGGTCCGCGCGGTGGCCAGGCCGCGGTTGCGTTCGACGGCCGCCTGCGCGAGGTCGACGCCCTCGTCGCCGAACCCGCGGTACGTCGCCTGCAACGACATCGATGCCAGGACATAGCCGCCGAGCGGCACGTCGGCCGCCGCGCGGGCGAGCCGCAGTGCCTGGATGTAGTACCGCTGCGCGGCCTCCTGCTGTCCCGTGTCGAAGGCCATCCACCCGGCGAGCCGAGTCAGTTCGGCGCTCGCCCCGAACAGTGCCCGCCCGACCTCGTCGGAGTACGCGCCGAGCAGCAGCGGTGCCGCTTCCACTCGTAAGCACTCCGGCACCATCGACGAACGCCAGTCGCCGCCCCCGTACTTGGAGTCCCAGCGCCTGGCGTCCTCGGCCGCCTCCCGCAGCTTCTGCACGTCGCTGTGGCCGACTTTGAGCGGTGCGCCGGAGGCCTCGGCGGTGTTCGCCTCGCGCGCGACCGAACTGTCGGCGGGGGTTATCAGCCAGCGCGAGGCGGGCGTTGCGTACGCGCTTACTGCGAACGAACCGGCCAGCGACTGCCAGATGCCGCCGGAGCCGGCCCGGCGGCCGGCCAGGTCGAGCCGGTACAGCTCGGTGGCCGAGCGCACCGCCTGTCCGACGTCCCTGGGGAAGGCGAGGCCCACTTCGGGCGCGGGATCCGCGTCCGCCAGGCCGATCTCGTGGAGCGGCACCGGGCGGCCGAGCTTCTGGCCGATCGCGGCTGCGATGAGATGCGGCGCGGCGCCCTGCGGCACCATGCCCTTCGACACCCAGCGCGCCACCGACGTCTTGTCGTAGCGAAGAGTCAACCCGCGTTGAGCGCCAAGATCGTTGACGCGTCGCGCGAGTCCTGCGTTGCTGATTCCCGCGAGGGCGAGAACGGTGCCGAGTTTTTCGTTCGGCCCGCGTTGCTCCCTGGACATGCGCCACCCCTCGACACAGACGGCTGCCGCAGTGGCATAACCACGCGGCATTCGTAAACCCAGCGTAGTTCGCCGCATCCCAAGCGTTAAGGGGCATTGTTCCGGATGGCGGGATTGTGGTCCGTACGCGAGTGCGGCCCATATACGCACCGTGCACGGCCTGTCGCGTCGTGCCCCCGCCGTGTGGCCGTGCGCCCGTCCGTGCGCTCTTCTCCGGCCATCGGGGGAGCGGTTCCATGGTCGGTGCGTGGGTCGGCCCGCTGTACTGGATCCAGTGGGCTGGGGGACACCGCCACCTCAATCCCCGCGGGTGGCGGACCGGTCCGGGAGGCGATGCCCGCCTCCCGGACTGTGCGCGTTCGAGTACGCGCGCGTTTGGTGCGCAAAGCATGTACGGAGCGTGCGCACCGTCGCGTCGACCTCGCCGAATTGGCCGAAAATCGACCCCTCCTTTTGCGGGCGATCAACGCTCCTACCACGGGAATTGAGGGCGCGAAGGGCGTTCGGAGGGAGCGTACAGGGGGCGCATTCGCGTCGCAGTTGCCCTGTGCTGTAAGGCGGTTCGGCTCTTCCGCGGCTCTTTCACGACTCTTCCCCAGCACGTTCGCGTGGGCCGGTCCTGCGGCAACTCCGTGAAATCTTCCGGGGATCAAAGGCGGCCCCACCGGCCCTCCGGAGCGCGTCCTTCATGGCAGCATGGGGATCCAGTTCGTACCGTGCATGGTTGTCCACAGCCTGTGGAGGCGTCGATGCGGTGGTTGGTGGGATGGAGCAGCACCGCCTCCGGTGCCGCCACGCTCGGCTCCGCCGGCGCCCTGGGATACGACGGCGAGACCGTCCACCCCGTCGGCTCCCAGCTGCTGTGGGGCGATCCGGACCCGCTCTGGGCGGTCGGCGACTGGCGCCCCGACGAGGTGCGCGTCATCAAGGCCGACGCCCAGAACCGCATCGCCGTCCTCGGCACCTGCGGCGCCACCGACGAGGAACTGCGCCTCGGCCTCTTCACGGCGCGCGGGGGCGCACTCCGGCATCTGACCGCCTGGCCCGGCAGCTACACCGCCGTCGTCCAGGTCGGCCGCCGGGTCACCGTCTGCGGCGACCTCGCGGGCGCCCGCCCGGTCTTCCACACCCCCTGGGCAGGCGGTACGGCCTACGCCACGGCCGCGCTGCCGCTCGCCGACCTGATCGAGGCCAACCTCGACTACGGTCACCTCGCCGCACTCCTGGCCGCCCCCGACGTACCGGCGGCGGTGCACGACTCGACTCCGTACGAGGGCGTACGGCGCATTCCGCCGGGGCACGCGCTGATCCTGCGCACCGGGGCGCGCGAGGTCGCCGGGTACGAGCAGGTCGCCTCGCTCGCGGTCGCGGCCCCCTCCGCCGACCCCGACCGTGCGGTGGACGCCGTACGGGACGCGCTCGTAGAAGCCGTACGCGCGCGACTGTCGGCCCCCCGGCACGTCCCGGACATCGACCCCGGTCCGGTGCCCGGAATGGGCCCCGCCGCGCGGCGTGCGGCGCGCGGGATGCCGGTGCCGGGCATCGGCGCCGACCTGTCCGGCGGCCCGGCCTCCGGCACCCTCGCCCTGCTGGCCGCCGGGCTGCCCGGCATGCCCGGCACGGTCCTGGGCCACGGCACGGGCGCCGGCGAGCGTCTCCTCGCGGTCACCTTCAACGACCTCGCCGTCGGCGGCCGGGAGGCGGAACTCGAACGCGCGGGAACCCTGGCGGCCAACCCGCGGCTGCACCACGTGGTGGTCACCGGCGGCGAGGACATGCTTCCGTACGCCGACCTGGAGGGCCCCCTGACCGACGAACCGGGCCCGTCCCTCGTCCACGCCGCCAGACACCGCGCCCGCCTCGCCGCCGGCAGCGCCGACCACTTCACCGGCTACGGCGCCCGCCAGGTGCTGGACGCGCATCCCGCGCGCCTCGCCGACCTGCTGATGGACCGCAAGCGGCGGCACCTGGTCCGCCCGGTCGCCGCGCTCGCCAAGGCCGACGGCTCGGTGATGGTCTCCGCGCGCGTGTACAGCGCGGCGCGCCGGCTCGCGCGTACGCCGTACCGCGCGGGCGTCGAGTCCCTCGCCGAGCGCCTGCTGCGGCGCCGCTTCGACGAACCCGGAGGCGCTGTGGGCGCGTCCCTCGCGGCGCTCAGCTGGGCGAGACCCGGCCCGGCGGCGCGCTGGCTGACAGGGGAGGCGCTGGCTGAAGTATCGGTTCTGCTCCAGGGGGCGGCGAACCGCTCCGGCGTCGGCCCCGGGCAGCGCCCCGGCGACTACCGCGCGCGTGCCGTCCTCGCCCGCCACGCGGCCGACATCCGGATCCTGGAGCAGGCCGCCGAGATCCGCTCCCAGCGCCTGCACGCCCCCTTCCTCGACAACCAGGTGGTCCGCGCCTGCCGCGACCTCCCCGAGGCGCTGCGCGTGCGGCCGGGGGCCCGCGCCGCCATCCTCCGCACGGTCCTGGAGGGCGCCGGCGTCGCCGATCTCCCGCCGGGCTGGGGCGCCCCCTCCCACGCCTCCTCGGCGGCGGCCACCCGCACGGGGCTGCGCGTGGCGGCCGACGATCTGATCGCCCTCTTCTCGACGCCGCTGCTGGCGCAGGCGGGCCTGGTGGAGGCCCGGGTGGTCCGCAAGGCGCTCCGCGGGGCGGCGGCGGGCGAACCCCTGCCGCTGGACGGCCTGGCGGACCTGGTCTCCCTGGAACTGTGGCTCCGCCGCCTGCTGTCCCGCCGGGGCACGTGCTGGACGGGAACACCCGCACGCGCCCGTGCGGTCCCTGCGGGGATCCGGCCGATGCGGGGGGCGTTGGCGTCGGGGGCGTGACCCTCCGCGGCCCGCCGCTGTGCTGCCGGCCGGCAGTGGAGTGCGGGCCGGTGGGGGCCGATCGCGCAGTTCCCCGCGCCCCTTACGGGGCACGTTGTAGCCGCGGGCAATCGTGCCGCAGGGCGGCACGGGTGGGCGCGGCGGCACCCTGCAAGCGCCGGTAAGCGAAACCCCCCGCCCCCAGCCCCCGCCCCGGGCAACCTCCCCAGCCCGCACCCTGCGTATCTCCAGTGCCCCGGCCTCCGAAACCCCGGTGCCCGATCCCCCCGGCGCGGCGACAATGACCCGGTGCGGTACCGGATTCTGGGTGTGACCCAGGCGACTGACGACCAGGGCACCGCCATACCCATCGGCGGCCCCCGCCTCCGCGCGCTGCTCACCGTCCTGGCTCTCCACCCCCACCGCACCCTCACCCCCGAGACCCTCATCCAGGAGGTCTGGGCGGCGGACGACGACCCGCCGCAGGACGCCCCGGCCGCCCTCCAGGCCCTCGTCGGCCGGCTCCGCCGTGCCCTCGGCAAGGACACCGTCGCCTCCACCCCCGGCGGCTACCGCCTGGCCGCCGCCGAGGACGACATCGACCTGCACGTCTTCGAACGCCAGGTACGCGAAGGCGCGGCCGCCCTCGTCGCCGCCGACCCGGCGACCGCCCATCGTGTCCTCACCGAGGCTCTCGCCCTGTGGCGCGGCCCCGCCCTCGCCGACCTCCCCGACCGTGCGACGGCCGCCGCCCGCCCCGAGGCGCTCCGGCTGGAGGCCACCCGTACCCGCGCCGACGCCGCCCTCCGTCTCGGCCGCGCCTTTGACGCCGTACCGGAGCTGACCGCGCTGACCACGGCGCACCCGTACGACGAACCGCTGCACGCCCTCCTCATCCGCGCCCTGCGCGACACCGGCCGCCCGGCGGACGCCCTCGCCGCGTACGGGACCGCCCGCCGCACCCTCGCCGAAGGCCTCGGAACCGACCCCGGTCCGGAACTCCAGTCTCTGCACGCGTCGTTGCTGAGGCAGGAGCCGATCCCGCCGGGCGCACCCCCGCCCCGCACCGGCAACCTGCGTCCACGTCTTACCTCTTTCGTGGGCCGGGAACCCGAACTCGACGCGGTTCGTTCCGAATTGCACAGGGCCCGCCTCGTCACCCTCATCGGACCGGGCGGCTCCGGAAAGACCCGTCTCGCCGAGGAGGCCGCCGCCGGGCTCCCGCAGGCATGGCTCGTCGAGCTCGCCCCGCTCGACCGGCCGGAGGCGGTGCCGGGCGCGGTGGTCAGCGCGCTCGGTCTGCGCGAGACCGTGCTCATGACCAACGAGCTGGCGACCCCGCAGGCCGACCCCACGGCCCTGCTGGTCGAGTACTGCGCGCGGCGCAGCCAACTCCTGATCCTTGACAACTGCGAACATGTCATCGAAGCGGCGGCCGCCCTCGCCGAGACCCTGCTCACCCACTGCCCGGGGCTCACGATCCTCGCCACCAGCCGTGAACCCCTCGGCGTCCCCGGTGAGTCGGTGCGCCCGGTCGAGCCCCTCGCCCCCGAGCAGGCGCACCGGCTCTTCGAGGAGCGCGCCGCCACCGTCCGCCCCGGCGCCCGTGGCGCGCCGGGCGAGCGGACCGCGGTCGACGAGATCTGCCGCCGTCTGGACGGACTGCCGCTCGCCATCGAGCTCGCGGCGGCCCGGCTGCGGCTGCTGACACCCCGGCAGATCGCCGACCGGCTCGACGACCGCTTCCGCCTGCTCACCTCCGGCAGCCGCACCCTCCTGCCCCGCCAGCAGACCCTGCGCGCGGTCGTCGACTGGTCCTGGGACCTGCTCGACGAGGGGGAGCACACGGTCCTGCGCGAGGTGTCCGTCTTCGCAGGCGGCTGGGACCTCGCGGCGGCGGAGGCCGTGTGCACCGGCCCCGTCGCCGACCTCGTCGGCGCGCTCGTCGACAAGTCCCTGATCGTCGCCACCCCGGACGGCCCGGACGGCACAGGCGGTATGCGCTACCGCATGCTGGAGACCATCCACGAGTACGCCGTCGAGCGTGCCGCCGAGGTTCCGGGACTGCGCGCGGCGGCCGAGCGGCGGCACGGCGCCTGGGTGCGGGCGCTGGTGGAGGAGGCGGCGCCGAAGCTGCGGTCCGGCGAGCAGCTTCCGTGGATCCGCCGCCTGGAGACCGACCTCGACAACATCCGCGTCGCCCTCGACCGCGCGGTGTGCGCGGGCGACGAGGCGCTGGCCGGCCGGATCGTCCTCGCCGTCAGCTGGTTCTGGTGGCTGCGGAACTACCGCCTGGAGGCCATGGACTGGATGGGCGCGGTACTGCGCCTGGGCGTCGCCCGGGACACCCTGCCGGACGGCGCCGGCCCGGAGGAACTGCGCGCGCTGGCCGACACGGCGGACCCGGTGGGCGCGCTGCTGGCCGCTCCGGGCGCCGGCACCGGGCACCCGCTGTACGAACTGCGCATGGACCTGCGGCTGTTCGACCTGCTCCTGGCCTCCGAGTCCCCCTCGGCCGGCCTGGTGACGGACGAGCGGGCCCCGAAGTACGTCGCGCTGGTCCGGGCCGCCTTCGAGGCGGGCGGTCCCCGGGCCGCCCGGCTGCCGGGCATCATCTGGCCGCTGACCGCCTGGTTCCTGGGCAGCTCGTTGGACGTCGGCCCCGACATGGACGCCGTCGTCGCCAACTGCCGGGTGTACGGCGGCGACTGGGAGACGGGCGTCACCCTGATGTACCGCGCCCACGTCATGGTCGACTCGCCCGGCAACCTGCGGGGCGTCGACGAGGACCTGGCGGAGCTGCGGATCCTCAGCCGGCGGGTCGGGGACCGCTGGATGCGGGCGCAGGTGTGCAGCGCGGCCGGTGAGGCGGCCATGGCGCGCGGCCTGTACCCGGAGGCGGAGACCGAGTACGAGGAGGCGCTGCGGCTGGCCCACGAGGTCGGCGCGTACGCCGAGACGCCGTTCCTGATCGCGCGGCTCGCCGAGATCGTCTACCGCTCCGGCGACCGGGCGGCCGCCCGGGCCGCCCTGGACCGGGCGAGCGAGGCCTCCGACCGGTACGGGGTGGCGGAGTCGCAGGCGTTCGTGGCGCTGCTGCGGGCGCACATGGCCCAGCACGAGGGGGACCTGGCCCAGGCGCGCGAGTTCTGCGAGGCCGCCCGCGCGGCGACCCGGGGCGGCACCCCGCCGCCGCAGTTCATGGCGGGGTTCCGTGCGGTCGAGGCCCTGATCACGGCGATGGAGCAGGGCCCGCGGCAGGGGCTGCCGATCCTGGCCGGGGGGCTGCGCGAGGCGATGGAGGCCCGGTGCGCCGAGGTGATCACGGCGGCGCTGGCGGACGTCGGCGCCGACCTGGTGGCCCGGCTCGGCGATCTGGCGGGCGCGGTACGGCTGTTCGCCGCCGCCGACCACTGGCGGGCCGGCAGCGTCCGCCCCGAGCCGGAGCGCACCCGCGCCGCGGAGATTGACGCGGCCGCCCGCGCGGCGCTGACCCCCGAGCGCTACGCGGCCGAGCGCTCCCGCGGTGCGTCCCTCACCGAGGAGGACGTCCTGCGCGAACTGGGCGGGACACCCACGGGCACCGCTACCGGCAGGTGAACGTCGAATCGGCCCAGTCGGCGAGCGCCACCGAGTCGAAGCCGGTCCCCGGTTCGACCACCAGCCGCACGGTCCGGTGCCCGGCCAGGTTCACATGGACGGGTACGGCGGCCTGTCCGCCCTCGACCGTCCCGGACCGCCACAGCCGCTCCCCGTCCGCATAGACGGAGAAGGCGACCTTGCCGAGGCCGAGCGTCATGTCGTCGACGCCGGCCATCGCGTCGTAGGCGGTGCACTCGCGGTTGAGGTCGACGGTGACGGAGGACCAGCCGTGCACGGTGACGCCGTTCGCATACTGCTCGCCGGCAACCGTCACCCCGTACCGCTGCCACACCCAGCTGCTCTCGCCGAGCCGCATCTCGGGCCGGGTGCCGTCACCGGTGATGTCGTAGCGCAGCTCGCTCCACCGGTAGACGACCGGGGCGGGCGGCGGAGTGGGCGTCGGGGTGGGGGTGGGCGTCGGCTTCGGGGCCGGCGCCGGTGTCGGAGTGGGGGTCGGCTTCGGCTCGGGGCTCGGGGTGGGCTTCAGTGTCGGGGTCGGGCTCGGGGTGGGCGTCGGAGTCGGCTCGGGGGCGAGGACGACCGGCTCGGGGTGCGGCGCTCGCTTCGGCGGCGTGCGGGCCGGCGTAGGTGTCCCGGGCTCGATCACCGGCGCGGACGGGGCGGGGCGGGCCACCTCCTTGGTCGGGTGGCTGTCGTTCACCAGGGCGAGGGCCAGCGCGGCGGCGGCCACCGCGACCACCCCGGCCGCGATACCGGCCTTCACCGGTGCTCCCAGCCCCTCCGAGGCCGCGGCACCCCCGGCACCGCCGCCCGCCCCGCCGGACGAACCGCCCGCCGCGGCGGCCGCGCCCGCGGCCCCCACTCCGGCACCGCCGGCGATGATCCCGAGCGCCTTGGCGTACCCGGCGGCCCCGAACCAGCCGATGACCGCGACCGGTACGACGGCCGGGATACCGGCGGCGACCTCCTCGATCTGGGCGGCGGCCAGGCGGCACTTGGCGCACTCCTCCAGATGCTTGCGCAGCCCCCGCTCCGCGCGGATGCGCAGCTTGCGGCGGGCGTAGCTGCCGAGCTGGTCGGCGTAGCGGGCGCACTCCTCGTCGTCGATGAGGGAGGCGCTCACATGGGCCTGGAGGTAGGCCTGCTTCAGCCCCTCACGGGCCCGGCTGGCAAGGACGCGGGTGCCGTTGGCGTCGAGCCCGAACAGGGTGGCCACCTCGCTCGGCGACTCGTCCTCGACCTCGGTGTGCCACAGCACGGCCTGCCAGCGCTCGGGCAGCGAACGGAAGGCCTGCATCGCCATCGACTGCTCGGCGTCGTGCATCGCCCGTACATCGGCGCCGAGGTCCAACCCCGCTCCGAAGGAGCCAACGGGTGCAGTGTCGTCGGCGGCCTCGGAACCGCGCGCGGACTGCGCCGCGAACAGCGCGAAGTCGTCGACCAGTTGCTCACGCCGGGCCGACTTGATCCACTGCGCGGCGACCCGCCGTACGGAGGTGAGCAGATAGGCGCGCACGGCGTACTCGGGCCCGGCCCCGCCGCGCACCGCCTGCAGCATCCGGGCGAAGACCTCGGCGGTCAGGTCGTCCGCGGTGTGCCCGTCCCGGCAGCAGGTCCGCGCGTAGCGCCGTACCGCGTCCGCGTGCCGCCGGTACAGCTCCTCGTAGGCCGAGTCGTCGCCGCCCCGCATCCGCTCGATCAACTGGGTGTCGGCGGGCGGCTGTTCCCGGGACGGTGGCAGCACACTGCCGCTCCGCTGTGCCGGAACGTTCCCTTCCGGCGGTTCGCCGACGGGCGGTACACCGGCCCGCCCGCCCTGACTGGGCACCTGCGGCGAGGTCAGTTCCTCGCCGGCGGACTCGTCCCACCCGTCAACGCTCATCGTGGAACGCCCCCGATGCCTGCCCAACCCGACCGAATCACCGGGTCAGACTGCCACATTGGCTTTTGTTCAGCTCCCGGAGCGACGGACGTACCACTCGTCCGAGCGCACTTGTCAGGGCGGTGCACTGACGATCACCCGGAAGGGAAAGCATCAACAGGCGGCCCCGCGCCCCTGCAAGGGGCGCGAGGCCCTGTCCATGTGCGGCTCCGCCGTGTGGGCGTGCTCGGCCACAGTCCCCCCGCACCCGCCCACGACCATCGACGGCACATGCTGCCGCGCCGCCCGGCCAGGCACAGGGCACCGTCACGGCACCGTCAGGGCCGGGACCGCAGCCCCTCCAGCAGGATGTCCAGCAGCCGCGACGAAGCCGCCGCCTGCTGCGCCGGATCCGGCAGCGAGGGCGCCGCCGTGGCGATCACCAGGAGCACGTCGGACACCGAGACATCCGCCCGCAACTCACCCGCCGCACGGGCCCGTTCCACCAGCCGCCCGACGACTTCGAGCAGCACTGCCGCTCCCGCGTCGTCGTCGGCGCCGGCCACCGGCTCCCGCTCCTCCGACACCAGCCGCAACTCACCGGCGACCGGCTGCGTCCGCTGCTGCGGCACCCGGGCCTCCTCGGCCCGGACGCCGGAACCGCCGACCTCCTCCGGTACCCCGACGCGCAGCACCTGCGGCGGCAGCAACCGCCCCGCCCCCGACGCCACCGACGTCCGCAGGAAGCGCGACAGCGCCGACCACGGTTCGTCCTCCTGCCCGAGCGCGGCCCGCGCCTGGTCGGTCAGCCGGGAGGTCTCCTCCTCGGCTATCCGCCGGACCAGCACGTCCTTGCTGGGGAAGCGCCGGTACACCGTGCCGACCCCGACCCGCGCCCGCCGCGCCACATCCTCCATCGGCGCGCCGTAACCCAGTTCGCCGAAGACCTCGCGTGCCGCACGCAGCACGTGCTCCAGATTGCGCTGTGCGTCCACCCGCAGCGGCGTCGTACGCGGCCCGTCGCCGCGTCCGTTGCCCGTCGCCGCGCTCACCGTTGCGCCGCCCGTCGCGAGGGCGGAAGCCGATGACCAATGTGTGTCCTGAATATGCATCTGTGTTCCCCCGGTTAATGACGTCTCCCCCCGGAGACTCTCCCCGCACTGTGAAGGCCGGAGCGAGTGGAACTGTCGCCGATCAATGGACCGTCGACCGGGCGGACCCGCCCGTCGTGGACCGTTCGGCCACATCCCCTACACCCCGTCGACACACGAACATAGTTGAGAGGCTGTCAATTCAGAAGGGGGGTGTTCCGCACGGAGCGCCCCCCGATCGGAGTACGGGTCGCTTACATCCCGATTCGTTGCCTTCACGCCCCCTCGTCCGCCCCCGCTGACCTGGCCCCTTTCGTCCGGTCCCGGCCGCGCGTCCGGCACCCGGCACAGCAGCCCGCCGGTCACACAAATTGCCGGGGCTGTGGACAAACAACAGTCACGGGTGCGTCATGGGATGGTGAAGGAACGTGCGCGCATTCTCGTTGTCGGCGGCGGCTACGTCGGGATGTACACGGCCCTGCGGCTCCAGCGGAAGCTGAAGGCGGAGCTCAGGCGGGACGAGGTCGACATCACTGTCGTCACCCCCGATCCCTACATGACGTACCAGCCGTTCCTTCCCGAAGCGGCCGCAGGTTCGATTTCCCCTCGTCATGTCGTCGTACCGCTGCGGAGCGTTCTGGACCGGTGCCATGTCGTCATCGGCGAGGTGACGTCCATCGAGCACGCCAAGCGCACCGCCGAAGTCACCACCCTCGCCACGGCCGAGGAACGAAAAGGCGCCACATTCCTCGAATACGACGAACTGGTCCTCGCGCCCGGCTCGATCGCGCGCACGCTGCCCATCCCCGGTCTCGCCGAGCACGGCATCGGTTTCAAGACCGTCGAGGAGGCCATCGGCCTGCGCAACCACGTCATCGAGCAGATGGACATCGCCTCCTCCACCCGCGACCCCGCGATCCGCGACGCGGCCCTCACCTTCGTCTTCGTCGGCGGCGGCTACGCGGGCGTGGAGGCCCTCGGCGAACTGGAGGACATGGCCCGCTACGCCACGCGGTACTACCACAACGTCCAGCCCGAGGACTTGAAGTGGATCCTCGTCGAGGCCACCGACCGGATCCTCCCGGAGGTCGGCCACGAGATGGGCCGCTACACCGTCACCGAGCTGCGCCGCCGCAACATCCAGGTGCTGCTGAACACCCGCCTGGAATCCTGCGCCGACCGCATCGCCGTCCTCAGCGACGGCCAGCGCTTCCCGGCTCGTACGCTCGTGTGGACGGCTGGCGTCAGACCGCACCCCTTGCTCGCCGCCACCGACCTTCCGCTCACCCCGCGCGGGCGGCTGAAATGCACCGCCGAGCTGACGATCGACGGCGTCGACCACGCGTGGGCCGCGGGCGACGCCGCCGCCGTTCCTGACGTCACCGCCGCCGAACCCGGCACCGAGACCGCCCCCAACGCGCAGCACGCGGTCCGCCAGGCCGGGGTCCTCGGCGACAACATCGTCCACGCCCTGCGCGGCGAACCCCTCGACACCTACGCCCACGCCTACGTCGGCTCCGTCGCCTCCCTGGGACTGCACAAGGGCGTCGCCCAGGTCTACGGGCGCAGGCTGAAGGGCTACCCTGCCTGGTTCATGCACCGCGTCTACCACCTGAGCAGGGTGCCCACCTTCAACCGCAAGGCCCGCGTGCTCGCCGAATGGATCCTCTCCGGACTCTTCAAACGGGAGATCGTCTCGCTCGGATCACTCGAACATCCCCGAGCGGAGTTCGAACTCGCGGCCGGTGGAAAGCCTCCTCACAGTCCCTCCGACGACTCGAACGGGTCGTCCTGACGGAACTCAGGAACTCCACGGCCCGCCCCGGCGTCTGACGGATGTCGCCGCCGACGGCCACCCTGCCAGACTGCCCCCCGACCGAGCACAAGGCTTCTCCCCAGAACTGCACCGGGGGACTTCCCCCGGCCCCCGGCCGCTCCCGTAGCAGGCCGGAGACGACGACACGAGGCAAGGATTCGTGAACTTCACGCGCTGGAGCGCCCGGCTCCCCGGAACGCAACGCCGCGCCGCAGCGCGGACCGAGCACGCGGTCCCACCGGACCGACGGGGGGAAGGCTCCGTGCCCGCTGCCCGCGTCGAACAACTGACCGACGACCCGCCCTGTGTGCCAGCCGTCGACGAACTGCCCGCCCGCGACGTCCTGGACCGCGTCCCGGCCCTGGTCGCCCTCGTCCACGGCCCCGACCACCACATCGGGTACGTCAACGACGCCTATACGACGGCCTTCGGCGTACGGCCCCCGGGCGCCCCCGCCCGCGAGGCCCTGCCCGAACTCGCCGAACTCGGTCTGCTGCCCCTTCTCGACCAGGTCCTGCGCAGCGGCAGGCCCCGCACGCTGAAGTCCCGCAAGGCACTCGACGGCCGCACCTACACGTTCACCTGCACACCCGTCGCGGAGAACGGCGACCACGACGGCGGCGTCCTGCTCTTCGCCACCGACGTCACCGACCACGCGGAGGCGGCCGAGCGACTGCGCGCCAGTGAGCGCCGCCAGCGCGAGACGGCCGTAACCCTCCAGCGCAGCCTGCTCCCGCAGGAACTCGAACAGCCGGACGACCTGCGCATCGCCGCGACCTACCAGCCCGGCGGCACCGAGGCCGCGGTCGGCGGCGACTGGTACGACGTCATCACCCTCGGCGGCGGCCGCACCGCCCTCGTCATCGGCGACGTGATGGGCCGGGGCGTCCGCGCGGCGGCCGTCATGGGCCAGCTCCGCACGGCGGTCCGCGCCTACGCCCGGCTGGACCTGCCCCCGCACGAGGTCCTTCAGCTCCTCGACGGCCTCGCCACCGAGATCGACGCCAACCAGATCGCCACCTGCGCGTACGCCATCCACGACCCGAACGAGGGCCGGCTGGTGTTCGCCTCGGCCGGCCATCTGCCGATCCTGGTCCGCGACGAGAACGGCAGCGTGCTCCGCACCGACGAGCCGACCGGGCCGCCGCTCGGCACGGGCGGCTGGATCCACACGTCGGGCTCGGTACCACTGGGGCCCGGCTCCACCGCCGTCCTCTACACGGACGGCCTGGTGGAACGCCGTAACGAGGACCTGGACGAGGGCATCGCCGCGCTCCAACGCGCGCTGGCGGGAGCCACCGGCACCCCGCAGGTCATCTGCGACCGCCTGGTCCGCTCGGCCGGCGTCACGGCCGACCACGACGACGATGTCGCCGTTCTGGTCCTCCAGCACCCGGCCCGTACCGGCCCCGACAGCGAGCTGTTCCGCAACGCGGCGCTGGAACTCCTCGGCGGCGTCGAAGCGGCGCCACGCGCGCGTGCGTTCGCCTCCGGCGTGCTGACCAGCTGGCGCTTCCCGGTCGAACTCCATGACCTGGGCGTCCTCGCCACGAGCGAGCTGGTCGCCAACTCGCTCCAGCACGGCACCCCGCCCATGCGGCTGCGGCTCCGCCGCACCGACCGCCGCCTGATCATCGAGGTGACGGACGGCGACGACCACCTGCCGCGCCGCAGACGCGCGGAACCGGGAGACGAGTCGGGCCGGGGGATCGCGATCGTGGCGACGATCGCCTCTGGGTGGGGGTCGAGAAGGACACCGGGGGGTGGGAAGGCGGTGTGGTGCGAGTTCGTACTGCCGAAGGGGTAGCTGAGGGCCGAGCCTTGGCTGCGGGTGGGCGGGGGCTGGTCGCGCAGTTCCCCGCGCCCCTTACGGGGCGGCACCCTGCCAGCGCCCGTAAGCGCCCCCCCCGCATAGCCGCCCCTACGCGGAAACGGACTCCGCCGCAGCTCCACCCCTCGCCACGACCACACTCTTCGAGGCGAGCCATGGCTGGTCCTGCGCGAGGGTCAGCCGCCTTCCGAGCCGCACCGCCAGCACACTGATCCCCAGCGAGAACAGCAGGAACGTCACGACGTACGGCGCATGCAGCGAGGCCCCCATCGGCCCGCCCACCGCCGGTCCCACCGCCAGCGCCAGCTGCTTGACCAGCGCGAACGCCGAGTTGTACTGCCCGGCCAGCCCCGTCGGCGCAAGGTCGGCCACCAGTGGAGCGACCGTCGGCGACAGCATCGCCTCACCCAGCCCGAACAGCGCGTACGTCGACACGAACGCGGCCGTCGCCATCTCCTGACTGCCGTGTCCCAGCCCCGCGTACCCCGCCGCGACCCACGCCACGGCCCAGATCAGCCCGACTCCGGCGATCACCCGGGACCGCCGCCGGCGCTCGACGAACTTGAGCACGGCGAACTGCGCGACCACGATCATCAGCGTGTTCGCGGCCAGCGCGGTCCCCAGCGCGGACGTGGATATCCCCGCCGCCTCGACGCCGTACGCACTCAGCCCGGACTCGAACTGTCCGTAGCACGCGAAGAACAGCACGAAGCCGAGCACGCTCAGCTGGACCATCGCCCGGTTCCCGAGCCACTGCTTCCAGGCGCCCTTCGCGGCCGAGGCAGGAGCGCCCGCGATCCGCGGCGCGTGCGGCATCCGTACCGTCGACATCACCACGGCCAGCAGCAGGAACATCGCCGCCTCGATCGCGAAGAGGAGCGTGAACGAGGACACCCGGGTCGTGTCGACCAGGTGGCCGCCGATGAGGCCACCGACACCCAGCCCCAGGTTCTGCAGGAAGAACTGCGTAGCGAAGGCCCGCGACCGGGTCTCCGCCGAGGAGCAGTCCACGATCATCGTCGCCAGCGCCGGCTGCATCACGGCCTGCCCGGCCCCGAGCAGCGCGGCCGCGGCCAGTACGGTCGCGGCCTCTCCCGCCAGGCCCAGGCTCAGCGCACCCGTCGCGGCCAGGACCAAGGCGGTGAGAAGGACCGGCAGTGGGCCGCGCCGCACGATCGCCCGGCCGGCGAACGGCAACACGATCAGCGCGGCCACGGCAAAGACGGCGAGCACGAACCCCGCCGTCATGGCACCGAGCCCCCGCACCTGCGCCACGTAGACGTACAGGTAGGGGACGGTGAAGCCGAGCCCGAACGCGCTGAGTGCGTTCCCCACGTGGATCCGGCGCATCGCTGCGCCCATCGCCCTGGTCACGTTCACCTCTCTCAGGTCGTTAAGTCAGCGGACTGCTGAAGTCTGAAGACTTAGAAGCTAAAGTTTCGACCTAAAGAGTACATGGCGAAGGACTTCAACGCCAAGCTCGTTCGTGCGATACTTCGGGCATGGCCGACACCACCGGCGCCGGCGAGCCGACACTCGACGAACAGATCGCCGCCTACCAGCGTGAGTTCCAGGACCTCGACCCCCAGGTCGAGAAGGTCGTCTCGGCGCTGTCCCGGCTCAACCGCCGGATGAACGTCGCCTACGGCCGCCAGACCGCGGCCCTCGGCATCAGCAGCGCCGAGTGGGAGGTCCTCAAGGCCCTCGTCCTCTCCGGCGTCCCCTACCGCCTGGGCCCCAGCGAGCTGGCCAAGCGGCTCGGTCTCACCCCGGCCGCGATGACCCACCGCATCGACCGGATGGTCGCCGAGGGTCTGGTCACCCGGGAGCGGGACGAGTCCAACCGCGTCCGGGTGATCGTCGAGCTGACCTCCGAGGGCCGCGAGAAGTGGCTGGAGGCCATGCGCCTCGCCTCCGTCTTCGAGGAGGAGCTGCTCCAGGACCTCTCTTCGGCGGAGCGCGGTGTGCTCGGCGAGGTCCTCACCAGACTGCTGCGCCGCGTGGAGCATGCCCAGCCCGACGCCGGCGGCCGCCTCACCGACCTGGACTGACCCTGGTCACGGGGGCCGGAAAAAAATCTTGACAGGGGGTACTTGACACCCCCCTGGCCGATCCGTAATGTTCTCCGGGTTGCCGCGGAGCCGTAACGGTTCTGCGACAGCACCTCCGCCGCATGAGCGGCACCCAAACCATCAGTACGATCTCCCGACCGGGTTGATTTCGGCGTGCCCGAATTCAATTCGATTTCGGATCTCTGTGCTGTCCGGTCGAGCCGCTAAGGCCCGATTGGGCATCGCGGAGCGGATCCGCTAAGGTTTGAGACGTCGGAACGGCCCAACAGCCGCGAAGACAACACCCGCTGACTGGGAATCAGACGCCGAAAGGATCTGATAGAGTCGGAACCGCCGGAAAGGGAA
>NZ_JBSHAF010000039.1:43990-77537 GCF_053611365.1 Streptomyces sp. NPDC054813 | reverse complement strand
GTTTGGGGTGTGATCCGGCCCGCCCCCCCCCGCGCCCGTGTTAGCGCTACAGACCGGGCGTGTGGGTGGGGGCGTTCTGGGGTTGTTTGGGGTGGGGGTTGGGGGGGGGGGGGGGGGGGGCAGAGCGCGCAGTTCCCCGCGCCCCTTCCCGGCGTTGATCCTGAAGCCGACTTCGAGGACAACCCCCCTGGGGGCGCGGGGAACTGCGCGACCAGCCCCCCCACCGGGCCCGCACTCGCCCACAACCGCACCACCCCTACCGCCGCCTCAGTCGACGTACACCCGCAGGGAGCCGTCGGCCGCGGCCTCCACGCGCACCCCCGTCAGATCCCGCACCACCACGTCCGGCCCGTGCACGCCCGCCCGGGCCCCGACGCCCACCACCCGCATCCCCGCCGCGCGCCCCGCCGCGATCCCCGCGCCCGAGTCCTCGAAGACCACGCAGTCCGCCGCGGCGACGCCCAGCTCGGCCGCGCCCTTCAGGAAACCCTCGGGGTCCGGCTTGCTCGCGCCCACCGACTCCGCCGTGATCCGCACCGCCGGCAGCGGCAGCCCGGCCGCCGCCATCCGCGCCGTGGACAGCGCCACGTCCGCCGAGGTCACCAGGGCGTGCGGCAGCCCGTCCAGGGAGGCGAGGAAGGCCGCGGCGCCCGGGACCTCGACCACGCCGTCCATGTCGGCGGTCTCCTCGGTCAGCATCCGCGCGTTGTCCACGAGGTTCTGCCGGACCGGCCGGTCCGGCAGCAGCACCGCCATGGACGCGTGCCCCTGGCGCCCGTGGACGACCTTCATGACCTCGTCGCCGTCCAGCCCGTGCCGCTCGGACCAGCGCCGCCAGATGCGTTCGACGACGGCGTCCGAGTTGACGAGGGTGCCGTCCATGTCGAGCAGGAGGGCGCGGGCGGTGAGGACGGTGGCCGTCATCGGGCAGCTCCTAAGCGGGCCGGGCAAAGCAAAACAGAGCGGCCCCGCCCGCCGGTCAGGGAAAACGAGCGGGAGCCACTTTGTTTCTCCACGGTACAAAACGGAGTGGCCATCCCGCCACCGCCGTCGCCGACCGTTCATCGACTCTTCAGCTCGCCGGCCCCCGACGGGACGCGTCCGGCTCAGCCCGCGATCGCCTCCCACAGGCTCCACACGCCCAGCGCCAGCATCAGCACGGCCGCGATCTGCGTGATCAGCCGCAGCGGCACCTTCTTCATCAGCGCCTTGCCGCCGACGATGCCGAGTCCGGCCACCGCCCACAGGCCGAGCACCGCGCCGAGGCCGACGGAGAGCGGGTCGTCGTACCGGGCCGCGAGGTTCGCCGTCATGATCTGCGTGAGGTCACCGAACTCGGCGACCAGGATGAGCATGAACCCGGTACCGGCGACCTTCCAGAAGGACTGGTCGGCGGGCCTGCGGATCTCCTCTTCCTCCTCGCCCTTCTTCAGCAGCAGCACGGCCGCGCCGCCGAGGAAGAGCACGCCGGTCAGGGCGTGCACGATCTGCTGGGGCAGCAGGGTCAGCACGCTGCCGGCCGCGACGGCGAGCACGACGTGCAGGAGGAAGGCGGCCGCGACGCCCGCGAAGACGTAGGACGCCCGGTAGCGCGCACCCAGGACGAGGCCGGCGAGCGCGGTCTTGTCGGGCAGTTCGGCGAGGAAGATGACGCCGAAGACGAGCGCCGTCACGGTGATGCTGATCAAGGGTCCTCAATCGGTCGGGGCCACCCCACCGAGAGTGCTGCACTTCGCGCGGAACACACGACACCTCGGCACGGCAGCACACATGGATCACCCGCGCCGCTGTGCGGCACAGGCGTGCACTGCTTGCCGAAGGTCTCGCTGGCGGCCTCGTGATCGAGGTCCGCCTCCGGGCGCCGGCTCAGACGGGCTGAGCAGTATGTCGACGGTCCGGCGAAGAGCTACTCCCCTTCAACGCCCTCCACGGTACGTGACCACCACACCGATCTCCAAGGCCGAAGATCCCGCCTGTGAGTCACGTCGCACACCTTGTCACGTCATGAACACGTCACTAGCTTCTTGCCCAACGCTCACTCCCCGGCAACACGGCGACGCGAGCATTCCCTCGCTCGCGCTCCAACATCCCACCCCCACAAGGGAACCCCATGCCGAAGTTCTACGCGCGTCGACGGGCCGGCATACTCGCGACGCTCCCCGGCCTGACAGCCCCCGCCGCCCTCTTCGACTCCCCGAGCGCCTCCGCCGCCTTCCCCACCCCGGCCAGCGCGTCCACCGCCCGCACCTACCTCACCTCGTTCACCGTGGCCACCGAGAAGACCGGCCGGACGGCCGCTCCTGATACGGCGACGAATCTGCCCGCCGAGGCCCGCGGTCTGTAGCCCGGGCTGCGCCGCGGAGCCCAACGATCGGCGGCACAGCCCGGACGACAGAGCGCTGCCCAACGTCCGCGAAACGTCCCTGTCATGAGCCTGACCATCTGAGGAGATCGAGATTCCCATGCCTTCCCGAATACGGATAGCGGCTGCCACCGGTTCTGCTCTCACGTTGGCGATCAGCGGCCTCATCGTCGGCGCCAGCGCCGGCACCGCACAGGCCAGCTCCTGCTCCCAGTCCTACCTGCCGCTGCCGGACCCGTCGTGTACGCCCGGTGTGTACAACTCTGCTGTCACCCAGTCGACGATCGGCTCCACGATCTGCGTGTCCGGCTGGACGGCGACCGTCCGCCCGCCCACCTCCTACACCAACGCGCTCAAGGCGCAGGGCATCATCGACTACGGCTACAGCGACACCAACATGTCCGACTACGAGGAGGACCACCAGATCCCCCTCGAGCTCGGCGGATCACCGCGGGACCCGAACAACCTGTGGCCCGAGCCGCACTCCGGCACCAAGAACTCCACCACCAAGGACGGTGTGGAGACGAAACTGAAGAACGCCGTGTGCAACGGCACCATCACCCTCAACGCCGCCCGCACCGCGATCAAGGCGAACTGGACCACGGCTCTCAGCGTCACCGGCATCGGTTAGAAGGGAACTGGCCGGTGACGTTTGTCTGGTACCAGGCGTCACCGGCCAGTGCCTGACACTCGTACCGGGCGAGCGCCCGCCGCAGAGTGAGGTTCTCGCCTTGCGCGAGGGCAGCCGAGGCCAAGGAGCCGGTCGGACGATCCGCGGGAATGGCGGCAGCCGGTCCGCCCTGGCCCGGCGTGGAGCACCTGCGGGGGACGGACCGGTCACCGAACACGATCAAGAGCTATGCCCGGGGCATGGCGCTGTGGTGGTCGTTCCTGGAACAGCGCTCGCAGGCGTGGGACGGGGTCGGCGTGACGGAACTCGGCACGTTTGCCGGTCAGTTTCACCGCGGTGGCCCGCCAGGCCGGGGTCGGCACGGCTCGGCATACTGCTCGACCGGCTCCGCGATCCGGTAGTCACCCGCGACCACCGTCCACGTCGACCCCGCCCCGGTCGCCACCCCTTGCCGTGTCATGCACACGTCATTAGCTTCTTACCCAACGCTCACTCCCCGGCAACACGGCGGCGCGAGCATTCCCTCGCCCGCGCTCCAACATCCCACCCCCACAAGGGAGTTCCCATGCCGAAGTTCTACGCGCGTCGACGCCTCAGCATACTCGCGGCATTCACCGGCCTGATAGCCTCCGTCGCCCTTTTCAACTCCCCGAGCGCCTCGGCCGCCCTCCCCACCCCGGTCAGCGCGTCCACCGCCCGCACCTACCTCGCCTCGCTCACCGTGGCGACCGAGGTCAGGACCGGCTACGCGCGCGACCTGTTCCCGACCTGGGACACCATCAGCGGTACCTGCAACACCCGTGAGTGGATCCTCAAGCGCGACGGTTCGAACGTCGTCACCAACTCCGCCTGCACCGCCACCAGCGGCAGCTGGTACTCCCCCTACGACGGCGCCACCTGGACCGCCGCCTCCGACGTCGACATCGACCACCTCGTGCCCCTGGCCGAGGCCTGGGACTCCGGTGCCCGCAACTGGACCACCGCGCAGCGCGAGGCCTTCGCCAACGACGTCACCCGCCCGCAGCTGCTCGCCGTCACGGACAACGTCAACCAGTCCAAGGGCGACCAGGACCCGGCCACCTGGATGCCGTCGCTGACGTCGTACCGCTGCACCTACGTCCGCGCCTGGGTCCAGGTGAAGTACTACTACAACCTCTCGGTCGACTCCGCCGAGAAGAGCGCGCTCACCGGCTACCTCTCCGGCTGCTGACCCGACCGGCAGACAGCCCGGCGGACAGCCGGGCGCACAGAAGGCCCCGCTTCCCCCGCATTCCGGCCACGCTCCACCCCCCTTCCCGCACTCTTTCCCGCGTCGAAGCCTCCCCGCTGACCTCCGCCGTTCCGTACCGTACGGGGCGACGGAGGCGAACCGACCGGGAAAGAGGGCGGGCGAACGTGGCCGGACTGCGCCTGGGACCACTGCTGAGGTACACCGACGGCTCGTCGGCGACCGTCTGGGTCGAGACGAGCCGTCCGTGTACCGCCGAGGTGCGCTGCCCGGACGGGGCCGGCGGCAGCACGCGCACCTTCCAGGTGGCCGGCCACCACTACGCCCTGGTCCCGGTCACCGGGCTGACGCCGGGGACTTCGACGCCGTACGAGGTGGTCCTGGACGGCACACGGGTGTGGCCGCTGCCGGACTCCCCTTTCCCGGCCCCGGTGATACGTGTGCCCGCCGAGGGCGACGAGCTGCGGGTGACCTTCGGCTCCTGCCGCTGGGCCGCTCCCCCGGCCGACGGCCAGGACCCGGTCGGCCCCGACGCCCTGGACAGCCTGGCCGCCCGCGTCGCCGCCGGCGGTGAACGGCCGGACGTACTGCTGCTGTTGGGCGACCAGGTGTACGCCGACGAGACCTCGACGGCGACCCACCACTGGCTGGCCGCCCGCCGCGACCTGTCGGAGCCGCCCGGCGCCGAGGTCGCGGACTACGAGGAGTACACCCGCCTCTACTACGAGTCCTGGCTCGACCCCGAGGTGCGCTGGCTGCTGTCCACCGTGCCCAGTTGCATGATCTTCGACGACCACGACGTCATAGACGACTGGAACACCTCCGCCGCCTGGCTCGCCGACGTACGGGCCACGCCCTGGTGGCAGGAGCGGCTGCTGAGCGGGCTGATGTCGTACTGGGTCCATCAGCACCTGGGGAACCTCTCCCCCGCCGAGCTGGCCGCCGACCCGCTGTACACGGCCGTATGCGCGTCCCCCGACGGCACCGACGAGTTGCGCGCCTTCGCTGCCAAGGCCGACACCGACCCGTCGTCGGTGCGCTGGAGTTACCGGCGCGACTTCGGGCGGGTGCGGCTGCTGATGGTGGACACCCGGGCGGCGCGGGTGCTGGACGAGGGCAACCGCGCCATGCTCGACCCCGGCGAGGCCGAGTGGCTGCGCGAACAGGCGCTGACCGACCGGGAGTCGTACGACCATCTCCTGGTCGGCACCTCGCTGCCCTGGCTGCTGCCGCACCTCATACACGACCTGGAGACCTGGGACGCGGCCCTGTGCCGGGGCGAACGGGGCGCCCGCTGGGCGGAGTTCGGGGAGCGGCTGCGCCGCGCGGCCGACCTGGAGCACTGGGCGGCCTTCCCGGCCTCCTTCGCCGAACTGGCCGGCCTGATCGCCCGCACCGGCTCGGGTCCCGGGGCACCCGCGTCGATCTGTGTGCTCTCCGGGGATGTCCACCACGCCTACGTCGCCGAGCCCGCGTGGCCGGCCGGTGCCGGGCCCTCCTCCCGTGTGCTGCAACTCACCTGCTCGCCCGTCCACAACTCCGTACCGCCGACGATCCGGGTCGGCTTCCGGTTCGGCTGGAGCGCCCTGGCCCGGTTCCTCGGCCGGCGGTTCACCCGGCACGGACGCTCTGCGCCACCGCCGGTGACATGGCGGAAGAGGGGCGGGCCGTGGTTCGGCAACCAGCTCATGACGCTGACGCTGCACGGCCGTTCGGCCCGGCTGCGGCTGGAGCGGGCCCGGCGGAACGGGACGCTGGAGACCGTGGAGGAGTCCACCCTCACCACCCCATGAGGGACATCCGAGGCGGGTGGGGCACGCGTTGGCTTCTGTTAATCGCGACGGCATGATGAGGCGGACCGTCCGCTTCCCCGACCCGTGCGGGCGGTGTTCCTGCCCAGCGCCCCCACCCGCCCGGGAGTCACGTCCTTGTCTGCCTCGCCCCAGGAATCCGCCCCGGTCGCCGTCGCCCTGGTCGGCGCCGGACCGCGCGGCACCAGCGTCCTGGAACGCCTCTGCGCCTCCGCACCCGAGCTGCTGCCCCCGGGATCGCGCCTCACGGTCCATGTGATCGACCCGGCGCCGCCGGGCCCCGGCCGGGTCTGGCGTACGGCGCAGTCGGCGGAGCTGCTGATGAACACCGTGGCGAGCCAGGTGACCCTGTTCACCGACGACAGCGTGGAGTGCTCGGGCCCGATCCGGCCCGGCCCCAGCCTGTACGAGTGGGCGGCCGGCGAGCTGGACCCCGACGACTACCCGACCCGCGCCCACTACGGCCGCTACCTGGAATGGGTGTGCGCGAGGACGGTCGGCCGGGCACCGGAGGCGGTCCGCGTCGAGACCCACCGCGCCCGTGCCGTACGGCTCGCCGACGACCCCGACGGCCGCCAGACGCTCACCCTCGACGACGGCCGCGCCCTGCCCGGTCTGGCGGCGGTGGTGCTGGCCCAGGGCCACCTGCCGGCGACGGCGGCCCCCGAGGACCGCCGCCACCTGGCACACGCCGCCCGGCACGGCCTGCGCCACATACCGCCGGCCAACCCGGCCGACGTCGATCTCACCCCGATCGCCCCCGGCGAACCGGTGCTGCTGCGCGGCCTCGGCCTCAACTTCTTCGACCACCTGGCCCTGCTCACCACCGGCCGGGGCGGCCGTTTCGCCCGCACCCCCGACGGCGCCCTGCACTACACGCCCTCCGGCCGGGAGCCCCGCCTGTACGCGGGCTCCCGGCGGGGCGTCCCCTACCAGGCACGCGGCGACAACGCCAAGGGCCCGTACGGGCGGCACACCCCACTGCTGCTCACCCCCGAGGTGATCGCGAGCCTGCGTAAACGCGCGGACTCCGGCGAGGCACCCGACTTCCTCGCGGAGGTCTGGCCGCTGGTCGCCAAGGAGGTGGAGACGGTCTACTACACGGCCCTGACCGGCGACCCGGACCTCACCGAGCGCTTCCTCACGGCCGCCGGCCGGCCCGCGGAGGCCGCCGTACTCGACGGGGCCGGTGTCCCGGAGGCGGACCGCTGGTCCTGGGACCGCCTCCAGCGCCCGTACGGGGAACGGGAGTTCACCGGTCCGGCGGACTGGCACGACTGGCTCCGCGGGTACCTGCGCGAGGACGCGGCACAGGCCGCCCTCGGCAATGTGCGCGGCCCGCTCAAGGCGGCCCTGGACGTGCTGCGCGACCTGCGCAACGAGATACGGCTGGTGGTCGACCACGGCGGCCTGACCGGCGCCTCCCGGCGGGCCCACCTGGACGGCTGGTACACCCCGCTCAACGCGTTCCTGTCCATCGGCCCGCCCCGCCGCCGCGTCGAGGAGCTGACCGCGCTGCTGGCGGCGGACGTGGTGGCGGTGCTGGGCCCCGGTCTGGAGGTGGACCGGGCGGACGGCGCGTGGCTGGCGCGCTCGCCGGAGGTCCCCGGCTCGGCGGTCCGGGTGACCACGCTCATAGAGGCCCGCCTCCCGGAGCCGGACCTGCGCCGTACCGGCGACGAACTGCTGGCCGGGCTGCTGCGCGAGGGCGCCTGCCGCCCGCACCGGGTGGACGGCCACGAGACCGGGGGGCTGGACGTGACACCGCGCCCGTACCGGCTGATCGACCGCGACGGCCTGCCGCACCCGAGGCGGTTCGCCTTCGGCGTGCCCACGGAGGGCGTGCACTGGGTGACCGCGGCGGGCGCCCGGCCGGGCGTGGACTCGGTCACCCTGTCGGACGCCGACGCGATCGCACGAGCGGTCCTCCGGACGGCCGCGCCGAGGTCAGGGGAGCAGCCGGGGGCGGAACAAGGAGAGCGGGCGGCGGCAGAGCGACCGGGGCCGGAACAGCCGGAGGCGGCGCGGGGCGCCGGGCGGGACACGCCGGTGGCCGCTTAATCCTTTGCGGATTACGCAAACCCCCCGTGAAACTCCTGTCACACCGCCCGCGTACGCTGTATGGCTGACGTCGGGGGGCGCAACAGGACAATCACGGGGGAACCGTCGTGTGGGAAAGCATGGGATCGCTGGAGGCCGGGCCATGGATATACGCCATGGTGGCCCTCTCCGTGCTGCTTGATGTGTTCCTGCCGGTCCTGCCCAGCGGTGTGCTGGTCATCACCGCGGCCACGGCAGCGGCGGCGGGCACCGGGGCGGCTCCCGGGCGCGTCCCGCACGTCATACCCGACATCCTCGCGCTGACCTTCTGCGCCGCCGCCGCGTCGGTCCTCGGCGACCTGGTCGCCTACCGGCTGGCCTGGCGCGGCGGGGCCCGCCTGGACCGTGCGATCGCCCGCTCCCGACGGCTGAGCAGCGCGCAGGAACGGCTCGGCGAGGCCCTGTCCCGGGGCGGCGGCGCCCTGGTCGTACTGGCCCGCTTCGCCCCGGCCGGCCGCTCGGTCGTCTCCCTGGGCGCCGGCGCCACCCACCGCCGCGTCCGCGAATTCCTCCCCTGGTCCGCGCTGGCGGGCCTCAGCTGGGCGGTCTACAGCGTCGCCCTCGGCTACCTGGGTGCCCAGTGGCTGGGCGCGACCTGGCTGGCGACGGCGGTGTCGGTGGTGGCGCTGTTCGGGGCGGGAGCGGGCGCGGGGTTCCTGATGCGAAGACGCCCGGCCTGATCCGTACTTCCCCCGGCGCTTCGAGGGGCCGGGAGCGCCCGGGAGCCCCGCGGCCTCAGCCGCCGGCTTCGCGCACCGCCTGCCCCCGCACCTCCAGCCCCCCGAGCAGCGCGGCGGTGGCCTCCGCCACCGCGTCCACCGCCCGCTCGAACACCTCCCGGTTGTGCGCGGCGGGCGCCCGGAACCCGGACACCTTCCGTACGTACTGCAACGCGGCAGCGCGGATCTCGTCCTCGGTGGCCTCCTCGGCCAGCTGAGGCGGACGCAGGGTCTTGATACTCCGGCACATGTCCCCAGTCTCCCGCAGTCCCCTTCCTTCCTGCGAGGATCGTCCTGAGGCGGCCACCGCTCCCGGGGCCGACCGACGAGAGGACAGCCCCCCATGACGAACACCCCGAACACCCCGAACACGTCGGACACGCCGGACACGCCGGACAGCCCGGACAGCGCGCCCGGTCCCCGGCTCACCGTCGCCGTTCTCGGTCCCGGCGGCGTGGGCGGCCTGCTCGCGGCCCTGCTCTCCCGCGCCGGCCACCGCGTGCTGTGCCTGGCCGGCGAGGAGACGGCCCACACCCTGCGTACCGCCGGAATCCAGGTCCGCAGCGCCCTGTTCGGCGACTTCACCGCCCCCGTGGACGCCGACACGGCCCTGCGCGAACCGGTCGACGCCTGCCTGATCACCGTCAAGGCCACCGCCCTGGACGCGGCCCTCACCCGGATCCCGCCCACGGCCCTCGGCGACGCCCTCCTCGTACCGTTCCTGAACGGCGTGGAGCATCCCGCGCTGCTGCGCGCCCGCTACGCCCCCGACCGCGTGGCCCCCTCCGTGATCCGCGTCGAGTCGACCCGCACGGCCCCCGGCCTGGTCGAACACACCAGCCCCTTCGCGGAGATCGACCTGACCGGCGCCAAGGTCCCCCGCCCCCGTCTGGAGGACCTGGCCGCGGCCCTCACCGCGGCCGGCCCGGCCACCCGCGTCCTGGACGACGAGACCACGGCCCTGTGGGCGAAGATGTCGTTCCTCGCGCCCTTCGCCCTGCTCACCACCCGCTACGGTCTCCCCCTCGGCGAGGCCCGCACCCGGCACCGCGACGAACTGGCCTCGCTCGTCGCGGAGACGGCCGCGGTCAGCCGCGCCTGCGGCGCCCCGGTCGACCCGGCCCAGGCCCTGTCCCGTTACGACGCCTTCCCGCCCGCCGCCAAGTCCTCGATGCAACGTGACGCGGAGGCCGGCCGCCCCCTCGAACTCGACGCGATCGGGGGCGCGTTGCTGCGCGCGGCGGACCGCCACGGAGTACCCGTGCCGGTGACGGCCCGCATCGTCAGGGAGTTGCGCGAGGCCGGACGCTAGCCGCCGTGCCGCCCGGGGGTGCGGGCGGCGGCGACGAAGGCGGCCATCTTCTCGCGGCTCTTGACCCCCGGCGCGGTCTCGACACTGCTGGAGACGTCCACGCCGTAGGGCCCGAACTCCTCGATGACACCGGCCACGTTGTGCTCGTCGAGGCCGCCGGCGATCACCACCTTCCCCGGCACCTCACCGACCCAGCCGGGGATGTCCTCGAACACGCCGCTGCCCGCGCTGGCGTCGTAGAAGAAGTACCGCAGGGCCTCCGGCTTCTCGGGCGGGGTGCCGGAGGCGAGGGCGAGGTTCGGGATGTCGGCCGGCTCGTAGATCTGGATGATGTCGACGTGCTCGGCGACGGCCGCCGTCTCGGCGTGGGTCAGGGCCACGGCGAAGACGGTGATCCGTCCCCGGGCGTGGTCGGCGAGCGCCACGGCCCGTTCGGGCGGGCAGTACCGCTTGCTCCTGGGGGTCACGACGATCCCGACGGCGTCGTATCCCAGCTCGACGGCCCAGTCGATCTGCTGCTCCTGGGTGAGCCCGCACACCTTCACGAACGTCGGCTGCCGTTGCCCGCTCATCCGTCCCCTGCTCCGTTCTCCCGCCCAGCGGGAACGTGATCGTGCCGTCGCCCCCCAGGCTCTCATTGCGGGCCGGGGCCGGACGGGAGCCCCGGCGGATCGCGGTCCGTCTCCCCCTGCCTCGCCGCCTCCCGGGGCACCCTCGGTGTGCGGCGCAGACCTGCGCTCGCGCCGCGCGTGCAAACCCACAAGCCGACAGGTCATCAGACCGCCGTTCCCCGTGTGTTCGCCGACGCCGGCAACCGAATCAACCTGCCGCCGGGCGCCTCGACTTGACGCATGTGCTCCGGCCGCACCACAGGGGTGCGGCCGGCGCCGTGGAGCGCCGGATCAGCGGACCGTGACAGCGCTCGGCATCCGGTACGTGAGGTCACCACGGGGTCATCCGGGGCCCGTGGGTCCGTGCGCGGCTGTCGCGGTACGGTGTGCGGCAGTCGATCGCCCGTTCTGTGATCGCTGACCCACGAGGGGGTTTCATGAATCACCGCCGCCTGCGCCACCGCCGCAGAATGATCGCCGTAGCGGTCGGCTCGGCGGGTGCGCTGGCCGTTGCACTGGGTGTGGGGCTGACGTCGGCGATGGCCACCGGGACGTCGTCCGCCACGCCTGCGCCCACCGCGTCCTCGTCCGCCCCGAGCACGCCCTGGGCACCCGAGAACGACGAGGCGCCGCTGGGCCGCCACAAGGCCCTGCAGCCCAAGACCCTCGCGGCCGGCCGCACGGCCTCGAACGCTCTGCAGCTCAAGATGCCCGCACCGTCGGGGAAGTACAGCGTGGGCATGGTCGGCCTGCACCTCGTCGACACGTCCCGTACGGATCCGTACGTGGGCGGGACCCGCGAGTTGATGGTGTCGCTCTGGTATCCGGCCACCTCCACGTCCGGGCACTATCAGGCGCCGTGGATGCCGTCGATCGCCGGCGCCCACTTCCTCGCCACGCGCGGGCTGTCGCCGCAGCAGGTGACCCTGCCGACCACGGCGGGTCATGTGCTCGCCCCGGTGAACACCACGCTCGGCAAGCTGCCCGTCCTGCTGTACTCGACCGGGCTGCACTCGGACCGCGCGATGGGCACCGCGCTCGTCCAGGATCTCGCCAGCCGCGGCTACCTCGTCGTCACCGTCGACCACACCCACGACGCCAACGAGGTGCAGTTCCCGAAGAGCCGGCTCGAGGTCAACAAGATGCCGGCGGGCGCCCACTCCTCCGACACGCTCAAGGTGCGCGCGGCTGACATCAAGTTCGTCATCAACAAGCTCAACACGCTCAGCACGGGCGGCAACCCGGACGCCGGCAAGGCCACGCTCCCCTCCGGGCTGACGAAGTCGGTCGACATGTCCCGCATCGGGATGTTCGGCTGGTCGCTGGGCGGCGCGGCGGTCGACACCGCCATGCAGCTCGACAGCCGTATCGACGCAGGCGCCAACCTGGACGGCCAGTTCTTCGGGACGGCGCCGAGCAAGGACCTGAAGCGCCCCTTCATGCTCTTCAGCTCCGGCAGCCACAACCGCAACAACGACTCGTCGTGGCGCACGCTGTGGTCGCACCTGAAGGGATACAAGGTCGACATCAAGCTCAAGGGCGCGGCGCACCTGTCCTTCAGCGACAACGAGTGGATGATCCCCCAGGAGGCGCGCCTGCTCGGGCTCTCGCAGGCGCAGATCCAGCAGCAGTACGGCACGATCGACCCGAACCGCGCGGTCGCGGTCCAGCGCGTCTATCTCGCGGCCTTCTTCGACCAGGAGCTGCGCAAGCAGCACAGCACCCTGCTCGACGGGTCCAACAGCAAGTACCCGGAGATCTCTTTCGTCCCCTGACCGGACAGCCGGCCGGACAGCCGGCCGGACATCCGAAGGGCGGGTCCTGCTCGTGGGTCCGCCCTTCGGCTCGCCTTGGGTCCGCATGTGTCGGCCGTCATATCCGGCGGCCCGGTTCACACGTACGAAACAGGCGTGAAAGTGTGATGGTTATGTAATCGCATGGCGCTAGAGTGTTCGACCTGTAGAACGTTCGGGCGCCCGGCGCCAATTGACAAAGGACCTCCTGCCCTGCCCTCCGCCCCTCGGGCGCCGCGCCGACACCGCACCCGCCGCCGCGCCGATATGCCGATGCTCGGCGGGGTGCGCCCGCCGATCGCCTCACTCGTCGTACTCCTGCTGGTGGTCGCCGCCCTGACCATGATCGCCCTCGACGGCATCCATTCCGCGGGTGTGCCGCAGGCGGTGTCGGACGGGGAGCAGCAGATCGCCGCCGACACCGCGCTGTCGATGCGCACCACGATCGACGCCGAGGCGAGCACGGTACGCCGTGCGGCCAAGGCGTACCCGGCGACGAGCACATCGACCCCCGCGACCACGCTCAAAGCACTGACTTCTGCCAGGAAGGGGATCCTGGGCAGCGCGCTGCTCGACCCGAAGACCGGCAAACTGCTGGCGGTCGGCGGCAAGACGGTGCAGCTCGCCGGGGTGGAAGTCGCCAAGGCGGCATCCGGGCACGGGGCGATCCCGCCCCGGCTGGTGACGTCGGACGGCACGCGGCAACTGCTGTACTTCGCCAAGGTCACGCTGCCCGCGCAGCAGGAGGACGCCAACCAGGACCAGAACCAGGTCCCCAGCGGTCCCGACCGGCAGTGGCTGCTGGTGGTCTCCGAGGCGCTCCCCGCCCCCACGGCGTACGGCGACGGACGCACCGCCGAGGTGCTGGACGCGAGCGGCACCGCGCTCGCCACCGCGTCCCACGGCACGGCGTCGCCGGCCGCCGCCGACAGCGGTCTGCCCTCGGCGGCGGCCCGCGCGGCGAAGGGGTCGGGGCATGACACCGACGCCTCGGGAAGCCTGCTGGGCGCCGCCACGGGCAACCGGCGCGCGGTGGCCGGCTGGGCCCAGGTCGCTTCGACGACCGGCCCGGGCGACACCGACGGCCTCGGTCTGGTGGTGCTCACCTTCCGCGCGGTGCCCGCCACGGCCACCGCCGTCGACTACTCGGGCTTCGCGCTCCGGGCCGCGGGGGCGCTGGTCGTGCTCGCGCTGCTGCTCGGGCTGGCGCTGCACTTCTTCCTGCAGCGGCCGCTGCTGCGGCTCTACCTGTCCGCCGGCCGTCTGGCCCGGGGCGCGACCGAGGCCGGGCCGACCGCGTGGGAGGAGCTGTCCCGGCCGGTGCCGGTGAACGGCTTCGGGGAACTGGCCCGGATCGGGCGGGCACTGGAGTCGCTGCGCCGGCAACTGCTCGGCGAGAGCGGCCCGCAGGAGTTCCCGGTCCGGCGCGGACCGGGCTACCGGGCGCTGGCCGGGGTCGGCGTGCTGGTGCTGGTCTGCTGGGCGGCGCCGATGATCTTCGTGCTGAACCGGGCGGACACCGCGACCGCAGTGCCGGCTTCGGTCCTCGCCGTCCAGCAGACACGCACCGAGATCGCGTCGAACCGGGTCCGGCAGTCCCTCGACCAGCTGTACACCGACCTGAGTGACGCGGCCGCAAGTCTGCCGGGCAGCAACCGGGCCGCCCAGACCGAGGTGCTGCGGCGCACCCTCGCCGACCACAAGCAGTTCCGCTCGCTGTATCTCCTGGACAGCTCGGGCGGCATCTCGCTGCGCGTGGGCGGGTCACCGCTGCGCACCATCGTCCACGTGCCCGGCGGCGGCGGGATCACCACCGTCAACACCTCGGGCCGGATCCCGGCGATCGCCGCCTACACCCAGGTCCGGGCCGTCAAGGGCAAGACCCCGGCGGCCGGCGTGGTCCTGTTCGGCGAGATCGACGTGAAGGCACTCAACTCCATTCTGTCCAGACCGAAACTGGGCAGCGTCTGGGTGACGGACGGCGACGACAAGGTGCTGGCGGCGAACGTGGGCTACCGCGCCTTCCAGTCGCTGCCCGACTCCGGTCTGAGCCGTCTCGCCCGCGCCACCCAGGGCGCCCCGGGGACCGCGGGCACCGCGACCTCGCGGGTGCTCCGCACATCCTCCGGCCCCTCGGTCGACGCCGCCGCGCCGCTGGCGCAGAGCGGTCCGACGGCCCGACTCGGCTGGCACGTGGTGACCGCGGAACCCGCGGCAGCGCTCCAGATTCCCGCGGTGCAGGCCGAGCAGCGCACCATGCTCGCGGGGATCCTCGGCCTCACCCTGGGCGCTGCCTGCCTGGGCTGGCTGCATGTCGTAGTGGTCCGGCCGCTGCGCTCGGTCGCGGTGCTCGTCGAGCGGCTCGCCGGCGGAGACCGCCGCACCGTGCTGCACCCGGTCAACCACGACGAGATCGGCTCGGTCACCCGCAGCCTGGAACTGATGCGCCAGGCCCTGGCGGACCGCGACCGGGCGGCCAGATCCGGCCAGGCCGCCGGGCCCTTCCCGTCCCTTCCTCAGACCACCCTCCAGCGGTAGAAGGACGGAATCGGCATGCTTTTCCTCTATGTCATAGTCCTGCTGTGCTGCGCCGGGCTGTGGGTCGCCGGAATCGTGGAGCAGCGGCGGCACTTCGCCTCGCTGGAGCAGATACCGACGCGGGTGCTGGTCAACGGCATCCGCGGCAAGAGTTCGATCACCCGGCTGTGCGCGGGCGCGCTGCGCGGCGGCGACCTGGTCACGGTGGCCAAGACCACCGGCACCGCGGCCCGGTTCATCCATCCGGATGCCACCGAGGAGCCGGTGTACCGCAAGTTCGGGCTGGCCAACGTCGTCGAGCAGATCGGCATCGTGCGGCGGGCGGCGGCCTACCGGCCGGACGCGCTGGTGATCGAGTGCATGGCGGTGATGCCCGCGTTGCAGGAGATCAATCAGGAGAAGCTGATCCGTTCCACGATCGGCGTGCTGTGCAACGTGCGCGAGGACCATCTGGAGGAGATGGGGCCGACGCTGGACGATGTCGCCCGCTCGCTCTCCCGCTCGATGCCGGTGGGCGGGGTGTGCGTGACGGCGGAGAAGGACCGGCTGCACATCCTCCAGGAGGAGGCCGACAAGCGGAACTGCCGTCTGATCGCGGTCGATCCGGAGTCGGTGACCGACGCCGAGCTGCGCGGCTTCAGCTGGTTCACCTTCAAGGAGAACGTGGCGATCGCGCTGGCCGTCGCCGAACTGCTCGGCGTGGAGCGGCAGACCGCGATGCAGGGCATGTGGGACGCGCCGCCCGACCCGGGCGTGCTGTCGGTGGAACGTTACGTCACCCCTGAAGGCAAGCAACTGCGGTTCGCCAACGTCTTCGCGGCCAACGACCCCGAGTCGACGCTGATGAACGTCCAGCAGCTGGAGGATCTGGGCGCGATCCGACGGCCTCTCAACGTGGTCATCAACTGCCGCCCGGACCGGGTGGAGCGCAACGGCCAGATGGGCGCGATCGTCCCCGGCCTCGCCCCCGAGACGGTGTTCCTGATCGGCCACCCGACCAAGAGCGCCCGCGATGCGATTCCGGCCGGCTTCACCGGGCGGGTGGTGGATCTCGGCGGCGACCGCCGGGATCCCGAGGAGGTGACCGAGGCGATCCTCGCGGAACTCGGCCCGACTTCCTCGATGGTGGCGATCGGCAACATCCACGGCCAGGGCGAGCTGTTCCTGGAATGCCTCGCCGGGCTGCCGCTGGACGAGTCCGAGGATCCGTTCGACGCCGTTCCCCAGGGCGACGGCCTGGACCAGGAGACCATGCAGATCGTGCTGGTCCGGCCGCAGGTCGCGATGGGCCGGCCGCCCGAGCCGGAGCCGTACAGCTGGGTGGCACCGCTGGAGACGACCCACAGCTTCCACATCCCGAATCAGCGGGAACTCGCCCGCCAGTTCGCCGCCCGCCACGGCCGGCCCGACAGCCAGAGCACCACGGACGACCCGCGCAACTCCTACGATCAGCCCCAGTCCACGAGGAACCCGTGATCCCCGCCAACCTCACCGCACAGACCGCCGCACTCGGGATCGCCCTCGGGCTGGTCTTCTCGCTCGTCTGCTACCTGACCACCAACCTCTCCCCCGGAGGCATGATCACCCCGGGCTGGATCGCCCTCACGCTCGTCACCGACGTGCAGTTGGCCGGGCTGATGGTCGTTGTGGCGGTGCTCACGTACTTCACGACGAAGCTGCTGCAGCGCACCGTGATTCTCTACGGCAAGCGGCTGTTCGCCGCCGTGGTGCTGAGCGCGGTGCTGATACAGACCACCGTGATGCTCGCCCTCAACCACGAGTTCCCGCTGCTGTACACATCACAGACCCTTGGCTTCATCGTCCCCGGTCTGGTCTCCTACCAGATGGTCCGTCAGCCGATGGCGGCCACGGTCATCTCGACCACGGCCGTGACGCTGGCCACGTACGTGGTGCTGGTCTCCGGTCTGCTCATCGGCGTCCTGCCCACCGGGTGACCTGCCCACCACCCTCACACCCCGTACTTCCAGGAGGATCGGCCATGCACTCCCACTCCGCCGGCAGAGGCAGCCGCCCGAATCGCCGTGCTCTGCTCGGGACGATCGCGGGCGTGGCGGCCGCCGGGGTGACGGGCGGGTACGCCTGGAACCGCCTCGGGCACGGCAGCAGCGACGACGGCGACGGCACGGCCGCCGACGGCACCGGCACCGGTTCGAGCGCCGGGAAGCGGACCTTCGAGCGGCTGTCCGCCCCCGACCGCACCGTGGTCCGTGCCGCCGACGGCGGCACCCTCGCCACGTTCACCGACGGAGCCCGTACGGCCGTGCTCACCGGGCGCACCCGCAGCTTCAGCGAGCCGCGGACCACCGAGGCCAAGGTGACCACGGACGCCTGGGTGCGGGTGCTGCCGCACGCATGGCAGCAGGGCATGGAGAAGTCCGCCTGGTTCAAGGGCTGGTTCGACAAGACGCTCGGCGACACCAGCCCGGACGTCTTCGCGGTGGCGTTCCAGTACAGCAGCGCCGGGGCGCCCGACAAGCACAACGCCAAGGGTGTGCGCTACGCGGGCACCGCGCACTTCGGCCCGCGCAATTCCGAGGTCAACAACCCGCTGGACTTCGCCTTCCACGACGAACAGTCCGACTTCTACGACTATCTGGGCGTTCCCTGGACCTTCCCGGACGGCTCCCGCGCGCAACCGGAGCAGGCCCGCTACGGCGACGTCGACTGCTCCGGCTTCCAGCGTCTGGTGTGGGGCTACCGCATGGGCATCCCCCTGCACAACACCAACACCAAGGGCACCGGTCTGCCGCGCCGCGCCTTCGCCATCGCCGCCTATGGTCCCGGCCGCCTGGTGATCCCGCACACCGGCACGAAGCAGGCCACCGACCTGGGCATCCTGCAACCCGGCGATCTGGTGTTCTTCGCCATCATCAAGGACCGGCCGGACTTCATCGACCACTGCGGCATGTACATGGGCCTCGACGACCAGGGCCGGCACCGCTTCTACTCCAGCCGCTCCGCCGCCAACGGCCCCACCCTGGGCGACCTGTCGGGCCGCTCGCTGCTGGACGGCACCGACTTCTACGCCCGCGGCTTCCGGTCGGCCCGCCGTCTGTGATCCCGCCGCCAGTGCACCGCGGCTCCACCTGACCTGCTGATCCAAGGACCACTGCCATGACCGCCATCCCCGCCGCCCGGCCCACCGGAGCGCACCGAGGCCGCCGGGCGGCGAACCGCCGATCCGGCCTGCCGGAAGACGCCCCGCGCTGGGAGCGCCCGGCGCTCGCCGCGGTGCTGGCCGTCGCCACGCTGCTGTACTCCTGGGGCATCGGGCACGCCGCGCTCCACCCCTTCTACGGTGCGGCGATACGGTCGATGGCCGGCAGCTGGCGGTCCTTCTTCTTCGGCGGGCTCGACACCAGCGGTTCGGTCAGCATCGACAAGCTGCCCGGCGCCCTGTGGCCCGACGCCGTCTCCGTCTGGCTCTTCGGCCCGCACACCTGGGCGGCCGCTCTTCCGCAGGTCGTCGAGGGCGTGCTCACCGTGTGGCTGTTGCACCGGATCGTACGGGCCTGGGCCGGGCCGTTCGCCGCGCTGATCGCCGCGCTGGCGCTCACCGTCACCCCGGTCACCGTGGTCCTCAACCGGGCCACCATCCCGGACACCGCGCTCACTCTGCTCCTGGTGGCGGCCGCCGGAGCGCTGCAGAAGGCGGTGCGCACCGAGCGGCTGCTGCCGCTGATCACCTGCGGGATCTGGGTCGGGCTCGCCTTCCAGGCGAAGATGCTGCAGGCGTGGCTGGTGCTGCCGGTCTTCGCCGCGGTGTACCTGGTCGTCGCGCCCGGAAAGCCGTTGAAGCGGGCTCTGCGCGTCCTGCTGGCCGGTGCGGTCGCGCTGGCGGTCTCCTGCTTCTGGGTGCTGATCGCCTGGGCGACACCGGCCGCCGACCGCCCGTACCTCGACGGAACGTCCGACAACAACCCCTTCGCCCTGGTCTTCGGCTACAACGGCCTGAGCCGCTTCAGCAGCGACTCGACCGCGTTCGGTGCCGTCGCGGGCACCGCCACCAGCCGCACCACCGGCAACACCGGCTGGGACATGCTGATCAACCAGACGGTCGGCCCCCAGGTCGCCTGGTTCCTGCCGCTCGCCGTGCTCGCCGCGGTCCTCGGCATCGTCTGGCGCGCCGGTCAGCCGCGAACCGACATGCTGCGCGCGGGATTTCTGATGTGGGGCGGCTGGCTGGCCGTGCACGCCGTGGTGTTCAGCGCCTCCAACGGCAACCACGCCTACTACATGGCCGTCATCGCCCCGGCGCTCGCCGCGCTGGCCGGCGGCGGGCTCGCGCTCTTCCGGTCGGAGTACGAGTCGGCGTACGAGCCGAAGCACGGGTCGGAGCACGGACCGGAGTACGGACCGGAGTACGAGCCGGGATACGAGTCGGAGCACGGATCGGAGTACGGATCGGACCGCGAACCGGAGCACGAGCCGGAACGCTGGTCGCCGTACCTGTCGGCGCACGGTTCGGAGCGCTGGTCGCCACCCGTGTCACCGTACGAATCCGAGCACGGGTCGGCGCACGAATCGGAACCCCGGTCCGAGGACGAATCGGGCGGCCGACGGCACCTGGCGCTGCCGGCGGCGATCGTGCTGACGGCGGCATGGGCGCTGGTGCTCGACTGGCCCACCCGATTCGTCTCCTGGCTGCTGCCGGTCGCCGTGATGCTCGCGCTGTGCGGCGTGGTGGGCCTGTGGACCCGTGGCCCGCGCACCTCCTCGCGGATGGTCCGCGCGGCCCTCGCCTCCGCAATCGCGGCCACCCTGGTCGCACCGGCCGGCTGGGCCGCCTCCAGCCTCAACCCGCTCTACGCGGGCGCCGCCACCGCGCCGATAGCCGGTCCGCTCGGCAACGCGTACTACGACAGCGTCCGTCAGCACCACGCTCCGCAGCGGATAGGTCTCGACCGGCCCGGCGTCCGCGACACCGCCCTGCTCGACTACCTGACCGAGCACCGCCACGGCGAGAAGTACCTGCTGGCCACCCAGGCCGCCTACGGCGCCGAGCCCCTGCTGCGTGCGAAGTCCGAACCCATCCTCGTCATGGGCGGCTTCACCGGCAACACCCCCTTCCCCACCGCCGGGCAGCTCGGCAGCCTCGTCGCCGCCCACCAGCTGCGCTATGCGCTGCTCACCACCCAGCGCCCCACCACTGCGGTCACCACCTGGGTGAAGTCCCACTGCACCCGTATCCAGCCCACCGCCTACGGCCGCAGCGCCGGCGGCAGCTTCACCCTCTACGACTGCAACCCCCAGAAGTGAGACCGACGGGCCCGTGCCCGGAGCAGCCACTCGATCCCTGCCGACCCGCAGAGCTCGCGGGGGCCGCCTGAGCCGGACGCAGTCAGCACTGCACGTCCGGTTCTGCGGGGCGCCGGGGATCAGCGCTGGTCCCCGGCCACCCGACCACACTCGAACACATGAACCCCACGGACGAGCTCGCTACTCAAATTCGAACAGGCGTACCATTGCCGCGTGGCTGCGACCTATGACTTTCCGAGTGACCTCCTCGCCGGTCAGGAGGAGCTGCATCAGGTCCGGGCCGAGCTGTCGGCCCTGCTGAAGCGGCTCCCCTGGTCGGTCGTGCCGCTGGACGGATTCAGCGACGACGGCGGCTGGCGCAAGGTGGAGCGTCCCGCCTCGCCGGGCTGGACCGAGGACCAACAGGCCGAAGTGGAGAAGCTGCGCCGCCGCGAACACGAGCTCGCGGTGTTCGTCAGCGGCCACCGCTTCTGGGCGGAGATAACGGCACCGGACCGCATGGACGCCCGAAGCCGCCTGAAGCACGCACACGAGGAGGACTGAGAACACGAGAAGACCCCGGCCGATCCGGCCGGGGTCTTCCTCGAAGTGGGCGCGGACGGTTTCGAACCGCCGACATCCTGCTTGTAAGGCAGGCGCTCTACCCCTGAGCTACGCACCCGAGACGAGTCGACAGCCTACATCGTCCCGGACACAGTCCCGCAATTCCGTTTTCCGGATCGGGCAGGCGGCGGCGATTCCCATGGCGTGCCCCCGCTCGAGCGGGGTCGAGAGTCGGACCATTGCCTCCCGGCCGACGAAGTGATCACGCGAACCGCGAACTGACCGCCCCGTGTGTTCGTCTTTCCTGGGTGGGAGAATGTCAGCACCGCCAGCACACAGGGGCGCACCGCGGCACGGGAGAGGGAGAAGTGACGGCGACATCGGCGACTTCGGCGGCATCCGAGCAGTCGTATTCGCGTCCCGTACGGGCCCGGCGCTCCCCGATCCGGGATGTCCTCGGCCTGATGAGCGTGCCGTTGCTGGCCGTGCTCCTGGTGCCCGGGGCGTTCGCCGGTGGTGGCACCCGGCGGTGGTTCGGGGGGCGGGCCGAGAGTCAGCGGGCCGAGGCCCAGGCGGCCAAGGACGCCGCGGCCGCCGCCTTCTACGAACTGGACACCGCCCAGCGGGATCTGCGGATCTCCATAGAGACCATCTCCGCCGTCGACGACTCGCCGGCCGCCCGTCGTGCCGTCTCCGACTTCGAGGCGCTGGGGCGGCGGATCGACGAGGTGAGCAACCGGTACATCGAGGCCATCGACGCCTACGACCTGGACCGGGACGATCTGGAGGCCGCCGCCGCGTCGCGGGCCCGGGGGGAGATCACCCGTGCCAAGGACGAGCTCGTCGGCGTCAAGCGGGACCTGGACCGGTTCGGGGAGTCGCTCGGGCCGCTGCTCGGCAAGGCCGAGACGCAGCTGGCACGGCTCGCGCCCGCCGTGGAGCGGGCCCGGCAGGCGCTGCTGGCGGCCAGCAACGCGCTCGACGCCGTACGGAAGACCCAGATCAGGGCCGACGATCTGGCGGCCCGGCTGGCCGCGCTCGCGCCCGAGCTGACCAAGCTCAATCAGGGCGCCGGACAGCATGGTGTGCAGACGACGCTGGAGCGGGCCGGGCGGGTGCAGCGGGAGGCCGAGGCCATCCGGGTCGAGGCCGAGCGGCTGCCGGAGAGGGCCGCCGAGATCGATCACCGGCTGGTGAGCCTGCGGACCCGGGCGCAGGCGCTGACCACCCGGGCCGGGCAGGTGGATCCGGTCCTCAGTGAGCTGCGCCGACGGTTCTCGGCCGCCTGCTGGCAGGATCTCCAGCAGGTGCCCGAACAGGCCGCGCAGAACGTACGGCAGGCCGAGCTGAAGCTGAGGGAGGCGCAGGCCGCGCGGGACGCGCAGAAGTGGGCGGATGCCACCTCGCTGCTCTCCACCGTGCGGGCGCTGCTCAACGGTACGGACGAGGCGGTGTCCGCCGCCGGTGACCGGCTGAGCCGGCTCAACGCCGTACAGAAGGATCCGCGGGCGGAGGTCGAGCGGACCCGGTTCGCGATCCGGGACGCGCAGCGGCTGGCGATGGCCGGGCGGACCAGCCCGGATCCGCGGCACGCGCGGCCGCTGGACGACGCGGTGGCGCGGCTGGAGCGGGCGGCCGGGGCGCTGGAGGGGCGTCATCCCGACTACTGGCACTTCCTGACGGAGACGGAAGCGGTACGGCAGTCGGTCGCGCGCGTGGTCGCGCAGATCAGGGAGGACCGGGGCACCGCTCACTGAGGCGTTTGCCGATGACCCGCACCGGGCGGATATTGGAAGGCGACCCGCATTCGAGAGCAGGAGGCGGAGATGGCCTCACACTCACACCTGGCACACCCGGAGACACGGCGGCGGATCATGTTCGACGAGGCACTGCCCGTCGACCACCGCCTGAACAGGATCTACCGGATCGGTGCGGGCCTGATGGGCCTGTTCCTGGTGGCCTTCGGGATCCTCGGGCTCACCAACAACATCGGTTTCTTCGACACGGGCGGAAACACCGCGATCGGCCTGAACACCAACGGCGCGCTGAGCGTGCTGTCGATCTGCGTCGGGCTGCTGCTCTTCGTCGGCATGGTGATCGGCGGGAACTTCGCGTCCACGCTGAACATGGTGCTCGGCGTGCTGTTCATCCTGAACGGCTTCCTGTTCCTCGGCCTGCTCGGCACGGACTCGAACTTCCTGGCCTTCGGGATCCAGAACGTGCTGTTCAGTTTCGTGGTGGGCCTCGTGCTGATGGTGTTCGGGATGTACGGCAGGGTCAGCACGAACCTCCCGCACGACAACCCGTACTGGCGGGCCCGCCACCCCGAGTCGGAGCAGCGGGCCGGATCAGAGGCTGAGGTGCGGCAGGCGTAGTGACGCCGACGAACAACCAGGTCGCTGCCGCCGCGCCGGCTGGGACGTGGCCCCGGAAGTGGAGGAACTTCAGGGGCCAGGCTGCCTCAGCCAGAGGACCGCCCCAAGCCTACGTGCACTGGCCAATGGAACACTCGTGGACTTCCGAGGTGCAGCGATGCCCCTCACCCGCCGTCGCTCCCGTTAGCCTGTCCTCATGCCCCGCTACGAGTACCGCTGCCGCGCCTGCGGCGACACCTTCGAACTGTCCCGCCCGATGGCCGAGTCGTCCGCTCCGGCGGCATGCCCCGAGGGGCATGAAGACACGGTGAAGCTCTTGTCGACGGTGGCGGTGGGAGGCACGGCGTCCGCGCCCGCCGCCGGCTCCACCGGAAGCTCCGGAGGGGGCTGCTGCGGCGGCGGCTGCTGCGGCTAGCCCTCCGTACGGACCGTCTTCAGGAATTCCCGCAGGATTCGTTCTCCGGCGAGCACTCCGCGCTCCGGCAACGCGACCACGGCCGGCCCGGCCCACCCGGCGTCGGCCAACTCGCCGTGCCCCGGCCGCCAGCCACGGTCCGCGGCCAGCAGCAGGTCGGCGTCGAGCAGCGAGTCCCCGGCGGCCAGCGTCAGCCCGGCCCCGGTCCGCCGCGCGACCTCCCGCATCGCCGCGCTCTTCGTCAGCGGCTTCGGCACGGCGTAGATCTTCCGCCCCTGCAACGACACCGTCCAGCCGCGGTTCTCCGCCCACACCGCGAGGCTCTTCACCCACTCCTCGGGCAGCAGCTCCCGCTCCACCACCAGGTAGGCGAACAGATCCTCGGCGACCCGGAGCTTGCGCAGCCACACCGGGTCGGCGTGCTCGGTCAGATACGCCTCTACCTCGTCCAGCGGCGCGCACTCGTCCGCCAGCCGCGCCAGCACCTGTCCGTGCCAGTCCCCGTCGGACACCCCGTCCACCAGCAGATGCCCGCCGTTGGCACAGATGGCGTACCGCGGCGCCGGCCCCGGCAGGTTGATCCGCTCGTACTGCTTACGGGTCCGGGTGGTCGTCGGCACGAAGACGGCCGCGTCCCCGAGTTCGGTCAGCAACTGCGCGGACGTCTCGGTCAGGTACGACAGCGGCCTGCTCTCGTGCACCTCGACACAGAGCAGCCGGGGCGCCCGCGCGTCCGGCATGGTCAGCGCCAGCGCACCCGCCGAGTAGATGAGCGTACGGTCGAGGTCGCTCGCCACCAGCACCGCCATCAGACGTTCACCGCCTTGCCGTCGGCGCCGGTCGCCCCGCGCGTGTACTTGGGATGGATCAACCCGACACAGGTGTACGGCAGTTCGCCGACCTCCTCGACCGGCACACCGCGCTGCTCGGCCAGCAGCCGTACGTGGTCGAGGTCGGCGCCCGCCCCGGCCCGCGCCAGGATCTTCCAGGGCACCCGGCGCAGCAGCACCCGGGTGGTCTCCCCCACGCCCGGCTTGACGAGGTTCACGTCGTGGATGCCGTACTCCTCGCTGATCCGCTCGACGGCCGCCCAGCCCTCCCAGGTCGGCGTGCGGTCGGCGACGGCCAGCTCCTTCACGGCCGCGTCCACCGCGTCCACGACCTCCTCGAACCGGGCGGCGACCGCGTCCAGGAAGGCCACCGACACATCGGCCCCGGCCAGCTCGCGGTAGAACTTCGCGCCGTGGAAGTCGTCGGGTCCCACCAGGTCGGCCCGCAGCACGGTCCGCGAGATCAGCCCGGAGACGGTCGAGTTGAGACAGGCGGAGGGGATCAGGAAGTCCTCCCGGGTGCCGTACGTCCGCACGCACGACCCGGGGTCCGCGAGCACCGCGATCTCCGGGTCGAACCCGGAGACGCCCTCCCGCTCCTCGAACTCCTCCACCGCGTCGGCGAGTTCCCGGGTGATCGCGCCCTTCCCGGTCCAGCCGTCCACGAAGACCACGTCCCGCGGGTCGTGGTGCGCGGCCAGCCAGCGCAGCGCGTTCGCGTCGATACCGCGGCCGCGCACGATCGACACGGCGTAGTGCGGCAGCTCGACGCCGTACCGGAACTGCGCCCAGCGGCGCATCAGCACGCCCACCGGGGTCCCGGCGCGGGCCAGCGAGACCAGCACCGGCCTGGCCGGCCGTTCGGCCAGCACGGTCTCCGTCACGACTCCGACCGCCTGCGCGATCCGGGCGGCCGAGGTCTCCAGGGCCGCGTGGAAGAGCGCCTGGTACCGCTCGCTCGGCTGGTACTCCACCGGCAGCGACTCCGCGTAGTGCGCGCCGCCGCTCTGGATCGCCTCCTCGCGCTCCTCGGTCGGCGCCTCCAGCGTGACGTCCGAGAGGTCCTGGAGCAGCCAGCCGACGTCCTCCGGCGGGTACGAGGAGAAGGCGGGGCCGCGGAGGGGCTCGGGCAGCATGGCGGGGCTCTCTTCGGTCAGCGCGGGGACGTACGACGGTACAACCGCGAGCAGGACATGCGGGGCATGCGCGCCGAGCCGGGCCAACAGGCCGTCCGGGGCGTGGAGTTCGGGGGTGTCGCCGGCCGAGTCGACGAAGACGACCACCGCGTCGAAGCCGGCGCCGGCCACGTTGTACGCGTAGCGCTCGCCGGGGCCGTCGGCGGGGTTGTCGTGGGCCGGGAAGACGAGCCGGCTGCGGATGGCGTAACCGGGGTCGTCGACGGCCAGCACGGGTGAGCGGGTGGTGGTGGAGTACCGCACCTCGGCGGCGACGAGGGCCTCCAGCTCACGGGCGACTCTGAGGGGGGCGTACATCAGCTCCTCGAAGCCGAGGGTGAGTACGCGGCGGGTACCCAGGGGCAGCGCCTCGGCCAGGCGGGCGGCCATGGCGGGAAGCGCCGTTTCGAGGCGTATTCGGTGGGCGGGGGTGAATCCGTGCCGTCCGCCGTCGGGAAGGCCGTGCGGCCAGTGCAGGTCGATGCGGGTGAGGTGGGGGGTGGTGCGGTTGTCCGTCGTCCGCGGACCGGTGGGGGCTTGTCGCGGGGGGGGCCGCCCCCCCCCCCGCGGCGGGGCGGCCCCCCCCCCCCCCGCCGGGGGGGGGGGCCCCCCCCCCCCCACGGCCCCGACGGCGCTGCGGACGGCTGATCACCTGTCGCGGCACTCTCTTCGTACCGAGCCACCAGCTCCTGACCCTTTTCCAGGACGCCCTCGGGCAGCTTCACCGTCCCCGACGCCGCCGCCACCAGGTCCACCCGCGCGCCGATCTCCTCGGCGAACGACGTCAGTCGCCCCGCATCCGCCGGTGATCGCATATCCACCAGAGCCACCACGACGTAACGTTTCCGCGGATAACGGGCGTGCAGGTCCCTGATCGTGTTCAGGACCGTGTTGCCCGTGGAGAACTCGTCGTCGACGAGGACCAGGGGGCCGTCACCGGAGAGCAGGGCGGGGTCCTCGGGGAGCAGCAGGTGGGACGTCGCGTGGGAGTGGGACTCCTCGAAGCCCCCCGCGGGCTCGACCCCGGCGACCGGCCGGCGTGTGGAGTGCAGGTACGGGGCGAGGCCGATGCCGTCGGCCACCGAATGCCCGAGGCCCGTGGCCGTCTCGGCGTAACCCACCACCACCGCCCGGGCCGCCTCCTCGTCACCGAGGAGATCGCGTACCCGTCGGCCCAGACCGAACCCGTGGCCGTACACCACCGCCGGCGACTGGGGCACATGCTTGCCGAGCACGTTGGAGACCAGCAGGTGGGCCCGCTTCGGGTTGCGGCGCAGGGCGAGTCCGAGAAGGGCCCGCAGACCGTCGTCGCCCACGAGTTCGACGCCGAGCCGCTCGGCGACCCAGCTACCGGTCCAGTCCCCGTTGTTCACTGCGATGTTCATGCGCTTCCTGTGTCGTCCCCTAGGCCCGTCAGCCGGGGATTCCGGCGGCGAGCAGCTCCACGAAGCCGACGTCCTCGTTGGCCACGCCGAACACCTCGGCCCGCAGCATGGTCCGCTCGGCCCAGGCGCGGTGCGGCTTCACCTCGTTCATCTTGTTCGTGTACGCCGAGCGAAGTACACCCCCGCCGCCCCGTTCCGGCCGCAGGATGTCCTGGGCGTCGCAGAACTCCTCGTGACTGACGACCGACAGCGCGTGCACGGGGATGACGTGCGAGGGGTGGATGCAGGTCTTGCCGAGCAGCCCGTTGGCCTGGTCCAGGGAGATCTCTCTCAGCAGGCCGTCCATGGCGTGCTCGATGAGCCGGTTGCGCAGTTCCACGGCCTGCTCCTCCAGGAAGGGGCTGGTCCGCAGCATCGGCTTGAACATGCGCTCGGGCACCCGGAAGTACTCCCAGACCGGTCCGGTCACCGTGAACCCGGTGCCGTCGGCCCGCCCCAGCATGTTCACCACGTCGGCGATGACGGAGGCGATGATCTGCACGTCGTAGGCGGTCATGTCGGGTGCCCGCCGCAGTCCGTACGACGAGCAGAAGTCGGTCACGCCGAGGCGCAGCGCCAGCACCTTGTCACGGTACTTGTCGACGGCGCGGGCGATGCCCTCCAGGGCGTCCACGCGCGTCTCGCGGTACATCAGCTCGGGTGTCTCCAGGACGGGCATCCCGAACAGCCGGCGGCCGCTGCGCGCCTCGGCGCCGTCCAGGGCCTGCAGGAAGGGGATGCCGCGCTCCTCGGTGAACTTCGGGAACACGAAACCGGACAGCAGCGACACGCTGTCACCGAGCCGTCGTACGAGATCGGGGATCTGCTCGGGCTCGCGGACCCGGATGAAGAGCAGCGGCAGCTCCACGCCCTCGCGGACCCGGGCGGCCAGGTCGGCGAACTGCCGGACGAGGTTCTCCTCGCCCGCCGCCACGTCCTCGTCGCCGATGGAGTCCTCCAGGCACAGCACCATCGAGACCACGCCGAGTCCCGCCTGTTTGACGATGTCGTCGGCGAGCCGCTCCCGGGTGGCCGGGCTGTACAGCGTGGCGCCCAGGGCCGCGGAGAGCAGCCGGGCCGGGGAGTCGGCGGTGAACTCGCACGGCTCCTGGTGGAAGAGGCGCTGGCGCACCTCAGGTGCAATGTGCCCGAAATGACGCATAGAACTCCCCCGTGGCGTGGGCCTAGCCTGTGGATTGGGTAAAGGGTGGCCGGTAATAGTACGTACAAAGCCATGTCGAGGGTTCCCGTCGGGCATGAATTCCAGGTAACCCGCCTGTGTCGGCCGCGAGGCCCCCCGCGTTGTCGTGACCAGGACCGAGAGGGCAGGATGACCGCATGACGCACGCGATGCTGAAGGGGTCGAACGTCCCGCTGGAAGCCACCACGGTCCGGGCCGTGCTGCGCTGGACGCCCGGGCAGGGAGTTCCGGACGTGGATGCCTCGGCGCTGCTCCTCGGCCCCGAGGGACGTGTGCGCTCCGACGAGGACTTCGTCTTCTACAACCAGCCCCGGCACCCGTCCGGGAAAGTCTGGCGGCTCGGCAAGAAACGGGTGGCCGAAGGCCTCACCGACACGATCCAGACAGATCTCCCCGGTGTCGAGCCCAATGTCGGCCGAATCCTCCTGGTCGCATCGGCGGACGGCATCCCCTTCGAACACGTACCCGCCCTGCGCATCCTGCTGTACGACGCCTCGGCCCCCGACGCCGAGCCGCTGGCCCACTTCGACATCAAGCCGGAGACCGGCGCCGAGACGGCCCTGATCTGCGGCGAGCTGTACCGCAGGGGCGAGGGCTGGAAGTTCCGCGCGCTGGGCGAGGGCTACAGCAACGGCCTCAAGGGCCTGGCGACCGACTTCGGCATCTCGGTGGACGAGTCGGAGACGCTGGAGGAGCCCCAGGCCTCCCAGCCGCTGCCTCCCGAGCAGCCGACCTCGGTCCCGGCCCAGCCTGCCTACGGCTACCCCCAGCCGGCCTCACCCGCCCCGCAGCCGGCCTACGGCTACCCCCAGCAACAGCCCCAGTCGGGCTACGGCTACCCCCCACCGGCCCCGATCCCGGTGGCAACGGTCCCGAACGCGGACTTCCGGCTGCCTCCGCAGGGCCCGCAATTCATCGGGCGGTGACTGGATCGGCCTGGGGGTGCGGGGCTGTATCCAGGTGCGGGGCCTACTTCTCCACCTTCGTCTTGTAGCCCCGCCCCCACTGCAGGCCCCACCCGTACAACCGGTCCAGCTCCCCCTGGAACCCGTACACGAACTTCACCTCACGCCGGACGACCAGCTCGCCCTTCACGTTCTCGATCATCACCACCGCACAGGACCGGGCCTGCGGATGCCGCTCGTCCAGGCCGATCTCGATCCGCGGCCCGTTGCTCGGGTACAGCGTCACGATCGCGTGGGTACGGTCGAACGCCGGCGTCTGGTCGTAGATGTACACGAACACCAGCAACCGCTTGATGTCATCGCGATGATCCAGGTTGACGTACATCGTCTCGCCGGACGCCGACCCGAACCGGTCGTCGCCGCTGAGCTTGATGTACGGCGGAGCGTTGACGTCCCCGAGCAGGCCGCCGAGCGGCTGTACGACCCCCTTGCTCCCGTCGGTCAGCTCGTACAGCGCCCCGAGGTCGAGGTCGACGTTGACCATGCTCTGCCCGTGCCCGATCACCTCCGGCGGTCTGAGCGCCTTGAAGGGGTGCCGGAACAGGCTGGTCCGCTGTTCGCCGTCGAAGTCGGACGTCCGCATCCGCCAGCTCAGGTTGATCCGCAGGTTGCCGGTGGCCGCGCCCTGCTTGGTGAGGGACACCTGCTGGTGCCGCTTGGTGAGCTCGATGGAGTTGGACGCGGCGCTGCCCGAGTCGAACTCGGCCGCCCTTCCGCCCAGCAGCCCGTCGAAGAAACCCATTCCCGCCCCCAGAGACTTCTGCCGACGCCTCGGGGCGGCCGACCGTGTCGGCCGCCCCGAACAGAGCGTTCCTCGTCCAGAAGGGTGTCACACCCTCCGTTTTCGGCCCGGTGAGCCGGTTCAGACGCCGGACGAGACCTCAGCCTTCTCGTCCGTCCCCGCTTTTCCCTCGGCCGCCGCCAGCCGCTGGTTGCGTCGCACGGAGGACCAGAACGACCAGCCGATCAGGACGACGCCGACGAGACCGGTGATGACCTCGTTGATCTGGTACTGGATGGTGACCATCAGGATGACCGCCAGCGCGCCGATCGCGTAGTGGGCGCCGTGCTCCAGATAGACGTAGTCGTCGAGGGTGCCCTGCCGGACCAGGTAGACCGTGAGCGACCGGACGTACATCGCGCCGATACCGAGGCCGAGGGCCATGAGCACGATGTCGTTGGTGATGGCGAACGCGCCGATCACGCCGTCGAAGGAGAAGGACGCGTCCAGGACCTCCAGGTAGAGGAACATGAAGAACGCGGCCTGGCCGGCCAGGACGACCGCCGACTTCTTCTTGCCGGTGCGCTCGGCCTCTTCCTCCTCCTCGTGCTCCCGCTCCTCCTCGGCTTCCAGCCGGTCCTCGAAGAAGCCGGAGAGGCCGCCGACGATCATGTAGGTGATCAGACCGGCGATACCCGCGATCAGGACCGTCTGCGCCTTGTCGACGTGGCCGCCGCCGTGCTGGTGGGCGTGGGTGGCGAAGGTGAAGGAGGTGATCAGCAGGACGATCAGGGCGATGCAGACCGACAGCATGTCGACCTTGCCGAGCTTGGCCAGCGGGCGCTCGATCCAGCGCAGCCACTGGATGTCCCGGTCCTCGAAGATGAAGTCGAGGAAGATCATCAGCAGGAACATACCGCCGAAGGCGGCGATCGCCGGGTGGGCGTCGGTGACCAGTTCCTGGTAGCGGTCCTTGTTGTTGAGCGCGAGGTCGACGGCCTCGATGGGGCCCATCTTGGCGGTGACCGCGACGATCACCACAGGGAAGACCAGCCGCATGCCGAAGACCGCGATGAGCACACCGACCGTGAGGAAGATCTTCTGCCAGAAGGCACTCATCTTCTTCAGGATTCCGGCATTGACGACCGCGTTGTCGAACGACAGGGAGATCTCGAGGACGGCGAGGATCGCGACGATGCCGAAGGCCTCCCACCCCCCGTAGAAGACCGCGGCGACCAGGCCGAGCGCGGTGATCGCGAACGACCAGCCGAAGGTTTTCAGAAGCACTGGCTACCCAATCATGGTGTGGTACGGGTCTCTCCCGCGCCGTACTCGGCTTTACTCACTGTTGACCACGGAGTCTAGAGGGCATCGGTGTCCTACGGCTCGCGCGGGCCCTACATCCGGCTGTGACGGGTGCTACGAGACGTTCACACCGAAGTCGAGCGCGATGCCCCGCAGCCCGGACGCGTAGCCCTGGCCGACGGCCCGGAACTTCCACTCGCCCTGGTACCGGTAGAGCTCGCCGAAGATCATGGCGGTCTCGGTGGAGGCGTCCTCGGACAGGTCGTAGCGGGCGAGCTCCTGGCCGTCGGCCTGGTTGACGACCCGGATGAACGCGTTGGAGACCTGGCCGAAGGTCTCGCCGCGCTCGTCGGCCATGTGGATGGAGACCGGGAAGATGATCTTGTCGCACTCGGCCGGCACCATGGGCAGGTCGACCAGAATCGATTCGTCGTCGCCCTCGCCCTCACCGGTGAGGTTGTCGCCGGTGTGCTCGACCGAACCGTCGGGACTCTTGAGCTGGTTGTAGAAGACGAACCACTCGTCGCCGAGCACCCGGCCGTCCTTGCACAGCAACGCGCTGGCGTCCAGGTCGAAGGGGGCGCCGGTGGTGGAGCGGGCGTCCCAGCCGAGTCCGATCATGACGTTGGTGAGGTTCGGTGCGGCCTTGGAGAGGGAGACATTGCCTCCCTTGGCGAGCGTGACGCCCATGGTGATGATCCTCCCCTAGTGGTGCTTCTCCGGTTGTCCTGCGCGTCCGGCGCCGACCGTAAACGGTGCGGCGCCGGACAGAGCGGACGTGCGAGTGCCGAGGCCCTCGGATGATGGGCTCAGACGTTGACGCCGAAGTCCTGGGCGATGCCGCGCAGGCCGGAGGCGTAGCCCTGGCCGATGGCGCGGAACTTCCACTCCGCGCCGTTGCGGTACAGCTCGCCGAAGACCATCGCGGTCTCGGTCGAGGCGTCCTCGGACAGGTCGTAGCGGGCGATCTCGGCGCCGCCGGCCTGGTTCACCACGCGGATGAACGCGTTGCGGACCTGGCCGAAGGACTGCTGGCGGTTGTCGGCGTCGTAGATCGACACCGGGAAGACGATCTTGTCGACGTCGGCGGGGACCGTGGCCAGGTTGACCTTGATCACCTCGTCGTCGCCCTCGCCCTCACCGGTGATGTTGTCACCGGTGTGCTCGACCGAGCCGTCGGGGCTCTTGAGGTTGTTGAAGAAGACGAAGTTCTGGTCACTGGCGACCTTGCCGGCCGTGTCCAGCAGCAGCGCGCTGGCGTCCAGGTCGAAGTCGGCGCCGGTGGTGGTCCGGACGTCCCAGCCCAGACCGACGAGGACCGCGGTCAGGCCCGGGGCCTCCTTCGTCAGCGAAACGTTGCCGCCCTTGCTGAGGCTGACTCCCACGAGTCCTCCCTTGTGGTGTCCAGGGGCGGGGAGCCCCCGTCGTGCTTCGGATACCGGATCAACGATTCGATCCTAGTGACGGGTTCCCGCCCCCCGCAGGCCCTGGACCCCGAAGAATTACCGGGTGTCGGCCGTGTCGTCCCCTAGGGGATCGACGAGCGGTCCGCGGAGCGGTCTACAGGGCGTCGAGCGCCCGCACGTAATCGTTCACGTCGCGGGCGTCCGGCAGTCCGTTGACCACGGTCCACCGCACGACGCCCTCCTTGTCGATGACGAAGGTGCCGCGGACCGCGCAGCCCTTGGCCTCGTCGAAGACGCCGTAGGCGCGCGAGATCTCGCCGTGCGGCCAGAAGTCGCTGAGCAGCGGGTACTCCAGGCCCTCCTGCTCGGCGAAGAGCCGCAGGGTGTGGATGGAGTCGTTGGAGACGGCGAGCAGCTGGGTGCCGCGGTCCTCGAACTGCGGCAGGTTGTCGCGCAGCTCGCACAGCTCACCGGTGCACACGCCGGTGAAGGCGAACGGGTAGAAGAGCAGCACGACGTTCTTCTCGCCGCGGAAGTCGGACAGCTTCACGGACCGGCCGTGGTTGTCCTTGAGCTCGAAGTCGGGCGCCTTGTCGCCGACCTGGATCGCCATCGCTGCATCCCTTCGTAAGGGGCTGTTCGGGTGAGGACACCCTATGCGGCGGCCCTTGCGCGGCGATCACGGCAGGCCGGGGGGGGGGGGGGGGGGCCCCCCCGCCCCGCCCCCCCCGCGGCCCCCGCGAGGGCGGCGGCCGCGCGGGGGGGACGGCGGCTGCGGCGCGCGCGCCCTCTCTAACAGTCA
>NZ_JBSHAF010000039.1:0-43980 GCF_053611365.1 Streptomyces sp. NPDC054813 | reverse complement strand
TGGGGGTGGTCCCCCAGCTGGGGGGGGTCCTGGGGGGGGGCCCCGCGGGCGCGGGGGGCGGCGGCGGGGGCGCGCGGCCCCCCCCCCGGTCGGGGCTCAGCGCTTCTTGGCGGCGCCCTTCGGGGTCAGCAGCCGGCTGCCGTTCCAGTCCTTGCCCACGCTGACGCTCTTGGTCTGCGAGAGGCCGGCGGTCGTGGCCGCCTCGCCGATGTCGCTCGGCTCGACGTAGCCGTCACGGCCCGTCTTCGGAGTCAGCAGCAGGATCCAGCCGCCTTCCTCCATGTAGGTGACGGCATCCACCAGCGCGTCCGTCAGGTCGCCGTCATCCTCACGGAACCACAGCACCACGGCGTCGGCCACGTCGTCGTAGTCCTCGTCCACCAACTCGGTGCCGATGGTGTCTTCGATGGACTCGCGGAGTTCCTGGTCGACGTCGTCGTCGTAGCCGATCTCCTGGACCACCTGGTCTGGCTGGAACCCCAGCCTGACGGCAGGGGTGGTCCGCTCCTCCGCGTGGTCCGCGGTCGCGCTCACGGGTTGCCTCCTGATCATGTCTTGTTGATTAACTCAGCCACGCGCGTGCGCGAAGCATTGGCCGTAGTCCACACGGGCGGGACGGATCGCGCAAGTACCCGGCCGTTCAGACCGCCGAAACGGTGACGATCCCGGCCGTGTCGCCGCAACTCCCGGCACCGTATCGCAGACAGGTGTGGCACACACCACTCCCTTTTGCCCGCTATGTTCCTTTCGGAATCATCCTCACATACGTCGGTCGAACGAGTTTGCCAAACACGTCACACCCCGGGCGTATCGTTGCGTTTTGGCCGGGACCGAGTTACCTCACGGTAGAGATGACGTGCGCTGCCCCGAGGTGGACGATGGACAGCGGCGCAGGGATATGCAGGAAAACGCAGGGAATCAGTGCCCCTCTGACAGGTAAGGAACAGCGTGGCTTCCGGATCCGATCGCAACCCGATCATCATTGGCGGCCTTCCGAGTCAGGTTCCTGACTTCGATCCCGAGGAAACCCAGGAGTGGCTCGACTCGCTCGACGCCGCCGTGGACGAGCGCGGCCGGGAACGGGCCCGTTACCTGATGCTCCGCCTGATCGAGCGCGCCCGCGAGCGGCGGGTGGCCGTACCCGAGATGCGCAGCACGGACTACGTCAACACGATCCCCACCCGCGCGGAGCCGTTCTTCCCGGGCAACGAGGAGATCGAGCGCAAGGTCCTCAACGCGACCCGCTGGAACGCGGCCGTGATGGTCTCCCGCGCACAGCGTCCGGGCATCGGCGTCGGCGGCCACATCGCCACCTTCGCCTCCTCCGCGTCCCTCTACGACGTCGGCTTCAACCACTTCTTCCGCGGCAAGGACGACGGCCACGGCGGCGACCAGGTCTTCTTCCAGGGCCACGCCTCCCCCGGTATCTACGCGCGCGCGTTCCTGCTCGACCGGCTCGGCGAGGAGCAGCTGGACGGCTTCCGCCAGGAGAAGTCGAAATACCCGAACGGCCTCTCCAGCTACCCGCACCCGCGCTCCATGCCGGACTTCTGGGAGTTCCCGACGGTGTCGATGGGCCTCGGCCCGATCGGCGCGATCTACCAGGCGCGGATGAACCGCTACATGCACGCGCGCGGGATCGCCGACACCTCGAATTCGCACGTCTGGGCATTCCTCGGCGACGGCGAGATGGACGAACCGGAGTCGCTCGGCCAGCTGTCCATCGCCGCCCGCGAGGGCCTGGACAACCTGACCTTCGTCGTCAACTGCAACCTCCAGCGGCTCGACGGCCCGGTGCGTGGCAACGGCAAGATCATCCAGGAGCTGGAGTCGGTCTTCCGGGGCGCCGGCTGGAACGTGATCAAGCTGGTCTGGGACCGCACCTGGGACCCGCTGCTCGCCCAGGACCGTGACGGCGTGCTGGTCAACAGGATGAACACGACGCCGGACGGCCAGTTCCAGACCTACGCCACCGAGTCCGGCGCGTACATCCGCGACCACTTCTTCGGCGACGACCAGCGGCTGCGCGCGATGGTCGAGCACATGACCGACGACCAGATCCTGCACCTGGGCCGCGGCGGCCACGACCACCGCAAGATCTACGCGGCGTTCAAGGCGGCCACCGAGCACCGGGGCCAGCCGACGGTCATCCTGGCCAAGACGATCAAGGGCTGGACGCTGGGCCCGAACTTCGAGGGCCGCAACGCCACGCACCAGATGAAGAAGCTGACGGTCGCCGACCTCAAGGGCTTCCGGGACCGGCTGCACCTGCCGATCTCCGACCAGGAGCTGGAGTCCGGCGTGCCGCCGTACTACCACCCGGGCCGGAACTCGGAGGAGATCCAGTACATGCACGACCGGCGCAAGGGGCTCGGCGGCTACGTCCCGACCCGCGTCGTGCGCTCCCAACCGCTCGCCCTGCCGGACGACAAGACGTACGCGACCGTGAAGAAGGGCACCGGCCAGCAGTCCATCGCGACGACCATGGCCTTTGTCCGTCTCCTCAAGGACCTCATGCGGGACAAGGAGCTCGGCCGCCGCTTCGTACTGATCGCGCCGGACGAGTACCGCACCTTCGGCATGGACTCCTTCTTCCCGAGCGCGAAGATCTACAACCCGCTCGGCCAGCAGTACGAGTCGGTCGACCGCGACCTGCTGCTCGCCTACAAGGAGTCGCCGACCGGCCAGATGCTGCACGACGGCATCTCCGAGGCCGGCTGCACGGCCTCGCTGATCGCGGCGGGCTCGGCCTACGCCACCCACGGCGAGCCGCTCATCCCGGTCTACGTCTTCTACTCGATGTTCGGATTCCAGCGCACCGGCGACCAGTTCTGGCAGATGGCCGACCAGCTGGCGCGCGGTTTCGTCCTGGGCGCGACCGCCGGCCGTACGACCCTGACCGGTGAGGGCCTCCAGCACGCCGACGGCCACTCCCAGCTGCTCGCCTCGACGAACCCTGGCTGTGTGGCCTACGACCCCGCGTACTCGTACGAGATCGCGCACATCGTCCAGGACGGCCTGCGCCGGATGTACGGCGGCGACGCCGAGCACCCGCACGGCGAGGACGTCTTCTACTACCTGACCGTCTACAACGAGCCGATCCGGCACCCGGCCGAGCCGGCCGACGTGGACGTCGAGGGCATCCTCAGGGGCATCCACCGGATCAGCGCGGGCACGGACGGCACCGTCCCGGCGCAGATCATGGCGTCCGGTGTCGCCGTGCCCTGGGCGATCGAGGCGCAGCGGATCCTCGCCACGGACTGGAACGTGAAGGCCGACGTCTGGTCCGCCACCTCCTGGAACGAGCTGCGGCGCGAGGCCGTGGCCTGCGAGGAGCACAACCTCCTTCACCCGGAGGAGGAGCAGCGCACCCCGTACGTGACGCGCAAGCTGAGCGGCGCCGAGGGTCCGTTCGTGGCCGTGTCCGACTGGATGCGATCGGTTCCGGACCAGATCGCGCGCTGGGTGCCGGGCACGTACCAGTCGCTGGGCGCCGACGGCTTCGGCTTCGCCGACACGCGCGGTGCGGCGCGCCGGTTCTTCCACATCGACGCGCAGTCGATCGTGGTCGCGGTGCTGACCGAGCTGGCCCGTGAGGGCAGGCTCGACCGCTCGGTGCTCAAGCAGGCCATCGACCGCTACCAGCTGCTGGACGTGACGGCGGCGCACCCGGGCGCGGCGGGCGGCGACGCGTAGCCGCTGCGCTCGGCTTCGGCCGGGGCAGGCGGTGGGGAGCTGCGGGTCCGGTGGGGGCCGGTCGCGCAGTTCCCCGCGCCCCTTTGGGGCGCGGACGATGCCTACGATGCGCACATGGAGGAACAGTCCGCGCAGGCGCGTTGGGAACAGCTCACCCAACGGCCGTTGCTGGCGCTCGCGGTGGCCTTCGCCGTCGCCTACGCGCTGCCGATCGTGGACAGTTCCGCAGGGCATGACCTCACCGCCGCGTGCACGGTGGCGGAGTGGGTGGTGTGGGGTTCGTTCGCTCTCGACTACCTCGCACGGCTGGCTCTGGCGCCCCGGCGCAAGGAGTTCGTGCGGACCCACTGGATAGACCTGTGCGCGGTGGTGCTGCCGCTGCTCCAGCCGCTGCGGCTGCTGCGGCTCGTCGCGACGCTGACGCTGGTGGGGCGGCGGGCCCGGATGGCCTCGCAGATCCAGCTGACGACGTATGTGGTGGGCGCGGTCGTCGGACTGCTGATGTTCGGGTCGCTGGCCGTGCTGTCGGTGGAGCGGGACTCTCCGAACGGGAACATCCGGACGCTGGGTGACGCCCTGTGGTGGTCGTTCACGACGATGACGACGGTGGGGTACGGCGACCACGCACCGACGACCGGGCTGGGCCGGATGATCGCGGTCGGCCTGATGCTGTCCGGGATCGCCCTGCTGGGTGTGGTGACGGCGAACATCGCGACATGGTTCATCGCACGGTTCGAGAAGGACGACGTGGAGGAGCGCCGGCAGACGGAGGCGATCGGGATGCTGACCGAGGAAGTACGGGCGCTCCGGGCGGAGGTCGCTGCCCTGCGCGAGGGGGTGGGGGCCGAGGTCACGGCGTTGCGCTCACCGGCGCTGACCGGGTGCCGCTGCGCCCCCCCGTGCCACCTGGGGGTCCCCCCAGGCCTTTCGGGCTCTGGGGGAGGCGCGACCGCCCGCGGCTGAGGCGCCCCTTCAGGGGCGCGGGGCTGTGTCGATTTGCGGCTCCGCCGCGTGGGCGCGAGCGACCCCCACCGGGCCGCAGCTACAGCGAGACGCCACCCAGCCACAGCAGTGCCAGCAGCGTGTCGATCGCTCCCAGCACCACCGCCACCAGCGCCGGTATGGAACTCTTCGGGTTCCATACCCGGCCCATGGAGAGCCAGCCGCACACCAGTGCCGCCGGCCCCAGCACGATCCCCAGTGCGAAGAAGCCGACCACGGCGAATATCGTGCCGATGATTCCGAGCGTGCCACGGTCCAGCCCGGTCCGCGCACCTGCCCGGCCGCGTGAACGGGGGTATCCGCGTGTTCGTTGCCCGAAGCTCGCCATCATCAACTCCCTGGTCTCCATGGACTGTTCGGGTGCGATGACCGGGTACCCCTGTTCCGCGTCCGCAGACCTGCCCGCGCGCTGCCCCCCTCCAGCAGCGCGCCGCGGCCCGGCTGCCCTCCCATGCCCTGCGGAGGACTTGACCCACTGTGACCTGCGGCGCGCGCCGAGTGCGAGGAATCTTTAGCGGGGTCACCCTGATAGGGGAACTCCGCCAAAAGAAACCGGACATACCGGCCTGCGCGGTGCGCTGAACCCGCGTCAGACGTGCCCGACGCCCGCGCCGGCGTCCGCGTTCTCGCCGCGCTTGGTGAGCAGCGCGACCAGGATCGCGACCGCCGCCACACCCGCCGCGACCAACGAGGCGAGGCTCATGCCGGAGATGAACGTGTCGTGGGCGACGTCGGAGATCTTCGCGGCGATCTCCGCGGGCGTCCCCTTGGCGACCGGCGCGACACCGACCTGGACCGCCTCGGAGGCCTGCGCCAGCTGCGCGTCGGTCAGCTTCGGCAGCCCCGCGTCGGCCCAGTTGCCCGGCAGGTCGCTGTCGACCTTGGAGGCCATCACGGCGCCCAGCACGGCCGTACCGAGGCTGCCGCCGATCTGCATCGCGGCCTGCTGGAGACCACCGGCCACACCGGACAGCTCCATCGCCGCGTTGCCGACGATGACCTCGGTGGCGCCGACCATGACCGGCGCGAGGCCGAGGCCGAGCAGGGCGAACCAGATGGACATCGCGCCGCTGCCGGTGTCCGCCTTCAGGGTGGACATGCCGTACATGGCGATCGCGGTGGCCGCCATGCCGCCGGCCAGCGGGATCCGCGGGCCGAGCTTGGTGATCGCGGCGCCGGCCAGCGGGGAGCCGACGATCATCATGCCGGTGAGGGGCAGCAGATGGAGGCCGGCGTCCACCGGGTCCATGCCGTGGACGTTCTGGAGGTAGAACGTCACGAAGAACAGGCCGCCCATGAAGGCGATGGCCATCAGGACCATCAGGACCACGCCCGCGGAGAGCGGGACCGAGCGGAACAGGGTGAGCGGGATCAGCGGCTCCTTGACCCTGGTCTCCCAGAAGGAGAAGAGGGCGAAGCCCAGCACCGACACGGCGATGAACGTCCACGTCAGGCCGGCGCCCCAGCCCCAGCTCGGCGCCTTGATGAGCGCCCAGACCAGGCAGAACATCGCGCCGGAGAGCAGGGCGATGCCGAGCAGGTCGAAGGAGCGCGGCGCGTTCTCAGCGCGGTGGTCACGCAGGATCAGGACGCCCAGGACGAGGGCGAGCAGGCCGACCGGCACGTTGATGAAGAACACCGACTGCCAGCTGACGTGCTGCACCAGCACACCGCCGAGGATCGGGCCGCCCGCGGTGGAGGCGCCGATGACCATGCCCCAGATGCCGATCGCCATGTTGAGCTTCTCGGCCGGGAAGGTGGCCCGCAGCAGGCCCAGCGCGGCCGGCATCAGCAGTGCGCCGAACAGGCCCTGGAAGACGCGGAAGGTGACGACCAGGCCGATGCTGTCGGACAGGCCGATGGCGCCCGAGGCGGCCGCGAAGCCGACGACGCCGATCAGGAAGGTCTGGCGGTGGCCGAAGCGGTCACCGAGCTTGCCTGCGGTGATCAGGGAGACCGCGAGGGCGAGGAAGTAGCCGTTGGTGATCCACTGCACCTGGGCGAAGGTGGCGCCGAGGTCCTTCTGGATCGCCGGGTTGGCGATGGCCACGATGGTGCCGTCGAGGGCGACCATCATGACCCCGACGGCGACGGTGATCAGGGTGAACCAGGGGTGGCCGCGCAGGCCGGAGGCCGGCGGCTGTTCCGGCAGGGCTGTAGGTGTTACGTCCCCCGACCCCGCCGTGTCGATCGTGGTCTGACTAGTCATACGATCGAGGCTAGTGACAGCCGCTGACAGTTGACAAACAAAATCACTAGTCAGTAACTGTCAGACATGGAAACGCTGCGCGAACGCAAGAAACAGCGCACCCGGGACGCGCTGCTGCGCAACGCGCTGGAGCTGTTCGTGACCCGGGGCTACGAGCACACCACCGTCGACGAGATCGCCGAGTCCGTCGACGTCTCGCAGCGCACCTTCTTCCGCTACTTCGCCAGCAAGGAGGACGTGGCCTTCTTCGTGCCACGGCTCACCGAGGCGCACTACGTCGAGGCGGTGCGCCGGCGCCCGGCCGTTGAGCCCCCGCTGGAGGCGCTGCGCCGGTCCGTCATGGACAGCTGGGACAGCATCGAGGAGGCCATCGAGCGGTACGTCCCGGTGGAACTGCTGATGCGCACGTACAAGATGATCGAGGCGACGCCGGTGCTGTTCGCCGCCCATCTGCGGCGCCAGTCGGAGACGGAGGAGGAGATCGCGCGGATCATCGCCGAGCGGGAGGGCGTCGACCCGGACACCGACCCGCGGCCCCGGCTCGTGGTCGCCGTGTTCGGCGCGGTCATCCGGGTCACCGAGCGGCACTGGTCGGTCGGCGACGACTTCAGCGTCACGGCGATCCGCGAACTCACCGCGTCGTACCTCGACCAGGTGGGACCGGCGCTCACCGGGAACTGGCGCGAGCGCCCCGCGATCTGAGACGGGCCACACGAGTCGTGATCGGCCACACGTTTGCCGAAACGTGATAACTGTCACTCAGTTACCGCGAGACCCCTTCGTTCTCCTAGTGTGTCCTCCCAGTGACTTCCTTCGACACCTCCCCGCCACTGAACGTCTGGCGCGCGCTGCTCGCCCTGGCCGTGGTGTTCGTGATGCTCGCGACCACCGGCTGGACGGCCATGCGCACGCACCGCGAGACCACCGCCATGCAGACCTCCCTCGACAAGTGGGAGCACGGCAGGCTGCGCGGTCTCCACCTGCCGGACCCGGAGGCGTCCCCCGCGCTGCTCACCCGTTTCTTCGCCACGCTCACCGTGCAGGAGCGCGACCGGCTCATGCACCGCTACCCGCTCGCGGTCGGCAACATGAACGGTGCCCCGGCCGCCCTGCGCTACCGGGCCAACCACATCGCCCTCGACCAGCAGCGCGCCGTCGAGAAGAAACGTATGCACGACCCACGGCTCACCGCGGCCGGACAGCAGGACGCGGGCCGCCGGATGCACCGCTACGAGGCGCTGATGGCGAAGGGCCGGCAGATCCTCGCCTTCGACCCGGACGGCAGCGGCCGGGTCGCCGAGGTGTTCGGCGACCTCACCAGGGCCGAGCGGATCTCCGTCGTCGTCCCCGGCGTCGACACCGACCTGCTCACCTTCCAGCGGACGAACCGTCAGTACACCGCCCCGGTCGGCATGGCCAAGGCGCTGTACAAGGCGGAGCACACGGCGAGCCCCTCGACCCGTACGGCGGTGATCGCCTGGGCCGACTACACCGCGCCCGACGGTCTCGGCGTGGGCGCGGCGACCGGCACGGCCGCCGCGCAGGGCGCCGTACGCCTCAACGCGCTGCTGGGCGCGCTGCCCGGCGAGGCGCCGGTGTCGATGTTCTGCCACAGCTACGGCTCGGTGGTCTGCGGGGTGGCCGCGCACGACATGCCGGACCGGGTGTCCGACATAGCGGTGGCCGCCAGCCCCGGGATGCGGGTCGAGAACGCCTCGCACCTGGACACCTCGGCCCGGGTGTGGGCGATGCGGGACGCCACCGACTGGATCCAGGACGTCCCCTACTTGGAGCTCGGCGGACTCGGCCACGGCGCCGACCCCGTCTCCTCCTCCTTCGGGGCACGGGTGCTGTCGGCGCACGACGCACAGGGACACGCCGGCTACTTCGAGCCGGGCACGGACAGCCTGCGCAACCTCGCCGACATCGGGGTTGGCGCGTACGGCGCGGTGACGTGTGCCCACGACGATGACGGGTGCCGGGCGGGTTTGTCCGGCACGTTGATGGCCGGACGCGCGTAGAGACAGCAGGAAGTGCGGTATGCGCGGGGATGGGACTGGGAAGCACGTGCCGCATACGATGAGCCGCATGGGTGACGTACTGGCCGGATTTCATGCCGCCTGGGAGTTCGAGTCCGACTCCGTGCTCATCCGCTACGAACGGGGGATTCGCACACCCAGGCTCTTCCAGACGCTGGGGGAACGCCGGGTGCCGTTCGCCGCGCTCGCGGGGGTGACGCTCGCTCCCGGCAAACGGGGCACCGTGGTCCTGCGAGCCGAGCCGCGCCCGGGCGCCGATCCCCTCATGGAGGCCGCCGCCGGGCAGCTGAAGGACGGCAGCGACCCCTACCGGCTCGTCCTCCCGGCCGAGCGGGAGACCCTCGCGGAGTACTACGCCGACGAACTGCGGCCGCTGCTCACCGAGTCCGCGTCCGAACCGGCCGAAAGGTTTCTGGTGGCCGCGCCCGAGGCGCCCCGGCAGTTCAAGGCGTACGACGGCAAGGCGAGCTTCGACGGCCGGGCCGTGCACTTCCGCTGGTCGTGGACGGGCGCGTCGACGGCCAAGTGGAAGGCCGGCGACCAGCGCTTCGCGGTGGCCGACCTCGGGGGCGTGGAGTGGCGGTCCCCGGAGGTCTTCGAGGGGCATCTGCGGCTGCTGCGCCGCGGGGACCTGACGGGGGCGGCGCCCGCGGTCCCGGCCGACCAGGATCCCGCGACCGTGGTGTTCGGGCTCGGGTACGGGCCGGTGCACGAGTCGTTGCCGTTCGCCGCGGCGGTCCTGGAGGCGGTACGGGCCAAGGGCGGGGCCGCACTGCCGGCGTCGGCGGGCCGGCGGGACCCCGCCGACGTCGCGGAGCGGATTCGGCATCTGGGCGAACTGCACGAGGCGGGGCTGGTCACCGACGAGGAGTTCGCCGCGAAGAAGGCGGAGTTGCTGGCCGAGCTGTGAGGGCGCCTCAGCTCCCGCCCGTCCCGTAGAAACTGATCTTCCGGTCCAGCACCGACAGGGTGTCGTGCAGCTCGGCGATCCGGGCCACGACGTCCCTGCGTGTCTGTTCCAGCAGCTCCCGGCGCTCCGCGTAGGTGCCGTCGCCCTCCCGTACCAGCTCCGCGTAGCGGACCATGTCCGCCACCGGCATCCCGGTCAGCCGGAGCTTGGTCACGAAGTCCAGCCAGTCCAGGTCGCTGTTGCTGTAGCGGCGCTGGCCGGTGTGGGAGCGGTCGATGTGGGACATCAGCCCGATCCGCTCGTACCAGCGCAGGGTGTGGGCGGTCAGTCCGGTGAAGGCGACGACCTCGCTGATCGTGTAGTGGTCCTGGCCCTCGGGGCGCGGATGCCGGCGGGGCGGAGCGGAACAGATGTCGGCGGGTGCGCGGTCGGACTGCTGAGTGGGCGCCGCGGTCGAGGTCTGCATCACCGTCATGACCCAACGCTATGACCTTGGAGTGCGCTCGAAGCAAGCGGAACCCGGTAAGACGGTAAGAAATGCGGGCGACGCGGGGGACGGCCGATGACTACCGTGCGCGGGTATGAGTCTCGTACGCCGTGCCAGGCCCGAGGACGCACCGGAAGTGCTGCGTCTGCGCCAGATCATGATCGACGCACTGCCCGGTGGGGACGCCACCACCCACTGGCACGCCCTGGCGCTGCCGGGGCTCCGGGAGAGACTGGGCGAGCCGGACGGGGACTTCGCCGCGTTCGTCGTCGACCACCCGGACCGGCCGGGGGCACTGGCCGCGCTGGTCGTCGGAACCCTCGACTACCGGATCGGCAAGGCGTCCAGTCCGCACGGGCGCTCCGGATACGTCTTCAGCGTGGCCACCGACCCGGACGCGCGTCGCCGCGGGTACGCGCGCGCGTGCATGGCGGAACTGCTGGCCTGGTTCCGCGAGCGGGGCGCCGGGCAGGTCATGCTGACCGCGTCCGCCGAGGCCGAGCCCCTCTACGCCGCGCTCGGCTTCGTCCACAAGCCGGACCCCACGATGACCCTGACGCTCTGATCCGCTTAGGCTCGTCGGCATGTCCTTGCAGAGCCTTGCGTTGATCGAGAACTGGCCGGTCCCCACCGCGGCGGCGGGTGCCGTACGGGCCGACGGGACGGTCCTCGGCACCCACGGTCCGGCCGGGCAGCGCTTCCCGCTGGCCTCCGTGACCAAGCCGCTCGCCGCGTACGCGGTGCTCGTCGCGTACGAGGAGGGGGCGGTCGAGTTCGACGAGCCGGCCGGTCCCGAGGGGTCGACGGTACGGCATCTGCTCGCGCACACCTCGGGGCTGGCCTTCGACGAACACCGGGTGACGGCGCCGCCCGGGGAGCGGCGGCTGTACTCCAACGCCGGGTTCGAGGTGCTCGGGGACCATGTCGCCAAGGCGACGGAGATGCCGTTCGGCGAGTATCTGCGGCAGGCGGTGCTTGAGCCGCTGGGCATGACGTCGACGTCCCTCGAAGGGTCACCGGCGAAGGACGGCGCCTCCTCGGTCTCCGACCTGCTCCGCTTCGCGGCGGAGTTGCAGGCGCCGAGGCTGCTGGACCCGCGGACGGTGGCCGAGGCGACGCTGACCGTCCAATACCCCGGGACGAAGGGCGTGTTGCCGGGGTACGGCCACCAGAACCCGAACGATTGGGGCCTGGGCTTCGAGATCCGGGACTCCAAGTCCCCGCACTGGACGGGCGGTTCATCCTCCCCCCGCACCTTCGGCCACTTCGGCCAGTCGGGGACGTTCCTGTGGGTGGACCCCGAAGCGGGCGTGGCCTCCGTGGCCCTGACGGACCGTGCGTTCGGCCCCTGGGCGGTCGAAGTGTGGCCGGCGTTCACGGACTCGGTGCTGGCGGAGCTGCGCGGCTGAGCCCTGCCGGGGCCCGGGGGGGGACGCTTACCGGCGCTGACAGGTTGCCGCCCGCGCCCACCCGTGCCGCCCCGCGGCACGCCTGCCCGCGGCTGGATGAGCTGAGAAGAAACGGCGGCTGCAGCGGCCCCATGAGGGGCGCGGGGAACTGCGCGAACGGCCCCCACCGGGCCCGCGGCCGGACAACGACCGTCGCTACCCCGCCATCTCCCACAGCAACAACTCCGCGTCCGTGATCCCCGACGCGTCCAGGTCCTTCGCGTCGGCGACCCGCACCGAGTCCCCCGCCCCCAACGGCTCCCCGCCCACCCGCGCTTCCCCCCGCACCACGTGCACGTACACATACGCCCCGTCCGGCACCGCCGTCCGCTCCCCCGCTCCCAGACGGCGGACGTGCAGCATCGCGCCGGCCTCCGGGACCGCGTACGGGGTGGAGTCGGCGATGCCGCGGACGATGTCGTACGACGGCTCGCCGCCGGGGCGTACCGGGGCCAGCCACATCTGGACGAACACCAGCGGCTCCGCCCCGGCGTTGCGCTCCACATGGCGGACGCCCCCCGCCGAGCTCAGCCGCTGCACGTCTCCCCGGCGCACCACCGTCTCGTTGCCCGCCGAGTCCCGGTGGGTCAGCTCGCCCTCGACCACCCAGCTCACGATCTCGGTGTGGCTGTGCGGATGCTCGTCGAAGCCGGCGCCCGGTGCCAGGCGCTCCTCGTTGCACGCGATGATCGCGCCGAAGCGGAGGTTGTCGGGGTCGTAGTGCGGCCCGAAGGAGAAGGCGTGGCGGGACTCGATTCCGGCTGCCGGGTCTCCTCCGGGGTAGCGCTCAGTCGCGCGCCGTACGTCCATCACGGAACCACCGTAGACCGCAGTCGGCACCCGGCGGCGCACGCTCCCGTCCGGATAAGGCAGTCTTGTCCCCGTGCCCGAACCCGTAACGCGCAAGTCCGACCCCTCGGCTCATGCAGTCCACCAGCACTCCGCGACCCTGAAGCGGCTGGAGAAGTCGTCCGGCAGTCTCGCCGCCCAGGCCATCGCACGGATGGACGAGACCCTGCCGTGGTACCGGGCCATGCCCCCGGAGAACCGCTCCTGGATCGGGCTCGTCGCCCAGGCGGGTATCGCGGCCTTCACCGAGTGGTTCCGGCACCCCGACGCACCCCAGGCCATCTCCACCGACGTCTTCGGGACCGCCCCGCGTGAGCTGACCCGGGCGATCACGCTGCGGCAGACCGTGGAGATGGTGCGGACGACCATCGAGGTCATGGAGAGCGCCATCGACGAGGTGGCGGCCCCCGGCGACGAGCGGGTGCTGCGGGAGGCGCTGCTGGTCTACGCCCGGGAGATCGCCTTCGCCACCGCCCAGGTGTACGCGCAGGCCGCCGAGGCACGCGGTGCCTGGGACGCCCGGCTGGAGTCGCTGGTCGTCAACGCGGTGCTGAGCGGGGAGGCCGACGAGGGGGCGGTGAGCCGGGCCGCCGCGCTGGGCTGGAACTCGCCCGAGCATGTGTGTGTCGTACTCGGCACCGCCCCCGACGGGGACAGCGAGCTGACCGTCGAGGCCATCCGGCGGGCCGCCCGGCACGCCAAGCTGCAGGTCCTCACCGGGGTGCTCGGGGACCGGCTCGTGGTCATCGCGGGCGGCAACGACAACCCGCTGGCCGTCGCCAAGTCGCTGATCGGGCCCTATGCCGCCGGTCCGGTGGTCGCGGGGCCCGTCGTACCCGATCTGCTGGCCGCCACCCGGTCCGCGCAGGCCGCCGCCGCGGGGCTGAAGGCCTGTTCCGCCTGGCAGGACGCGCCGCGGCCGGTGCTGGCGGACGACCTGCTTCCGGAACGCGCCATGGCAGGCGATCCGGGGGCGCGCGAGCAGTTGGTGGAGGAGATCTACAGACCGCTGGAAGAAGCGGGTTCGGCGCTGCTGGAAACGCTGAGCGTCTATCTGGAACAGGCGAGCAGCCTGGAGGGCGCGGCCCGGATGCTCTTCGTCCACCCGAACACCGTGCGCTACCGGCTTCGACGTGTGACTGACGTCACCGGATGGTCGCCGTCCGATGTACGATCCGCCTTCACGCTGCGGATCGCGCTGATCCTGGGGCGTCTGGTCGATGGAGATCCCCAGCCATAGGATTTTGTCGGGGGTCCACAAAACCCCCTCGTGTTCTTCGTCCCTGTCCCCACGGGCGGCCGTGGGGTTCCCCAAGAGAGAGTGTGAGAGTGCTCGTACTCGTCGCTCCCGGCCAGGGCGCCCAGACGCCTGGCTTCCTGACTCCCTGGCTCGAACTCCCCGGTGCCCAGGACCGTTTGCGTGAATGGTCCGACGCCATCGGGCTCGATCTGGTGCACTACGGCACGAACGCCGACGCGGACGAGATCCGGGACACCGCGATCGCGCAGCCGCTGCTCGTCGCCGCCGGGCTCCTGTCCGGCGCGGCACTCGGTGCCATGACGGACATCGCGCCGGGCGCGGTCGCGGGGCACAGTGTCGGTGAGATCACCGCCGCCGCCTTCGCGGGCGTCCTGGACGACACCGACGCGCTGCGCCTGGTCCGCAAGCGGGGTATGGCGATGGCCGAGGCCGCCGCGATCACCGAGACCGGTATGTCGGCGCTGCTCGGCGGCGACCCGGACGTGTCGGTCGCGCACCTGGAGAAGCTGGGCCTGACCCCGGCGAACATCAACGGCGCCGGTCAGATCGTGGCCGCCGGCACCCTGGAGCAGCTCGCCGCGCTGAGCGAGGACAAGCCCGAGGGCGTCCGCAAGGTCGTCGCCCTCAAGGTCGCCGGTGCCTTCCACACGCATCACATGGCGCCCGCGGTCGACAAGCTGGCCGAGGCCGCCAAGGAGCTCATCCCCGCCGATCCGAAGCTCACCTACGTCTCCAACAGGGACGGGCGGGCCGTCGCCTCCGGCGACAAGATCGTGGAGCGGCTGGTCGGGCAGGTCGCCAACCCGGTCCGCTGGGACCTGTGCATGGAGACCTTCCAGAAGCTCGGCGTGACCGCCCTCCTCGAGGTGTGCCCCGGCGGCACCCTGACCGGCCTGGCCAAGCGCGCGCTGCCCGGCGTGAAGACGCTGGCGCTGAAGACCCCCGACGACCTCGACGCGGCCCGCGAGCTCATCGCCGAGCACAGCTGAATTAGGAGCCCACTGCGATGTCGAAGATCAAGCCCAGCAAGGGTGCCCCGTACGCGCGCATCCTCGGCGTCGGCGGCTACCGCCCGACCCGCGTGGTGCCCAACGAGGTGATCCTGGAGACGATCGACTCGTCCGACGAGTGGATCCGGTCGCGCTCCGGCATCGAGACCCGGCACTGGGCGGGCCCCGAGGAGACGGTCGCCGCGATGTCGATCGAGGCGTCCGGGAAGGCGATCGCGGACGCGGGCGTCTCCGCCGAGCAGATCGGCGCCGTGGTCGTCTCGACCGTCTCGCACTTCAGCCAGACCCCGGCCGTGGCGACCGAGATCGCCGACAAGCTGGGGACGAACAAGGCCGCCGCCTTCGACATCTCCGCCGGCTGCGCGGGCTTCGGCTACGGCCTGACGCTCGCCAAGGGCATGGTGGTGGAGGGTTCCGCCGAGTACGTGCTCGTCATCGGCGTGGAGCGGCTCAGCGACCTGACCGACCTGGAGGACCGGGCCACGGCCTTCCTGTTCGGCGACGGCGCGGGCGCGGTCGTGGTCGGCCCCTCGCAGGAGCCGGCGATCGGCCCGACGGTGTGGGGCTCCGAGGGCGACAAGTCGGAGACCATCAAGCAGACCGTGCCCTGGGACCGGTTCCACGTCGGCGACGTCACCAACCTCCCCCTCGACAGCGCCGGGAACATCAAGTTCCCCGCGATCACGCAGGAGGGCCAGGCGGTGTTCCGCTGGGCCGTGTTCGAGATGGCGAAGGTCGCTCAGCAGGCGCTGGACGCGGCCGGAATCAGCGCGGACGACCTGGACGTCTTCATCCCGCACCAGGCCAATGTGCGGATCATCGACTCGATGGTGAAGACTCTCAAGCTGCCGGAGCACGTCACGGTCGCCCGTGACATCCGCACCACCGGCAACACCTCGGCCGCCTCGATCCCGCTCGCGATGGAGCGGCTCCTGGCGACCGGAGAGGCGAAGAGCGGCGACACCGCGCTCGTCATCGGGTTCGGGGCGGGTCTCGTCTACGCCGCCACTGTCGTTACCCTCCCCTAGGCACTCCGTGCCGGATCATGCATCCGGTACCGGAAACGCCGCCAGCAACACCGCAGCAACCGTCTGGAACATCTAAGAAGGAGCGCCTGACATGGCCGCCACTGAGAAGGAGATCGTCGACGGTCTCGCCGAGATCGTGAACGAGATCGCCGGGATCCCCGCGGAGGACGTCCAGCTGGACAAGTCCTTCACCGACGACCTGGACGTCGACTCGCTGTCCATGGTCGAGGTCGTCGTCGCCGCCGAAGAGCGCTTCGACGTCAAGATCCCGGACGAGGACGTCAAGAACCTGAAGACCGTCGGGGACGCCACCAACTACATCCTCAAGCACCAGGACTGAGTTCCCGCCGGGTCCCGGGCGGCATGCCCGGGTACCCGGCAGGTTCCCGGACTGCGAGGCCCCGCCACCCGGCGGTGGCGCCGTCGAATCCCGTATCCGTTGGAGAAAGAATTCCCGTGAGCCCGACCAATCGCACCGTGGTCGTCACCGGTATCGGCGCAACCACACCGCTGGGTGGCGACGCAGCTTCGTTCTGGGAGGCCCTGACCGCCGGCAAGTCCGGTGTCCGCCTCCTGGAGAAGGACTGGGCGGCCGAGCTGCCCGTCCGTATCGCGGCACAGATCGCCGTCGAACCGGGCGAGATCATCCCGCGCCCGCAGGCCCGCAAGCTGGACCGGTCCGCGCAGTTCGCGCTGATCGCCGCCCAGGAGGCCTGGAAGGACGCCGGTTTCACCGCCAAGGCCGGTGAGGACTCGTCCGCCAACCCCGACCGGGTCGGCGCCGTCATCGCCTCCGGCATCGGCGGTGTGACGACCCTGCTCGACCAGTACGACGTGCTCAAGGAGAAGGGCGTACGCCGTGTCTCCCCGCACACCGTGCCGATGCTGATGCCCAACTCGCCGGCCGCGAACGTCGGTATCGAGCTGGGTGCGCGCGCCGGTGTGCACACGCCCGTGTCGGCCTGCGCCTCCGGCGCCGAGGCCATCGGGTACGCCATCGAGATGATCCGCACCGGGCGTGCGGACATCGTCGTGGCCGGCGGCACGGAAGCGGCGATCCACCCGCTGCCGATCGTGGCGTTCGGCAACATGATGGCGATGTCCAAGAACAACGACGACCCCGAGGGTGCGTCGCGTCCCTACGACTCCGGCCGTGACGGCTTCGTCCTCGGTGAGGGCGCGGGCGTGATCGTCCTGGAGTCCGAGGAGCACGCGAAGGCGCGCGGGGCGCGGATCTACGTCGAGGCGGTCGGGCAGGGCATCTCCGCCGACGCGCACCACATCACGCAGCCGGAGCCCTCGGGCAACGGCATCGCGCACGCGCTGCAGAACCTGCTCGACAACACGGATCTGAAGCCGGCCGAGATCGTGCACGTCAACGCGCACGCGACGTCGACGCCGCAGGGTGACGTGGCCGAGATCAAGGCGCTGCGGAAGGTGTTCGGCGACGACGTCGACCACATGGCCATCTCGGCGACGAAGTCGATGACGGGTCACCTGCTGGGCGGTGCGGGCGGTATCGAGACCGTCGCGTCGATCCTGGCGCTGGTGAACCGTACGGCTCCGCCGACCATCAACCTGGACAACCTCGACCCCGAGGTCAACGCGGATGTGGTGTCGGGTAAGGCGCGTGCTCTGCCCGAGGGGCGGATCGCCGTGCTGAACGACTCGTTCGGGTTCGGTGGGCACAACGTGGCGCTCGCGTTCAGGACCGTGTGAGGTTCGTCGCCGTGAACGGCGGGTGGCCCGGACTCCCTGTTGGAGTTCGGGCCACTTTGCGTTTCGTTGTCGGCTGACCCGCCGGTGGGAGCTTGTCGCGCAGTTCCCCGCGCCCCTAAAGGGGCGCTCGCCCCTGGTCTTTTGGGGGCGCGGGGCTGTATTTGATGTGCGGCTACCGCCGCGTGGGCGCGATCAGCCACGACGGCGCCGCGGCATCCGGCGTCAGACCACCTGGTGGAGCCAGCGCACCGGGGCGCCTTCGCCGGCGTACCGGAACGGCTCCAGTTCGTCGTCCCAGGGCTTGCCGAGGAGTTTGGCGATCTCGGCCTCCAGGTCGGTCTCGCCGCGCTGTGAGCGGGTCATCGCGGCCCTCAGGCGGTCCTCCGGGATCAGGATGTCGCCGTGGATTCCGGTGACCGCGTGGAAGATGCCCAGATCGGGGGTGCAGCTGTAGCGCTCGCCCTCGGCCTTCGCGCAGGGCTCGGCCGTGACCTCGAAGCGCAGCAGGTGCCAGCCGCGCAGTGCGGAGGCGAGTTTGGAGGCGGTGCCTACCTCGCCCTGCCAGGAGAACTCGGAGCGCCAGGTGCCGGGGGCCGCCGGCTGCCGGATCCAGTCGAGGTTGACGCGCGTGCCGAGCACCCCGGCGACGGCCCACTCGACGTGCGGGCACAGCGCGCGCGGCGCGGAGTGCACGTACAGAACTCCACGTGTCGTCACCGGAACCTCCGGGCAGAGCGGGACATCTTGCTGGCTGGCTGGCGGCAGTGACACGAAGGCCGCGTTGATGGCGAGGCTACCGTGCGGCGGTGCAAGGAGTGTGACGTACCGTCGGTCCCACAGCCAGGAAACCCCTGCCATTCACCCAGGGGGACGCTTGTACGGGGGTGGACCGTTGCAGGGCGGGGGGGTGGGAACTCCCGTGCGTTGTTATGGAGGGGCACCAACCAGCCGACCTGACCAGCCGACGGAGAGGACCAGCGGGGTATGCGGAAGCAGCGATGCCGGCGTGCGCGTGCCCTGATCGGTGTCGTCGCCGCGACCGCCGCGCTGGCGCTGGCCGGGTGTGATGTGATCGGCGGCTCGTCCTCGGCGGGCGACGGCGGCCGGAAGCAGGCCCCCCGGGCGGTGTCGGTGTGGGACCGCAGCCCGTCCTCGATCGCGGCCGTCGGCGACTCCATCACCCGTGGTTTCGACGCGTGCACGGTGCTCTCGGACTGCCCGGAGGTGTCCTGGGCGACCGGCACCAGCGACCAGGTGGACAGTCTGGCGGTACGGCTGCTGGGGCGGACCGGGGCGGCCGACCACAGCTGGAACTACGCCGAGACGGGCGCCCGGATGGCCGACCTCTCCGGGCAGATGGCCGAGGCGGCGGCACGCAGGCCGCAGTTGGTGACGGTGATGGCGGGTGCGAACGACGCCTGTCGTACGTCGGTACGGGCGATGACCTCGGTGGCCGCCTTCCGCGCCCAGTTCGAGGACGCGCTGGGCACCCTGCGCAAGGCGCTGCCGAAGACGCAGGTGTACGTGTCGAGCGTGCCGAATCTGAAGCGGCTGTGGTCGCAGGGGCGGACCAACCCGCTGGGCAAGCAGATCTGGAAACTGGGCATCTGCCCTTCCATGCTGGGCGACGCCGACGATCTGACCAGTGTGGCGACCCTGCGCCGGGACAAGGTGCAGCAGCGGGTCGAGGAGTACAACAAGGTGCTGGCGGAGGTCTGCGCCAAGGACCGGCGGTGCCGTTTCGACGGCGGGGCGGTGTACGAGTACCGCTTCGGCACGGATCAGTTGAGTCACTGGGACTGGTTCCACCCGAGCACCGACGGCCAGTCGAAGCTCGCCGCGATCGCCTACCGGACCATCACGGCGGCGGACCCGGTGGACTAGACCCTTGGCTTAGGGTTTCCCTCATGAGCGAACTTTTCGGCGCACTTTCCGACGGCACCGAGGTGCACCGCTGGACGCTGGAGCGCGCGGGGACCCGGGTGCGGGTCCTGTCGTACGGCGGAATCGTGCAGTCGGTCGAGGTCCCGGACCGGGACGGGCGGACGGCGGACGTGGTGCTGGGGTTCACCGGCCTGGACGGCTACCTGGAGCATCCCGGCCCGTACTTCGGCGCCCTGGTCGGCCGCTACGCCAACCGGATCGCGCACGCCCGCTTCCCGCTGGACGGCGTGACCTACGCCCTGGAGCCGAACAACGGGCCCAACTCCCTGCACGGCGGCGCCGGCGGCTTCGACAAGCGGGTGTGGGAGGCCGAGGGCGTCGAGCACGGGGTGCGGCTGACGCGGGTGAGCCCGCACGGGGAGGAGGGCTTCCCTGGGCGGCTGGAGCTCACGGCGACGTACACGCTGGATGCGTCCGGCGCGCTGCGCGTCTCCTACGAGGCGGTCACCGACGCGCCGACCGTCGTGAACCTCACCAACCACAGCTACTTCAACCTCGCGGGCTCCGGGAACGCGGGCGGCCATGAACTCCGGATCGCCGCCTCCCGGTACACCCCCGTCGACGGCGACCTGATCCCGACCGGCGTCCTGGCGGACGTCTCCGGCTCCCGTTTCGACTTCCGTACGGCCCGCAAGGTGGGCTCCGGCTACGACCACAACCTGGTCCTCGACAAGGGCGTCACCGACTCCCCCGCCGAGATCGCCGAGCTGCACGACCCGGGCTCCGGCCGCACCCTCACCGTGGCCACCACCGAGCCCGGCGTCCAGCTCTACACGGCCGAGCACCTGAGCGGCCCGTTCGCCCCGGGCGACGGCATCGCCCTGGAGACCCAGCACTTCCCTGACTCCCCCAACCGCCCGGAGTTCCCGAGCACCCGCCTCGACCCGGGCACGGTGTACCGCTCGGAGACGGTGTACGGCTTCGGGGTGCGGGACTGACCGAGACAGCCGCAAGCCCCGGTCCAGGGGTCAGGTCCCGGACCGGGGCTGCTCAGGGGGGACAGGTCCCGGCTCAGACCCTAGCCGCGGCTGTGGGCCGACGGCCGGTGACCGCCCTCCCCACAGCTATCCCGTACAACCCCTTCACAAACACCCACGAGCCGTCCCACATCCCGGACGCCCGCCGCGGGACCCCGACGGTGCCCCCGGTACGGCCTCAGCCGGCCACCGCCGCCACGGCCTCCACCTCCACCACGGCCTCCGGCCGGAACAGCCGGGACACCTCGAACGTCATGCTGGTCGGCGGAGTGCCGGTGAGGAACTCCCGGCGTACGGTGCCGTACTCGGCCAGCTGGGAGATGTCGGTCAGATACGTGCGGATGCTGATGACGTCGCCCAGGGTCGCGCCGTGGGCGCGGAGCAGCGCGGCGAGGCCCTCGAAGACTCCTCGGGTCTGCTCCGCGAGGGTCGCGCCCTCGGCGATCTGACCGGAGACGAACAGCAGAGCGCTGCCGTCGGCGTGTTCGACGCGGGCGACCTGGGAGTAGTAGGGGCTCGCGGGCTGGGGAGCGTCGGCTGGGTTGTCCAGGGTGATCTGCATGTCCACCGACGCTAGAACCGGCGCCGGAATGCGACAAGCGAATGTCTAGCATGACTGCCATGCGTGACTCGCATCAGTATGAGGTCCCTGACATCTCCAGCACCTGGCTGCGCGTCTTTCTGGAGGTGGCCGGCGGTGGCTCGTTCACCGTGGCCGCGCGCCGGCTCGGGTGGACACAGTCCGCCGTGTCCCGGCAGATCGCCGCTCTGGAGTCGGCGCTCGGCGGCGCCCCGCTCTTCGACCGGCTGCCGAGGGGCGTACGGCTCACGGAGGCCGGCCGGACGCTGGTCCCGCACGCCGAGGCGGTCACCGGGTCGCTGCGCGAGGCGGTCGGGGAGCTGACGGCGCTGCGTGAACTGACCGGCGGGCGGTTGCGGTTCGGTGCGTTCCCGACGGCGGACGCGGCCCTCGTGCCCCGCGCCCTGGCCGCCTTCCGCGCCCGCCATCCCGGCGTGGCGCTGCGGCGCGAGGAGGGCCTCACTCCGGCGTTGCTGGACCGGCTGGCCGCCGGGCGGCTGGACCTGGCGATCGTCTCGACGACCGGCGACGCCCCGCTGGAGGCGTACGACCTCCATCATCTGCTCGACGAGTCGCTGTACGTGGCCGTCCCGGCGGCGCATCCGCTGGCGCGCTCCGGTGCGGTGCGGCTGGCCCAGCTCGCCGACGCCGAGTGGATCTCCGGCGGCCCCCGGCCCGAGGGCACCCTGCTGGACGCGGCCCTGCGGCAGGGTTTCCGGCCGCGGGTGGCCCATGTCGTCGCCGAGTGGACCGCCAAGCAGGGGTATGTCGCCGCCGGGCTCGGAGTGGTCCTGGTGCCGGCGCTGGCGGCCATCGCCGTACGCCCGGACATCGTGCTGCTGCCGGTGCTGGACGAAGGCGCCCCGGCACGGGCCGTGTACGCGGCGACGGTACGCGGCCGGTCCCCGTCCCCGGCCGGACAGGCGTTCGTGACCGTGCTCCGGGAGGTGGCCCGGTCGCTCCCCCTGGCGTAGACCACACCGCGTCCCGCAAGCGATACTGCGGCCCGGACGGCACCACGCACCCCACTGCGACGGAAGGCCAACTCTCTTGAATTCGCTGCGCGTTCGGATCGGTGTCCTTGGAATCGCCCTGCTGGCCGGGGCGCTTGCCCCGGGCGCCGCACACGCGGCCACCGCGCCCTCCCCCACCGTCGAGGAGCAGCGGCTGGACCGGGCCGTGCCTCAGGAGATACTCCGGCGGTCCGGGTTCGACGCCGTGGCACCGGAGTTCGCGCGGGCGCTCGACGGCGCACGGTCGTACGCACAGGCCCGGCGGATCGTCGTACGGCACGGGTCCGCGCTGTGGCGGCGGGCCGTGGACCGGGCGCAGGGGCGGGGGCCGGTCTCCGGTGACATCAGCCGGGACGACGACCGGCCGCTGTACTGGGCGCGGCTCGGGATGACCCGTGACGTGCGCACCTGGGAGCCGGGGTTCGGGCTGAGCGAGCGGCAGCGGGCGGCGCTGCTCGACGTGCTGGAGCGGACCTCGCGGGGGCAGACCGACATCCGGTACCCCGGCAAGGGTGTGCGGCGGATCCTGGTCACCGGGTTCGACCCGTTCACGCTCGACCGGGACATCAGGATCTCCAACCCGTCCGGGGCGAGTGCGCTGGCCCTCGACGGCACGGTCGTACAGACGGCAAAGGGGCCCGCGCGGGTGGAGACGGCCGTCTTCCCGGTGCGGTGGGACGACTTCGCGCAGGGGACCGTGGAGCGGACGCTGCGGCCGTATCTGCCGAAGGTGGACCTGTTCACGACCGTGAGCCAGGGGCGGGTCGGGCGGTTCGACGTGGAGCGCACCAACGGGGCCTGGCGGGGCGGGTTCCCCGACAACGACAACGTGAGCCGGACGGAGACCGTCCCGGTCGCCGACCCGGCCTCGCAGCCGCAGTGGACGACCACGACCCTGCCGTACGCGGCGATCGTGGCGGCGCCGACCGGACGGTTCCCGGTGTACGACCACACCGAGGTGACCGAGATCCCGGCAGGCAGCACGGAGGCCGTCGTACGGGCGGACGGGCCGACTCCCGGGTCCACGGCACGGGCCGGGGGCGGCGGGGACTATCTGTCCAACGAGATCGCCTACCGGGCCACGCTGCTGCGCGACCGGCTGGGGCTGCACGACAGCCTGCCCGGCGGGCATGTGCACACGCCGGTGCTGCAGTTCGGGGCCGGGAACACCACCGAGGTGACCGATCCGGAGTTCGTGCGCAACCGGGTGGACATCATCGACCAGGTGCGGGCGATCGTGACCGTGGCGGCGGACGCGAGCTTCAGGAAGTGACCCGCCGGTCCTGGTCCCGGTCCTGATCCGGGTCCTCCTGCGCCGTCTCCTCGCCCAGCAGGTCGCGGGCGAGGAGGGTGGCGCCCGCGACCGCGCCCGGCATCAGGAACACCGCGACGAAGGGGACCAGGAAGGCGAGGCCCAGCGGGGTGCCGAAGCCCCACACCAGGGTCTTGCGGGAGCGCAGCAGGGCGAGCCGGGCGCGCAGGTCGACGCCCCGGCGCTGAAGGGCGACGGCGGCGAGTTCCTCGGTGAGGAAAAAGCCGGTCACGAAGAACCCCACGACCGGTACGACGGTCTGCCCGACGAGGGGCAGGAAGCCGAGGGCGAAGAGCAGCAGGCCCCACAGGCCGGCCCGGAGCAGAACGCGCAGGCTGTCGCGGGCCGAGATCCACAGCTCGCGCCAGAACGGCAGCCCGGACTCTGGCGCGGTGCCGTCGGGCGAGACGTCCGCGTCGACCTTCTCGGAGAGGTTCTCGTAGAAGGGCTGGCCGATCAGCAGCGTGACGGCGGTGAAGGTGAGGACCGCGAGCAGGAGGCCGAGGGCGAAGAGCACGGCGGTGAGGAAGCCGCGGAAGAGGCCGAGCCAGGGGCTGGACCAGTCGTCGGCGAACGGGGTGGCCCAGGCGACGAAGTCCTCTCCCCATATCGCGAGGGCGACCAGTGCCGCCGCGTAGAGGACAAAGGCGATCAGGCCGGGCAGCAGACCGAAGCCGTACTGCTTGCCGTGCCGGCCGACCCACCGCTGGCCCTTGAGCAGATATCCGAAGCCCACCCCGAGATCACGCATGGCGAAAACTTTACCGGTGCGGTCCCGGGGCGCAGTGGGGGTGTGGACCCACCGGGACAGTGGTGCCACCAAGACCCCCTGGTCGCTGTTGAGTCGAACGGGTGCATCCCGCCGTACCGATTCTCAGGAACCAGAGGGCAGGGCGTTGTTCACCATGGGAGCTGCTTGCGGCGGCTCGGTTGAGGAGAGCGGATGACGCAGGAGATCACCGTCCGGGGCACGGTCGCGGAGGGCTTCGAGGGAGTGCGCGAGGAGTTCGCCGCCTTCGTCGCCGGCGAACCGACCGACTACGAGGGACAGTTGTGTGCGTACGTCCACGGTCGGCGGGTCGTCGACCTGTGGGCCGGCGAGGGGGCCGACGGGGACTCCCTCTACGGCGTGTTCTCGTCCACCAAGGGCGCGGCCCATCTCGTCGTGGCGATGCTGGTGCAGGACGGCACGCTGGAGCTGGACCGTAAAGTCACCTACTACTGGCCGGAGTTCGCCGCGGAGGGCAAGGGCACGCTGACCCTGCGGGACCTGCTCGCGCACCGGGCGGGCCTGGTCGGCACCGACACCGGGTTCAGCCCGCAGGAGCTGACCGACGACCGGGCGATGGCCGAACGCCTCGCCGACCAGCGGCCGTTCTGGCGCCCCGGCACCGCCTTCGGCTACCACGCCCTCGTCATCGGGGCCCTCACCGGCGAGGTGGTACGGCGGGCGACCGGCCGTACCCTCCAGGACGTGTACGAGGAGCGGGTCCGGGCACCGTACGGCCTCGGCTTCTTCCTGGGCCTGCCGGCCGCGCACGAGCCGCGTTTCCGCACGACCCAGGCGATGCGGCCGACACCGGAGCAGCAGGCGCTGCTCGACGCCCTCCCGTCCGGCCCGCGGACGCTCGCCGGGATCGCCTTCAACGGGCACGCGGCCGAGCCCATGGACCTGGCGGCCCTGCCCAACGACCCGCGGGTCCGGGCCAGGGGCCCGGCGTCCTTCGGCGGGGTGGCCTCGGCGCGCGGCCTGGCCGGGATGTACGCGGCGCTGCTCAGCGAGATCGACGGCAAGGCGCCGCTGCTGAAGGACGACACGGTCGCGGAGTTCGGCCAGTTCCACTCGGTGGGGTACGACCTGGTGGCGCGTGCCCACAAGTCGTACGGCCTGGGCTTCCAGGCGACGGCGGACACCTGGCACCCGTTCCTGGGCGCGGGCACGATCGGCCACAGCGGCGCGGCGGGCTCCCAGGCGTTCGCGGACCCGAGAAGCGGGGTCGCCTACGGCTACACGCGCCGACGGTTCGCCTTCCCGGGCGGAGCGGCACCCGAGAACAACGCCCTGGCGAAAGCCGTACACGAGGCAGCACTTGAAACCCGCTGAGCGCAACTCACCCAAGGGGCGCGGGGCTGTATCGATGTGCGGCTCCGCCGCGTGGGCGCGAGCAACCACAGACCACCCGCACCGGCACTGATTCCGCACCCCGCAGACGAGAGACCGCACCCCACGTCCAAGGGTGCGGCCTCCCCACAGCGCAACGAGCGCCGTCAGACCAGCGTCACGCTGATGTTTCCGCGAGTCGCCTTCGAGTACGGGCAGACCTGGTGAGCCTGCTCGACAAGGTCGCGGGCAACCCCCTCGTCGACGCCCGGAATCACCGCGGAGATCTCCACGACGAGCCCGAACCCCTCCTCGTTCCTCCCGAGTCCCACCTTCGCGGTGACGGTCGAACCGGAGACGTCGACCCCGGCCTGCCGGGCGACGACCCCCAGCGCCCCCTGGAAGCACGCGCTGTATCCCGCGGCGAACAGCTGTTCCGGGTTGGTCCCGGCCCCGCTGCCGCCCATCTCCTTCGGCGGGTTCACGACGACGTCGATCCGGCCGTCGTCCGTGGCGACCCGGCCGTCGCGGCCGTTCTCGGCCGTGGCGACGGCGGTGTACAGGACGTCGGACTGCTGAATGGGCATGCGGTTTCTTCTCTCCTCGGTCCGCCGCGACTCGCGCCCACGATCGACGACGGTTCGGAAAGAAGTTACCGCATGCCGGAAAGCGTAGGCAGTCCTACAGCTTGACGATCATCTTCCCGGTGTTGTCGCCGCGCAGGACCCCGAGGAACGCCTCCAGGTTGTTCTCGATGCCCTCGACGACCGTCTCGCCGTACTTCAGCTGCCCGGAGGCCACCCACGGGCCGACCTCGACGACGAACTGCGGCTGCAGGTCGTAGTGGTCGCCGACCAGGAAGCCCTCGATCCGGCCGCGGGTCTGGATGAGACGGGCGAGGTTCTTCGGGCCGGGGGCGGGCTCGGTGTTGTTGTAGACGGAGATCATGCCGCAGACCGCGATCCGGCCGTCCCGGTTCAGCTGCCCGATGGCCGCCTCCAGGTGGTCGCCGCCCACGTTGTCGAAGTAGACGTCGACGCCGTCGGGCGCGGCCGCCCGCAGCTGCTCGGCGACGGAACCGTTCTTGTAGTTGAAGGCCGCGTCGAAGCCGTACTCCTCGACCAGCAGCTTGACCTTCTCGTCGGAGCCGGCCGAGCCGATCACCCGCGAGGCGCCCTTGAGCTTCGCGATCTGGCCGACCTGGCTGCCGACCGCGCCGGCCGCACCGGAGACGAAGACCGAGTCGCCCTCCTTGAAGGAGGCGGTACGCAGCAGGCCCGCGTAGGCGGTGAGGCCGGTCATGCCGAGGACGCCGAGGTACGTCGACAGGGGCGCCGCCGCCGCGTCGACCTTGACGGCGTTCTTCGCGTCCATGACCGCGTACTCGCGCCAGCCGAAGAAGTGCAGGACGTGGTCGCCGGCCGCGATGCCCTCGGCGTTCGACTCGACGACCTCGCCGACCGCGCCGCCCTGCATGACCTTGCCGAGCTCGAAGGGGGCGGCATACGACTTGGCGGCACTCATCCGGCCGCGCATGTACGGGTCGACCGAGAGGTACTTGTTCCGCACGAGTACCTGCCCCTCACCCGGTACCGGGACCTCCGCCTCGACCAGGGCGAAGTCCTCGGGCTTCGGCCAGCCGACGGGACGGCTCTGCAGGTGCCACTCGCGGTTGATCATGACGTGCGCCTTTCCTGATTACTTCAGTACCTGAAACAACCATGCTCCTTAATATTTCAGGATGTCAAGTAACGGGGTACTCTTGGGCGCATGTCGTCCTCACAGTCCAGTCCAGCCAAGACCCGGCGCCCCGACGCCCTGGCCCTGGAGGTCGTCGAGCTGATCGGTGATGTCGTGTCCCGTTTCTACGCGGACTACGAGGAGGCGGCGGGCGAGCACGCGCTCACCGGGGCGCAGGCGCGGCTGCTCAGCCTGCTCTCGCTGGAGCCGCTGCCGATGCGGAAGCTGGCCCAGAAGCTGAAGTGCGAGCCGTCGAACGTGACGGGGATCGTGGACCGGCTGGAGGCGCGGGGGCTCGCGGAGCGGCGGCCCGACCCGGCCGACCGCCGGGTGAAGCTGGCCGCGGCGACGGACGAGGGCCGCCGGGTCGCCCGCGAGCTGCGCGACGGGTTGCGCTTCGCGCGCGAGCCGCTGGCGGGGCTGTCGGACGCGGAGCGGCTGACGCTGCGGGATCTGCTGCGGCGGATGCTGGACGCTTAGCGGGGGCCGCCGCCGAGGTCGGCCGGCAGCCCCCCTCGGACGGTTACGCGAACTGGCCGGGGCGGTAGTCGCCGGCCGGCTGCTGGAAGATGACGTTCAGCCGGTTGTAGGCGTTGATCAGGGCGATCGTCGCCACCAGCGCGACGAGTTCCTCTTCGGTGTAGTGCTTGGCCGCGTTCTCCCACACCTCGTCGGGGACCCCGCCCGCCGCGTCGGCGATCCGGGTGCCCTGCTCGGCCAGCTCCAGCGCGGCGCGCTCGGCCTCGGTGAACACGGTCGCCTCGCGCCAGGCGCCGACCATGTGGAGGCGCTGCTGGGTCTCGCCGGCGGCCGCCGCGTCCTTGGTGTGCATGTCGAGGCAGAAGCCGCAGCCGTTGATCTGGCTGGCGCGGATCTTGACCAGTTCCAGGGTGGCGGCGGGGATCGACGTCCCCTCGGCGGCCTTGCCCGCGCCGTTGAAGGCCTTGATCAGCTTGTTGGCGATGGGGCTGGCGAAGAGGTTCAGACGGGCTTCCATGGTGTGTTCCTCCGTTGGGTTCAGCGGGATACACACCTATGACGGAGCGGGTTCTGCGGATGTGACACGGTGACCGGGGATTTGCTGGGTTTGCTTCGGTAGACCTTTGGGCGCGGGTCGCCCTAGGAGCACCACCACAGGAACCGCGTGCACGAGTGGCTCTGCGACGGGGTCGGGCTCGGGTTGGAGGTCGTCGGGTTCGCCGTCGGTGTCGAGGCCGCCGTGGATGTCGGTGCCGCCGTCGGTGTCTGCGGGCCGGTGCCCGGGCCCGTCGTCGCCGACTGTGCCGAGGTGTCCTTCGGGGACGCCGACGGGGAGTCGGACGCCTTGTCCTTCGACGCGGACGGGGACGGGGAGGCGGAAGGGTCCGCGGAGGCCGAACTCGCCGGGCCGGTCGCGCCGGACGTGTCTCCCAGCGGCTCGGCCGTCGCACCCGGGGACGACGTCGACGTGCCGCCGTCGGCGGTGTCGCCGCCCGCGGAGGCCGGGCCGGGGCTGGTGAACGGTATGGCGTCCGTGCCGAGTTCGGCGAGGCTCAGGGCGCCAGCCGCCAGTACGCACGCCGCGCTCACGAGCAGGATCCTGCGGCGCCGCCGGCGATGGGCCGCGGCCTTGCGGTCGCGACGGCTGCCGTCGGCCCCGGACGGTTCCTCGACGCCCTCGGAGAGGCTCTCGGCGGCTCGCCCCCGGCTCCGGCCGCCACGCCCGCGCGCCGCCCGTCGCCGGTCCGCCCGGCCGCCCGGCAGGGGCTCGTCGCCCTCGCCCTCGTCGTCGTAGCCGTCGCCGTCCGTGCCGGTGTCGGTGTCACCGTGGCCGTCGCCGGGGAAATCCGGCTCCGGGTAAGGGGTTTCACCGGTCGCGGCCGGGGCCGTCGCTTCCGGCGCGGACGCGCGTAGCGTCTCGGCGGGAGTGCCGCACCCCGGACAGGCGAGGGCGCCGTTGAGGTGCCGTCGGCACGGGTGGCAGTAGTCCATGACGCGGGAAGACTAAGTTCCCCACCGGTCACTTAACCACCCGGCCCTGTGAAGGTTCTGTGGGGGACCGAAAAAGCTGTCGAAAGTCTTGCCGAAACCGTTACCCGTTCGCCCCATTGACACCCCCGCCGCCCCGTCCTTACTGTCACGCCAGCATTTCGAACGTGTGACGAAATCTCGAACAGCTGAGGGGCAACTGCCGTGCGCATCACCGGAATCAGCACACACGTGGTCGGGACGCCGTGGCGCAACCTGACGTACGTCCAGGTGCACACCGACGAAGGGATCACGGGAGTCGGCGAGACCCGGATGCTCGGGCACACCGACGCGCTGATCGGCTATCTGCGGGAGGCCGAGGCCAACCACATTCTCGGTTCGGACCCGTTCGCAGTGGAAGACCTCGTACGCCGGATGAAGTACGGCGACTACGGCCGGGCGGGCGAGATCGTCATGTCCGGCATCGCCGTGATCGAGATGGCCTGCTGGGACATCAAGGGCAAGGCCCTGGGCGTGCCGGTGTGGCAGCTGCTCGGCGGGAAGGTCACCGACCGGGTCAAGGCGTACGCCAACGGCTGGTACACGACCGAGCGAACGCCGGAGGCCTACCACAAGGCCGCCCAGGGGGTGATCGAGCGCGGGTACCGGGCGCTGAAGATCGACCCGTTCGGGACCGGGCACTTCGAGCTCGACCACGAACAGACGCTGTACTCCGTGTCGCTGATCGAGGCCGTGCGGGACGCCATCGGGCCGGACGCCGAGCTGATGCTGGAGATGCACGGCCGCTTCTCCCCCGCGACGGCCGTACGGCTCGCGCGCGAGCTGGCACCCTTCAAACCGGCCTGGCTGGAGGAGCCCTGCCCGCCGGAGAACCTGAAGGCGCTGGAGAAGGTCGCCGCCAAGGTGGACATCCCGGTCGCCACCGGTGAGCGCATCCACGACCGCATCGAGTTCCGCGAGCTCTTCGAGAGCCAGGCCGTGGACATCATCCAGCCGGACGTCGGCCATATCGGTGGAATCTGGGAGACGCGGAAGCTGGCCGCCACCGCCGAGACGCACTACGTACTGATCGCCCCGCACAACGTCGGCGGGTCCGTGCTGACCGCCGCCTCCCTCCAGGTCGGGTTCACCTCCCCGAACTTCAAGATCCTGGAGCACTTCAACGACTTCGCCGACGCCGAGATCAAGAAGGTGGTCAAGGGCGCGCCGGAGGTCGTCGACGGGTACTTCCAGCTGTCCGACGCACCCGGCCTCGGGGTGGAGTTCGACGCCGACGCCGCCGCCGAGTTCCCGCAGCAGCAGGCCCGCTTCGACCTCTGGGCCGACGGCTGGGAGCAGCGCAGGCCCAAGGGGTCCAAGTGAGCTCCCAGATCGTCGTCGAGGCGCCGGGCAGCCACCGGGTGGAGGAGCACACGCCTCGCGAGCCCGGCCCCGGCGAGGCGCTGGTCGCCGTGCACGCGGTCGGGATTTGCGGAAGCGACCGCGAGGTGTACCAGGGGAACCGGCCCGAGGGGTACGTCCGGTACCCGCTGACGCCGGGCCACGAGTGGTCGGGGACGGTGCGCTCGGTCGGCGCCGGGGTCCCTGGAAGTCTGGTCGGCCGCAAGGTCGTCGGCGAGGGGTTCCGGAACTGCCAGGTCTGCGACCGCTGCCACGCCGGCGAGACCACTCTGTGCACCGACGGGTACGAGGAGACCGGGTTCACCCAGCCGGGCGCCATGGCCGCCACGCTCACGCTCCCGGCCCGGCTGCTGCACGCCCTGCCGGACGACGCGGACCTCACCGCCGCCGCCCTTCTGGAGCCCGCCGCCTGTATCGCGGCGGCCGCGCTGAAGGGCAACGCGCAGCCGGGCGAGCGGGTCGCGGTGGTCGGCACCGGGACGCTCGGGATGTTCGCCGTGCAGTTCCTGAAGGCGATCTCGCCGGGCGAACTGCTGGTGGTCGGGACCCGGAACGACCGGGAGGCGCTCTCCCGGCAGTTCGGGGCGACCGACTTCCGTACCAAGGACCAGGAGCTTCCCGACGACTTCGACGTCGTCATCGAGACCGCCGGGTCCGCGTCCGCCGCGCGCACCGCCGCCGCGCTGCTCCGGCGCGGCGGGCGCCTGGTCCTGACCGGTATCCCGGCCGCCGGCGCCGAGGGCCTGGACCCCACCGATCTCGTCGTACGGCAGCTGGAGGTGCACACCGTCTTCGGGGCACCGCCGGACGCCTGGTCGCACACGGTGCGGGTCTTCGGGGCCGGGCTCCTCGATCCGCTGCCGCTGGTCACGCACGAGCTGCCGCTGACCGAGTTCCCCCAGGCCATCGAGCTGGTGGGAGCCGGTGATCCGAAGGTGGGCAAGGTGCTGCTCCGCCCCTAGTCGTACGCCGGCCGCGGCGTGCCCTGACCTCGCCGTGGCCGGCGTACCACCAAGCCTTTTGCCGCCCCGAGCCGCGAACCTTGTCCGAAATACCGAACACGAAGGACAGCTTGTGACGACCGACGCTTCCGTTACGGCGGCCCGCCGACCCGGTGAGCAGGCACTCACCGCCCTCGGTCTGGGCGCACCCGCCCTCGACCCCGCCGACGCCTCCGCCCACACCTTCCCGGGCGGCGGCAAGTGGCGCACCGAGATCCCCTCCTGCGAGGGTCCCGAGGCGCTGGCCGTCGTACTCAAGGAGTCGTCACGGCTGGACGTGCCGATCCACCGGATCAGCCAGGGCAGCGGCGTGTGGATGCTCACCGACGCCGAGATCACCGAGATGGTCGAGGCGACGAACGAGCGTGACATCGAGCTCTGCCTGTTCACCGGTCCGCGCGGCACCTGGGACATCGGCGGCTCCGTGCGCTCCGACTCGCGGGGGGCCGGACTGCGCGCGCGTGGCCACGACGCGGTCGCCGGATGCGTCGAAGACGCCGTGCGGGCGACGGAGCTGGGCGTCAAGTGTCTGCTCGTCGCCGACGAGGGCGTGCTGTGGACGCTGCACCGGGCCCGGCAGGCCGGGATCATCCCGGCCGACACCACGCTGAAGGTGTCCGCGCTCGTCGGGCCGGTCAACCCGGCGTCGTACTCCGTCTTCGAGCACCTCGGCGCCGACTCCGTCAACGTGCCGAGCGATCTGACGCTCGATCACCTCACCGAGATCCGCCGGGTGTCCGGCGCCCCCATGGACATGTACATCGAGGCCCCCGACGACCTCGGCGGCTACATCCGGATGTACGAGGTCGCCGAGCTGATCCGACGCGGCGCACCGATCTACCTGAAGTTCGGCCTGTCCAAGGCTCCCGGCATCTACCCGTGGGGCACCCATCTGCGGGACGTGACCCTGGACACGGCGCGGGAGCGGGTGCGGCGGGGGCGGCTCGCCCTGGACCTGCTCGCCCGGCACGGGGCGGACGGGGAGATGGCGCCGCTGGGGTCCCGGTTGCCGGGGGTTCTCAACCGGTTCCCCACCGAGGGTTCTGCCTGATGAACGTCGGGAACTGCGGGTCCGTTGTGGCTGGTCGCGCAGTTCCCCGCGCCCCTTCGGGGCGCTTCAACCTCTCAACGACGAGAAGAACAGGGACCGATCACTATGCGCACTCGTAGAAGCGCCCTCACTCTCATAGCCGGGGCCGCCTCGCTCGCTCTCACCCTCTCCGCCTGCGGGCAGAGCGGTGAGGGCGGCAGCAAGGAGGGCAGCGGCAGCGCCAAGGGCGGCACGATCGGCATCGCGATGCCGACCAAGTCCTCCGAGCGCTGGATCGCCGACGGCAAGAACGTCGTCAAGAACCTGGAGTCCAAGGGTTACAAGACCAAGCTGGTCTACGGCGAGGACAACCCGGACACCCAGGTCTCCCAGATCGAGAACCTGATCACGCAGGGCGTCAAGGGCCTGATCATCGCGGCCATCGACAACAAGTCCCTGAACAACGTGCTCCAGGAGGCCGCGGACGCCAACATCCCGGTCATCGCCTACGACCGGCTGATCCTCGGCACCAAGAACGTCGACTACTACGCGTCCTTCGACAACGAGAAGGTCGGCGTCGAGCAGGGCACGTACATCGTGCACAAGCTGGGCCTGGACAGCGGCAAGAAGGGCCCGTTCAACATCGAGCTGTTCGCCGGCTCGAACGACGACAACAACACCAAGTACTTCTTCAACGGCGCGATGAGCGTGCTCCAGCCGTACATCGACAAGAAGGAGCTGGTGGTCAAGTCCGGCCAGACCGCGCTGAACAAGGTCACCACCCTGCGCTGGGACGGCGCGACCGCACAGGCGCGTATGGAGGACATCCTCACCTCCTCCTACAAGTCCGCCAAGGTCGACGCGGTGCTCTCGCCGTACGACGGCATCTCGATCGGCATCCTCGCCGCGCTGAAGTCGGACGGCTACGGGTCCAGCAGCCAGCCGCTGCCTGTCATCACCGGGCAGGACGCCGAGCTGGCCTCGGTGAAGTCGATCATCGCGGGCGAGCAGACGCAGACCGTCTACAAGGACACCCGGCAGCTCGCCAAGGTCGCCGCGACCATGGTCGACGACGTGCTGAACAAGAAGACCCCGCAGGTCAACGACACCAAGACGTACGACAACGGGTCCAAGGTCGTCCCCGCCTACCTGCTCCAGCCGGTGAGCGTCGACAAGTCCAACTACGAGGACGTCCTGGTCAAGGGTGGCTACTACACCGACGCCGAGCTCAAGTAATCCGCCGACCCCTGATCGACCATCACTGATTGGAAGGCAGACCATGGCGGGACCCGTCCTGGAAATGCGCTCGATCGTCAAGACCTTTCCCGGTGTCAAGGCGCTCTCGGACGTCACCCTGACCGTCCGTCAGGGCGAGGTCCACGCCATCTGCGGGGAGAACGGCGCCGGCAAGTCGACCCTGATGAAGGTCCTCTCCGGCGTCCATCCGCACGGTAGTTACGAGGGCGAGATCCTCTTCGAGGGCGAGCCGTGCGAGTTCGGTGACATCCGGGCGAGCGAGCAGCGCGGCATCGTGATCATCCACCAGGAGCTGGCGCTGTCGCCGTACCTCTCGCTGGCGGAGAACATCTTCCTCGGCAACGAACACGCCAAAGGCGGGTTCATCGACTGGCGGGAGACCCTGCGGCACGCCACCGAGCTGCTGCGCCGGGTGGGTCTGGACGACCACCCGGAGACCCGCGTCACCGACATCGGCGTGGGCAAGCAGCAGCTGGTGGAGATCGCGAAGGCGCTCTCGAAGAAGGTGAAGCTGCTCATCCTCGACGAGCCGACCGCGGCTCTGAACGACGAGGACAGCGGCAAACTCCTCGACCTGATCCTGGAGTTGAAGAACCAGGGCATCACCTCGATCATCATCTCGCACAAGCTCAACGAGATCCGCCGGGTCGCCGACTCGGTGACGATCATCCGCGACGGTCACTCCATCGAGACCCTCGACGTGAAGTCGGCGGAGACGACGGAGGAGCGGATCATCTCCGGCATGGTCGGCCGCGACCTCGACCACCGCTTCCCCGAGCGCACCCCCTACGAGGGCGAAGAGGACGCGGCACCGGCCCTGGAGATCCGCGACTGGACCGTGCGGCACCCGATCGACCAGGAGCGCAAGGTCGTCGACGACGTGTCGATCCATGTCCGGCGCGGCGAGATCGTCGGAATCGCGGGGCTGATGGGCGCGGGCCGGACCGAACTCGCGATGAGCGTCTTCGGGCGGTCCTACGGCCGGTACGCGGGCGGCTCGGTCCTCAAGGACGGCACCGAGATCCGTACCAAGTCGGTCGCCGAGGCGGTCGGCCACGGCATCGCCTATGTCACCGAGGACCGAAAGCACTACGGCCTCAACCTCATCGACACCATCAACCGCAACATCTCACTGACCGCGCTGAACAAGGTCGCCAAGCGCGGGATCGTGGACGAGCACGAGGAGCGGCAGGTCTCCGAGGGCTACCGCACGTCCATGAACATCAAGGCTCCGACCGTCTTCGAGCCGGTGGGCAAGCTGTCGGGCGGCAACCAGCAGAAGGTCGTCCTCAGCAAGTGGATCTTCGCGGGCCCGGACGTGCTGATCCTGGACGAACCGACCCGCGGGATCGACGTCGGCGCCAAGTACGAGATCTACACGGTCATCGACCAGCTCGCCGCCCAGGGCAAGGCGGTCGTCTTCATCTCGTCCGAGCTGCCCGAACTGCTCGGCATGTGCGACCGCATCTACACCATGGCCGCGGGCCGGCTGACCGGTGAGGTGCCCCGGGCCGAGGCCACGCAGGAAGTGCTGATGCGCCATATGACGAAGGACAAAGAGGTAACGCGATGAGCACGGATGTCACCGCCAAGAGCCCGGCGCCCGCGCCGCCGGGCAAGAGCGGATCGGCAGACGGCACCGGCCTGATCCGGCTGGTGCTCGACGGACTGCGCCGCAACATGCGCCAGTACGGCATGCTGATCGCGCTCGGTCTGATCGTCGCCCTGTTCGCGGTGTGGACCGACGGGGACCTGCTGCTGCCGCGCAACGTCTCCAACCTGGTCCTGCAGAACAGCTACATCCTGATCCTCGCCATCGGCATGATGATGGTGATCATCGCCGGCCACATCGACCTGTCGGTCGGCTCGCTGACGGCGTTCGTGGGCGCCTTCGCGGCCGTGCTGACGGTCAATCACGGGGTGCCCTGGCCGGTCGCGTTGATCCTGTGTCTGACGATGGGTGCCGTGGCCGGCGCGCTGCAAGGCGTGCTGATCGCCTACCTGGGCATACCGTCGTTCATCGTCACCCTCGCCGGGATGCTGCTGTTCCGCGGTCTCACGGAGATCCTGCTCCAGGGCCAGACCATCGGCCCGTTCCCGAACGGCCTGCAGAAGCTGGGCAACGGCTTCCTCCCCGAGGTGGGCCCGCACACCAACTACCACAACATCACGCTGCTGCTGGGTGTCGTGCTGATCGCCGCCGTGGTCTGGCAGGAGTTCCGGGACCGGCGCCGCCAGCAGGAGTTCGCCCTGGACGTGCCGCCCACCCGGCTGTTCCTGCTCAAGCTGACCGCGCTGATCGCCGCCATCCTCGTCCTCACCCTGCTGCTCGCCAGCTACAAGGGTGCCCCGATCATCCTGATCGTCCTGGGCGCGCTGGTCGTCGGCTACGGCTACGTGATGCGCAACGCGGTCTTCGGCCGGCACATCTACGCGATCGGCGGCAACCTGCCGGCGGCCAAGCTGTCCGGCGTCAAGGACAGGAAGGTCTCCTTCTACGTCTTCCTGAACATGGGCGTGCTCGCGGCCCTGGCCGGTCTGGTGGTCGCCGCCCGGCTGAACGCGGCCTCGCCGAAGGCGGGCGACGGCTTCGAACTGGAGGCGATCGCCTCCTCGTTCATCGGCGGCGCCTCCATGAGCGGCGGTGTCGGCACCATCCTCGGTGCCATCATCGGCGGTCTCGTCCTCGGCGTGCTGAACAACGGCATGAACCTCCTCAGTGTCGGCACCGACTGGCAGCAGGTCATCAAGGGCCTCGCCCTCCTCGCCGCGGTCGGATTCGACGTGTGGAACAAGCGCAAGTCCGGTTCGTAGTCAGCGCAGGCGCTCCGCTGGAAGGCCGAATGAAAACTGCGGGCCGGTGGGGGCTGGTCGCGCCCGCGCGGCGGCAGCCGCACATTCGACACACCCCCGCGCCCCTACGGGGCGCGGGATCCGGCGGGCGACTTTCAACTCTCTTTTCAAGGAGCCGCTAGATGGAACTGAACAGACGCACGGTCATCGCGGGAGCCGCGGCGGCGGGGATAGCCGCCACCACCCTCGGCACGGGTACCGCCGAGGCCTCCTCGGGAGGCAGGAAGCCGGTGAAGGAGCTCTTCGGTACCCTCGCCGACGGGACGAAGGTCTACCGCTGGTCCCTGGAGAACGGCGGCACCCGCCTCAAGGTCCTCTCCTACGGCGGCATCATCCAGTCCCTGGAGATCCCGGACCGGCACGGTAAGTACGCCAACGTGTCGCTCGGTTACGACAACCTGGCCGCGTACGTCGCCGGAACCACCTTCTTCGGCGCGACCATCGGCCGGTACGGGAACCGGATCGCCAAGGGCCAGTTCACCCTCGACGGCAAGAGCTACCAGCTCTCCGTCAACGACGGCGTCAACAGCCTGCACGGCGGCGCCAAGGGCTTCAACACGAAGGTCTGGGACATCGAGGGCTTCACCTCGGGCTCCGACGTCGGCCTGCACCTCCACTACACGAGCGTCGACGGCGAGATGGGCTACCCGGGGACCCTCAGGACGAAGGTCACCTTCACCCTCGACCGGCACGGCGACTGGATCATCGACTACGAGGCCACAACCGACAAGCCGACCGTGGTCAACCTCACCAACCACACCTACTGGAACCTCGCCGGTGAGGGCACGGGCACGATCGAGGACCACGAGCTGACGATCGCCGCCGGCCGCTACACGCCCACCGACTCGGGTCTGATCCCGACGGGCGAACTGGCCACGGTCTCCGGCACCCCCTTCGACTTCCGCAAGGGCAAGCCGGTCGGCCGGGACATCCGCGCAGGTCACCCCCAGCAGGTGCAGGCCAAGGGCTTCGACCACAACTGGGTCCTCGACAAGGGCGTCACGGCAAAGCCGGAGCACATCGCCACCCTGCGCGACCCGCGCTCCGGCCGTACCCTGAAGATCGCCACGGACCAGCCGGGCCTGCAGTTCTACTCGGGCAACTTCCTCGACGGCACCCTCATCGGCACCTCCGGCCACACCTACCGGCAGGGCGACGGACTGTGCCTGGAGACACAGCACTTCCCCGACTCGCCGAACCACGCGGCCTTCCCGTCGACGGTGCTTCGGCCGGGGCAGGTCTACCGGACGCGGACGGTTCATTCGTTCGGCGCCTGAGGTGAGACGGCGTGGGCGCGGCTGGTAAGGGGCTGGTCGCGCCCACGCGGCGGCAGCCGCATATCGACACAGGCCCGCGCCCCTTACGGGGCGCTGAAACTCACGTTTCTTTCACATCCGTTGAACAGCGTCACGCGTGACTCCGTACTCAAAGGCGGCCCGTGCTCCCCCGCGCGGGCCACCCCAGACGACGGGCCCGGTCGTCCCCACCGGGCCCGCCTCATACGGAGGTTCAATGGCAGGCAACGTCACCTCGTTGTTCCGCAGCGGCGCGCACAGCCCGTCGATGGCGGCGCTTACCCGTGAGGGGGGCGAGGGGGCCGGTCCCGTCGACTTCTGCATTCCCTGCAATCCGTACTTCCCCACCCCGGCGATGATGGAAACGATGGCGTCCAGACTGAAGGACATCATCACGTTCTATCCGAGCAGCGCCGACACCATCACCGCCGAGCTCTGCCAGCTCCTCCAGCTCCCGCCGCAGGCCGTCGCCATGGGCAACGGCTCCACCGAGCTGATCACCTGGATCGACCACCTGCTGGTCCGCGAGTCCCTCGCCGTCCCCGTCCCCACCTTCGGCCGCTGGACCGACCAGCCGATGGAGACCGGCAAGCGCGTCGACATGTTCCCGCTCCAGGAGTCCAACGGCTTCGCCCTGGACCTCGCGCAGTACGCCGAGTTCATCCGCAAGCGGGGCACCAGGGTCGCCGTCATCTGCAACCCCAACAACCCCGACGGCGGCTTCCTCCACAAGCAGGCCCTGGTGCAGTTCATGGACGCCATGGCCGACCTGGACCTGATCGTCATCGACGAGTCGTTCCTGGAGTTCGCCGACGCCGAGGCCGAGCCCAGCGTCGTCCAGGAGGCGATGCTCCGGCCGAACGTCATCGTGCTGCGCAGCCTCGGCAAGAACTTCGGTCTGCACGGGATCCGGTTCGGCTACATGGTCGCCAACCCCTCGCTGGCCGGCAAGGTCCGCTCGATGCTGCCGAAGTGGAACCTCAACGCGTTCGCCGAGTACGTCGTCTTCATGCTCAAGGAGCACGGCGCCGAGTACGCGCAGAGCCTGCTCCAGGTCCGCAAGGACCGGCTGGAGATGGCCAGCCAGCTCTCCGTCCTGCCGGGTCTGACCGTCTACCCCTCGCAGGGCAACTTCCTCTTCGTACGGCTTCCCGTCGGTGCCGAGGGCACGGTGGTCCGGGACCGGATGCTCACCGAACACCGCATCCTGGTCCGCGAGTGCGGCAACAAGATCGGTTCGTCCAGTCGCTTCCTGAGGCTCGTGGTGCGCCCCGAGGTGGACGTGCGTCGCCTGGTGTCCGCCATGGAGCAGGTGCTCTACGGGTCCAGGAGGGGAGCCGCCGTGCCCGAGCTGGGCAATGGGACCAGCTACAGCTCGGGTACGGCGGCGGTGGACCGGCTGGTGAGCGAGACCAACGGAGCGGGCATGCAGCTCGCCCAGGCCGTCGGCATGGGGCCCGTCCCGGGTCTCGCCGCGGCGCCGGCCATGGGGCCGGGTCTCGCCGCCGCTCCCGCCGCCGGTGTCGGCATGCCGCTCCCCGTCGCCGGTCCGCCGGCCGGGATGCCGATGCCGGCGGCAGCGGCCGCCCTGCAGCAGCCTCAGCCGATGGTGGCCCAGATGCAGGCGCCCATGCAGGCACCGATGCAGGCACCGCCGATGCAGGCGCCGATGCAGGCGCCCCCGATGCAGATGCCCATGCAGGCACCGGTGCCCGTGCCGCCGCCCGCTCCGGCCGGGCCCACCCCGACCGGGGTTCCGGCGCGGGGCGGACTGACCGCCGCGCAGGTGCGGGGCATGACCGCGCCGGCGCCTCCGCCGCCCGGACTGGCCCCGGCGCCGGCCACGGGGTGGCCGAACGCGCAGAGCTGGCCCAATGCGGCGGGGATGGGGCAGGCGGGGTAGCCGGGCGCCGTAGGGGTGCGGCGCGTGGACTGGTGCGGCGCCGTTGTGGCTGGTCGCGCAGTTCCCCGCGCCCCTTGCAGGGCCGCTTGATCTGGGCGGGGTCAAATGTCGCTCCGCCTGGTCGCGCCCACGCGGCGGTAGCCGCACATCGACACAGCCCCGCGCCCCTGTCGTGGCGCCTGATCCCCGCGGGGTCACAAGTCGCCGTGGCTGGTGGAACCGTGCCCCGTGAGGGGCGCGGGGAACTGTGCGGCCGGCCCCCACCGGCCCGCGGTGAACGGACCGCGCAACCAGCGGAGCGCTCAGCCCCGCACGGCGTGCAACAGCGACGCTCCGAGGGGGAGCGCGTAGCAGGCCGTCGGCTTGAAGCCCGCCCCCTCCAGCAGGCGCCCGTAATGGGCCTCTTCCCTCTCCCGGCCGCCCACGTTGCACAGCATGTGGACGTCCCAGGCTGCCGCTGTGCTGCCGGGCAACAGGCGTTCCACAACGAGCAGTTGGCTGCCCTCGCGCATCGCCTCGGCGCAGCGCTGCAGGATGGTCACGCAGCGTTCGTCGTCCCAGTCGTGCAGGACGCGGGACAGGAGGTAGACGTCGCCGCCCTCCGGTACGGACTCCGTGAAGTCCCCGGCGGCGAAGGTGCAGCGGCCGGTCAGGTCGGCCAGTTCGGTCCGGGCCGCCTCCAGGGCTTCCGGTCGCTCCAGGAGGACGCCCTCGACATGGCCGTGGGTCCGCAGCACCCCGCCGAGCAGCGCGCCGTTGCCGCCGCCGACGTCCACCACGCGCCGTACGCCGGAGAAGTCGACCAGGTCGGGGACCGGGGTGAACATCTCCGCGCTGGCGGCCATCGCCCGGTGGAAGAGGTCGCCGAGTTCGGGGTGCTCGGCGAAGTAGGGGAAGTGGTGCTGTCCGTAGCGGTGGGCGAAAGCTTCCTGCCCGGTGCGTACGGCGTACGTCAGGCCGGCGAAGGAGTCGTAGAACGGGCCGCCGTACAGCAGCGCGAGCGGGTGCAGGGAGAACTCAGTGCCGGTGTGCAGGGGCTCGCCGAGGGCGGTGAGGTGGTAGGTGCCGTCGGCCGAGGCGGTCAGCAGGCCCAGGGTGGCCAGGTAGCGCAGGAGCCGGCGCAGGGCGTCGGAGTCGGTGCCGGTGTGGTCCGCGAGGGTGTCGGCGTCCAGGCCCGGCCGGGCGGCGAGGTGGTCGGCGATGCGGAGTTCGGCCATGGAGCGGACGGCCTGGGTGGCCCAGGCGCCGGTCATCACGCCGAGGAGGGAGAGGGTCGCGTCCGGCACCGGGTCGTGGCGGCCGGGGAGGCGGAGTTCGAAGCGGCGGTGGTGGGCGGTGCGGAAGTAGAGGACGGTGACGTTCTCGTGCTTGTTGTAGCCGCCGCCGTCCGGGACCGCGCCCGCGCGTTCGGTCAGCAGGGTGCGCAGGCCGGCCGGGATCACCCGTCCCGGTGCGGTCACGGCGAACGCGTGGTGGGACTCGTGGCCGGCGGCGCGTTCGTCGGCGGCGACCGTCTCCAGCGGGGAGCCGGGCGGTACGGGCAGCGCGAAGATCTCCACGGTCCGCCCGGCGACGGGCACGTGCACGATCCCGACCGGACTGTCGGCGACGGCCGGGCCGTACCGCCGGGCCAGCCGTCCGCGTACCACCACGCTCGGTGTGACGGGTCCCGGTTCCAGCCCGGCGCGCCGCAGTTCGTCGGGGAGCGCGTCGAGGGAGGCGGGGAAGACCAGCACGGCGGTGTGGTCGTAGACGAGATGGCGGCAGACGTCGGCCCGCTCCTCGGCCGTCAGATCGGGCAGCAGGTCGGCGAGGACCCGGTCGGTGTCGTGGTCGCGGACGTGACCGGCCGCGTGCTGGATCCGTTCCAGGTCGGTTTCCGTCAGACATGCTTGAACGACGGAGAGGTTCATGAAGGGTTCCCGTTGATCGTGGGGTGGGGAGAAACCGGGGGTTGTGGGTCCCGGGGGTCAGATGCCGGTGTAGTTCTCGGCGAAGAAGTCCTGGTGGGAGCGGGACGTGCGGAGGCTCTCCAGGCGGGCGTACTGCAGCGCCCGCCCGTAGCGGGCCGTGTCGTCGTCGCCGTCGGGGCCGTGCAGCAGGGTGCTCATCCACTGTGAGAACTCGTGGGCGTGCCAGATGCGGGGCAGGCAGTCACCGGCGTACCGGGCGAGGCCGGCCTCGTCGCCGGTTACCACAGCCTGTGCAAGGGCGCGGGCGAGCGACTCGGCTTGCAGGATCGCGAGGTTGGCGCCCTTGGCCGCGGACGGGCTGATGAGCCCGGCGGAGTCACCGGCCAGCCACAGCCGTCCGGCGCCCAGGGTCTCCAGTACGTCGGAGCGCAGGTCGACGAGCGTCTTCTCCAGGACGGCGCCCTCGCACAGCGGCCCGAACTCGGCCGTCCGCATCCGGGTCGCCAGCTCCGTCCAGATCCGGTCCTCGCTCCACTCGGCGGGGTCGGTGCCGCGCGGGCACTGCAGGTAGTAGCGGGTGACGGAGGCGGTGCGGGCCATGTGGCCGGCGAACCCCCGCTCGTGCAGGGCGTATCCGACGGCCGACAGGCTGGGCGGGGCCGCGACGAGGACGGCCAGCCAGGAGACACCGTGGTCCCAGCGGGCGGTCCGGGTGCCGTGGGCCGTCATCGCGGCGCGGCCGATCCCCCGGTGTCCGTCGCATCCGGCGACGTACCGCCCGGTGACGTCCGTGCCGCCGCGCACCCGTACCCGGCCGTCGGTGACGTCCTCGCCCTCGGCGCCGAACCGGATCTCCCCGCCGCGCCGCAGGTACTCGGCGATCAGGTCCCGTACGAGTTCCTGCTGGGGGTAGACGGTGTGCGGCTCGCCGAGGCCCAACTTTCCGTAGTCCAGGGTGAATTCGCCCCGGTCGCTGCGGAACAGGCAGGTCGTGTGGGTCTGCCCGCGGGCGAGCAGGCCGGCCGCCAGGCCGTTCTCCGTCAGGATCCGCACCGAGTGGGGGGCGAGGAAACCGGCCCTGGCCCGGCCCTCCACCGCTTCCCGGGCGCGCCGCTCCAGGATCACGCAGTCGACACCGCGGTCCAGAAGCAGATTCCCCAGTACGAGCCCTGCCGGTCCGGCGCCGACGATCACTGCACCGACCTGTGCCGTTGTCATACCCGCCCCCGAAGTTTCCTTCTTGCCAGGAGGTTTCATATCAGCCGGATCCTGGATACAGGCGGCCAGAGCGGGATGATTAGCCCGAAAGGGTTGCCCAGGGCGACGAGAGGCAAGAGGCCGAGGGGGCGAACGTCGCGATGCCCGTCCGCAGTCATGCGGACGGGCATCGGATGGAGCGCCGGGCAGGCCTTGCACCTGCATTTCCCCGCAGGAAGCGGGGCGTCTTTCCTTGGACCACCAACGCAGCACCAGCCACCGGGTTCTGCGGCGACCAGCTCTGAGACGATCATACCGTATCCGGCTCGCCCTCCAGCTCCTCGTCGAGCCCGCGGACCAGGCCGCGCAGGACGGGCCCGTACTCGGGGTGGGCGAGGGCGAAGGCCATCTGGGCGACGAGGTAGTCGGCCGGGTTGCCGGTGTCGTACCAGCGGCCCTGGATGACCTGTCCGTACACGGCCCGGCTGGCGGCGTAGGCGTTGATGGCGTCGGTCAGGTAGACCTCGCCGGTGCGGTGCTCGTACCAGCGGCGGGTCTGTTCACGCAGTTCGTCGATGATGCCGGGGGTGATGACGTAACCGCCGATGGCCGCGTACGGGGACGGGGCGTCGGCCGGCGCGGGCTTCTCCACCAGGCCGGTGATGCGCAGCTGGCCCTCACCGAGGTCCTCCTTGACTATGGGCACGCCGTAGCGCTGGGAGTCGGCGGGGTCCATCGGCAGCAGGGCCAGCACCGGGCAGCCGGTCTGCTCGTAGGCGCGGATCAGCTGCTGGGAGCGGGGGACGTCGGCGACGAACACGTCGTCCGGCCAGAGCA
>NZ_JBSHAF010000038.1:0-79329 GCF_053611365.1 Streptomyces sp. NPDC054813 | reverse complement strand
TCTCGCGCCAGGCGGCGGTGCTGCATCAGCCAGCCGAAGGTCCGCTCGATCACCCACCGCTTCGGCAGGGGCTCAAACCCCTTCGTCCGTGCTCGTTGGACTACCTCCACGTCGATGCTGAGTCCGGCGCCGTGGTTGAGGATGCTGCTCTGGTATCCGCCGTCGGCCCAGACCTTGGTCACGCCGGGATGGGTTGCGGCCGGGTCGTCGAGGAGGTGTTTGCCGCCTGTGGTGTCGTGCACGTTCGCCGCGGTGACGAGGACGGCCAGCACCAGGCCGAGCGTGTCGGTGATCAGGTGCCGCTTGCGTCCTTTGATCTTCTTGCCGGCGTCGATGCCCTGGCTGGTCTCGGCCACGTTTGCCGAGGTCTTCACGCTCTGCGCGTCGATCACGCCCGCGGTCGGCTCCGTGCTGCGCCCGTGAGCACGCCGGGTCTTGTCGCGTAACAGGTCGTGGACCTGCTGGGTCGTGGCGTCCGCTTCCCACTTCGCGTAGTAGTCGTAGACGGTCTTGCACGGAGGGAAGTCGTGCGGCAGGTACTCCCACGGAATGCCGGTGCGATTCACGTAGAGGATCGCGTTGACGATCTCCCGTAAGTCGCGGACCCGGGCTGCCGTGCCGGGGCCGGTCCGGCGGGCGAGGTTCTCCTATCGCCGGGGGGGGGAGATCTTTGAGGAGAGCACGAGGCTGCCGGCCAACCCGCGGCCTCGCCGGAGGACTTCGAGGACCTGGACGGCTGGACGATGCACCGGCTGCGGCACTCCGCGCTCACGCACGATGCCGAGGGCGGGACCTCCACCCCGACGCTTCTGGCCCGCTCCCGTCACGCCTCCGTCCGCTCCGTGGGGCGGGACGCCCGCCGGGGGTCGACGCGGTCGCCCGATACGTCGCCGACCGGGACCCCGCCGCACGTCGCCGGACGTGAGATCCCTCGCTTACGGCCGGAGACAGCGTTCATACCCGTGGCACCCGATGCGCTCGACCGCACACGCCAGCACGTCGTTGCGGGGGGGGCCGGGCAGGCGGCGGCGGCCACCTCGCGGGACCCGGGGCTCGGGTCGGACAGCGACCCGGCGGTCGCGCCCGCCCCGAGCAGGCACCTCGCCGTCTACGCGGCGGGGGTGAGTTCGGCTTGGCCGAACAGCAGGGCGTAGCCGGTGGGGAGCTGGTGGAGGATGCGGGTGATCAGGTCGGGGCCGGCGTGGGCGGCGACGGCCGCGAAGACGGAACCGGTGTCCCAGCGGGTGGCGGCCAGGGAGGCGCCGGAGCGCGCGGCGAGGTCCTTGACGAACGCCCAGCCGGTGAGCGACCGGGTGTCAGGGATCTGCGCGGTCAGCACGCGTGCGGCCTCCAGTGGCAGGCAGGCGGCGAGGTCCACGCGTTCATCGCCGGTCAGCTGACGCCCCAGTCCGGCCAGGACCAGACAGACGGCTTCGTCGGCCTTCTCGCGGGTGGGGTAGGCGCCCTCATAGCGGACCTTCTCCAGCATCTGCTCGTACGCCGTCCCGTACGGCTGCTGGTGCTCAAGCGGTACGCGCGTGTCGGAGATCACTGCGGTGTATGCCTTTCATGGAGCCTTGGGGGTGCCGGGTGCGGCACCCCCGGGTCTTGGTCAGGTGGGCTGGGGGCGGCCGAAGAGGAGGTCGTAGCCGGCGGGGAGCTGGAGCAGGATCTGGGCCAGCAGGTCCTCGCCTGCCGTGTCGGCGACGGTGGACAGCACGGCGCTGACGTCCCAGGTCGCGGTCTGCTCGGTGGCGCCCTCGATCCAGGCGGCGGTCGCGCGGACGAACCGCTCTGGGGGCAGCGGTTCGGCGCTCTGCAGCGGGTTGAGCAGGATCAGGGCGAAGCCCTCCGGCAGGCGCGCCGCGAGCTGGGCGCGGACGTCGCCGACCAGGTGCGCGCCGAGCAGGGCGAGCACCACGCGGGCCGCGCGTTCGGCTTCCTCCGAAGTGCTGTACTCGCCGCGTTCCTTCACGTGGTCGAGGAATGCTTCGCGTCGCAGCGTCATCGGCCGCACCCCCTTCTTGCTCGGACTGCCCACGGGGGTGCGGAGAGCGGGATGGAGGGGGAGATCAGGTGCCCGTCCTCCGCACCGGTCCGGCCGGTGTCAGCCGGAGATCTCCTTATGGCCGGATCCGACGCCGATGGAAATCTTGCGGGGCTTGGCGCGCTCGGCGATCGGGATGCGCAGGGTGAGCACGCCCGCGTCGTAGTCGGCCTGGATACGCTCGGTCTCCAGCGTGTCGGCGAGCACGAGCTGGCGGGAGAAGACGCCCAGCGGCCGCTCCGACAGTTCCATCTGCACGTCGTCGGCCTTCGCCACCGGCCGGCGCTCGGCCTTGACGGTCAGCATGTTCCGCTCGACGTCGATGTCGATCGCGTCCGCGCTGACGCCGGGGATGTCGAAGGCCACCACGCACTCGTCGTCCTCGCGGTAGGCGTCCATCGGCATCGCCGACGGCTTCGACCAGGTGCCGGGACCCATCAGCTGCTGCGCCAGCCGGTCCAGCTCACGGAAGGGGTCGGTGCGCATCAACATCGTGAAAACACCTCCAGCAGGTTCAGGCAGTTGCTGCCAATGCGCTTCGCTCTACCGTTGTAACATGTCATCCAATGGATGACAAACATGATGTCGTCGACGTGATGACCGTCCGAGGGAGGTGGCCGTGACCGCAGCCGACCAGCCGTCCGCGACCAGCACCGACGCCCACAGCCCGGCGTCCTTTCTCGCCGCCGCGGCGGCCCTTGCCGCCATAGACGACGCCCTGCGCTATGCCCAGCACGAGACCCCCGACGCCGCCGGCCCCGGTCCCGAGCAGGCGCTGGCCTCCCTGATGCTGCTGCGGCAGGTGCGCGAGCAGCTCGCCGGCTGGGAGACCGGCCTGATCGAAACCGCCCGAGAGGCGGGCGCCAGCTGGGCCGACCTCGCCCGCCCCCTCGGCGTCGCCAGCCGCCAGGCCGCCGAACGCCGATACCTGCGCGGCCGCCCCGGCACCGCCGGAACCACCGGCGAGCAGCGCGTGACGGCCACCCGCCAGGCCAGGGCCGCCGAACGCGCCACTGTCACCTGGGCCCGCGCCAACGCCGCCGACCTGCGCCGCCTCGCCGGACAGATCACCGCGCTCGCCCACCTCGCGCCCGAAGCGCGCACAGCTCAGGCCGCCCTGCATGCCGCCCTCGGCGCCACCGACGCCGCCGAGCTCATTGCCCCCCTGACCGGCATGCGCCCCTACCTCGACGCCCACGCCGACCTCGTCAAATGCCTGGACGCCCTCGACGACCGGCTCACTGTGACAGCAGCTGACGATGCCTGACTCCTCTCACGGAGAGTCACAAAATGCGGGTGCGGTGCGGCCTGCCCCGAACCACGCCGACGGCGGGCCGTCTCGGCCCGATTCCTAGCCGTTCAGGACGTTCCCACAGAAAGGACCTCACATGGGTAGCAGTGTCGAGACACTGGAATTCCAGGCTGAGACAACGCCAGTTGCTCCGACTGGTGATTCCGCACTGTGGCTGGTCGTCCCATTCGACCGTGACTTCGACTCCGTCGGTGGCGACGTCCGCCAGGACCTCGATGTAGATGCGGCAGCCAGTTCCAGGGCGGTCGGGCACCGGACGGGAGACGTCCCCGACCCGGGTCTCCGGCCACACGTCCTCAGAACGCTGACAGGTGCTTCCACCGGCAGGTGGTGCAGTCCGCTGTTCTCGGGCGGAAAGGACGGTGCCGCGGCCGCGGCACCCAGCCACCGGTCCTGGGAGGCATCGGCGCCGTCCTCAGTGCAGCACAGCTCGACGGTGAGCTGCCGCCTCAAACGATCGGGGGGACTCCCACCCCCCTCCCCCGCAGTGAGTACGGTCAGGGCCTGGCGCAGCCGGGGCTCGCTGAAGATCCGGTGGCGGTGCTGTTCCTCCCGCGCGAAACCCGCCGGTCTCAACGGCGACGCATACGAAGCGAAGCTCGAAAGGTGAGGCAAGGCGGCCGCAGCCTTCCAGGCCGCGGGTGACTGAGTACGTGGGGCGCGACGGCGTGATCACGTCGCGGCACCAGTTGGAACAGGCCGTGAAGCGGGCGGTACGGCACGCCGAGGAAGACCCGGCCGAACAGCACAGGTCGGGCCATCACCCCTGATCTTGAACACGGGTTATGCGGCTTCGGTCAGCGTAGTTGATGTTGTTCGGAGTACTTGTTCGTGGGCGATGGGGCCGCGGTGGCCGAGGCGAGAGTGGCGTCGGATGGTGTTGTAGCGGTGCAGCCGGCGAAAGAGGTCCAGATGGTCCTCGCGTTCGGTGTCCCAGGCCCGGCGGCCCTGGAGGGTCTCACGTTTGCAGGTCGCGTTGAACGACTCGACGAGTGCGTTGTCCGCGCTGGAGCCGACCGGGCTCATGGGCTGGGTGACACCGGCCTGACGGCAGGCGTCGGCGAAGGCCCGACTGCAGTACCGGGCCCCGTGATCGCTGTGGAAGTTGGCGCCGGCGAGGCTGCCGCGGGTCCGTTCGGCTGCGTGCAGGGCGTCGATGACGAGGTCGCCCTGCATGTGGTCGGCGACCGCCCACCCCGCCAGGCGCCGCGAGGCGAGGTCGATCGCGGTCGCGCGATAGCGGAACTTCCCGCCGGCCAGGGGAAGACAGGTGATGTCGCCGACGTACTTGGTGTTCGCCCGGCCCGCGGTGAAGTCGCGGCCGATCAGGTCCGGGACCTTCGCCGCAGCCGGGTCGGGGGTTGTGGTGCGGTGCTTGCGGCGCAGGCGGAGACCGGCCAGCCCGATCGTCTTCATGACCCGGGCGGCGCGCTTGTGATTCACCACCTCGCCGTTTTCCCGGAGCTCGGCGGTGATCCTCAGAACGCCGTAGGTGCCATCTGACGCCCGGTGGATTGTGTGTATCCGGGCCGCGAGCTTTGCGTCGGCTGCCTGACGGGCCGCCCTCACGGCCGCTGTCTTGCGCCAGTGGTAGAAGCTCGAGCGGGCGATGCCGAGGATGGCGCGCTCCGGCCGCCCGGACCCAGTTCCGCAAGGTCTCGGGATTGACGCCCAGATCGGCAGCGACCTGCCGGATGGTCGCCTCCGGCCGCGACTGGTACAGCGCGACCGCGTCCGCCTTGAACTCCGGCGGGTAGTGCTTCATGACCACGAGAAGTCCGTTCTCAGATCCTCAGGATTCAGTGTCTCGTGTGTCCAAGATCAGGGGGCAAGGTCTCCCTCGGAGGATGCGTCATGTGAAGTGCTGCGGCCGCGGAGTGTGACCAGGGCGAGCAGTGCGGAGAACAGGGCGGCACTGCCGCAGACGACGAAGCCGATCGAGTAACCGTGGCCGAGGGCGTCCAGGGCGAGTGGGTGGAGGTCGGCCAGTTTCGGGGAGGCCGCCGAGGCGCCGTTGACTGCGAGGGGTCCACCCTCCTCCAGTACGGCCGTCCCCGCACCCTTCAGTGCCTGGGGCAGGGCGGAGTCGTCCAGGGAGTTGGAGAAGCTGCTCGCCGCGCGGCTCAGGGCGACGGCGCCGATGACGGCCGGGCCGAGGGTGAAGCCGAAGTCCCGCAGCAGGTTGGTGGTGGCGCTGGCCATGCCGGCCAGGCGCGTCGGCACGGTGTTGACGGCTGTCGCGGTGATCGACGAGACGGTGATCGCGAATCCCAGGCCGACCAGACCGAGCGGCAGGATCAGCGAGGTGAAGGCGGTGTCGGTGATCGGCAGCGTGGCCGCCCAGTAGTCGCCCGCCGCGATCAACAGCAGCCCGGCGCCCAGGAGTAGCCCGGGTGCGACCGTTCTCAGCAGGCGTTCCGTGAGCGGCAGCATCACCAGGGTGATGCCGTTGAGCAGGACGAAGGCCAGGCCTGTCCGCATCGGGGCCTGGTCTTGGACCGGGCCCAGCCGGATGCTGACGGAGTAGGCGGTGCCGAGGAAGGCGAACATCCCGACCACGGCCACGATCGAGGCGATGGCGAAGGCGCGGTTGCGGAACAGGTCCAGGCGCAGGAGCGGGGACGTGGCGCGCTTCTCGGCCAGGACAAAGGCGGCGAGGAACACGGCTGCCAGGACGAAGGCGATGACGATCGGGGGCGAGGCCCAGCCGTCCGTGGGGCCCTGGATGATGGCGTAGAGGAGGGCGAACAGGCCCAGGCCGATGGTGACCTGGCCCGCGATGTCAAGTGAACGGCCTTCGGAGGCGCTGGAGTTGACGGCGAAGAGAGCGCTGACTGCGGCGCTTGCCACGGCGGCGGCGGTGACCACGACGAAGGACCATCGCCATGAGCCGTAGGTGGCGGTGACGCCACCGAGGAGCGGGGCGATGAACCCGCCGGTGGAGAGCAGAGCCGCCCACATCGCGATGACGCGGGCCCGTTGTGCGGGTGAGGTGGCGTTGGCGGCCAGGATGGCCAGCGAGGTCGGGAAGAGGGCGGCGGCGCCGAGGCCCGCCAGGGCCTGCCCGGTCCAGAGTTGGTGGACGCCGGAGGCAGTGGCGCTGACGAACTCGCCGACGGCCAGCAGCGAAGCGCCGCCGACCAGCAGCCGTTTGCGGCCGAAGAGGTCGCCGAGCAGGCCGAAGGTCAGCTCCAGTACGGCGACCGGGAGCAGGAAAGCGTCGGAGATCCAGGTGAGTTGGGAGCCGACCGGGTGCAGGTCGGACTGGAATAGCCCGTTGAGGGTGGCCGGTATCGCCAGGCCGATCTGGGCCAGACAGACCGCGAGGAGACCGGCGACCAGGGTGCCGGTGGTCAGGCCGGGACCGGTGGCAGTTTTGGCGGAGGGTTCGGTCGTCATCGACACGGGGGGCTCCTGAGAGGCGGGAAGCTCGGGGTACGGGAGGGGGCGCTTCGCGATCAGCGGGTACCGGTCAGCCGGCTCGGCCGGTAGTCGGTGAAGGCGGCGCCGTCGAGGCCCAACGCGTCTGCGCCGTGCTGGAGTTCGGTGGCGGTGGCGGCGTCGTCCCAGTGCCGGGTGTCCAGCCGGTGTTCCACGGCGTGCAGACCGGCGACGACTTCGGCGGTGGTGAAGTTGCAGTGGCTCTGGCGGGCCACATACGCCTGTCGCAGCAGTGCGGAGTCTCCGGCCGCGCGCACCCGCCCGGCGAAGGCCGATTCCTGCTCCACGGGCACCAATTGGTCGGCCGTGGTATGGATATCCAGTAGCGGAACTGCCAGGCTCTGTCCGGCAGTTGAGGTCCTCTTCAGATGAGCTACTGCGGCCTGGTTGGCTGTGATGTCCGCGCCGCGGGTGAGCCGGTTGAGGTCGTTCCGCAGGTCGAGTCCGGCGTCGCGGTACAGGGCCGCGACCTGCTTGGCGTGGGCGGACTTGCGCAGCAGCCCGGCGTAGTCGACGCCCTTGTTCCAGGACGTGTTGCCGCCTGCGGACTGTTCCACCGACCAGCGCGCCGGGACGATGAACCCGAGCAGGCCCTGAGCCAGCCATGCATACTGCTGTTGCTCCTGACCCGCGAAGTCACCATGTGCGGGCGGCTGTTGGCCGGGAGCCCAGTCGGACAGGTTGAGGTAGGCGGCGGCCAGGGCGATCCGGGCGCGTCCCGCCGGAGTCTGCTGCGCGACTTCCACGGCCTTCGTCAGCCGGTCGGCGAGGGCGGCCGCGTCGGTCTGGTTGCCCAGGTTCACGAGGGCGTCGGCGTCGGTGGGGTCGAAGAACGTGGCCAGGGTGTACTCGGCGTCCAGCTGGTAGTTGTCCAGGTCGACACCGCCCGCGACCAGCCCACACAGGCCGAGCGCACCGTCGACGCGTCCCGCGCCGTCGCGGGCGATCTGAGCGTTGACGAGGCCACCCATGGACTGGCCCACCGAGATGACCCGACTCGGCGTGCCGACCCGTCGGCGGAGCGCGGTGAGTGCGGCGAACTGGTCCCGCTCGGCCGAGTCGAGCGCCCACATCGAACCGTTCGGGTCGTAGGAGGAGCCGACGAGGGCATAGCCGGCGTCCAACAGGGCCTGGCGCGCCGCAGTCGACGGGGCGTCGGCAGCCGTCGTCGGACCGAAGCCGTGGCTGAACAGCAGGATGGTGCCGTTCCACTCCTCGGGTTTGTCCGCGACCCAGGTGGCACCGTCGGTCAGGGTCCCGGAGTAGTGGGCGGTGGCGGTGGCGTGGGCGCCGGTCGCGGGCCCGAGCAGGGCGGTCGCGAGGGCAGTCGCGCAGGCGGCGGCGAGGGTGGAGAAACGGGGTCGGGGCATGGCGGCGGCTCCGCGAGGCGTGTGAGGACGGAGTGGCGGCGAACTGGGAGAGCGCTGCGAATGTAGGGCTCGTTTTTCACTGCCGTCAATAGACTGACCAATAATGAGGCGAACGGGTCCGCGTGCGGACGCGTGGGATTCGCGTGCGGACGCGTGGGATTCGCGTGCGGACGCGTGGAGTTCGGGTGCGGATCAGTCCAGCGTCAGGGTGTCCAGCAGTCGTGCGGCCGCCCGGGCCGCCGGGCGCTCCCAGCGGCTGGCCAGGCCGCGGAAGACGGTCTCCGCCTGCGCGGCCGGCCAGTCGCTCGGAAGGTGTTCGGCGGGCAGATGCGGGTCCCGTCGCACCAGGTCCAACCAGTCGGTGTGCAGCAGGAGTTGACCCGCGAGTTCGTCCCCGGAAGCCGCTGCGGGCAGTGGGTCGGTGCGGTCCCAGCGTTCCAGGAACGCCCGGTACCGGGCACCGATGGTCGGCACGTCGAAGGCCTGCTCCAGCACCTCACGGACGTCGGTTGGCGACTCCACCTCCGCCCGGAACACCCGCATATACGGTTCCAGGCCGAGGCCCGCCACCATCTCGCGGACGTCGACACGCGCAGGGGCCACCCACAGGCCGTTCTGCAACGGGCCGAAGCCCGCCCAGATCAGGCGGGAACGTAGATCATGCCGTTCGCGGCTCCACGCCTCGGGCAAAGAGAAGCCCACCATCGTCCACCGGCCGTCCCAGTCCCGGTTCACCGCGCCCGTGCGCCAGATCCGGTCCTTGCCGTCCGTCAGCACCTGGACGGCGTGCGGCGTCAGCGCGAAGTACGTCTTCCGCCCCTGCCGACGACGCTCCAGCAGATCGCGTTTGACCATCCGGTTCAGGGTGGTCCGCACCGCCTCCTCGGTGCTACCCGACCGCCCGAGGGCGGCGATCACACTGCCCGACGACACGGCGATGGGCCGCCCCAGTACATGCGCGCCCAAGAAGGTCAGCATCAGGGACTGGGTGCGCGGCTCGGGGCCGCTCTCGGCGGCGGATCCGACGGCGACATCAACACTGGTCACCGCCACAGCGTAGGCCCGAGGCGGGTGTGCGGTGCCCTCACCCTGGGACATGTCTCACTTTTTTAACGGCAATTGACGAACAGCCTTACGTTAGAAGTCAGGCCGACCAGGTTCAGCAGTCTGCGGGCCAGGAACTGTGTCCGCCGAGTTCCCGCGATGGTGTCGCACCAGGACACCGTCGTCGAATTCTGGTCCGGCCCAGGTGATCTTCCTGATCGCGGGATGACGGGCTCGTCTGGCGCGGTGACGCGACCGTGACGCGAGGAAGTTGTCGCTGCATCCTCGTGTCCCTGGCGAGGTGACCGGACGAACCGCCGAGGTGGCGTATCTCGCGTTCCCGAAGAGCTGTGTATCCATGCAGATCCGTGGGGTGTCTACCCGGTCGGCGCCGTACCGCGCGGGGTATGGCGCGCAGGCGCACACCCGGCGTACGACCGTCGACGGGTTCAGCCCGAACAGCACGGGAGCAGGCAGCTGCGTCGGGGGAACGCCCGCCCGAAGGCGGGCTTCTCGTGCACTGTCTCCACCCGCGGGTTGATCATCCGCGTGCCGATGTTCACGTCCTTCGCCCACGAGGGCACCAGGCCCCAGCGCAGCGCCCGCAGCTCTCGCGCCGCCGCCGCGGACTCGTCCGACTCGCGCGGGGTGCGTTCGAGGACCATCCAAACGTCGTTGGTCGGGGCGATGTTCCAGTTCGGGTCCAGCGTAGGGGTCCGCCGCGAGCAGCTCGGCGACTGCGGCGTGCGCAGCCCGCAGCCCGGCGGCGCCGACCCCTTGCAGTACGCCGGAGCGCACCAGCGGATGGCGAAAGCGCACCCGCAGGTCGTCGAAACGGAGCAGACCGGTGGCCACGGCCGCCTCCAGGTCGTCGGCGGTGACCGGCGCCCCGTGCAACAGCGAGGCGGCCGCCGGGACCTCCGCGAGATCACCGGTCGATTCGGCGGCGGCGACGAGGACGGCGTCCTGGACCCTTGCGGGCAGGTCGCGCAGACGGCCGACGAACGCATACTCCAGACTCTCGGTGAGGGGGGAGTTCGGCGGCGGGTCCCGGTGTCCCCGTGTGCCAGTGGGCGGAAAGCTCCACCAAGGCCAGCGGGTTGCCCTGGGAGACCGCCACGATCTCCTCGCGTACGGAATCGTCGAGGTCCCCGCGCACGGCTTCCACCACGCGGCGCGCGTCCTGTTCCGCCAGCGCCCCGATGTCGAGGCGCGGCAGGTCCGCCGGGACCGGTCGCTCGCCCGCCTGTGTCCGGGACGTCGCCAGCAGCACGACCGGGTCGTAGCCGAGGCGACGGGCCACGAACCCCACGACGTCGGCGCTGGGCTGGTCCAGCCACTGCAAGTCGTCGACGCATACGAGGACGGGGGTCCCTGTCGCCGTTTCGGCGAGCAGGTTCGAGGCGGCCAGGGCGACCAGGAACGGTTGAGGGGCAGGTCCGGTGAGTACACCGAGTGCTGTCAGCAACGCCCGCCGTTGCGCGCCCGGCAGGAGATCGGCCCCGTCCAGCACGTCGGCCGGCAGCCGGCGCAGACCGACGTACGGGAGTTCCGCCTCCACCTGGGAGCCCACCGCGGACAGCACACGGAACCCGGCCTGCCCGGCCTGCTCCCGGGCCGCGGCGAGCAGGTCCGTCTTGCCGATCCCGGGCTCCCCCGCGAGCACCAGCGCTCCGCCGCCGTCACAGGCCCGCGCCAGCAGTCCGCGATCTCCCGCAGCTCCGCGTCGCGCCCCAGCAATCGGGCGCCGGAGGCCGGAACCGGACCCGTCGACTGCCGCCACTCCCCGCCATGCCTGCCGCGATCATACGATCGCCGCCCGACCCCCGCGGCGAACAGCCAGCTCCTACGTCCTACGAAACGCGCAGCACGATCTTGCCGCGCCGGTGCTCTCGTTCGAGGGCCGTGTAAGCCTGCGAGGCACCCTCCAACGGAACGATCCGGTCCACCTGTGGGACCATGCGGCCCGACTCGACGAGCGCCGTCAACGCCTCCAGACCGGCACGGTCCGGCTCGACCACGAAGAACACCGCCCGGGCATCCACCCCGTCCGGCGTCCTCGGCGGCACGGCGACGCCGACCAGGACCCCGCCCGGCCGCAGCACCTGCCAGGAGCGTGTCAGCGTGTCACCTCCGACGGTGTCGAAGACCACGTCCGCGTCCTTCACCACGTCCTCGGAGCGCTGTCCCACATAGTCGATCACGGTGTCCGCGCCCAGAGCGCGGACGAAGTACGCGTCCCCGGCTGCCGCCGTGGCCATCACCTCGGCCCCCAGCGCGGCAGCGATCTGGACCGCGAAGGAGCCGACCCCACCCGCGCCGCCGTGCACCAGCACCCGCCGTCCCGGCGCCAGGCCGGCACGGGTCACAAGCTCCTGCCATGCCGTCAGAAGTTGTGCCTGCATGACAAAATGATCCGGCCTCGGACCGCTCCTGATTTCTGAAATTTGTGCAGTTAGGCTTGTCGCTTCGGGCGGGGGTGCCCGAAGCGACGGGGCGGACGGACGTCGATGCCGTCAATATTCGTGGTCCAGCCGAGGTAAGCCGAAGGGGCACGGGATGATCTTGGTCTCCTGAGCGCTCGTCGTCACCTCGCGGCCCAGCCGTCGCATCCGCGGTTTAAGCGGCGCCCGTCTTGTCGTTGATCTGGAAGGTGATGACGTCGACTTCGTCGGTTCCCGCCAGATCTGGGTAGTGGCCCTTGAGGGCTTCCCGGAGTTGGGCTGCGGTCGTCAGCCCCTCAGCTTGCGCGTCCTGGTTGGTGAGGTCGCTGACCATGCAGTGCCTGATGCCGGTCACCTCTGCCGACAGGACGACTTCAGGGTCGCTCTCAAATACCAGTCTTGCCGGGCCGAGCTGCGCAGGGTCCCGGAAGCGGGTGGTCTTGGTCTTGGCGCCAGAGCGGACGACTTCTAGGTAGCGGGGGTTGAACCGAATGATCGGGGGACCAGCCGTCTCGGGATCTTGGTAGAGCGATGGGTCGAGACCGTTCATGCCCGCCTCCGGGGTCCATCGTTGAGCGAGCGGCATCAGGTCGGCGACGAGCACGGACCTGAGCCCCGCGGGAGTGGGCACGATGACGCGCATGGTGGGGTAGTAGTCCACGAAGACCTGCCGATCGCGCCCGCACGGGCCGATGACCCCGCGCCCGTGGTTTCCCACGGCGACGATGCAGCGCATCTGGCGGGCGCCCTGGGCTCGCGCGGCTCCCAGAGCCACGAGTTCGGCGCAGGGCCCGCCGGTGAAGTGGTAGAGGTTCACGCCGACGAACATCCGGTAGTCAGCGGCCATGACCGCGGCGCCCACCGTGTGGATCCCATCTTCGTCGGGCCCGGCGTCGGTATGCGCGTCTATGGTGCGGCGTGCCAGCTCCACGAGCTCACGCTCATCATCATCAAGAGCTCGTGCAGATGACGGGACGTACACCTTTTGACCTTCCCTTCCTTCAGCAGTCGCCCAAGAGCATTCCACGCGACGTAGGCCGGCTCCACAGGGTTTCGGCTTACCCTGGCTGGACCCCTAGGGTGGTGCTGTGGGCAGGGATGCAGTGCCCAGGCTGCGTCTGGTCGTCGTCGCGGTCGACGGGGGTGGGCCGAGGTTGTGCCGGGGGTGCGGTGGGCCGTTGATGCCGTCGGCGAAGTCGACGGCGGTGTTCTGTGAGGCGGCGTTCCGTTCGAGGCACTGGCGGCGGATGCGTCGGGCGAGGGCTCGGACCAAGGCGGTGAAGGCTGGGGTGACGGCCTCGTGTCCGCAGTGCGGAGTGGCGTGGACGGTAGGGGTCGACCGCCTGGTCACGGCGGTGTACTGCTCTCCCGTCTGCCGCAAGCGGGCCTGGCACGCGCGGCGCGCGCGGTCCGGCGAGGCGTGAGCCTGCGCGTTCGATGGATGCGGGGCCGCTTCAGCCGCCGGGGCCGTACGCCTTTCTCTGCCGGGCGAGACGGTCGGATGGTGCGAAGTGACGAGTTTCCAGGGCGAGTTGGCGGCACTGACGGATGTCGCCCTGCGCTCGTGGGAGTGGTGTCCCGATGACCGGGATGGTTGGCAGTGTGACCCGGCAGCGCTACGACGAGCTGGTCAAGCTGGGGCGGGACTGGGTCGAGACGATGAGCAGCGTCCAGTGGCAGCTCGGGGACGCCCGCCTGGAGATCGAGCCGATACGCGCCTACGGAGGTACCAACCCGTCGGGGAGCGAGGAGTTGTTCACGGTCAGCGAGGCTCCGGATGTTCGCCGAGGACGTCGGCCTGGCCTACTCCACGGTCCGGGACTACCGGTGGGTGGCCTCGCGCCGGCCGAAGGAACACCGGCGGTCCGGCGTCTCCCACACCATCCACAAGATCCTCGCCTCCATCCCCGACGAGCAGGAACGGTTCGAGGCGGTCAACAACCCCCCGCCCAACCCGCGCGGAGGACCCGCGCGCTGGACGCACGACAGCGCGAAGCGGATCGTCGGCTGGAAGGTCGACACCCCCGAGAGCGTCCAGGAGAAGGTGGACGCGATCCACGACCTGGCCGCCGACGACCAAGTGGCCGCGCGGGTGGCCACCGACTTCCTGCGCCGTCCGGCAGTCGCCTCGAAGGCCATGGCCGACCACACGGCCAGGCACGCCGTGAACGAGGCGCAGGTCGACCAGTTCCGCCAGCAGGTCCAGTACGGGCGGGAGGAAGCCGCCCCGCAGCTGGACCAGCTGCGGCGCATGGAGCACAACACCCAGTTCATGGACCTGGTCGCGGTCTGCACGCAGTTCACCGTCACCCTGCAAGGATCGTGCCGAACCTGCGCGGCGAGCCTTACGACGACGCCGAACGCGAGACGATCCTGCGAGGCCTTGCACGGGTGCGGGCGTCGGCGGACTGGATCGAGAATGCGGTCACCCGCGGCGAGGTTGACCTGGACGAGCAGCTTCAGAAGCTGCTGAAAGGCTCGGGCGAGTAGCGATGGGGCGGGGCGTTCCCGCTCACGTCCACGCCGAAGCCATCCTTTCCGCCCTGCTGGAGGCCCGTCCCGCCGGCCTCACGATCGTCCAGCTGATGGCGGCCACCGAGCGCACCCGCGCTCAGGTCCACACCGGGCTCGCCCACCTGCGCATGGTGGCTGCGGCGAAGGGTCTTCCACCGGTGACCTGGGACAAGGCGTGGGGCTACCGGACGCTGGACGACGCGCCGGAGGTCTGGATCGGCTACGAGCGGGCGTTCTTCGAGTCCGTCCACCACCGGGTGGAGAACTTCATCGCCGGGATCCTCCTGCCGCACCAGAAGAAGAAGCCCGACGAACCTACATCCGCACGGTCATGGCGCAGATGGGCGCGATCGAGTCCACCCTGCACCTCCTCGCCAGCCTGGAGTGAACCGGAGAAAGGCAACGGGCACGGGCGGCGACCGCCCCACAGTTGGCTCCCCTTCAGGTCGCGGCCCGGTCCCTCCATGCTGTTGTCCCGCTACCACTACCCCTCCGACACCAGCGACCTCGGATGGGCCCTCCTGGAACGGCTCCTGCCCACTCCTGCCTGCCAGACCCCGAAGGGCGGGGCCCCGGAGAAGTGGCCCCGCCGCCGCGTGGTCGACGCCATCCGCTACATCACCGACAACGGGGCGAAGTGGCGGGCGCTGCCCGCCGACTTCGGCATCCCCTGGCGCACGGTGTTCGGGTATTTCGCCCGTTGGGCGAAGGCCGGCGTCCTGCGGCACATCCTCGATCAGCTCCGCGGGCGGTTGAGGTTGGACCGGCGACGGTGTCCCTGGCCGGTCCGGGTGATCGTGGACTCGCAGTCCGTCAAGGGCGCGGAGACCGTGTCGAAGGCGACGCGAGGCTATGACGCGAACAAGCATATAAATGGGCGAAAGCGGCACCTCCTAGTTGATCAGGACGGCCTGCTCGTCGACCTTCTCGTCACGCCCGCCGAGGTCCAGGAGCGGGACGCGGCGCGCGTCCTGCTGACCCGCCTTCACGCCGAGCACCCCGAAATCGTCCTGGTCTGGGCGGACAACGGCTACGGCGGAGACGAGTTCAGCACCTGGGCACAGACCGCCCTCGGCATCACCGTCAAGGTCGTCTCCCGACCCAAGGACGCCAAAGGCTTCGTCTTGTTGCCCAAACGCTGGGTGATTGAGCGGTCGAATTCGTGGACGATGCGGGCTCGCCGCAACGCGCGGGACTACGAACGCCTCATGTCCCCCGCCGAAGCCCACGTCCAGTGGGCCTTCATCACCCTCATGACCCGCCGCCTCACCCGACGAAACCGCCGGACCGAGGCGCTCCCAGCTCACCTCGCCGCAGCCGCCTGACGATCCCACCGGCCGCCGTTCGGTTCCGCGTCCACCGACGCTCAGCCGAACGGCTAACCCGATCACCAATCAGCTCCAGGACACCGTGACCTGCGGAAAGAGGATGTGACACAGGCACTCAGGCCCGCCAGCGGCAGGGCAGCCGTGTGCTCGTGGTCGAGCGAACGCGGCTTCGCCGCAACCACCGCCGCAGGGACGGCGACAAACTCGGCGGCAGCCCCGTCCCTGGTGAAGGGGATCAGACCGTAGACCTCCTCCCCAAGGGCGAAGTCCGTGACGCCTTCTCCGAGCTCGGCCACGACGCCGGAGACCTCCTTGGAGGGAACGATCGGCACGCGGAGGCTGCCGCTGCCGTCGCCGCTGTCGATCCAAGTCGCGTCCCAGTCCAGCTCTCCCGAAGTGATCGATGCCGCGCGCACTTCGACCAGCACCTCGCCCGGACCGGGAGTCGGCCTCGGCGCGACCTCGTAGACCAGCTGATCCGGCCCGCCGCGCCGGTGACCCCGTACCGCATGCATGGTGGCGCGCATCCTGTCCTTCCTCACCAGGTCGGCACGAAGCCGCCATCGATGCGGACGTCACTGCCGAGCATGTTCGCCGCGCGGTCGCCCGCCAGGAAGACCACCAGGTCCGCGATCTCCGAGGGCCGGGAGAAGCGACCGCTGACGGTCGCCCCCGCCGCCTGCGCGATCACGTCCTCGGGACTCACCCCGGCAGCCGCCGACACGGTCTGCGCGACCCCGCTGCCCCCGACCCACAGATCTGTCTCCACCGGTCCGGGGCTGACGCTATTGACCCGCACACCGCGCGGGCCGAACTCCTTCGACAGCGCCTTGGAGAAGTTGACCAGAGCCGCCTTGGCCGCGCTGTAGTCGACCACGGTCGGGTCCGGCAGCTCGGCATTGACCGAGCCGATGTTCACGATGGATCCGCGACCGGCCTCCAGCATCCGGGGCAGCACCGCACGGGTGACCGCGACGGCGGCGAAGAGGTTGAGTTCGACGGTCTGCCGCCACTGCGCGTCGGTGACGCTCAGGAAGCCGCCGGGGCGGGCGGGCGCCGAACCGACGTTGTTCACGAGGATGTCCACCCCCGGTCCGGCCTCCGCCGCGAGCCGGTCCGCGCTCCCGGGCTCCGTCAGGTCGACCTGCACCCAGCGAGTGCTCCCGGCCTTCACGAGGGTGTCCAGCGCGTCCGACGACCTCCGTGCCGCCGCGACCACCTGCGCGCCCGCCGCGGCGAGCGCCTCGGCCACGGCCAGCCCGATGCCCCTGCTCGCCCCGGTCACCACAGCCGTTCTGCCCTGGAGTTCCTGTGCCATTGCCATACTCCTCACCGTAGTTCCGTCTACTCCACCAGACTGCGCCCCTCCGGGGCGCCCCGCTTCAGTCGACCGACTGCATCAGCTCGCGGAGCTCGGCGGGGCAAGCGCCGCCGCGCTCCGCGGCATGCACGGTCCACGGCTGCGGGGCCATGGTGGCGCCGTGGCCGCTGGCGGCGCAGGGCCCTGCTGGTCGGACCTCCCGGCGTCCACCGACACGGGCTGCCCGCATGGCGCGGCCCCGAAGTGCGCTTCCACGGCCGCCGGGCAGGCTGCCAGAAGAAGACCGGCGATGCGGGCCGGCCCAGTGCCGCAGCGCCGTCTCCCACCCGGACTGGGCGGGTGACCTGTCCACGGGTGCGCGGTATCAGATGCTGCGGTGCCCGCCCACCGCGTTCTCCATCTCCCGCAGCCTCGGTGCGGGTTGCGCGTCCACGGCCAGCGGGTCCCGCCGATGGAGATCCTGCAGCGCCCGACGCGCGGACTGTGCGGTGTTGATCTCGTGCCGGCCCTGCTCCAGGGCGGCGAAGTTGTCACGCCTCTCGGGTGTCGGTGGCCGAAGCGCGGGCAACGCCGCACGGGACAGCAGCACAGGAGCGGTGAGGTTGAGCGCGATCATGGCCTGGATGTCCTCCGCGCTGTGCTCCCGCAGGCGGCCGGCCCGCACGTTTCCGGGGTTGTTGATGAGGAGGTCGTAGTCGCCGAGCACGTCCTGGGCCCGACGGGCGATCCGGGCGGGCGTTTCGGGCTCGGTGAGGTCGGCGACGGCGACGTGTGCGGTGCCGCCCGCGTCGCGCATGAGGTCCGCGGTCCGCTGGAGGGTTTGCCGGCGCCGGCCCACTAGTACAAGCTCCGCGCCCCGTGCGGCCAGTCGCAGGGCCATCTCGCGGCCGATCCCGCTGCCCGCTCCGGTGACGACTCCCCGTCGGTGGTCCAGGTCCATGCCCACTCCAAACTAGTTCTTGATTGAACTATCCATTATTGCTACGGTGACATCACCACGGCAAGGGAACCCCCCTCCGTACATGAGTTACGTATTGATCAATCCAGAAAAGGTGTGAGGTCATGGATCTCGAACTCGACAACAAGGTCGTCGTCGTCACCGGTGCCAGCAGGGGCATCGGCCTGGCTGTCGCCCGCGCCTTCGCTCACGAGGGCGCACACGTGGTCGCAGGCGCACGCAACCCGGGCAAGGAGCTCGCCGAGCTGAGCGAGCGACACGGCCTCGTATCGCTGCCGGTGGACCTGAGCACGGCCGACGGCGCCGCCGCCCTCATCGACACGGCGGTCTCCCACTTCGGCACCGTCGACGTACTCGTCAACAACGTCGGCTCGGTCGCTCCGCGCCTGGGCGGGTTCTCGTCGGTCAGCGACGACGACTGGACGCAGACCTTCAACACCAACCTGTTCAGCGCCGTGCGGGCCAGCCGGGCAGCCCTCCCCCACCTGCTGGAGAGCCGCGGAGCGATCATCAACATCGGCTCCGTGAACGCGATCCTGCCCGACCCGAGCATCGTCGACTACGCGGCATCCAAGGCCGCCCTGGCCAGCTTCGCCAAGTCGCTCTCCAAGGAGGTCGGCCCCCAGGGCATCCGCGTCAACACCATCAGCCCGGGACCGGTCGAGACCGACATCTGGCTGGCCGACGGCGGCATGGCCGACACCGTCGCCAACGCCATGGGTGTCGGACGTGACGCGGCACGCGAGGCCATCGTCGCGGGCCTCGGCGGACTGGCCACCGGCCGCTTCACCCGCCCCGACGAGGTCGCCGACCTCGCCCTGCTGCTGGCCAGCCACCGCACGGGGAACGTCACCGGCGCCGACTTCACCATCGACGGCGGACTCGTCAAGACCCTGTGACACCCGCCCGGAGCCACCGAGCGGCGCGGGGCGCGGAACGGCCACACGCCCGCTGCGCGCCCTGCTCGATGCAGTCGATCGACTCATGCGCTCCATGTGACCGTCTCGCCAAGGTCTACGGCATGACCCACGCCTTCGGCTACCGCTCACCTCTTGGCACTGTCCAGGCCGGTCGGTACGCAACGGACGTGCGAGGACGGGTCTGGCCCGCCCGGGCCACCGGATCCTTGGGGAGCACCCCGCGGACAGGCCGCCGCAGCCGCGGCGGCATCCGGCTTGACCAACCGCGGGCAGCCGCCCGAACCCCGCGCCCGCAGACCGGTGCGCCCCTTCACCGTCCCCCCGGATCCAAGGAGACAGCCATATCCGAATCCGCCCCCCTCCCCGCCGAGTCGCCGAGTCGATGTACGAGGCTCTCCTGCACTCCGACCGGGAGGCCCTCGCTGCCATCACCTCCCCCGAGATCCGGATACATGTCACGAACGACCTCGCTGACGGCGGCGAGCACGCGGGCCTGCCGGGCTTCGCCGCGCTGTTCAAGAACACCTTCGATCCGATCGAGAGCCGCATCAAGATCGAGCGGTTCTTCGACGCGGGGGCCGACACGGTGGTGGCTGTGGGACGCACCCGCGGGACCGGCCGTGCCACCGGGACGCCTTTCGACTCGGCCATCATGCACGTCCTGACGATCAAAGACGGCCTGCTGGTGGGCTTCGACGAGTTCGTCGAGGACCAGCCGATCACCGCCGCGATCAGCGCCACGGCCGCTCAGAACTGAGCGGGCGCAGCACTCGGGCACACCTCGTCTCCGCGTTCCGGGCCGGCGCCGCGGCTGCTTGGCCGGGACGCGGCTGCCCCCTGAAGCGGCGATCGCCCCCCGATACTGGAATAAGCATTCCAAAAATGCTACGGTCATTTCATGGCACGCCCTCGAAAGTTCGACACAGACCAGGTACTGGAGCGGGCCATGGACCTCTTCTGGCGTCAGGGCTACAACGCGACGTCACTGCCGCAACTGACGATGGAACTGGGCATCGGCAGCGGCAGTCTGTACGGCGCGTTCGGCTCCAAGGAGGGCCTGTACGCCCAGGCCCTGAAACGCTATTGCGACGACCAGGCCGCCTCACTCGTGGAGCGACTCGATTCCGCCTCCGACATCCGTGCGGCACTTCGGGAGACGCTGCTCGCCATGGCCGAAGCGGACCTCGCGGACCCCGAACGCGGCTGCCTGCTGGTCAACGCGGCCACGGAGCGCGCGGCGCACGAGGGCACAGTCGAACGCGTGAAGTCGACCATGGCCACCGTCGAGTCCGCGCTGACCGGAGCGTTGCAGCGCGCCCAGGTGCGGGGTGAGCTGGCCGCCGAGAAGCGTCCGGCCGAGCTGGCCCGCTTTCTGACGACGTTCATCCAGGGCATGCGTGTGATGGGCAAGGCCCACGCGGACCGGGAGTTCCTCGAGGGCGCTGTGGCCGGCGCCCTGAACGTGCTGGACTGAGGCCGCACGGAGGGAAGTGCCGAAGTGGTGTCGACGGGACCGGGAACAACCTGACCGTCGACGCTCGGCGCCGGCAGGTCACGGGCGGAGAGGTTCTGCGGGTTGCCTAACCGCGGCACGCACCCACCGGATCATCCGGATCTGCGAGCGAGAGGGCGTCCCCACCCTGGCCGACCGCGCCTACCAGGGCGCCGACCCCTGGGTCGCCACCGGGCGCAAACGTCCAGAGTCTGGAGCGTCGGGTGCAGCAGATTCCAGGCGTTGGCTAGAGGTCCTGGACAGCGCGCAGGGCCTGGTCCACCCGGGCCATGGCCGCAGCTTCAACGGGCCCGAGGAGCTTCGCGCCCTCGAACCGGTTGACCCTGAGCTGCACGATCTTCACGGCGACCGCAGTGCACGGGATAGGCGGCGGGTCTTCTCCCACGGCGGTCCGCCGGCAAACGTCAGCGTGAGCGTGAGAGCGCGCGCGACCTGCCCACGGCGGCGCAGTTCGGCACCGAGTTGCACGACCAGGCCGATGGGGACGGCAGACGGGGTCGAGCAGCTCGTCCGACTCCTCGAGCACCTGCTCATCGGTCAGCCACCGGATCCCATCGAATTCGCCTTGATCGTAGGAGGGGACGGTCTCAGCGTCGGCGTCGAGGAGGTACCAGAGCGAGACGTCGGTGTGCGCACCCTGCCCCCGGGTCTGGGTGACGGTGAGGAAGAGGGGAATCTCCCCGGTGATCGACGATGCCACGGCATCGATGCCCAGCTCCTCACGGCACTCTCGGACCACCGCAGCCCACGGGCCCTCACCCGGCTCGACGTGTCCGCCGGCCGGCAGCCACAGGCCCGCCTTGCGGTGCGCCACGAGCAGCAGCTGGCCGCGCGCGTCGTCAAGGACGACGAAGTAGCTCACCAGGTGCATCGCAGGAACATCCGGCTTGCGCACCCGGTAGACCGGGGCTCCGTCGGCGATCCACTGCGTGGCGGTCTTGAGGTGCGTGCGCTCCAGCTCGTCCCAGGGCTCGATCGCGCCGACCAACTCCAGAAGGCAGCCTTGCGGCCGATCGTCACAGTGGATGTGTGGGTGGTCAGTTGAGGTCATCCGCGCATCCTGGCAGGGAGCACTGACAGGCGACGTCGGGTTCGGACGAGATCGTTTCCCCCACGGCCGACACAGAGGAAGAAGCCGACGCCGAGCATGCCGTCATCGGCCACCACACCCCGCTGACCAGGTGATCGAGCGAGCCGGCGTCGGCGAGTTCGACGGAAACGAATACGGAGGGGGGAGATGGCCCCCTACGCCTACGGACCGGACGCCGACGCACGCTTCGCCGTGATGGCACCCCTTGCACGACCCGCTGTTCCGCCCGGCACACGTCGTCTTGCGCTACGGCTCGGTCGGTGACCCATCGGCTTCCGAGCATCACATCGACCTCTGACGACACGCCGTCAGCAGCCGTCGGACAGAGGGGCACCTGGGGAATTACGTGAAATTACCCCAGCTGAACAACGACTCCGCCGAGTGCCGAGCAGAACACGCTCACCGAGCGCCTTGCCAACTGCCACGTCGACGCGCATGGTCGCGCCCCGGCCGCGGTTACGCGCTGGGCGGCGAGCACTCGATGTCGGAGACCGTCGTGGCCGCCCAGGAGGCCTGGCCGGGTGCGGAGGCAGGGCGCTCGTCGAGCCCACGGGCGGTGTGGATCCGCAGCAGTCCTTCAATGCCGCGCAGCAAGGTCTCGCCGGCCAGGACGGGGTCGCCGAGGTAACCGGCACTCATCGCACCGTCACGGAGCATGACGAAGTGCCGCCCGGCGTGTTCGGCCTCTGCTGCGGCGATCTCAGCGAACAGTCCGGTGATCGTCTGCAGGAACCATTCGCGGTGCTGCACGACGGCACGGTGGACCGGGTGGTCGGGATCGGGGAATTCCGCTGCCGCGTTGAGGAAGGCGCATCCGCGGTAACCGCGCGAGCGGATCTGCTCGACCAGGGACGCACCGATGCCCCGCAGGATGCCGTCGGTCGGCACGTCCGCGGCCATCAGGGAGCCGATCTGAGTGCGGATCGCCTGGTCGACGCCTTTGATGTAGGTGACGGCAAGGTCTTCTTTGCTGCGGAAGTGGCGGTAGAAGGTGGCGTTGGTGATCTTCGACTCGGCGACCAGACGGTCGACGCCCACCGTGTGGATGCCCTCCGCATAGAAGAGCTGCCCGGCGGTCCTCAAGAGCCGTTCCCGGGCCTCGGAGACTCGCCGGCCGGTGCCTGTGCCGGCTTCCGTCTTTGTCATATCACCCATCGTAGCGGGTAGAACGCTCTCTCTTGTTTTCACGAGAAGGGCGTGCCAGGCTGCACACAAGAGAGAACGATCTCTCTACCCTGCAGTCATTGGAGAACCCCATGGCATCCACCGCCTCCGCCGAGCCCATCGGTGCCGCACCCACCCTGCGTCGGCTGTACGTCATCCGCTTCGTCTTCGCCGCCGCTTGGGCCGCACTCCTGCTGGTGTCCGGCTCCGAGCTCACCTTCGGAGCCAAGTTGCTGCTGTTCCTCTACCCCGCCTTCGACGTGGCCGCGGCCGTCGTCGACGCCAGGTCGGCACGCGCCGCCCGGCCGGTCAAGGGCCTGTACGCCAACATGGCCGCCAGCGTGCTCGCCGCCGTCGGGGTCGCGGTCGCCAGCACCTCGGGCGTCGCCGACGTACTGCGTGTCTGGGGCGCATGGGCGGTCGTCTCCGGCCTCATCCAACTCCTCGTGGGCGTCGCGCGCCGACCCATGGGCGGCCAGTGGGCCATGATCCTCAGCGGCGGCATCTCCGTCCTCGCCGGCGCGACCTTCATCCGAAGCGCCACATAGGACAACCCCTCCCTGACCACCCTCGCCGACTATGCCGCGCTCGGCGGGATCTTCTTCCTCGTCTCGGCGATCCGCCTGTCCCGCTCGACCCCCAGGCACTGACCCGTGTCGACCGAGGACCGCGCCGACCAGGCGCGGCGCACGAGTCGGGACGCACCCGACAAGGTCCGGCCCGGTGACAGGCCGGTGCGGTGGATGGCGCTCGGCACCACGAGGCTGACCGGGCCGGGAATCGGGGGCTGCCAGCGAACAGGGACCCCTCGATCCGGCGGTCAGGTGGCGGATAAGCGGCGCTGAGAAGCGCCATCGCCAGTGGCATCACCAGTGCCCTGTATCACTCGGGCCGCGATCAGCCAGCCCACGCCGGGGCAAGTGCACAGGCCACCGAGGCCGCGGTGAACAGCCCCGGCCCGGCGGTGACCAGTCGCCGTCCGAACCGGTCGCCCAGCACCGTTCCCGTCATCAGCATGACGGCAAAGCTGACGCTGCATGCGCGCCGGACGACAGTCTGCGGAGCACCGCCGGTACTCGTCGCTGGTGGAAGCCGGTGGCAGAAGACGGCCGCCTCGCGGCTCAGAGCGGCCCGGAGCATGCTCGTAGTGGTGAACCAAGCAGCCCGGAGGAGGCAGGGTGTCGCGCTCCCCGCCAGACGCGATCGACAGCAGGATCGTCCCGATCGACAGCGGCCCCAGGCGAGGGGAAGCACATGTCTGAGAAGAAACACGCCACGGTGGCGGTCACCGGAGTGACCGGGGCGCTGGGCGGCCGGATTGCGCCCCGCCTCGCCGATCGTGGCGTTCCCCTGCTGCTCGTAGGACGCAACCCCGACCGCATGCCCGACCTGCCAGGTGCACAGCAACGCGGTCCGGCCGCCTACGGCGATGCCTCCGCCATGCGCACGGCCCTGGAAGGTGCGTCGTCCCTCGTCCTGGTCTCCGGACACCGCACGGGACGCCGACTGGAGGAGCACGCCACGGCGGTCGAGGCAGCGGTCGCGGTCGGCGTGGACCGGGTCCTGTACGTGTCCCTAGTCGGCGCTTCGCCCATCGCCACCTACATCAACGCGCGTGACCAGTGGGCCACCGAACAGTTCCTGGCTGGGGCCGGGATACGCCACACAGTACTCAGAGCGGGCATCTACGCGTCAACGCCGGCCGCCCTCGCCGACGAGGACTTCGTCGTGAGCGGTCCCGCGCACACCGGCCGGGCCGCCTTCGTCACCCACGAGGACATCGCAGACGTGATCACTGCCGTCGTGCTCGACGAGGGCCCACGTTCCGATTACGACGGCGCGACCCTGGAGATCACCGGACCCGAGGCGCTGACCCTCGATGAATCGGTGACACGGATCGCCGCGGCCACCGGTCGGCCCTATCGCTTCGAGCCAGAGACCTTTGAGGAAGCCTTCGCGCGGCGCTGGCGGCGTGGCATGAGCGGGGAGCAGATCGAGACCTGGATCTCGTGGTACCAGGCGATCGAACGGGACGAGGTCTCCATGGTCACCGACGTCGTCCCCCGGCTTACCGGCCGGCCGGCCACATCGGTCTCGGACGCGGCATGGTGGCCGTCACCGAACACCGCACGTGGCATCCCCTGAACTCGAGCGATACCGGCCGTACGGGTCTGCTGCACGATCGGGTGAAGTCCGAACTGGCTTGCCCTGTAGGGCGGGTGGAAAGGATGTCGCTGTGCCCAAGCCGTATCCGGAAGAGTTCCGCGACCATGTCGTGCGGGTCCCGAGGAACCGCAGCCCGGGCGTGACGGTCGAGCAGGTGACTGCCGACTTCGGAGTCCACGCGATGACGCTGTGGAAGTGGATGCGCCGCGCGGACATCAACACTGGGACAAAGCAGGGAACGTCCAGCCAGGAGAACGCGGAACTTCGGAATGCACGTCGGCGGATCAAGCTGCTGGAGCAGGAGAACGAGGTCCTGCGCCGGGCCGCGGCCTGCCTGTCGCAGGCACATCTGCCGGGAAAAGGATCTACCCGCTCGTGAAGGAGCCGGCCGGGGACGGGGTGCCCGTCACGGTGACGTGCCGGGTCGTGAATCTCGCCAGACAGCCCTACTACCGCTGGCTCGACAAGCCGGTGGCCGACGCCGGGCTCGCGGAGGCGTATCGCGCCAACGTGTTGTTCGACGCCCACCGTGACGACCCGGAGTTCGGCTACCGCTTCCTGGCCGACGAAGCGCGCGGCACCGGGTCCGCTATGGCGGACCGGACCGCGTGGCGGATCTGCCGGGCCCACCGCTGGTGGAGTGTGTTCGGGAAGAAGCATGGCCGGGGTAAGAAGGCCGGGCCGCCGGTGCACGACGACCTTGTCCACCGTGACTTCACCGCGGCCGGCCCGAGCCGGTTGTGGCTCACCGACATCACCGAACATCCCACGGCGAAGGGAAAGCTGTATCTGTGTGCGATCAAGGACGTCTTCAGCAAGAGAATCGTGGGCTACTCGATCGAAGCGCGGATGAAGTCCCGCCCTGCCGTCGCAGCCCTGGACAACGCCGTGGCCCGACGTGACAACGTCGCCGGGTGCATTCTGCACGGCGATCGCGGATCACGGTTGGGTCGAGGAGGTTCGTCCGGGCACTCGACGGACACCGGATGACCGGTTCGACAGAAAGGGCCGGGGCGGCGGGCGACAACGCGACGGCGATCGAGGACGGCCTCCTGCAACACCCTTTAGGGCGGCGTCCGGTGATGAGTGCCAGCGCGCCGAACAGATGGGGATAGCCGCCCAATGACGCGGCCAACGCGACGCCGACGAAGGGGGCCAGGGCAGAGGCTGCTGTCGTGGGCGCGGCGAGGAGTCCGGACAGACGGCCGTAGTGGATGGTTCCCCAGCGGTCGGTGATGACGGTGGCCTGGAGGAGGGTGTGATTGCCGCGGACCATGCCAGCCGCGACGTTACAGCGCTACCAGCAGGCCGTATGGCCGGGTACGAGCGCGAGGGCTGCTGTGGTCAGCCCGCCGAGCGCGATCAGTGCGGTCGTGCGGGCGGTTGTCCCGGTGCGGCGGGCGATGGTGGCGTAGAGGGTGGCCGGTGAGCGAGGGCAGGCAGGGCGGCATCGGCGTGTTCTGGGTGGAAGGGCTCGAGTGTGACGTGGACGCTGCCGGAGCCGATGCTGAGCACTCCCGTGCCCGAACCTGGTCTGCGGCCGGGCTGGGCGGGCGAGCCGAAGTTATGGACAGGGTTCGGGGCTGTCCGTTGTCCATTGACTCGGGCGGGGGTGGCCCCCGGTCTGGGAACGGAAATCAGCGGTAGGCCGATGGCATCACGGCCTGGTGCCGTCCGCACGCCAGCGGGGCATAGCGCCGGTCGTTCGCTCGGGTGTTCCTCAACTGGCTCGAAGGTGTCGACGAGCCGCAGGGCGGGGCGGAGCGAACTCGCCGAGTTGAGGTGCCGTCAACGAACGGCGAACCATCGACATGTAGCTGAACGTGACGCTGAGACCGTGTCCTCCACGGCAATTGGCAGTTTCGAGGTGAGAGAGCAGCCGGTCGCGAACACTGGGGTGCACATGACGTCCACTTCCCCTCATCGGGAGCTGATTCGTGTCGGTGTCGTGGGGCTGAGCGCGAGCGGCGGGTGGGCGGCCACCGCCCATGTGCCGGCACTGGCAGGACTCGACGGATACGAGTTGCGGGCGCTGAGCACCAGCAGCGCCGAATCAGCGCGCGCGGCCGGCGAGAAGTATGCGGTACCGCTGACCTTCGACAGCGCAGAGGAGCTGGCCCGCAGCGAGGAAGTCGATCTCGTGGTGGTGACGGTGAAGGTTCCGCATCACCTGGAGCTCATCCGACCCGCACTGGAAGCGGGGAAGACGGTGTTCAGCGAGTGGCCGCTCGGCGCCGACCTCGCGCAGGCCGAGGAACTGGCCGACCTCGCACAGCGCAGGGGTGTGCTCACGGCTGTCGGCCTGCAGGCCCGGTCGGCGCCGCCGCTTCGGTATCTGCGGGACCTGGTCGCCGACGGCTATGTGGGGCGGGTGCTGTCGACCAGCATGCTCGGGTCGGGCGGGATCGGGGGCGCCACTTACGACGACAACTATGCGTACATTCTGGATGTCACGAGCGGCGCCACGCTGCTGTCGATCCCCTTCGGGCACTCGGTCGACGCGCTGACCATGGTGCTCGGGGAGTTCCGCGAGGTGTCGGCGCTCATCGAGAACCTGCGCCCCGAGGTCACCCACGTCACGAGCGGGGCGGTCGCGGCCAAGAGCGCAGAGGACCAGATCGCCGTCACAGGTGTGCTGGAGTCGGGGGCCGTGGCTGCGATGCACTTCCGTGGTGGGACGTCCCGCGCCACTGCGTTTCATTGGGAGATCAACGGCACGGAGGGTGATCTCGTCGTCAAGGCCGACCGGGCTCAGTGGTGGTATGGGGGGACACAGCTGTACGGCGCCCGGGGAGAAGCAGGCGCGGTGACCGAACTTCCGGTTCCCGCCCGCTATCAACGCTCGCTGGCCCAGTGGACCGAGCGATCCGCCGAGCCCGCCTGCAGCGTCGCTCACGAGTACGCACTTCTGCGCGACCAGATCACCGGGAACCTTGCACCGGACGAGGACGGCGTTCCCGACTTCCAGCACGCCGTCCGGCGACACGCCATGCTGGAGCGGATCCGAGAGGCGGCGCGCGCGGGCCGGAAGGTCACACTCGCAGAGCAGGGCGCGTAAGCCCCGCAGTGAGTCAGGTCGTGAGCTCAACCGCTTCGCCCTCGGCGAGGACGCGGTAGGCCGCGGCGGCTGTGGTGCGCTTGCCCTGGCTCTTGCCCGAGGTACCCGACCGCGCGGGCAGGGCATTCACCTACGAGGTCACCCCTGTCCAGAATGTCTGATGCGTGCACCGTGTTAGAGCAGGGTGCGAGAACATCCCTACGATGAGGGGACGGATGCCATGCCTCTCGAGGGCGAGTATGAACCCAGCACGACGCAGTGGGTGCGCGAGCAAGTGGAGGTATTCGAGAGCTCCGGCGGCACCAAGGGGACGACACTGTGGGAGGACACAGGGCGGCCCGTGGTGGTGATGACCACCCGGGGCGCCAAGAGCGGCAAGATCCGCAAGGCGCCGGTGATGCGCGTCGAGCACGACGGGCGCTATGCGGTGGTCGGCTCGTTGGGCGGATCCCCCAAGCATCCGCTGTGGTACTTCAACGTCAAGGCCGATCCGCACGTTGAACTCCAGGACGGCCCCGTGAAGCAGGACATGATGGCCCATGAGGCCACCGGCAAGGAGAGGACGGAGTGGTGGCAGCGCGCGGTCGCCGTCTTTCCGAGGTACGCCGACGTGCAGAAGAAGACCTCGCGGGAGTTCCCCGTGTTCATCCTGGAACCGGTCGTCGGGCAGTGAGCCCGGGCCGCATCGGGGCCGTTGGATGACACTGAGCCTTGCCAACCTCAGTTTGAGCAGGTCAGGCGGAGGGGGAGGAGGGCTTGGACGAGGTTGGTGATTCGGGTGGTGCTGCAGCGGAGTTTCCGCAGCAGGCGCCAGGCGCGGGCGTGCGCGGCCCGCGTGTTCCACGGAGAGGGCGCCAGCCACACCGGGAAGTACCGGTTCAACGCGACGTCGTACCAGCCCGTGGGGCTGATCAGAAATGGATATCCCTCCGGTACACCCCACGTGTCCGACTGCTGGTCGAGCCTGGCAAACAGTTTGGTGAACTCCTCCATGAGGGGCGTCACTTGCGGTGGCCACGCCAGATCCCGGCCAGTGAAGTGCAATCGCCATCCGTTGATCGCCATGGCGCTGGACGACCATGTCCCGCGGACAGCTCAACAGCGCATAAATCAAGTGGGACGGCTTCAGGGCCCTGCTCTCTGTGGACGCGGGTCGGGTGGTGCTGCGTTCGAGGCGAGGCACCGAGATGCTTCCGGTTCTCTCTCGACTCTGTTCTGTTGCATGCAGAGGGTCCTGTGCCAGGAAACGCGCAGGCAGTCACCCCTTGCCGATCTGACAGACCGGACAACAGGGCGGAAGCGTTCGGCGCCAGCTGCTCTCGAACGTTGTTGGCCCGAACCGAGACCCTGAGGAGAGGGGGTCGGGCCCGTTGCCCCTCTCGCTGGGTGCGGACCGTGACAGAATGCCACCATGGTTCTGATCCGAAAGGGCGATGCCGCGTAGGCGTCCGAAGGCCGTCCGCGCCGAGCGGTGGCGGCCACCCAAGCACCTGCCGGTCCGTCGGATCGCGGGCGTATCAGCTCGAACTCGGGCAGCGGTGCGACGTGTTGAAGCCGAATACCTGTGGCCGGACGCAGTTGCTAACGCCCTCAGCCGGTTCGAATGGGCTTTCAGGCAGCCGGGACGATATCTGATTGGTCCCGGCGAGAGTCCCGGCATCGAGATCGAGGACGGACGAGATGACCTAGAAGTCGCCCTGCTGTATCTGCCCAGAGGAGCCCGAGCAGATCTGGGCCGCTTGGTGGAGCGAATCGATGTGGAGTTCGAACGTCGGACTCTTCCGAACCCGGGCTGGGTGAGCGGGTGGATGGCGGGGCGCTGGTGGTGGTGGCGCATTCGGGAACGGTGATGCCGGCGTCAGTGGGACCCGGGTGGTGTGTGGGGTGGGCTTTGGTCACGCCGGGGCAGAAAGCCATGCGTGGGGAGTCGGGAAAGGCCGAGGCCGCCCCTTTTGTGGCGCCGGTGCCCGGCTCCACTCCGGTGCGGGGCGGTGTCGAACGAGGCAGCATGATGCCCGTCATGGGCGACACAGGCGAGAAGATCAAGGTCTGGTTCCGGTTCGTTCCTCGCGAGGGATGGTCTCCGCAGGACACCGAGGGCGTATGGGGTGATACGTCGGTCGTCGCGCCGGATCATATGCGTGCTGTTTCCCGATTTCTGGAGAAAGGCCCGCACCGCCGCTAATTTCCTTACCAGGGGAGCTGAGCAGCGAGGGGATCCGCGATGACGACCATCGACGTCGAGACGACCGAACCGTCGGACTTACCCGCGCCGCCGGGACCGCTGAATCAGGCGATCACGGCGGATCAGACAGTCGGCCCTACCGCGCTGGCCGACTTCGTCCGGAAAGCCATGGCCGAACTCCAGGCGATCGCCGACGCAGACCGCGCGACCGCACACCGCTACTTCGACGGCTTCGCCCTCCGCCGACTCCCCGCCGCGCTCGCCACGGCCCGTCAGGACACCGTCACGGCGGCCATGGCACTGCTGGCCGAGATGTTCGCCGACGCCGGCGGCATGGTCCAGCTGAGCCGTGAGCAGGCTCGCGGCCGGGCCGGCGACTTCGAGATCATCGAGTACATCCTGCGCGGTCAGCCCCGAGGCGTGCCCGGCACCTGGGGCCACCACTTCGACGACTACCTCCTGCACGCTCCCCTCACCGACCAGCACCGCAACAAGTTTGCCCACCAGGCCGCACTCATCGAGTCCGCACTCGGGAGCGACCCGGCGGATGTCCCGAGCACGGCCCCCGCGCGCGCCACCGGCCGCCGCATCCTGCTGATAGCGTCCGGAGGCGCCGCCGACCTGCGCCGAGTCGACCCGGCTCTCCTGCACCCCGCCAACCGCCTGGTCCTCAACGACGTCGACCCCGACGCCCTCCAGTACGCCCTCACACACCTGCCGCCCGCGACCCGCGCCCGGACCGCCGCGGCCCCCCTGGCAACGTCCTGCTCACCGCCGCCCATCTGGCCACCGACCACGGCCCCTTCGATCTGGTCCTGGCCGGAGGCCTCTTCGACTACCTCGAAGAACGCTTCACCCGAGCCCTGATCCGCACCACCCTGTCCCGCCTGTGCCGCCCCGGAGACACGTTCTACTTCTCCAACATCGCGACCCCGAACCCGTACGCCGCCCTGATGACCCACATCGGCCGCTGGAACCTCGTCGAACGCACCCCCGCCGACATCGAGGCCGACGTCCGAGCCGCCGCGCCGCCGGGAAGGAACCGTCGCCGGACCGGACATCACCGCCGATGCCACCGGCCTGACGCTTTTCGCGACGGTGCGGCGCGCTGACGAGCCGGGGTGATCCCCGCAGCCGGCATCGTGTTCCTCCCTGACGCGGCATCGGTCGTCAGGCGAGGCCTTCGATGATGCGGAAGTCGCGCTCGACGCCGTCAGCAAGTACGGCCAGCGCCTCCTGGTAGGCCGCACTCGCGCGTGCGGCGACCGCCTGTTCGAAGCTGTCGAACTCGATCAGGACGGTGCGCTCGGCGATTCCGGCGTCGTGTGCGACGACCCGGGCGCCGGTGGGCTCGACGGCGATCTGGTGGTCGGGGCCGGGGATCCTGGGCTGCCTTGTCGCCGTCATGGTCTTCTCCTCGATTCCTGGTGGCGGGTGCTCTAGCCGGCGATGAGGTCGAACTCGTTGCCCTCGACGTCGGCGAACGTGGTCCACCGGGCGCCACCGCGCACGACTTCGTGGAGCTTGGTCGCCCCGAGCGCGAGCAGACGTCCTCTCTCGCCCTCGTAGTCACTGGTGATCAGGTCCGGGTGCGACCAGAGACCGGCTGAAGGCCCAGCGCACCGGCACGCGGCGGCTACGCCCTCACCGACGGCGGAGTCCTCCGCGTCCTGTCTCACGGGCCGCATGGTTCGGTCAGATCTGTACCTATGAGTAAAGAACCCTCGGCGGGGCGCTGCAACCGGAGGGGTACTCGCCTGCGGAGTGTCGAACCCTGGATCAGTCAACGGGAGGGCTCTGGCAGCGTTTCAAGCCGAGCGGTGCAAGGAGCCCGGGGAAGTCAACGAGGTCCGCGAGTTCGATCATCGAGCTCTTGTCCGATCGCGGCGGTCTCATCGCTGCCGAGAGCGCTCCTCACGGGCGATCGAGCGCACGTGCGTGGACGATGTCGCTTTCCGGGTCCTGGCCCCCGACTTCCGCTCGATCGCCCGGTTCCGCCGCCACATTGGACGTCCTCGCCGGCCGGTTCCCGCAGTCGCTGTTCCTCGCGCTGAACTTCGGCATGGTCAAAATGGGCCGTGTCGCTCTGGACGGCACGAAGCTGGCGGCCAACGCCTCCAGGCACAAGCCATGAGCTGTGGGCGCCTCGTCGAGGAGGAGGAGCGGATCGAAACCGCGATCGCCGAGTTGGAGGCCGCGGCCACCGCGGTGGGGCTCGACATTGCGTGCGTCGTTCGAGCTGAGGGCCGTGGGAAATGGGCCTGCTTCGCAGGCACCTCGCCGACGGCCCACCAGTACTGTGCGGCACAACCTTTGCGAAGCCGCTCCCGCCCCATACCTCTGCGGATGATCCGCAACAGCCGCTCCTCGTCGTTGTCGATCTCGCGGACGCGTACTCGCCCTGCCACCCAGACAGCCTGGCGATACTCGCAGGTCGCAAGCGCCACCTCGGCGTCGACACCCGCGGTCTCTTCCTGGCCCTGTGGGTGATCGCCGCCAGCGTCTCCGACACCGCAGGCGGCACCCATCTAATCCCGGATCGCCACCACAAGCCCTCGCATGACCAGAGCATGGGCCGACACCGGCTGTCGCACCATAGCCACCGACCACGGCGCCCGCCCCGGCATCGACGTCGAGGTCGTCCAACGCGACCCTGGCGTCAAAGGACACCGAGACCGGTACCGTGCCGCGCCCCAAGCGTTCATCGGCCGACCGCCGAGGCCCCGCCACCGGCGTATGCATGGGGGTGCGCTCAGGTGTACGAGCGCATTGAGGTCCGCGTGACTGTCGGCGGCTGCGATGCGTTAGCGCGCTCATCCCACGCCGGGCGTGGCGGCCTGTGCGGTCGCCCGGCTGGCGGGGTGGCGTGCACGCCATACAAGGAAGACAGACGTGGCGGCCAGGCACCAAACGGCGAGCACCACATAGGGCTCGACGTGCTGGTTGTGCGGGAAATAGACGGCGTTGCGCTGGGCATTCACCGACGCCCCCGGAGGCAGGAATCGCCCCAGAAAGCCCAGGACCGGCGGAAGCAGCGGCCAGGCGACCGCGCCCCCCGACGAGGGGTTGCCGAGGATGACCAGCAGCAGCCATGTCGGCAACATCGCCCAGCGGCCCAGGAAGGTGTGGAACGCGGTGAAAATCATGCCCGCCGTGACCATGGTGAATGTGCAGATCCCCCATGACTGGGCCAACGGCAGCCGCTCCACGCCGAGCACCCAGTCCGCCATGACGCAGATCCACAGGCCACCCAGCACGGAATAGCTGATGGTGGCGGCGATCCGTTCGGCGGGGCGGAGAGCCTGGGCATGCACCCCTAGCTGGACGGCACCCACGAAACCGAGGATGGTCGACCCCAGGGCGATGTAGAAGAGAGCAAGCCCCTGAGGGTCGGTGGCCGGAAGCGGTTTGACGTCCCTGACCTGGACGGGGATGCTGAGCGCCCGGCCCACTGCGGGGGCGCTCTGGCCGAGCACCCGGGCGACCGACGCGCCCGCCGCGCTCGCCACGTCGACCTCCACCCCGGCCGGTCGGCGCTGCAGGATTGCGAACTCCCGCTGGGCGTCGACCGCCGCGAGCGCCCTGCCGTATTCCGAGTACGGATGGAGGACCAGCGATGTACGGAGTGTGGCTTCCAGTCCTTTGGTGAACCGGTCGCCCGTGACCGACTTTCCCGTCACTGCGACGGGGATGCGATGCGGTACGGGATTGGCCATGGCCCAGCAGTAGGCGCCGACGAAGAGCCCGGCCAGGGCCGCGATGACCAGAGAGACCACCACCGCTGGCACGAAACGCGACGACGTCAACCTCGACCATCCGCCCTGACGGGGCTGCCGAAGGGACCCCGCCGCAGACCACCGCTCGCCCATGGCCGTGATCGTATGGGAGGCGCGCGGCGACACCCGGCTGCCGCACCGGGTGCGTCACCGGCATGCCGGAATACCAGGCCACAGCCTGGAGCAGAAGGCCGGCGCGATCCAGCCCGCGCTGCGTGAGATGCAACTGGAACTGCCGAGCCGGTGGCCGCCGCCTACGGTGAGGGCGCGCTCGCGCCCTGCCAATTCGCCGGGACAGTGCCCGCGTTACGCGCTGAGGGCTTCGTAGATTGCGCGTATGTGCCAGGTCGTGCCGGACACCGGGACGGCGTGGGCGTGCTGGGTGCGGGTGAGGTAGTGCAGGCGGGCGATCAGGCCGCGGCGGGCAGTGATGGGGGTGGCGACGTACCCGGCGAGCGCGTCGAGCCGGCGGGCGACGGCCTCGTGGCCTTTGATGCCGCGGGCGCCGAACTTGCCGAAGTCGAGGTTGCGCTCGGGCATGTCAGGCCTCCTCCGCAGTCATGGGGCTGCGTTGCCCACGGTGTAGACGTCCTTGACCTTCACCTCGGTCACGCCGCGCCCTTCCGGGAAGACAGCCCGCCAGCCGCCGGCCACGTGCAGTTCGTCGGTGCCCATGGCACCGACGACCATGAGGCCTTCGTCGTAGGCACGGTGGGCCTTGAACCACAGGTTCGCGAACGCCTGGGAGCGGATCAGGTGCATCCAGTCGGTCCGGTACAGCTCCCGATGGTAGTTCGACTCCCCCATCGGCGACACGAACTTCGAGTACATGGCCTTGATGTACTCCAGCGTCACCTCATTCCCCGTCGGCGATCGCCCGGTCCCGGGCGTCCTTCAGCGTGGTGCGGAACTTCTCCAGGAGACCCTCGGTGGCCCCAGACGTCCACGACTCGTGAATCACCGGGGGGTCGCACAGCCCGTACTTCGGGCCCGCAATCCGCAGCAGCCAGACGCAGGGGCGGCTCGGTCACCCGCAACGCGTCCGGCTCGTCACGCTCCCCGATCGGGTGGGGCAGGTAAGCGTCGTGGTCCCAGCCGGGCGGCGTGATCAGGTGGACACCGGCCCGTCGCGGGTCGTGCGAGCCGCCGGTGGAATGTTCCAGCTGGCCGAGCGGCAGATGCGTCTTGAGCGCGGACAGGTAGGCCCCGTTGACATCCAGCGCGGTCACCTCGTGGGCGCCGGCCGGGAGTTCAGGCCGGGTCTACTTCGGGCGCGCCTCCCACACCTGGTCCGCACCCCGCGCGGACTGCTTGCGCAACACGTCCGGCAGCCACGGATGCGCAACCACCTCATAGCGGCCGCCCAGACGGGACTGGTCCAGCAGGGCCATCGCATCCGGGATCGCCCGCTTCACCAGCGTCGCCGAAGCTGCCGCCACGTCCCCGCCATGCTCGGCGAGCGCCGCCGAAACCGCCGCGGAAATCCGCCCCGCAAGCGGGTCCGGAGCGTCGGCAGGCCGCACCCGACGCCCGGCCGCCACCACCTTCACGCCCCGCCCTGCGCGCGGAGCCCCGCACCCGCCGGCCCGGCCCCGATCACGCTCTCCAGTTGCCGATGCGGCTGGCGGCCCGGGCGCCGTCTGCACGGCCGCAGGCATGGGCGCGGGCGCGATGGCGCACTCGGCCGGGTCCAGGTGTTCCCGCGCATCCCGGGGCCGCAGCGAAGGCAGCCTGTCATGGTGCCGTTGAGAAGGTGCTTCGGGCCCAGTCGGCGAACGACGTCCAGCGCAGTTCGGGGTGGGCGGCGTGCAGCGCCGGCAGGTCGACGCCGTAGCCGACGCTGCGCAGGAATGCCCACATCGCTCGCATGTCGTCGTTGCCGATCTCGTCGAGCTGCGCTTCGTTGTGCCGAACAGTCCCACCGAGAGCCGCGCCCAACGCGGCGGCCATGTCACCGGGCGTGGGGGCGTCGCCGGCGAGCTCGATGCGCCGTCCGACGAACGCGTCGGGCGCGACGAGGACAGCGGTCGCAAAAGCACCCAGGTCGGGGCGGGCCAGTTGCTGGAGACGGCGGTCGGGTGGCAGGGGGAGAGCGAGTACCCCCTGGCGGATCCGCTCCTCGTCGCCGAGGGCGTTGTCAAAGAAGTAGGTGGGCCCCAGGATCGTATAGGGCACCTCGCCTGCGGCCAGTTCCCGCTCGATGACTGCCTTGGTCTCGAAGTGCGGTACGCCGGTGTCCTGGTCGGCACCTGCGACGGAACTGAAGACCAGGTGTGGCACACGGGCCTGGTGCGCGGCGGCGAGAATGGCTCGGCCCTGTGCGATCTCGGCGGCCGGTCCCGACTCGAAGGGCGTGGTCATCGCAAAGACACCGGCTACTCCCCGCATGGCTGAGGCCAGAGATTCTCGGTCCTCGAGATCTCCGCCCACGACCTCGACGTTTTGGCCGGCCAGGCGCCGGGCCGAGGCGGATCGAGGGTTGCGGACCAGGCCGCGGACGGCGGCACCGCGGGACTGCAATGCGCGGACGACGGCGCCGCCCTGTCCCCCGGCTGCCCCGAGTACCAGGATCGGCTGGTCAAGGCTCATGATGAAAGGTCCTTCCGAGTCGACTCCACAGGACCTCGCCGCCACCAGTGAGACCGGGCAACTGCAACAGTGTGCTTGCGATGCCGGAACACCGACTGCTCGTGGAGCGTGCAAGCGTCCCCGTCCGGCGACCGGTGCGGCGCGCCGGGTTGCCTGATTCATTGGCTGAGGACACCGTGGTCAATATGTGCCACATTGTCCCGGAAGGAGCTCGCTGTGGCCGGGACTTCCGACCAGGTGTCGCAGTCGATGTGGCCGCAACTGCGGGTCGCCGACTGGACCGAGACCCGTGACACCCTGCACATGTGGACCCAGATCGTAGGCAAGATCCGGCTGGCCCACGCGCCCCTGGTCAATCACTGGTGGCAGGTCACCCTGTATGTCAGCCCCCGCGGCCTGACGACATCGGCGATTCCCTATCGCGCCGGAGTTTTCGACATCGAGTTCGACTTCCTCGACCATCTACTGCGTATGCGCAGCAGCAACGGCACCAACCGCACCGTGGCTCTGGAGCCCAGACCGGTGGCCGACTTCTACCGCGAGACAATGCAAGCCCTGGGCGAGCTGGGAATCGAGACAAAGATCCAGGCCCATCCGAACGAGGTGGACCCGGCGATCCCCTTCGATGAGGACCACCAGCACGCTTCCTACGATCCAAACGCCACTCAGTTGTTCTGGCGGCAACTGCTGCAGGCCAACCGGGTGCTGGGAGAGTTCCGCTCGCACTTCGTCGGCAAGGTCAGCCCAGTGCACTTCTTCTGGGGCGCCATGGATCTGGCCTGCACGAGGTTCTCGGGACGCATGGCTCCGCCGCATCCGGGCGGCGCCCCGAACTGTGGTGACTGGGTGATGGTGGAGGGCTACTCCCGCGAGTTGAGCAGTTGCGGATTCTGGCCCGGCGGCGGGGAAGAGGGGGCCTTTTACTCGTACGCCTACCCCGAACCGGATGGCTTCGCCGACCATCCGATCAGCCCGGCCGACGCGTTCTACAGCCCCGGCCTCGGCCAGTTCCTCTTGCCCTACGAGGCGGTGCGCACCGCGGCCGACCCGGACAGGGCAGTGGCTGACTTCCTGCACACGACCTACGAGGCTGCCGCGGAACAGGGCGACTGGGACCGAGCGACCCTCGAAGAGGACCCGAACCGGTGGCAGGAGCAGGGGTAGACCCTCACCGGCTCTTCAGCTCCGCCGGCCTCACCCAGCCCGACGCCGTCCTGTGTGGCACCAACATCGGCGCCATGGCCCAAGTCATGCGCCTGTTGATGAGCCGCTCGATGGGGTTGTGTTCCTTGTAGAGCTTGGTGTCCAGCTTGACGAAAGACATAGAGGCAACCCCCACCAGCTCCATCATCGACGCGCCCTGGATATCGGCGTACGCAATTCTCTACTCGGGGAGCCGGGGGAAATCTCACCCCCGGGCCCTCACCTGGCGAACGGCCCATCACTGCGGTCCCGGACCACGCCTACGAGTTGTCCTCTTCCGATTCGATTACTGGCAGGCGGTGTCCTCGTTGCGGAACAGGTCGGTGTCCCCCACTGCCGATGGTGTGGCGTCCGCCATCGCGCCGGCCATCGGGGCCAGCGCCTTGGCGATTTCGGGATCCAAACTCAGGGCCATGGCCCCTTCCTTTCGGTGGAGGATTGGCGTCAGGCGACGGGCGGGACGACGATGACCTTGCCGTGCACCGCGCCTTCGGCGGCCCGGGCGTGGAGCGCCGACAGCTCTGCCAGCGGCACCCGCTCGGCGACGTCGACGCGCAGCTCCCCGCGGTCGATCAGCGCTACCAGCCGCGACAGCTGGTCGGCGTCGCTGCGGACGAACAGGTCGATGCCGCGCACGCCGCGCTCCTCGTCGGCGGGCGCGGGCATCCACACCGTCGTGTTCACCACGACCCCGCCCGGACGGACCAGCGTGACGAGCGCGGCCAGCTCGGCCGGGTCGACCGGCGCGAGGTTGAGCACGACGTCGACCGGCTCGGTCACCGCCGCGGTCACCCCAGTGGTGGTGTGGTCGATGACCTCATCGGCGCCGGCCGACTTGACCGCCTCGCTGCTGCGCGGGCTGGCCGTGGCGATCACGTGGGCATCGGCTCCCTTGGCCAGTTGCACGGCGTAGCCGCCGACCGCTCCGCCGGCGCCGTTGATCAGCACGCGTTGTCCGGCGGTCAGCTTGCCGTGGTCGAACAGCGCCTGCCACGCGGTGAGGCCCACGACTGGCAGTGCGGCGGCGTCGGGCAGCGGGACGGTCCTGGGAGCCGGCGTCAGGACCTCGGCCGGCGCGAGGACGTACTCCGCAGCGGCGCCGTTCCCGTCCATCGGCAGGAAGCCGATGACGTCGTCGCCGACCGCGATGCCGTCCACGCCCTCCCCCAGCGCGTCGACCGTGCCTGCGACGTCGATGCCGGGAGTGTGCGGCAGCACCACCGGGATGGGGCCACGCATGAAGCCGCCGCGGATGTTGCCGTCGACGGAGTTGAACGACGTCGCGGCGACGCGGATCCGGACCTCACCGGCCCCAGGGACGGGCTGCTCCACGTCCTCGTAGCGCAGGACGCCGGGGTCGCCGTACTCGTGGAAACGTACTGCCTTCATTTCGGTACTCACCTTCACTGCGATCCACATTGCTTCGAATTCGAAGCAACTGTTGATGACTGTACCTCTGCTTCGAATTCGAAGCAAGTCTGTCGGTCACTGCCGGTGCGAGCGCATCGCCGCGGCGAGTTCGGCGGCGGCCTGGTCGATGCAGGCGCGCAGCCGCGCCGCGTCGCTGCGAGCCGTGGCCCGCCAGTCGGCGGGGCCCGCGACGACGAGCGTGGGCACGGAGTCGGCGTGCACGTCGGTCAGGCGCCTGCGCATCACCTGCGCGAGGTCGGGTGGCTGCCAGCGGGAGCCGTTGTTGAGCGCCAGCAGCACCGGCATGCCGGAGAGGACCCCGTCCCCGAGGGCGGCGAAGAACGAGTCGAACACCTCGCTCGGGGATCCGGTGAGGACCGGGGTCGCCACCACGAGCCCGTCGGCCGCCACGACCGCCGCGATCGCCTCCCGCAGGTCGAGACTGGCGCGGCCCTGGGCGGAGCGCTGGGCGAGGTCGGCCGTCAGCCGGTGCAGCTCCAGCACCTCCACCTCGGCGCGCGCACCACCAGCCGCCAGTGACCGGCACACAGCCTCCGCGACCCAGTCCGCGAGCAGGCGAGTCGGACGCGGACAGCCGACACCGGCGCTCACGACGGCCAAGGACACCGGACTCCACGCCGCGGTGCTCATCCCGGCATCGTGTTCGTTGCTTCTTCCCTGCGGCCGGGCTGTGGTGCCATCACCGGGGAGGGCCGAGGACGACGTTGCCGGACAGTTCCGCGGCTTCGGCGAGCAGCTGCGCGGGGATCTCGAAACCCTCCGGGCGTGGTTCACGAAGGTCACGGCCCGCGTGGCGGAACATCTTCTCCAGCCCTCCGGGAGTCGAGATGAGAAGTAGGTCTGCCTTCTCGGAGGTGATGCGGTAGCCGTGCGGGATGCGCCGGGGCAGGAAGACGATGCCGCCCTCCCACAACTCGTACTCCTCGTCGCCGGCCCACACCAGCGCCGAACCGGACAGGAGCAGGAAGACCTCGTCCTCGTTGTTGTGCACGTGGAACGGCGGCGCCTCGCCCTTGCTGACGTCGAAGCGGCCGACGGTCAGCTGCCCACCGGTCGCCTCGGCGTCCAGCAGGACACTGAAGACACTCCCGCCGATCCACTCGAGTTGCTGCTGGTCCTCACGTTGCGCGAGGTAGGGGATGCTCATGGCCGGTCCTCGGGATCCGTGGGCGGCGGCGCCGTCCTCCTTTCCGCAACCCTGTGCCGCGCCACTGCCCGATCTCCATGTTCTGCGATGCCCAGTCGGGCCCAACACTGCCCACACCGTGCGCTCACGAGGTCACGACATCGGGCCAAATGAGACCCTCGCGTCCGCCCGATCCACCCGCCCGATCCACCCGCCCGGGATGGCACCGGAATTCGCGGAGGAGTTCAGTTCCGGCTCCGCCCGCAGCGGCTGGAACGGCGGCACGCCACACTCTTCGAATTCGAAGCAGTAGACTCCGGTCATGCCTGATTCACCGCCGTCGCTCGACCCCGTGCAGCTCGGCGCCTACTTCGACCTCGTCGAGGTGACCAGCCTGCTCCGGCATGCGGTCGAGCAGCAGCTGCGCGAGACCGGGGATCTCAGCTATGTGCAGTTCCAACTGCTGGCCCGCCTCGGAGACTCACCGACGGGCAGCCACCGCATGACCGACCTGGCCGACGGCGTCGTCTACAGCCGCAGTGGCCTGACCTACCAGGTAGGTCTGCTCGAAAAGGAGGGCCTGGTCGTCCGCGCTCCCTCGCCGGACGACGAGCGGAGCATCACCGTCACCATCACCGATGCCGGGCGCGAGCTGCTTGCGAAGGTGCTGCCGGGTCACGTCGAGGTGGTCAGCGGCCTCCTGTTCGAGCCGCTTTCGCGCGACGGCGTCAAGGCTCTCGCCGGCCTGCTGGCGCCGGTGCGCGACCACATGCGCTCGACGCCGCCTCGCTCGGCCGCGCCTCGCCGCCGCAAAGGCGGAGCATAAGGACGCGACAGGCGTCGGAGCCCCGGAGACCGCGGCGGATCAGGACGAGTGTGATCAGCCGGGCGGCAGGATCGGTCCACCGGTCGAGGTTCGCGGGCTGCTCGACCGTGGAGGCATGACGGAAACCAGAGAGGAGCTTGGATTGGGAGCGACGGGCCTGGCGGGCCGGCTGGCGCAGGCTCGAGCCGGTGCGCTGGTGGGCAGGGAACCGGAGCGGGCGGTGCTCGACCGGATGCTGTCGGGCGCGGCGGACGCTCCGCTCGTGGCGTACATGCACGGTCCCGGCGGCATCGGCAAGTCCTCGCTGGTGCGCTACGCCGCCCGGCAGGCCGAGCTCACCGGCCGCCGCGTGGTGCACGTGGACGGACGGTTCCTCGACGCTGATCCGCGCCGGCTCGAGGAGCTCGCGGCCCCGGCGTGTGCCCAACCCGGTGCGGTGCTGCTCATCGACACCTTCGAGCAGTGTCAGCCGCTCGAGGCGTGGCTGCGCGAGAGCTTCCTGCTGTGGCTCGCCGACCATGCGATCGTGGTCGTAGCCAGCAGGGTCGCCCCCGACGCCGAATGGTCGCTGGACCCTGGGTGGGCGCAGTTGTTCACCGCACTGGCCGTGCGGCCGCTCGACGCCGCCCAGTCCCACGCCCTGCTCGCTGCGCGGGGTGTCCCCGCCGAGCAGCGCGGCGCCTTCGTCGCCTTCGCCGGAGGCAGCCCGCTTGCCCTCTCGCTGGCCGCCTCCGTCCCCCCGGCCGCACCCGGCGCACCGTGGGAGCCGACCGGCGACGTCCTGACGACCCTGGTCGAGCGGCTGGTGGGCGACCTGCCCAGCGCCGTCCACCGGCGCGCCCTGGAGGTGGTCGCGCAGGCCTACGTCACCCGCGAGCCCCTGCTGCGCGCAGTGCTGGGTGACGCGGACACCGACACGGTGTTCTCCTGGCTGCGCCAGCTGCCCTACATCGAGGCCACACCCGAAGGGCTGCACCCGCACGACTCGGTGCGGGCGACCCTCGAAGCCGACCTGCGCTGGCGGGACCCCGAGCGCTACGACGATGTCCGCGCCCGCATATCGCTCGCGGGCCTCCAGGCCGTGCGCGGCGCCGCCGAGAAGGACGCGCTGCTGCGGGTCGCGGAGTGGATGTTCCTCTTCCGTAACCAGGGCGGACCGGACGACCTATACAACTACCGGACACACCCTCACATCGAAGACACTCCGCTCCGGGCCGAAGACGTGCCCGGCGTGCTGCGCATGGCCGAGGAAGCGGAGGGCCCGGCATCAGCGGCAGCGGTCGCACACTGGGTGCGCCGCCAACCGGAGGCCTTCCGTGTCCATCGCTATGCGGGCTCCTCCGTACCCGCGTCATTCATGGCCATTCTGCGGCTCGACGCACCACTGCCCGAGGACCGCGCCGAGGACCCCGTGATCGCAGCAGTCTGGGACCTAGTGGAGGCGGCCGCTCCCCTGGGGCCGGGCGAGCACCTGGGCATCCGCCGCTTCGCGGTGCAACCCGGCGGGCACCAGCGGCCCTCGCCCCTGATGGAACTCACCAGCCGGCGCACCATCGGGGAGGAGATGAGAACCCACGGACGCGCGGTGACCTTCACCGTCTTCGAAGACGCCGACCGGTGGGGGCGCTACCTCGCCGAAGCCGGGATGCCGGAGGTCGCGGCCGTGGACGTCGACGGGAGGCAACAGCACGTCTTCGGCCGGGACTGGCGACGGCAAACAGTGGAACAGTGGGTGCAACACCGCGCTCGCACAGCGGTCCCGCCCGTAGCAACATGGCCCGCAACCACCTCCGCGAGTGGCCCGGGCGACCAGTTACCGCGCGCCGCGTTTGCGGAAGGCGTGCTCGAGGCGCTGCGCACCTGGCACACCCCCCGCGAATTCGCGACCAGCGTCCTGCTGCACTCCCATCTCGTGCCTCCGGGCTCACCCGACCCGGTCGCAGACCTGCGCGGCGCCATCAGCACCGCCCTCGACGCGCTGCAGATCGACCCCCCGGGCGTCAAGGCGCACGAGGCTCTCACCGCCACCTACATGGCGGCCTCCCGCACCCACAAGGCCGCCGCCCGACGACTGGGGGTGCCCTACGGCACCTACCGGCGTCACCTCGCCCTGGCCAAGGAACGTCTCATCGAATACCTGCTGCGACATCCACACCGACCCCACCACACTCTTTGCCGGAGTAGTGAGATCTCTGCGAAACCGCCGGGCAAGACGGCCTCGGCGGTCACCAGCACACTGCCACGGCCACCCAGGACCTCGCCGAACTACCGTTGACATCCTCTCCTCCCCGAAGGGAGGGGATTCCTGGCTCAAGCCTGGCTTTTGACCTTGAGGGCCGGCGCGCCTCATCGACGGGACTGCATCGCATGCCCCAGTGCCACGAGGCCGATACCAACAGCCAGGACCGATGGGGAGCGCAGGTTCCAGCGGATCAGCATCAGGATCGCCCCTGCTCCGCAGAGTCCGGATTGCCGTACTCGCTGCTCGAGCCATGGGCCGGGCATGCGGCTGAAGAGCAGAGCGTGCACCCTGATGACGGCCAAGGTGATGACCAGGGCTGGGTTCCTCAAACGGGGTACACATATCGGCGTCGTAGTGGGCGAGTTGGTGGTGCGGGTCGGACCCAGATCCAGGGGTCCGGAAGGCTGCTCGGTAGGTGTCATCTGATCAAGCTTTGTGTCACTTGAAGTCCTGGCGGGCGTGGATGAGTGCTGGGGGCCACGGCCGACCGCTACACGCCGCCCGCTAGCATCCCTTCGCATGATGAGGCGGGGGATGCGACTGGGTGTCGTTACGGTGCTGGCGGCGATCTGTGTCTCGGGTCCAGGACGGCCGGAGGTCATCCGTACGGCGTCGGACCTCGGCCCCCTGCCGGCCGACCGCTACGACTACACGCCGCAGGACTACCAACAATCGCAGCGGGCATCGGCGTTGCTGGTCCGGCAGTGCATGGCGGAGCACGGCCACCGGGACTTCCCGCTCGACCCCCGCTACCCGAGCGACCCCATCGTCGCCACCGCGGTCGGCACCGACTACGGCGTCCTGGATCTAGCCACCGCCCGCCGCTGGGGCTACGGCTGGGACCCGGCCAAGTCCCCGGCCCTCCGCCCGAAGGGCCGCCGGATGACCAACGCCGAGTATGCGGACTTCCCCGCCTGCAACGCCGAGGCGAGCCGGCGGCTGATGCGCGGCATCGACCTCAAGCGGGACTGGCTCTACGCAAGTACACGGGCGATCGAGGTCGACAAGGCGGTCAAACGCGACCCACGCATCCGCGCGGCTTGGGACGTGTGGTCCCGCTGTGTGGCAGAACGAGGATTCACGCGCTATCCCGACCCCGTCGCGGCGTACACCGACAACGCCTGGCAACGCAGCAGTGACGGCAACACCCGGCATACGCAGCGGGAGCGGGCCACCGCCGTCGCGGACGTCACCTGCAAGCGCCGCCACCATACGGCCGAGCTCTGGCACGCTGCACGGGCGCGGCAACAGACCGTGGACATCACACGGCACCGCGACCGCTACGCCGCCGGGCTGCAGGCGCTGCGGACGTACCGGGCCACCGTCGCCGAGGTGCTGCGGAAGCTCGGCTAAGAAGCTGGGTCACATCCTCTTTCCGCAGGCCAGCGCATTGTGAAGTGTGAGAGTGATCCGGTTTCCCGTTCGGTTGGGCGTCAATGGACGGCCGGCCGAACGGCAGTGGGGGACCTTCGGGCGGCTGCCGCGAGAGCGGCCGGGAACGTTGTGGGGCGGCGGTCTCGTCACGACGGCGAGTCATGAGGGTGCCGGGGTGACAGGGGCGTCGGCACTGGCGATCAGGTGCTCCGCATCGGGGAGGAAGACCTTGAGGTCGGCCTGGTCCCTCCCCTCGATCCCGATGGCGAATAGGTGGCTCTTGCCTCCGTATCTAATGTCGGACAGATAGAGCCGTAGCACCGCGGGCTCGGCAAGGCCATAGACGTTGTCTCCAGAATTCGGCCAGGTCAGAAAGTCTACGCAGGCTCGCACCGGGCAGTCGGAGGCCTCATTCACCGCCTTGCTGGAGATCGCGATGTCGACTACCTGCGCAGGGAGAGCGTCGGTGCCGATCGTGTCGCTCCGGGGTTTGGAGACCTGTAGGTTCGGGCGGGTTCTGAGCCACGCCACCAGCCCCGACGCGGTGCTGGCAACTCCGGCGGCACGTTTGTGGTCGTTACCCACCGGGATGAGGTCGGACCAGAACAGGACCCGGTGCAGATCCCAACTGCCGTCCGGCGCCACGGAGAACTCAACGGGCTGGTCCTCGTGGCTCTCCCACCGTCCTGTGAAGGTCACCGTCAGTTGCCCGTTGAAGAAGTGTGACGTCCGATGCGGGCCCGTAGGCAGGCTTCCGGGATCCGAACCCCCCCGAGAGGCACGCCGGGGCGCACCCCGGGATTCCCGCCGATGCGGTGGCCGTGGCCGCCGGAGTTCCGGATGAACCCCCCGAGTTGCCCAAGCCGCTGGAGCCGCCGCAGCCGGCGACGAGGACTGCGGAGAGCGGGACCGCGAGAAGTTTGAGAGCGGATTTCACGACAGACCCCCATTTTGATCCGACGCCTAGATCGGCGTAAATGCTCCCAGCATCTGATGTACCGGCATAGGCGAAAACGCAGGCGGGGTACCGGCACCGTTGTGACGACGGCCAGGTCGGGGTCTGTCAAACGATCAACGATCCGTTTGACAGGCCCTGCGTTTCCTCTTTTCGCAGCTCACGGAGGCATGAATGGTGGTCGTGATCCCCGCTTGCCGTTCGATTGGGCGTCGATGGTCGCTGTTCCGAACGCCACCGGTAGCGTGCTGGTCTTCAGGCGGCTGCGAGGGTGACCGGCGGCGCCTCGTTCTGGCGGCGGGGGCGGGCCAGGCGGCGGGACATGAGGGTGATGAAGGCCCACTGGATGTGGGCTTCGGCGTGGGACATCAGTAGCTCGTAGTCCCTCGCGTTGCGCCGGGCCCGCATCGTCCAGGAGTCGCTCCGTTCCACCACCCGCCTCTTCGGCAGCAGGACGAAGCCTTTGGCGTCCTTGGGGCGGGGGACGACCTTGATCGTGATGCCCAGCGTGTCTTGGGCCCAGGTGCTGAACTCCTCGCCTCCGTAGCCGACAGGGTGGCCTAGCTGCCAACTGCACTGTGTTCGGGGAGGGGTGTGCGTGGGGTGCACGTTCGCCCGGGCGTCTGTCGGCGTGATCCGGTCGTCTCGGGGCACCCACTGCGCCTGTCCCGCTCCGTCGGGAGGAAAAGATCACGCAGGCAATGGATCACCCCGTCCCGCTCGCCGGGTAACGTCAAGGTATGAGTCATCCACACCCCGACCTCAAAGCCGCCCCACCCCTTCCCGCAGGAGGGTTGCGGGTCGTCGCCCTGGGCGGTCTGGGTGAGATCGGCCGCAACATGACCGTCTTCGAGCACGCCGGCAAACTGCTCATCGTCGACTGCGGCGTGCTGTTCCCCGAGGAGACCCAGCCCGGCGTGGACGTCATCCTGCCGGACTTCACCTCGATCCGGGACCGGCTGGACGACATCGTGGCCTTGGTACTCACCCACGGCCACGAGGACCACATCGGCGGCGTGCCGTACCTGCTGCGCGAGCGGTCCGACATTCCCGTCGTCGGCTCCAAGCTGACGCTGGCGTTCCTGGAGGCCAAGCTCAAGGAACACGGCATCCGGCCGCGCACGGTGCGGGTACGGGAGGGCGACCGGCGCGGCTTCGGGCCCTTCGACTGCGAGTTCGTGGCGGTCAACCACTCCATCCCCGACGGCCTCGCGGTCGCGATCCGCACCGGCGCCGGGATGGTGCTGCACACCGGCGACTTCAAGATGGACCAGTTCCCTCTCGACGACCGCATCACCGATCTACGCGCCTTCGCCCGCCTCGGCGAGGAGGGCGTGGACCTGTTCCTCACCGACTCCACCAACGCCGAAGTACCCGGCTTCACCACCTCCGAGCGTGAGCTGAATCCGGCGATCGAGCAGGTGATGCGCACCGCGCCGCGCCGGGTCATCGTCTCAAGCTTCGCCAGCCATGTGCACCGCATCCAGCAGGTCCTGGACGCCGCCCACCAAAACGGCCGCAAGGTCGCCTTTGTCGGCCGGTCGATGGTCCGCAACATGGGCATCGCCCGTGACCTGGGCTATCTGAAGGTCCCGTCCGGACTGGTCGTGAGCACGAAGGAGCTGGAGAAGCTCCCCGACCACAAGATCACTCTGGTGTGCACCGGCTCCCAGGGCGAACCGATGGCCGCGCTGTCACGGATGGCCAACCGCGACCACATGATCCGCATCGGCAAGGGCGACACCGTCCTGCTCGCCAGCTCCCTCATCCCCGGCAACGAGAACGCCATCTACCGGGTGATCAATGGACTCACCCGGTGGGGCGCCCACGTGGTCCACAAGGGCAACGCCAAGGTGCACGTCTCCGGGCACGCCAGCGCCGGCGAACTCGTCTACTGCTACAACATCGTCAAACCCCGCAACGTCATGCCCGTGCACGGCGAATGGCGCCACCTGCGGGCCAACGGCGACCTCGCCATCCGTACCGGTGTCGACCCCGACCGGGTCGTCATCGCCGAGGACGGCGTGGTCGTCGACCTCGTCGACGGGCGCGCGTCCATCACCGGCAAGGTCCCCGCCGGCAACGTCTACGTGGACGGCATGGAAGTCGGCGGCGCCACCGAAGCGTCCCTCAAGGACCGCCTCACCCTCGCCGCCGAAGGCGTGGTCACGGTGGTGGCGATCGTCGACGCGGACACCGGCGCCCTCGCCGAGGCCCCCGACTTCCTGGCCCGCGGTTTCGTCCACGACGACACCACCTTCGAGCCGGTCATCCCCGTCATCGAGAAGACCCTGGCCACCGCAGCCGAGGAAGGTGTCGGGGACGCACGCCAACTCGAACAACTCCTCGCCCGCGCCGTGGCGAACTGGGCTTTCCGCACCCACCGCCGCAAGCCCCTCATCATCCCCGTCATCATCGACGCCTGAGCCACAGCACGGCAGCGCGCTCCCCGGTTCCGCTCGCGGCCCGGCGGGCATCGAGGCCGGGCTCGGGAGTCAGCGACCACGCGAGGAGGCCGGGGTAGCACCGCACCCCACAGGACGGTTCATCGGAAACATGACACTCACCGCGCGGCCGGGGAAGTCTGCAGGTCAGGCAGAGTTTCTCGGCCCGTTGTGCAGGCCGCACCGGAGCGTCATGACCGAGGGTGCCGCTCTGCGCGCATGCGCGCGGACGTACTTGCCGGTTACAGCTGCTGAATTGCTGAGCCCCTCATACAGGGCCCTCACCCGGGGCGACCGCTGGGGATGGCGAGTTCACGGCCACGGTAAAAGCCTTCCCGCTCCTCCACGACGTACGGGGCCATGGCGGCACGCCGCTGAGTCTCGGACTCGGAGGCCCGCCAGGAGTCGCACGCCTCGTTGGAGTCCCAGAAGGACACCCCGGTGATCTCCTGTCCGTCCTCGGACCAGTACGCGAAGGCACGGTGCATACCCTGCGGACGGGTGGCCGGCCGCCACGCCTTCTCGAAGTCATCGAGGGTGCCCGGCCGAATGCGGCGCGTCGACACCCACACGAAGTGTTCATCCATCCCGTCCTCCTCCGCTACGTCGGCCCGGCTCGTCGGCGCCCATGCGACCACCGTAGGTCCGCAGCACCGATTGCGCCTGAGCGGCGATCGCGGTGCTACGGAGAATCCCCCTGTGGTGTCGGCAGGGGCTGAGTCGCGACCCGGTGTGCCCTGTACTGCGCCGTGCGCGGCAGACGTCCCCGGCACGGAAGGCGGGACATGATGGACGTAAATCAGCGTTCCAGGAGGAGGGGTACAAAATGGCCGAATCCGGCCCTGGCGGTGCCGACGATGTGGCGGGCGGCAAATCGCGGTTCGATGACATCTACGACCGTCCGGACCCCCGCGCGTACTTCCAGCGGCTGGCCCCGCTTGAGTACGAGATCCCGCATCATGCCCAGCCGGTCTTCCGGCAGGTAGCAACCGACCGGGCCGCGCTCGACGACGGCCACCCCGGCAGGCCGGCGATGCTGGACGTGTGCTGCTCGTACGGGATCAATGCCGCGCTGCTCAACCACGACGTCACGCTGGCGGAGATGTACGAGCGGTACACCTCCCCTGCTTGCCAGACGATGTCGAGGTCAGAGCTCGCCGCATGGGACAAGGAGTTCTATGCCGAGCGACGCCGACCTGACGCAGTACCTGTCTTCGGCCTGGACGTGGCGGCGCCCGCCGTGCAGTACGCCCTCGAGGTGGGACTGCTGGACGCCGCTTTCACCGATGACCTGGAACAGAGTCCACCCAGCCCTGGTCTGAGGCGCGCGCTCGCCGAGGTCGGCCTCATCACGCTGACAGGCGGCGGCAGCTATATCACCGCCCGGACATTCACCGCACTGCTGGACGGTGCCAGAAGGCCGGTGTGGGTCAGCGCGTTCGTTCTGCGGACCGTGTCGTACCACCCGATCGTCCGGGTACTGGCCGTGCACGGTCTGAGCACCGCCGTCGATGTCTCCCACACCTATCCGCAGCGTCTCTTCACCGACGAGCGGGAACAGCGGTATGCGATCGAGGCGGTACGGGCGCTGGGAGGCGACCCCGCGGGGCGCGAGGAGGACGGTCGTTTCCACAGCCTGCGCTACGAGTCCCGGCCCGATACGCGGTGACAGTCAGGCGACCGAGCAGAGGCTCACTGCGCGCAGCCGACGTCCAGTACTTCGATCACCTCTCCGTGGACCGTGTAGACGAGCCAGCACCACTCACCGAACGCTGCCGCCAGGTCCGGGGCCCGCATCTTCGCGTCCTCGGTGACCGCGTCGATGAGCGCCATGATCTCCGCGTGCATCTCGTCCGGCACCTCAAAGAGCACGCTGGCGGCGGGTTGGACCAGTTCGACTCGCATGACGCCCCCGCAGACGGGCAGGCAGGACACCAGGCGAAGCGGCGTACACCGCTCGGCTCGATGACCGAATAAAGTCCTTCACGACCACCATAAATCCACTGCTTGCCGCGCGAGGCGGCGCCCGCGGGTCGGCCTGGGTGCCGACGGAACGAGCGGTCGGCCGCGGTGCGGCGTCAGCGGCTGGCGGTGCGCGCGTGCCCGCCCCGACGCCAGCCATGCTCGGTCGAGGCCCGGGCGAGAAGGCTCACTGCCTGTGCCACGGCGTCTGCGGCGTTGCGTTGCCCCATGAGGACGCAGAGTGTGTAGGCGGCGTCGTCGAGCCGGCGGTAGCTGAGCGAGTTCAGCGGATTCCGCAGCAGACCGTTACGCGCGAAGCGCAGCGGCAGCGGTCCTGACGTGGACGTGGGGCAACAGCATGCGGTCGCGCTTCCCTATGCCGTCAGACCGCGTCGCACGGCGGAGCCCCGCCCAGAACAGGTCCGCCGTGCGGCGGCAGGTACGGCGGCGGCGCCTTCCAGCAGCCAGTTCACGCGCTCAAGCTCTTCGAACGCGGCGGCGATCGGTTCACCCCGGCCGAAGCCGGCGAAGGGCCTGTCCAGCAGGCTGCCGGGCCTTGCCGGACGGGCAACGTCATCGCCGTTCACCTCTGGAGAGTGGGCCATACGGGTCGCCCTCCAGGGTGCGCGTCTCCGCAGCGCCGGGCGACTCGACCCCGTTCACGCCGTCCTCATCACCGGCAACGCCCAGGCGCCCCATGAACGCGGGCTCGCTGCGCGCCAGGACACGCTGGAGCTGCACCCGCAACTCCGTGTACTGCACACCCGTGCCGTATCGCTGTGCTGCCACGGCATATCCAACGAATTGGGCCTGGGGAGCGAAGTGCGCCGGACGGGTGGACCCGCGAACTCGCCGCGACAGACATGCAGGACCGGAACTCTGGTCGGACACTGGGGGCAGAGCAGTGGCTGACGGCGTACGACCCTGGGCGCGATGGCTATGAACCACGGCACGACACACTCCTCCGGTGCGACGGATGCCGTCTCCACACGTTCCGTGTTCGGCGCGCCGTGCTGGGTGAGTCTGAGCAGCCGCGACCTCGACGCCACGCAGGACTTCTACGGGGCCGTACTGGGCTGGCGGTGGCGCACCGCCAGACTCGGCGACCGTTTCCGGACCGCGCTGGCGGACGGGGTACCCGTCGCGGGGGTCGCGGAGATGGCTACCACGTGGCAGATGGCCGTGGCCTGGACGCCGTACTTCGCCGTGGCGAACGCGGACGAGGCGGTCGCCCGCGTCCGGGAGCGCGGCGGGACCGTGGCAGTGGGGCCGATCTCTTTCCCTCCCGGAAGGGCGGCGCTGCTCGCGGACCGCGACGGGGCCCGCTTCGGCGTGTGGCAGGGGAAACTCGCCACCGAGTGGGAGGCGTGGCGGCAGGCAGCATCGACGTTCATCACCCTGCACACCCGTGACGCCTTCGACGCGGCCATCTTCTACGGCGAGGCCCTCGAATGGGCCTCGGACCTGCCCGGCTCCTGCGAGGTCGAGTACGCGGGGGGCGAAGTACTGCTGCGCAGCCAGGGCACCGTCGTGGCCCGCATCGAGTCGGGCTCGGTGGAGACGCCACCCGACCCTTCGGTCCGACCGCACTGGCAGGTCCACTTCACCGTTGCCGACGTGGGACCGTGCGTCCGAGCCGCGGGGAAGTACGGCGGCAGTGTCTTGGCGGAGGGCGGGCAGGAGGCCACGCTGCGCGACCCCGACGGCGCCCAGTTCACGGTGACCTCGCGTCGGCAGTACTGACAAGGCGGAGCCACCGGATCAAGGGCCTCCCAGTGATCGGGGACAAGGTCGTGATCGGCATTATCAGCGAGGCGGACATGGCCCGTAAGGTCACCGCTGTCCCGCGTGACCGGCTGCCGCCGCTGCACCTACGCCGGGTCGCTGCGCCGCGTCCGGGAGACGAACGGCGACATCGACGTCCTCGTCGCGTCCGAGAAAACGGCGCCGCTGATGAAAGCGTTCACCCAGCTGCCGTACGTCACGGAGGTTATCGCGCACGGCCAGGCGAAGACCTCGGTGCACACCGTCAAGGGGCTGGCCGTCGATCTGCGGGTCGTACCGCCGGATTCCTGGGGCGCGACTTCGCAGTACTCCACCGGCTCGAAGGCGCACGACATCCGCACTCGGGAGCCGGCCGTGCACGAGGGGCTGAAGCCGTCCGAGTACGGCCTGTTCGACGCCGAAAGCGGGGGGGAAGATCGTCTCCGAGACCGAGGAGGAGGTCCATGCCCGGCTCGGGCTGCCGTGGATTCCGCCGACATCAGTCGAGCGCCCCGGCCTGATCGGAGCGCCCGTCGCGGTCCTGACGCACAGCACTGTGCAGCTCTGCGACGGCCCCGCTGCCGTATCGCCGCAACAACCACACCCCGAACGCGGCGTGGAAGACGTACACGTACACCTGCCACCGGTCCGGCGCCGCACCCGGCGAACGGATCTGGAAGAAGTCGTCCAGCCCGTGCACCACGACCATCGGCCAGACCGAGCCGATCGCGAAGCGCAGCCCGGCGCAGGCGAAGCCGAACAGCCTGGCGGCCAGCATCTGCCACAGCGTGTCGTCCAACCGGGCGTCGAAGAACAGGTAGTTCTGCACATGACCGACGCCGAACAGGACAGCGACGCCGATCGCCGCGCGCGTCGCCCCGAGCGGGGCAAGGATCTGCTGCACCAGGCCCCGGCTGGACACCTCCTCGTTCATGCCGACCCACAACAACGAGACCAGCGAGCTGACGAGCATGGTCGTGCTGCCGTCGAGGCCCGCGAGGGCGTACGAGCAGGCGACAAAGAGCATGGGGACGGCCAGCCACCAGCGCCGCACCCGGCCGAGCGTCGCCACGCCGGACGCCCGCAGCCACCCCCACCGCCACAGCACCAACCAGGCCCCCGCGAAACAGATCGCGTTGACCACGGTCGCGCCGAGGCCGGGAAACCAGGACGGGGCGAGGGGCGGCAGGACCACCTTGGCGAACAGCACCAGCACGACGTGCCAGGCGAGCGTCAACTCGACGGCGCCGCACAGCGGATGGCGCGTCGCGTGGCCTTTCCACCGTTTCATCACGGGCCGAGCGTAGCCAGGAGAGCGCGGAGGAACGGGGCTCATGCTGATACCTGCGACGAGTCCGACCGTGAGTGCCGTCAGTACGCGAAGCCAGCGCCAAGGCCCCCTGGAGGTTCTTCCTACGACACGACTCTCAACCCCACGGGGAAATGCCTGCATGCATCCGCGCGGTCCACGCCGCCCCCGGCCGCACGAACGAGGGGCCGGCGCCGGGCGACGGTCCGAGGTGAGCGATGGCTGGGAGGACACCGAGAGAACCAGTCGCCGACACCGGCGCCTTCTGAATAGCGGCTGCCACCGCGCGGGTGTAGCGTTTTGCTCTAGCAGTCGTGGTTCCGAAGTCCCGTTCGCCCGTGATCGCATTCACGGGCGTTCTTGCGTTTCAGCGCCTCTCCGGACCAGGGCGATCACCTCCCGGACACGCAGGGCGCGGGTCCGGTTTCCCTCGAAGGAGACAGTCATGGCCAAGGGCACTGTGAAGTGGTTCAACAGCGAGAAGGGCTTCGGATTCATCGAGCAGGAGGGCGGCGGCCCCGATGTCTTCGCCCACTACTCCAACATCGCGGCCCAGGGTTTCCGCGAGCTGCAGGAGGGCCAGAAGGTGGAGTTCGACGTGACGCAGGGCCAGAAGGGCCCGCAGGCTGAGAACATCCGCCCCGTCTGATCCCGCTGTTGCGGCAAGGCCGGCGTTCCGCACTTCAAACGCCGGCCTTGCCGCGTGCCGTAATTCGTCAGCGTGCCGGGAGCACCTCGGCGTCTTGGCACGCACGGGAAGCCAATGAACCATCGGCAGGAACACAGGGTTGCGTTGAGGAAGTGGTGTACGGATTCGGGCTGACCCGAGGGTTGCTCCGGCTCCTCACTTCACCCCGGCGAAAGCTACGACAGCCTCCGATTCGCATCCTGTTCGTGCCGTGCGCCGACCAGGGACACAATGATCAGCCACGCCATCGAGCCGCTGCGTAAACGCGCGCCTCGCTGGCCGGCGTCCGCGACGGCACCGTGGCCTCACCGGCATGGTCAAGGGCGTCAGATGGCGACGGCGCCGACCTGGCGCACATATCGTCCTCATGACACTGCACGAAAAACGCCGACCACTCGGTCGGCAGTTGCGACGTACCCCGGGCGAAGACCGCCACCGTGTCGCCGCGCTCGTAGGTCAGCCCACCCTGGTCCACGACGGGAGAAGTCTCCAGCAGACGAGCGAGCGATGCGGGGTCGAAGCCGTACTCGTCACGCCACATGGTGACGATGTCGGCCGACGTGCACCCGGAGCACTCCTCGGTGAGGAAGTCCGTTGGAAGGCCGCCGCCGAGCAGGCGGCCCAGCGCGGTGAAGTCGCCTGCGCAGGCCGCCCGATGAACCGGATCGACCACCTTGCGCCACGCGGCAGCATACCGCCAGCCACCCACCCCGGTGAGGTTCGGCGGCGAGCACCGCGCTGCGCCGGCCGAACTGTGCGCCTGCGGCACGCCCGACGGCCCGGCAGGCGTTCCATGCGACGGCGAGTTCACCCACCAGCTTGACGGCGCGCGGGTTCCCCGGATCGGCCGCGACCTGCGTGCGCAGCATCCCGATCAGCTCCGCGACGGTGGCCGCCCGGTTCGGGCACGCCCGGTCGGCCTCGGGGTGCAGGAACAGCGCCAGCAGGTTCCGCTCCCGCTCCCGCTGCGGCTGCGGCTGCGGCCGCCGGGTGAATTCCCCCAGCAGGGCTCCGCCGAGCGGGTTCCAGGCCAGCACGTCCAGGAAACGGCCTACGACCAGAGCGGGCGAGGTCATCGTGCGCAGCAACCGCCGTGTGGTGTCCGGGACTTCCTCCGGCTCGTACGTCCGCGGCGGGCGGGCCGGGATGCGCGCGGCGGCGGCGAGGCTGTGCAGGTGCCGGGACTCCTCGGCGGAGAAGTTCAGGGCGCGGGCGAGGGCGTCGTCGTCTCCGCGGACCGTATCGCGCATGCCCCGGCGGACCTCTCGTCGGTCGAGGCGGCTTCCCTGGTGGTCGCGGGTTCCACGGCGCTGATCGCGCTGCGCGACAGGGTGCACATCAAGGCCGGGGAGCGGGTGCAGGTCCGGGGCGCGGCCGGCGGAGTCGGCACGGCCGCCGTACAACTGGCGCACGCCATGGGCGGCCAGGTCACCTCCGGCGCGCTGCGCCGGTGATCGACAGCGTGTACCCGTTCGCGGACATCGCCGCGGCGCACCAGGCGTTCGAGCGGGGCGGCGTCGCGGGCAAGCACGTGGTGACGGTGCCGCGTAGCTCCGTCTGACGGGGTCCGGTCAGTGGGGTGCGGTGCGCAGGTCGATGCCGCGGACGTGGGCGTCGGCGGTCACGATCCGGGTCGCCATCCTTGACAGCCGCTGCCGGTCGGTTTCGGGAAGCGGTTCGACACACCCCTCGATCCGCTCGGCGAACTGGGCGGCGACCTGCTCGACGAGTTGCCGGCCCGCATCGGTGATCGATACCTGGAATGAGCGACGGTCGGTTGCGCTGGCCGTGCGGGTGACCAGACCGCGGCGCTGTGCGCGGTCGACCAGGCCGGTGATCGAGGACTTGTCGAGGCCGAGGTGCCGGCCGAGCTGGTTCATGGTCGGCTCCCGGTCCCGCAGTATCCCGAGCAGCCGTGTCTGAACGACCGACAGGTCGTGCTGCCCCGCGATCTCCGCCAGGGCGCTCTGCACCAGGAACGACAGCTGGGCCAGGGCATCGACCAGCCCGAGGCCCTCAGCTGCGGGCGGTGGTCCGGGCGGGGTCGGCATGTCGTGGGATGACGTCATGTCCTGATCCTACTTGCAAAGGTACGTGGCACCTACTAGTTTGATTTGCGTCACGAACTAAATCCTTCGTGGCACATACTAAATTGTTCGTTCCGCGTACCAAGCCCGAGGAGAGCAGCCATGGACGTCCACGCCGCCGTCGTCAGCTCGTTCGACAACCCGCCCCGCTACGAGCCCTTCGACCTGCCCGCCCCGACCGACGAGGACCAGGCGCTCGTCGACGTCCTCGCGGTGGGCCTGCACCCCCGCGTGCGGACCGGCGCATCGGGCAGCCACTACACCAGCGCCGGGAAGCTGCCGATGGTGCCTGGTGTCGATGGTGTCGGTCGACGCGAAGACGGCCGCCTGGTGTACTTCGTCGCCGATGACGAACTCGTCGGCCCGATGGCCACCAGGACCGTCATCGACAGCCGCCGCAGCATCCCGCTGCCCGACGGCGCGGACGTCGCGAAGATCGCCGCGGCGATGAACCCGGCCATGTCGTCCTGGGTGGCGCTGCGCCGCCGCGTCCCGATCGAGGCCGGGCAGTCGGTGCTGATCCTCGGGGCCACCGGCAACGCCGGACAGATGGCCGTCCAGGTCGCCAAGCGGCTCGGCGCCGGCCGGGTCGTCGGCGCCGGCCGCGACCAGGCCCGCCTGGCGACCCTGACCGGGCTCGGCGCGGACGCCACCGTCGCGCTCACCGACGACGCCGACGCCACCGCAGCGGCGCTGGCCCAGGAAGCCGCCGAAGTCGACCTGGTCATCGACTACCTCTGGGGCAAGCCCGCCGGCGACGCGATCATGACGCTGCTCCAGGCCCGGCCCGACCGCAGCCGTGCCCTGAACTGGATCCAGATCGGCGCCATGGCAGGCCCCGCCATCGAACTCCCGTCAGTGGCACTGCGCTCGGCGAACTTCCGGCTCCAGGGGAACGGCCAGGGCGCGGTCTCGACCCGGACGTACCTGGAGGAACTGCCGTCCCTGGTCGACGAGATCGAGGCCGGAAGTCTCACGGTCACCGCCAAGCCGGTCCCCCTCGCCGACGTGGAAACCGCGTGGACCGCACCCGAGGTCCCGGGCGTACGCACCGTCCTGGTGCCCTGACCCCGGCAGGACCGTCATGCAGCGCCTACTGGACTTACCGAAGGAGCACAGAGCTATGTCACACACCACGGACACCGACGTGATCATCTGCGGGACCGGCGCGGCAGGGCTGACCCTCGCCATCGACCTCGCCCGCAGGAACGTCCCCTTCCTGCTGATCGACAAGGCGCCGCACCCGTTCGTCGGATCCCGCGGCAAGGGCATCCAGCCCCGCAGCCAGGAGGTCTTCGAGGACCTCGGCGTGATCGACCGGATCGTCGCCTCCGGCGGCGAATACCCCGTCCAGCGCATCTACACCGACGACGGGCCCATCGACCAGGTCGCCGTGGAGATGTCGGAGCCGACGCCGGAGGAGCCGTACCAAATACCTTTGCTCGTCCCGCAGTTCCTCACCGAGCGCCGACTGCGCGAGCGGCTGGCCGAACTCGGGCACGCCCCGCACTACAGCCACGAACTCGTCGGCTTCGACCAGGACGCCGTCGGCGTGACCGCGCGGATCGCGACCCCGGACGGCGAACAGACCGCACAGGCCACGTACTTGATCGGCGCCGACGGCGGATCAAGCTTCGTCCGCAAGACCCTCGGCATCGGCTTCCCCGGCAGGACCCTCGGTGTGCGGGCGGTCGTGGCCGACGTGTACGTCGATGGCGTCTCGTCGGACGCCTGGCACCGCTGGGGCGAGGACACCGCGGGGCAGGTGTCGATGTGCCCGCTGTACGGCACCGACATGTTCCAGCTCCAGGCCCCCGTCCCCTTCGACGTCGACCTGGACCTCTCGGCCGAGGGACTCACCGCGTTCTTCCGCGAGCGCACCGGCCGCCAAGACGTCGTGATCCGCTCCGTGTCCTGGGCGTCCGCGTTCCAGATGAACGCCCGGCTGGCCGACACCTACCGGCGCGGACGGGTGTTCCTGACCGGGGACGCGGCGCACTGCCATCCGCCGACCGGCGGCCAGGGCCTCAACACCAGCGTCCAGGACGCCTACAACCTCGGCTGGAAACTCGCCGCCGTACTCGACGGCGCCCCGGAATCCCTGCTCGAGACGTACGAGCAGGAACGCCGGCCCATCGCCGAAGCCGTCCTCGGCCTGTCCGAGAAGCTGCTCGAAGCGGCCAAGAACCGTGACATCCACCGGGGCCGCGAGGTCAGCCAGCTCGACCTCGGCTACCTTAACTCACCCCTGTCGCTGCACACCCCGGAGCGCGACAAGGGTGTACTGGCCGGCGACCGAGCCCCCGACGCACCCGTGACCGGCACCGGCGGCCTCCCCACCCGGCTGTTCACCCTCTTCCAGGGCCCCCACTGGACCCTGCTCGGCCACGACGTCGACGACGCTTCGACCCCGGCGCCGCGTCGCGGCCTGCACATCCACACCATCGGCGCCCGGGGCGACATCCTCGACAGCGGCGACCGCGTCCACAGCGCCTACGGACTGTCCTCCGAACAGTGGGTGCTCGTCCGCCCGGACGGATACGTCGCGGCCGTGGTCGACACCGCCGACCTCACCGGCATCGAAACCTATCTCGACACCGTCGGCGTCCGCCCCGTCGCGGCGACGCGACCCACGACCACGGAATCGAGCACCGACGTCCCCACCGAGACCCCTTCCGGCAGCACCGGCACGCCCCGCACCCGACGCGAGCACCGGCAGGCCCGCACCGCCGCCGAGCAGCGACTCGCCACCGCCCAACGCGAACTCCACCAGCTCTCGCGCCAGGTGCAGCGTGACCTGCGCAGTGTCCGCCGGCACGGCGAGACCACAACCATCGTCGCCCGCTCGAACTTCGCCGAACTCGCGGTCAAAAGCATCAACCGGCTGACGGCCAACTTCCGCACGGATCGCACCGACCAGTAAGCGCCCAGCTCTTACAGGGTCTTCGACGAGACTTCACGGCCTCGGCGTCAGTCACAGCTCGGCCTGTCTGCGCTGGTGACCGGCGGTCTCACCGCGGCCGCGTCGCTGACGTGCACCTGTAGGACCAGGAGTTCGGCCACAGTCCGGTGAGGAACTTCGGACGGCTGACGGAGGCCTCCCCATGGTCCCCGAAGAGACGCAGCGGCTGCCGCCACCCGTGGTGGCGGCAGTGTCCTGACGGCGAAGGGCGAAACAGTCGAAACCGTCTGCATCATGCGGTTGCTTCTTCGTTCGTCCGGTCGCGAAGCGGCAACTAGATCGATAGATCGATTAAGCGCGGCCGCAGCAGACGACTTCAGTGGTGGCGACGGACAGGATGAAGATCATTTCCGGGGGCCGGGAAAAGCACCCGAGGCGCTCGCGGATGATCGGGCTGGTCAGCTCCTTCGGGCGGCGGCATCCGCCACTGACCTGCAAGCATCGATTGCGGCACGGACCCCCGAACGCCGCCGGGAAACAGCCTGTTCGCGACGGGCCACCGCGGTCACACCGAGGCGCGGACCACGACCCGGCCGGGCACCGGCGCCAGTCCCCCACTGTCGACACCCAGGGCGTTTCGGGCGGCCAGCCGTCCAAGGATCTCGGCGTCGATGTGGACGGTGGTGAGCGCGGGCGTGGACAAGGAACCGTGCTCGGTCTCGTCGAAGCCCATCACCGCCACGTCCTCGGGCACGCGTACCCCGAGGTCGCGCAGGGCGGTCAGGCTGCGCAGAGCGATGTCGTCATCGAAGGCGGCGAGGGCGGTCACGTCCGGGTGCGCCGCCAGGAACGTCTCGACGGCGGCCGCGCCGGCCTCCCGCGGCCGGGGCACGACGAGGTGCTCCAGGGGTGGAAGTTCCAGGCGCCGGGCGGCCTCCCGGGCGAATCCGAGTCGCGCCTCGGTGAGCGGGAAGTCGTGGTCAGGCATGGCCATCGCAAGGCAGGTGTGCCCCCGTTGGGCGAGGTAGCCGACCTGGAGGGCGGCGTTGGCGGCGAACCCGTTCTCCCAGTCCTCTTCACTCGGCGCGCGTCCCTGCATGTAGACCTCGCCCAGCCGGAACACCGCCCGCGGCACGATGGCGTCGAGGATCTTCTGCGTGGCCTCGGGCGCCGTGTGCCCGTGCCGGACGAGGAGAACGTGGTCGTGGTCGGCCAGTTCCTCGTCCAGGCCCCGGACGTAGCTGCGGGAGAAGTTGCCCTCCATCCCCCAGTCCACGTTGAGCACGACGATGCGCGAAGACCCCTCGCGCAGCGCACGGGCGATCCCGTGCGGGACGTATCCCAGATCGTTGGCGGCCTCCAGGACCCGCTCCCGTGTCGCCACGGAAATCGTCTGCCGCGGGTCGTCGTTCAGCACGAAGCTCACCGTCGCCCGCGACACACCGGAGGCCTTGGCCACATCGCTCAACGTCACCCGGCCAGAACGGCCCATATCGAGATGCTCCCTCCGCGTCGGACCGGGTGCGCCCGACCACGAGCGATGTCACCAAAAGTGGTATCCGACATCTAGAACGATTAAGCGCAGGGGCCAGCCTACGCGACTAGATCGTTCAAGTTGTTCCCCGCCCGTTTCGGTGCCGCTACAAGAGCGATTCGGTACCGTGTCTGCCAGACGGTGGAGGACGGCATCGCCCGGGCGGGATCCGCCGTGGAACTGCTGCGGAAGCCAGATGCCGAGCCGTGGCTGCCGGAGGGCGTCGACGCCGAGTACGCGGAGTGGCGCCTGGAGCCGGCCGCCTGGCGCTCGGGCGTGGCCTTCGTCGATCTCTCCCATCACATGTCGCACGCCTTCATCGAAGGTCCCGCCGCCGTCCGTCTGCTCGACTCGGTGAGCGCCGACGACAGAGCTCCGGGGAGGCGGTGGCCACCTCGACGCCGTGCCGCGGAATGCGGATGACGCCTGCGTACGGCGCCGGGTTGTGTCGTGCCAGCTGTCCGGCCAGCGCCTCGACGTCGGCGTCCGCGCCGACGGGAGCGGACAGGACCCGGCACAGGTTCGCCTGGTAGACCTCACCGGCGGCGATGTGCTCACGGATGCGTGTCACGCTGTTCGTGTAGGCGAGACGGTCGAGTGAGGTGACCCAGGTGTCTGCGCACGGTCCCCGCCATGGCGCCATGGGGACATGGCGGTCGATCCGCCGTACGTCTCGGAAGCGGGCGCACGTCAGCCGGCCCTCGAACGAGGCCGCTACAACCCAGAAGCCCTTGGAGTCCAGCGCCGAGGGATCGCCGGTGACGTCGACGAGTCCGGTGGCGAGGCGTCCGCCGAGCAGGGCCATGGGAGGGAGCTTGTCCATTCCGCGCCTCCTGTGTGCTGCGGTGCGGTGCCGCGGCCCCTCGGGGTGTTCAGCCCGTCCAGGGACGCGGGGTCACTGAAGTGCGGCGCGAAACCGGGCCGTTGGGCAACACGCGTGGCGTCTATGCCGCGACGGCCTCGCGTTCGGCGCCCCACTGGGCGGCACGCAGCGTGTTGACCATCAGCATGGCGATGGTCATGGGACCCACGCCGCCGGGGACGGGGGTGATGCGGTCGGCGATGCCGTCGAGTTCGGCGGAGCGGACGTCGCCGGTCAGACCGGACGGTGTGCGGTGGATGCCGACGTCGATGACGACGGCACCAGGGCTGATGTGTTCGGGTCCGATGAGCCCGCGGACTCCGGTGGCGACCACGACGATGTCGGCGGGCCGGGTGACGGCCGCGAGGTCGATGGTGAACTCGTGCGCGACGGACACGGTGGCGCCGCGCCGCAGCAGGAGCTGGGCCAGCGGCCGTCCGACCAGTTCGCCCCAGCCGACCACGGCGACCAGGGCGCCCTTGAGTGGTATCCCCTCGGCGTCCAGGAGTTCGATGACGCCGCTGGGTGTGCAGGGGCGCAGCCCGCGTTCCCCGCGGGCGAGGAGGCCGGCGCTGGCGGTGGTGAGGCCGTCGACGTCCTTGATGACGGGGATGCGGTCGATCAGCGCGGGCGCGTCCAGCTGTGCGGGCAGCGGGAGTTGGAGCAGGATGCCGGAGACGTGCGGGTCGGCGGCGAGTTCGTCGATCACCGCGGCCACGTCGTCGTGGGCCGCGTTCGGAGGCAGGTGGCGGTGGAAGTCGCGCATGCCGGCTTCCCGGATGGCGCGTCGTTTGGCGGCGACGTACACGGCGCTGGCCGGGTCGTCGCCGACGAGGATGGTCGCGAGGCCGGGGATGCGACCCGAACCCGTGGCCGTGGCCGTGGCCGTGGCCGCGGCGACCTGCTCGGCGACCTGTGCGCGGATGCGCCGGGCGATCCTGGTGCCCTCGATGGTGATGGTCATGGTGGCGAACCGCTTTCTTGTCGTGAGGAACGATTCGCCCGGGTGAGAGGGGTGTGCTGCGCGCGGTCGGCGTGACCGCGGCTGTACGGCGCCGTGACCGGGCCGGCCGCCGGTCTTCGCGGCCGGACGGCTCGGTCGACAGGGGTGGCGCACGACAAGACCGTCTGTCCCTGCACCGGGCGGTGTTGCCTGCCGGAGAACGGTCCTCCGTCAGGCGAAGACGATGGTGTGGTTGCCGTCGCGGATGACCCGGTCCTCGGCGTGCCACAGCACGGCGCGGGAGAGCACCGCGCGTTCCACGTCGGCGCCGCGGCGGGTGAGGTCGGTCGCGGTGTGCGCGTGGGTGACGCGGACGACGTCCTGCTCGATGATCGGGCCCTCGTCGAGGTCCTGGGTGACGTAGTGAGCGGTGGCGCCGACCAGCTTGACGCCCCGCTCCTTGGCCTTGGCGTAGGGGCCGGCGCCGATGAACGCGGGCAGAAAGGAGTGGTGGATGTTGATGATCGGTACACCGACCTGCTCGATGAAGTCGCCGGACAGGATCTGCATGTAGCGGGCGAGGACGACGAAGTCGATGTTGCCCTTCAGCAGCCGCAGGTGTTCGGCCTCGGCGGCGGACTTGTCCGCGCCCTGGCAAGGCACGTGGAAGAAGGGGATGCCGAAGCTGCGTACCTCTTCGGCCACGTCGGGGTGATTGGAGATCACCATGGAGACGGCGACGGGGAGTTGACCCTGCCGGTGGCGCCACAGCAGGTCGAGCAGGCAGTGGTCGGACTTGGAGGCGAAGATCGCGACCCGCTTGGGCACCGACATGTCCCGCAGCGTGTAGGTCAGCCCGAACGCGTCCACCAGGCGCCTGTCGAGGTCGTCTCGCAGTGCGGGCAGTGCTGCGCGGAGACTCTCCAGGCCGAAGACGGTGCGCTGGAAGAAGGCACCGCCCTGCGGATTGTCGGAGTACTGGTCGAGGGAGACGATGTTCGCGCCGTGGTCGCTGAGGACCGACGTCACGGCCGCGACGATGCCCGTCGCGTCGGCGCCCTGCACGATCAGCGACGCCTGCTGGGCAGGGGGCTTGCCCGTGGCGGTGCGGGCCGCGGCGTCTTGCGTGAGGGTCATGCGAGGCTGTCCTTCCGGAAGCGGGCGGCCCAGTCGGAGGTGGCCTTGAGCCCGCCGAACGTATAGAAGTGGATCTTCAACTCGCCGTGGCGGGTGGGGTCGTAGGCCGTGGCGAGGTCGCGCAGGAAACGGTCGGGACCCGCGGTACCCATCAGGTTCGTGATCGAGAACCCGTATTTCCTGACGACGGACGCGCTGGTCCCGACGCCGAAGCGGGACGCGTACGACATGAGCCGGCGCACTCCGGCGGGCCCGGGCACGCCGATCCGGATCGGGAGGCCGATGCCCCGGCCGCGGGCACCTTCCACCCAGGCGAGCACCGGGTCGACGTCGAACCCGAACTGTGTGATGACACCGCCCTCCAGGGGCTGGGCGGCGAGCGCGGTGTGCTTGTCCCGCAGCGCGGACCAGAGCGTGTCGCCGTCGATCGCCGGGTGGCCTTCGGGGTATCCGGTGATGCCGACGTGCCGGACGCCGTACTCCTGCAGCAGCCCCGTGTCGATGAGGGACAGGGAGTCCGCGAACGGGCCCTCGGGGTGTGCCGGGTCTCCGCCGACGAGGAACACGTTGTCGGACGTGCCGTCGGCGTGCAGTCCGGCCAGGAACTGCTCGAAGTCGGCGCGTGATCCGAGACGCCGGGCGGATATGTGCGGCACGGGCACGAAGCCGAGCCGTTTGACCGCGCGGGCCGCCGCCAGGCGCATCTCCAGATCCTCGTTGCCGAGGAAGGTGACGTTGATGCGGGTGCCCTGGGGGATGGTGTCGCGGGCTTCTTCCAGTTTGGGAATGTCCTTGCCGGTCATCTCCAGGGAGAAGTCCTCAAGGAGCGCTGTGCCGACCGCTGTTCGTGCCGTGCTCGCGGGATTCATCGTCTTTCGTCTCGCTTTCTCGTCTGCGGGGGCCGAGTCCTCCGGGCCCCGAGGCACCGCTGGGGCGGGTAGGGCGGGCGGCGACGCGGGGTCGCGTCGCACGGCGCGTGGGGCCGGAGCGGTGCCGGGCAGGTGGTCGCGTCAGCGGTCGCGGCGGTAGAAGGTGCGCGCGTGCTCGTTGAACGGGGAGGGCTGGACGGTGGCCCGGATGCGGGGGAAGCCGAGGTCGGCCTCAGGATCGGTGCCGGAGCCAGGGTGCTCACCCCAGACCACCGTCACCTCGGTGCCGGCGGCGGCGTCCTCGGCGTCGATCAGGGTCTGCGCCAGCACGGTGCCCACCGGGTCGATCGACGCGCTCTGCATCGTGACGCCGACCGGACCGGCGGCGCTCTCCACCCGATGACGGGCGTAGCTGAGCACGAAGCCGGGGTCCTGGCCCTCCCCGATGACCGTGCGCACGTCGTCGGGGTCTAGGACGAGGGTGACCTTGGTACGGCGGACCTCGCCCTTGGCCTTCTCCAGAGCGTCCCGGCCCAGGAAGTCGTGGTTGAAGGAGATCATCTTCCCGTAGCCGAGTTCGTACGGGGAGACGTAGTAGTCCTCGATGTCCTCGGAGAAGTAGCTGCCGTTCAGCGGGCGCTTGCCCTCGATGCCGAACAGGGCCAAGTGCCGCCGGTAGTCGAGCAGGTCGGGGTCGGTGTAGATGCCGGGCACCGGCGAGGGGATCCAGCCGCTCTCCACGCTGGGCGTGGCGTAGGCCAGGGCGCCGACCTGGATCAGACCGAGCGGCTCGCCGACCTTCAGGAACGTCTCGTGGACGTACGCGGCGTGCTCCCAGGGGCCGATGAACTCGAAGCCGGCCTGCCCGGCCATGCCGTGCCGCAGGGCGCGGATGGGGCGGCCGTCCAGCGTGACCACGCTGGAGTGGAAGAACTTGGTCTCCGGCAGCGGCCCGCCGAAGGCACGCTCGACGAGTTCCGCGGCCAGCGGGCCCTGGATCTGGTAGCGGAACAGCTGCGGGTCACCGCCGCCGGGCCGGAAGGCGGACGAGGGGTCGGTGACGAAGCCGACGTCGTAGCCGCCCTTCTCCGCGTGGTACTGCACCCAGTGCTGAGCCGCGGGGATGCCGCTGAGCAGGTACTTGTTCTCGCCCTCGCGGGCGAGGATCCCGTCGGTGACGATGTGGCCGTTACGGGTGACCGGTACGTACTGCTTGGCCTGCCCGATGGCGAACTTCTCGAAGTTGTTGGCGCCGTGGTCGGCGAGCACCCGCGTCGCGTCCGGGCCCTCGATCCACATGTCGTACATGTGGTGCGAGAGGTTGAGCAGGGCCACGCCCTCGTGCCACGCGGCCTGCTCCTGACGCCAGCCGGTGTACTCGCGCTCGACGACCTCGGGGGTCCACGGCTCGGCGTTCGGCTGCCACAGCAGCTTCATCGGCGAGCCGGCCTTGTCGATGCCGTCCTGTAGGGAGGGGGTTGCCATAACGGCTCCTCATTCTTCGCTGTCTGTCCCGTGAGAGCTAGATCGATCTAGTAGGCCCCAGCGGCAGGCCAACACGACCGACCTACCGGCGGACTGGGGCGCTAAAACGATCTAGCGAAAGCTAGCAGAGCGGTCCCGCTCAGGAGAGACGCCCGTTTCGCATTCATTACGTGCGATCGACGCACTCGACGTAGGCGGCCGCCATGTGTACCGCGTCGAGGCTCGCACGAACGTCGTGCACACGCACACAGAACGCGCCCCCGACCGCCGCGAGCGCGGAGACGGCGGCCGTCGCCACGTCACGCGCCGCGGGCGGCACCTCGCCGACACCGTCCTCCGCGAGGGCCGAGCACGAACTCCCGTGCACGGCGCCGCGGTTCCACCCGGGCAAACCGCCCTGCGATACGGCTCATCAGGACCTCGAACGTGTTCCGCCAACGCGCAGGATTTATGCTGTGACCTGCGGCGACCGCCTGATCTTCTGTCTTCACACACCGATGATCAACGGTGGCCGCACCTGTCGGCGAACCTGGAGTAGCCAATGACCTCGTCCGGCCCCGTCACCCGCGACCTGCTCGAAACCTTTGACGACGTACGTTCCAGAACCTTCGCTCGCCTTGACGGCGTCACCGACGCCGAGTACCTCTGGGAGCCCGTCGCCTCGTGTATGACACTCCGGGCGGATACGGACGGCGTGTTCCGTGCCGACCCGCGGCCCGCAGGCGATGTCCGCCCGGCACCGTTCACGACGATCGCCTGGCGAATCTGGCACATCGGGGCCGACTGTCTGCGCGGTTACGGCCGCTTCTTCGAAGGCCAGTCCCAGAGCGGCGACGACCGGCACCTGTGGCCGGGCACAGCGACCGAGGGCGTCCAGATGATGGCCGCCGACTGGTCCCGATTCCGAACCCAGGTCAAGTCCCTCGGGGATGACCGTCTCCTCCAACCCATGGGTTCCCGCGCCGGCGTTTACGGTCACGAGAGCTACCTTCTACTGGCCCTCCACGCCTTGGACGAAGCCGCTCACCACGGGGCCGAACTCGGCGTCCTTCGCGACCTTTACCTCCACAGCTTCACCGCGGAGCAAGGACCGCACGGCGACGTGGTCAACACGACGCCTCGACGCCTGCCACGCTCCTGACGCACAGCCAAGCAGCAAGATCACGAACTGCAGCTGGAGTACCAGCCCCTGAACATGACCGAGTTCGGGATCCGCGGCACGGCGTCCGGGCGTCCGGGCGTCTGACGGCGGATCCGCGAGGCGTTCTTGTGCCGACAGCACGCTGCGCGCGAAGGTGTCGTCGAAGCTGCGCAGGTAGACGTGTTCCCCGTGAGCGACGACGCCCGCAACCGGCTCTCCCAGAAGGCGGGCGACGACGTATGCGGCATCAGTACGGGGCCGAGCACCCGCCCCCACACCAGACCGCCCGCTGTATGCGATCTACGGCCCAGGCCAGAGCACACCGCGAAAGATCGTGGTCCTGCTCGCATTCCTCACGCGCTGGTTCAAGGAGAACTCCCTTCCCGTGATCGGGACATGACGAGGGATCTGACGGAGGGGCGACGTACGTACCGGCGGGTGATGCCGTCTGCCGGCCCAGGTGGGGGGTATCGGGGCCGACTGGTCGCGGGCCGTTTGGGCGCCGTGAAGCAGCCCCGGTCAGTCACGTCGGTGCAGCGTCAACCAGCCTGTGGAATTGCGCTGTTGGTGATCGGTGATCGGCCCGTATCGTTACCGCATGTGGCCATATGCGGTATGGGGGCTGGTCGGTGCCGCCCTGTACAGATGTCTCATCGTCCGGGCTGCCGTCCTGCGCGACCGTGACCCGTTCCAGCACCGGAACGGGCGGTGGGACTACCCCGACGGGCCCGGTACCGGCGCCTTCGTCGCGGGTCTGTGCGTGCACGCCGTCCTCGGTGCGGCGGTCGGCTGTGCGGCGGCCTTGGCAGGTGCGGTCAAGCCCCTGGTCGCGCTGGTCCTGGGGGTCGTCACCCCGATCGTGTTCAAGCCGGTCGGCCGGCTCGCCCTCAGGATCCTGATACCCGATGCCCTGGACGGGGGAACCGAGGTACGGGTGACCGAGAGCCGGTACTGGAACACGCCGCCCGGTCACCCTCCCGTAGCCTCCGCCGGCCCGTATCCCTGGGCCGGCGAACTGGCCCGGCGTATCCGCGCGCAGGAGGTGGCCCGGCCGGTCAACCTGAAAGACGCCCACCTCAGGGGGGCGGACCTGACCGGGGTGGATCTTCCCTGGGTCTACGCGCGACTGGGCACGCTGCCAGGGGTGTGCCTTCGGGAGGCGAACCTGTCCAGGGGCTTCTTCTATGTGGCGAACCTGATCGACGCCGACCTGACCCGGGCCCGCTTGGAGGGCGCGGAACTGGGCTCCGCGAGGCTGGTCCGGGCACAGTTGACCGGGGCGGACCTGACAGGGGCGGACTTGACGCACGCGAGCCTGCTGGACGCGGACCTCACGGGAGCGCGGCTGCGTGGAGCGGACCTGGGCGGGGCCGTGCTCGTCCGGGCGAACCTCACCGGCGCCGACCTGACCGGGGCCCGACTTGAGCGGGCCGACCTGACGGGCGCGGACCTGAGCGGCGCGGAACTGACGGGCGCGAACCTGGCCGGGGCACTGTGGACGTCGGAGACCGTCTGGCCCATCGGGCCGGCCGACCGGATGCGGGACGATTCGGAGCGGCTCTTCGAGGACGTGTACCGCCTGCACGGCTGGTCGCCCGAACCCTACAAGCCCGACCGGAAGAGCCAACCTCCCTTCTTCCAGCGGCTGTTGATCGCCTTCTGCGATGCCGCCCCGGCGTTCCGGCCGCTGCGGGCCGGTGACGTCGGCCACGGCAAGGAGCCGCAGACCGCCGGGCGCAACAGGCTCGTCGGGCGGGACGGTCTCAGGGACGCGTTGAAGTCCGGGACGACCGTTTCCGGGGGCTCCCTGTCAGGTGAGCAGCTGTACCGCATCGACCTCATGGGAGTGAGCCTCTCCGGAACGGACCTCAGCCGGACCGACCTCACGAAAGCGACCCTGACGGGCGCCGACCTGAGCCGGGCCGACCTGACCCGGACGCGTCTGACGCACGCGAATCTGTCGGGAGCCGACCTGAAAGGCGCGGACCTGGCCGGAGCCAACACCGTCAGCGCTGACGTGACCGGGGCGATCCTGACCGGCGCGAACCTGCGCGGCGTCTATCTGGTGGGCGCGGACCTGTCCGGGGCCCGCCTGACCCGTACGAACCTGACCGGCGCCCTGCTCTCGGGAACGAAGCTCACCGGAGCCGACCTGACCGACGCCGACCTGACCGATGTCGCACTGGACAAGGCGGGTCTGCGCGGCGCGAAGCTCCTGCGGGCCCAGCTGACCTCTGCCCACCTGAGCGAGGCGGACCTGACCAACGCCATCCTCACGGAAGCCGACCTGACCTGCGCGCATCTCTTCGCCGCGGACTTCTCCCAGGCCCGGATGATCAGGGCCAGGCTCACCCTGGCCTTTCTGTACAAGGCGAAGCTCACAGGGGCCGACCTCACCCACGCGGACCTGGCCGGAGCCCACCTGACCGAAGCGCGCCTCAACGGGGCCAGGCTGGTCGGAGCCCGGCTGCGCGGCGCGGACCTGATCGGGGCCGACCTGACCGGAGCCCACACCGACGGCGCCGACTTCGCGGAGGCGGTCTGGTCCAGCACGACCAAGTGGCCCCGCACGATCGCCGACACCATCCAGGCGCGCTCCGAAACCACCCCCGACGGCACCTTGCGGATACGGGCCACCATCCCTGGCAAGCACCCCTCGCCCAGCGGGGGAACCTCCGAACGGTAGTCGGAAACCGTCCAAGAACCTCCGCAACCCGATCGACCGGCGCCGCTCCTCCGCCGTAACACTTACCCCTGGCCGGCGGTTGCAGCACCGGCCGGCCATCATGCTGATTTTCCGGTACCCCGTGCGCCGCCCGTCTTCATGAAAACGCGGCCGCTGCCGAAGTGGTCCTGCCTCCACCACCGCCGGCGCGCTCGATCCGATGGCCGGGCGACACGGCGAACAGGTCCACCGAGACGACCGCGACCGCGGAGTCGTCGACGAACCGCACTGCCACGCGGCCGAGTTGACTCGGGCAGATAGCGCCGGAACACACTCAACGCGACGGAACGGCATCTTATGTTGCGTGCCGCGCCCTCCCCTCCCGTGCACGTCGGCGGGCAGCATTCGGCCGAATGATCGCGGTTGCGGTATGCGATGCGAGGACGAAGAGCGGGTCGGACCCCGCTGGATCGCGCCCTGCCCGTGCTCATCATGTCCTGCGCACAGCAGAGGAGCCGCCCCGTCATGTGCCAAGCCGCCGAAAACGAACAATCGATCCATGGCCATGGCCCGGAGACGAGTCCGCCACGGGAAGGGGGGCGGCGCACGTCCCGCAGAGCGGTACTGGGCGCCGTGGCAGCCACCGCCGTCGCCACACCGCTGCTCGGAGCGGCCCAGGCCGCGGCCGCGACATCCGCGAGCGCCCCCGACCCGACCCTGTCGCTCGTCCTTCTCGGAACCAACGGCGGACCGCCGCCACTGGCGAACCGCTACGGCATCGCGTCCGCCCTGGTCGTCAACGGCCGGACATACGTCGTCGACTGCGGCCGCGGAGCGGTGACCCAGTACCTGCGCGCAGGGCTGTCGATGCCCTCCCTCGCCGGTATCTTCCTCACTCACCTCCACGCCGACCACATCGTCGACTACTACTCGTTCCCGCTGCTGTCGGCGGGTGCCTCGGGCGCACAGGGCTTCCAGAAGGCGATCGACGTGTACGGCCCCGGCTCCGCCGGTATCGCCTCAACGGTCGTCGGTGCACCCGGTCCCGTGCCGGGCACCGTCGAGATGAGCAAGCTGGCCGGGCAGGCATACGCCGCCTCTCCCACCTTCTTCATGACCGAACACGCCGGTATCGACCCGGCCACCCTGCTGAACGTCCACGACATACTGCCGCCGGCCGCGACCGGCGCCTCCACGACGAACACCGCACCCGCCATGCGGCCCTTCACCGTCATGGAGAACGACGACGTCAAGGTCAGCGCCGTCCTCGTACCGCACGGCGCGGTCTACCCCGCCTATGCCTACCGGTTCGACACCGACCACGGCAGCGTCGTCTTCTCCGGCGACACCGCCCCCACCTCCAACATCATCACGCTCGCCGAAGACGCGGACGTCCTGGTCCACGAGGCCATCTACCCCGCCGGGCTGGCGAGCCTCGGCCTACCGCAGCCCGTCATCGACCACATCCTGACCACCCACACCGACGTCGCGGAACTCGGCCGTATCGCGGCCGAAGCCGGTGCCGGCACTCTGGTCGCCACGCACCTCGGCCCGGGAGACCCGGCCGCCGTCTCCGACGCGACCTGGCGAGGACTGCTCCGTGACAGCGCTCACCGGTCCGGCTACGGCAGCCGCACGCTCCTGGGCACGGACCTGATGCACGTGCCTGTTCGGCGCGGCCGCGGCCGCCAGGGGTAGCGGAAAACGGGTCCTCGATGGTGTTGGCAGCCCCCAGGTGCGGACCTCATTGTCGACGCGAGCAGATTCGCCAAGGAGCACCAGCCGTCCCACACCTCTCGGCTGACGGCCGTTGGGACGGACCTCGACAACGGTCGCGGGGTGTCCCTCCGGGCGTCGGTCCGGGAGGGGCGTCCGTCCACGGGGCGTCATGTCCGTTCCTTCTTGGGAAAGACGTACTCGTCTAGGACCAGGCCGACGGCGACGGCCGCCGGGATGGCGACAAGGGCGCCGATGATGCCCAGGAGCGCGCCGCCGACCAGCACGGCGAGGACGGTGACGAGCGGGTGGACGTCGACGGCGAACTTCATGGCCCTGGGCACGATGAGGTAGTCCTCGGCGACCCGGAAGACGATGTAGAAAACGGCCGTCGCAGTCGCGACGGGGACGGACACGGACAGGGCGACCAGGCTGACGACGATGCCGGCCAGGGTGGAGCCGACGATCGGGATCATGTCCATCAGCGCTGTGAAGATCCCCAGCGCGGCGGCATACGGAACACCGGTGGCCGCGCACCAGCCGAAAGTCGCCACGCCGGCGATCCCGGAGGTGACGAGGTTGCCGAGCATGAACTTGCCTATCCGGTTCATGATCTCTTCGGCCACGCCCTCGACGCGCTCGCGGTGGCTGACCGCCACGAAGCGGAAGCAGAACTGTTTGATGGCCGGCAGCGCCGCCATGCAGTACAGGGTCACCGTGATCACGATCGCCATGGAGGTGAGGGTGCTCAGGACCATCTGGCCGGCGCCCAGAACCCCTCCGGCCAGGCCGGTCGCTCCGCCTCCCGACCCGATCTGCTGCTTGGCCTTCTCGACCACGTGGTAGCGGTCCTCCAGGCGCCCGATCGCCGACTGGTGGTCGTGGAGCTGCTGTAACCAGCCCGGTACGGCGTCGACCAGTGCCGAGACCTCCTTGGTCACCGGCGGGATGACCAGTGCCAGGAACCCGCCGAGCACCATGACGAACCCCGTCAGCACGATCGCGACGGCCCAGCCGCGCCGCAGACCCCGGCGAGTGAACCAGACGACGAGCGGTTCCAGGCTGATCGCGATGAACACGGCCAGCAACAGCAAGGTCAGCATCGAGCTGACCCGCAGTACCGTCTGGACGGCCAGCCACGCCAGGCTCGCCCCCAGCCCCAGAGCGAACCCCACGGTCACCCACGACCGCCGACGACGCTCACGCGCATCCCGGTGCGGAGACTCCTGGAACTCGGACCGGGGCGCCGGCACGCCATCCGCGGAGCCCGCACCAGGGTCGTGCGCGCGCGTCCCCTCGACAGCGCCGTGCTCCTCACCAACGGCCCCGGGGCCGTGCTCCTCACCAACGGCCCCGGGCTCGGACTGCGCAGACATCGCGACACCTCTCCTCGACTGCCTCGGACGGGCGTGGGTACCACTGCGGGACACCGTCGGCCACCGTTCCCGGTGCCGGGCGCGGCAGCCGTGTTCGCCCTGTGCGGTCACCCACGAGCAGGTCGTCCAGGACGGGCTGACGGCACCGGCGCCGGGTACCCAGACGCTCCGCTGCTACCACGTCCGCGGTCGGGCATCCACAGCGAGGAGGTGCGCCGTCGGGTGTTCGGGCAACTCGATGTCGTCGACCTGCCCAAGCGGCAATTCGTCCAGATAGGTACCCTGTTGGAGGTTGCCGCCGGCGCCAAGCCGTTTCTGACAGCTCTTGGAGTGTGTCTCGGAGCCGGATGACCATCTCGGCGACCACCAAGGGCCGTTGAAGGTGTAGGCGCGTTCGACGCCCCTATGGATGTCAACCAGCGGGAGTTGGTACTGCAGGTCGTCTTCTGGTTCGTCGGTCTCGGCGAACTCTGTGCGGGGCTCCCGAGCCTGGGGTCGCGCGCCGTCAGCCCTCAGCCTCGTCGGACGGGTTCGTGCCGGCGCGTTGGGGTACGACCGTGTACTTCGGGTCCTCGGCCGAGGCCACGCCTGCCGCGAAGATGCCGAAGCGGGTGCAGGCCGAGCCCGTGAGGAGGGCGAGGCCCGCGACGACGGCCGCCGGACGGCTGCGGTGTCCGAGCAGCAGGCCGGCGGCGGCGCCTGTCGCAGTCAGCAGACGGGCGGTGCGCAGCAGGGTTCCGGCGTGACCCTCGCGGTAGGTCTCCGCGACCATGCCGAGGCGCCGCTCGGCCGCCCGGGTCGCGACCTCCTCGGCGCCGGCGGCGAGCACCGCGGTGAAGCGTGCGGGGGCCGACTCGTGCGCCGGACCGAGGAGCAGGGCCATGCCGGAGGCGGCGGCCGTCGCGGAGGCGGCGAACACGTAGGGCAGTTCGCGGTGCGCGCCGTGCCAGGCGGGAACGGCGGTGTCCGCCGCCAGGACGGCCGTGTACGAGGCGACGGCCGGTCCGAGCAGCGCCGCCGCTGCGGTCGCCGCCGCCCCAGCCCTGGGCAGCCGCCCGGTGACGGCGGTGACAGCGGCTGCGCCGGCCGCCGGTCCGTAACCGCCGAGGAGCCACGAACCCACACTCATGGGCGAGGTCGGCTTGAAGACGCGGAGCATGTTCGGGAACCGGCTCGGCACCCCGAGGTCGTGCACGAGCGCGGCGGCGGACAATGAGACCGCGGCGAGCGAGGACACCTTCATCGCCGTGGCCGTGGTCGTACGTCCCGTGAGCTGGGCGCCCGCCGCGAGCACGGAGCCTGCACCGGCGAGCCCGCCCAGGAAGAAGTACCCGGCGATGTCCCGGGCGCTCCAGGACGGTGCCTTGATGACCGGACGTCCGTAGTACGACTCGAACTCGGCGCGGGGAACCATGAGTTGTTCCCCACGGCGCTTTCGGGTCCCCCGGCGTACGTCCTGCCCGGAGCCGTTCGCGGAGTCGCTCATCGTGTCGCCTTCCTGCGCAGTAGTTCGGGCAGCGCGAAGGAGACGGCGAAGGCTCCGGCCAGGGAGAGGGCTGCCGCACCGGCGTGCTTCCACATCGTCGGGAGGTCGCGGGTGGTGACGACCGGGTTCGGGGGCAGCCCGTAGACCTCGGGCTCGTCCAGGAGCAGGAAGAACGCACCGTCGCCGCCGACGCCGTCATCGGGCTCGTGCCCGTACAGCCGTGCGCCGTCCACGCCCGCGGCGTGCAACTGGTCCACGCGCAGTGCGGCTCGTTCGCGCAGTTCGTCCAGGGGGCCGAACTGGATGGACTCGGTCGGGCAGGCTTTGGCGCAGGCGGGTTCCTGACCGGCGCCGAGCCGGTCGTAGCACATGGTGCACTTGAACGCCCGCCCGTCCTCGGGGCGTTGTTCGATGACGCCGTACGGGCAGGCGGGTACGCAGTAGCCGCAGCCGTTGCAGATGTCCTCCTGGACGACGACCGTGCCGAACTCGGTCCGGAAGAGGGAGCCGGTGGGGCAGACGTCGAGACAGGCGGCGTGGGTGCAGTGTTTGCACACGTCGGACGACATCAGCCAGCGCATTTCCCCGGGCTCGGCGGAAGCCTCGGACTCGGCTTCGGCCAGGGGAAGCCGGGTACGTCCGTCCGGCGTCGGCACCTGCTGCTCGATGAAGGCGACATGGCGCCAGCTGGAGGCGCCGAGGCCCTGGGTGTTGTCGTAGCTCATGCCGGTGAGGGAGAGGCCGTCCTCCGGGATGGCGTTCCACTCCTTGCAGGCGACCTCGCAGGCCTTGCAGCCGATGCAGACGGAGGTGTCGGTGAAGAAGCCGACACGGGGCGGGGGTTCGGGGTGTCCTGCGTCGCGTGCGGGGTCGGGCTCGGTACCGCTGAGCAGGTGGCGGTCGGTCATTTCCGGGTCTCCGTCCCTGTACTGGCGGTGATGCCCGCCCGGCTGCGGTATTCGGCGACCAGCTTCGGCAGGTCGGGCCCACGGGGCCGGCGGCCCGGGCGGATGTCGGCGGTCAGCGCCTTGTCCTCCTGTATATGGGCGTTGGGATCGAGGGCGATCGCGACGAGTTCGTTGGCCGCGTCGCCGGTGGCCACGCCATTGGGTCCCCAGTGGAACGGCAGCCCGATCTGGTGGACCGTCCGGCCGTGCACCATGAGAGGCGTGATCCGGGCGGTGACCATGACGCGGGCCTCGACGGCGTTGCGGGCCGTGACGATCGTGGCCCACCCGAGGTGCTCGAGGCCGCGCTCGGCGGCCAGTTGGGGGGAGACCTCGCAGAAGAACTCCGGCTGGAGTTCGGAGAGATACGGCGACCAGCGGCTCATACCGCCCGCCGTGAAGTGCTCGGTCAGGCGGTGCGTGGTGACGACGTACGGGAAGACCTCGGCGCCCTTGTCGTCGCCGCTCGGGTGGTAGCGGTTGCCCTCCCGGGGCAGCAACTGACGTACGGGGGAACGCGGTGTTGACGGGTGCAGTGCGTTGGCGAAGGGCGAGTCCTGCGGTTCGTAGTGGGTCGGGAGCGGGCCGTCCTCCAAGCCGGCGGGCGCATACAGCCAGCCCTTGCCGTCGGCCTGCATGATGAACGGGTCGTCGCCGCGCAGCGCGTCGGGTCCGGTCGCGTTCTCGTCCGGTACGAAGTCGGGGGCGCGGTCGGGTACGAAGTCCGGGACGTCGTACCCGGTCCACTTCCCCTCGGCCTCGTCCCACCAGACGTACGCCTTGCGCTCGCTCCACGGAGTGCCGTCCGGGGCGGCCGACGCCCGGTTGTAGAGGACGCGGCGGTTGGCGGGCCACGCCCAGGCCCATTCGGCGGCCACCCAGTCCTGTTCGCTTCCGGGCCGGCGACGGGCGGCCTGGTTGACACCGTCCGCGTACACCCCGCAGTAGATCCAGCAGCCGCACCTCGTCGAGCCGTCGTCCTTGAGTTCGGTGTACGCGGAGAGGGGCGCCCCGTCCGGGCCATGGCCGTTGATCTCGGCGAGCACGGCGGCGGCATCCGGTTCGGCCAGGGGACCCTCGACGGGGTAATCCCAGGTCAGATCCTGCACGGGCCGGTCCATCGGATCGGTCGAGGTGGCCAGCCGCGCCTTGATACGGCGGCCCAGGTGGTACATGAACCACAGGTCGCTGCGGGCGTCGCCCCCGGGCTCGACGGCCGCGTGGTGCCACTGCAGCCAGCGGTTGGTGTTGGTGAACGAGCCGTTCTTCTCGGTGTGGGAGGCGGCGGGGAAGAAGAACACCTCGGTGCCGATGTCCTCGGTGCGCAGTTCGCCGGTCTCGATCTCCGGGCCGTCCTGCCACCAGGTCGCCGACTCGATGAGGGAGAAGTCGCGTACGACGAGCCACTCCAGGTTGGCCATGCCGAGCCGTTGGAGCCGTGTGTTGGCGGAGCCGACCGCGGGGTTCTCGCCCATCAGGAAGTAGCCCTTGCACACGCCGTCCAACTGGGCCATCACCGTGTCGTACGTGGAGTGGGAGCCGGTCAGGCGCGGCAGGTGGTCGAAGCAGAAGTCGTTGGCGGCGGTGGCCGCGTCGCCGTAGTACGCCTTCAGGAGGCTCACGAAGTAGGCCCGCATGTTGGCCCAGAAGCCCTTGTCGGTGCGGCTGGCCTCGATGAAGGCGTCCAGGTCCTCGTGCGCGTGGGCGTGCGGCATGGGGAGGTAGCCGGGCAGCAGGTTGAAGAGGGTGGGGATATCGCTGGAGCCCTGGATGGAGGCATGGCCGCGCAGGGCCTGGATGCCGCCGCCGGGGCGGCCGATATTGCCGAGCAGCAGCTGGAGCACGCTCGCGGCGCGGATGTACTGGGAGCCGACCGAGTGCTGGGTCCAGCCGACCGCGTACACGAACGCGCTCGTCCGCTCGCGGCCCGAGTTGGCGGTCAGGTCCTCGCACACCTGGAGGAACTTCGCGCGCGGTACGCCGCAGACCTCCTCCACCAGCTCCGGGGTGTAGCGGGCGTAGTGGCGCTTGAGGATCTGGTAGACGCAGCGCGGATGTCGCAGCGTCTCGTCGCGGGGTGCCCGGCCCGCGGTACGCGCCCCGCCCGAGCCGTGCGCCTCCGGTCCGCCGGAGCCGTGGACGCGCTCCTCGTACTGCTCGTCGACCTCACCGGTGGGCTGCTGCACCTCGACACCCTCGTACTGCCAGCTGGAGGGGTCGTAGTGGTGTTTGTCCTCGTCCAGCCCGGAGAAGACGCCGTCGAGGTCCTCGGTGTCGCGGAAGTCCTCGCTCACCAGCGTGGCTGCGTTGGTGTAGGCGAGGACGTACTCGCGGAAGTCCTTCTCCTCGGTCAGGACGTGGTTGATGATCGCGCCGAGGAACGCGATGTCGCTGCCGACCCGGATCGGAACGTACAGGTCGGCGAGGGCGCTGGTGCGGGTGAACCGCGGGTCGACGTGGATGATCCGGGCGCCGCGCGCCTTGGCCTCCATCACCCACTGGAAGCCGACGGGATGGGCCTCGGCGAAGTTGGAGCCCTGGATGACGATGCAGTCCGAGTGCTGAAGGTCCTGCATGAAAGTGGTGGCACCGCCCCGCCCGAAGGAGGTGCCGAGCCCGGCGACGGTGGAGCTGTGGCAGACCCGGGCCTGGTTCTCCACCTGGACGACACCAAGGCCGGTCAGCAGCTTCTTGATGAGGTAGTTCTCCTCGTTGTCGAGGGTCGCGCCGCCGAGGCTGGCGATGCCGAGCGTACGCGCGGTGCGCAGTCCCTCGGACTCCCACTCCCAGGTCCGGCGCCGCGTCTCGATGACCCGGTCGGCCACCATGTCCATGGCGGTCTCCAGGTCGAGGGGTTCCCACTCGGTGGCGTACGGCCGCCGGTACAGCACCTCGTGGCGACGAGCCGGGCCGGTGGTGAGCTGCAGCGTGGCCGAACCCTTGGGGCACAGGCGCCCTCGGCTGATGGGCGAGTCCGGGTCGCCCTCGATCTGGACGACCTTGCCGTCCTTGACGTAGACCTGCTGTCCGCAGCCCACCGCGCAGTAGGGACACACGGAACGCACCACGCTGTCGGCGGTGTCCGTGCGGGGCCTGAGGTGTTCGGTGCGCGCCGACATGGCGGCCCGGCCCCGGCCCAGCGGGTCGGATCCGGTGAGCTGACGGAAGGCGGGCCAGTCGCTGATCCACGTACGCACACCCATGGTGTGTCCTTTCGGCGGCCGGGATGCCCGGCGGCGTTGGTGGGTGTCACTCCCAGACTGGCCCACCGGGATGGGTACGGCGCGCGGGACGCAGCCGGGCGGTTCCTCGGACACGGGATGCCCGGTCGGAGATCTCCGCAGCCAAGGGAGCCTTACCGCCCCGTTCCGGCTGCGTCCCCGTCGGGCATCACGGGGGCCGGCTGCTCGTCCTCGGCCTTCCACGTCGCGTCACTGCCGGGCGTCCACGGATTCTCGCCGGCGCCCCTCCGCTGGTCGGGCAGGTTCCTGAACACGGGTCCCGCCCGCTCTCGCTCTGTCGTTCCCGGGTTCCTTCGGACGGCGGTCGCTCACGTGCTTTCCCTCTCCCGGCCGGGCGTGGTCGCGACGTCGGGTACCCGCCGCCGCTGTGACTACGCAGGGCCAGTGGAGCCTGCAGCGTTGCGGTACAGCGGAGTCGACGCCGGAGATCACCTTGCCGAGCCAGCCGCCCAGCAGACCGCCGACGATGCCGATGAGCAGGTGACAATGGATGCCGCCAGGGTTTGCCCGGCATCAGGGCCTTGGCGAATGGCGCCGGCGAGCAGGCCGATGATGCCCATGGGGCGTGGCGTACGGCACTCAGCCGACCGGCCCAAGACGACAACCTCTGCTCACGGCAGCCGCAGGGCAGATGCTGCTCAGGGCTGCATGAGGATCTTGACCGAGCCGTCCTGCTTGCGCTGGAACATGTCGTAGGCGCGCGTAGCGTCCGTGAGGGGAAGCCGGTGCGTGGCGAAGTCGTCGACACCGAGCGGGTCCCCGTCCGCGAGGTAGGGCATGATCGAGTCGGTCCAGCGGCGGACGTTGGCCTGTCCCATGCGCAACTGGATCTGCTTGTCGAACAGGGTGAGCATCGGCATCGGGTCGGCCATACCGCCGTACACACCGCTGAGCGAGATCGTGCCGCCGCGGCGAACCAGGTCAATGGCCATGTGGAGGGCGCCGAGACGGTCGACGGAGAAGCGTTCGGCGAGCGGGACGCTGAGCCTACGGGGCAGCAGCCCGGTAGCGGTCTGGGCCAGCTTGGCGGCCGCGCTGCCGTGGGCTTCGGTGCCGACGGCGTCGATCACGGCGTCCGGGCCCCGGCCTCCGGTCTCGTCCCGGATCGCCTGGACCAGTTCCTTCTCGTCTTCATAGACCCGCAGGTCGTAGGCTGCGGTGCCCCTACGACTGGCCCGTGCGAGCCGCTCGGGCACGAGGTCGACGCCGAACACCCGCTCCACGCCCTGGGCTTGGGCGATGCGGCAGCACATGTCTCCGATGGGGCCGAGCCCCAGGACGGCGAGAGTACCGCCCGGCGGCACCGCGGCGTACGCCACGGCCTGCCAGGCGGTGGGGAGCACATCGGAGAGGTAGACGAAGCGGTCGTCGGG
>NZ_JBSHAF010000037.1:7703-83579 GCF_053611365.1 Streptomyces sp. NPDC054813 | reverse complement strand
GGTGAGCTCGATCGAACGTCCAGACGAGAGTGCTATGTGGCTCAGTGACATTCCGACACCCTATGTGCAAGATTCACTTCCGATACACGGCCTAGGAACCATCGACGTACGATTCAGCCATGAGCGCCAACGAACTGGGCGAATTCCTGCTGGCGCGCCGTTCCCGGGTCAGTCCGCAGGATGTGGGGCTTCCCCGCTCCACGGGCCGCCGCGTCAGCGGGCTGCGGCGCGAGGAGGTCGCCGTGCTGGCCGGGGTCAGCGCCGACTACTACGCCCGCCTGGAGCAGGGCCGCGAACGGCACCCCTCCGGTCAGGTCATCGACGCCCTCGCCCGCGCCCTGGACCTGGACTCCGACGCCTGCTGGCACGCCTACCGCCTGGCCGGCCTGGTGCCGAAAAGCGAAGCCCCCGACGTCGACGGGGAGCAGGTGGCCCCCCAGCTGCAGCGGCTGATGGACACGTTCCCGGCAGCGGTCGCCTATGTAGTCAACCGCCGCCTGGACATTCTCGCGTCGAACGCGCCGGCCACCCTGCTGCTGTCCCCGCTGGCGGACCCGCGCCACATGGTCCACTCCCTCTTCTGCGACCCTGCCGCACGCACTCTCTTCGTGGAGTGGGACACCATGGCGCGCGACACCGTCGCCGCGCTGCGGCTCGCGTACGGCCACGAGCGCCACGATCCCCGGCTCACCGCCCTGATCGACGAGCTGCGCACCGAGAGCGCCGAGTTCACGGAACTGTGGGAGCAGCAGGATGTCGGTCGGCTGGGCAGCCGGTTCAAGACCTTCCACCACCCCATGGCGGGCCGGATGACGCTGTCGTACCAGACGTTCGAGGTGCAGGACGCGCCGGGGCAGAGCCTGCTCGTCGGCACTGCCGAGCCCGGCAGTGCGGACGCCGACCGCCTGGCGCTCCTCTGCACCTCACACCCCCGGGAGGGCCGGCAGGCGTCAGCCCTTCGCCAGTAACGGAAACCAACGTTTGCGTTTAGGGTGGGGGCATGCCCCGTTTGAGCGAGGAGCGCCGCGAAGAACGGCGGCGCCACATCCTGACCAGTGCCTGGAGTTGCTTCTCCCGCAACGGTTTCCATGCCACGTCGATGGACGACGTCATCGCCGCGACCGGCATGTCCTCCAGTGCCGTCTACCGCTACTTCCGCAGCAAGGACGACCTCATCGACGCCGCCGCGGACGAGGCACTCACGCTGGTGCGCGACCTGTTCGGGCGGCTCCTGGAACTCCGTCCCACCCCTTCACCCGCCGAGGTGCTGGAGGCCATGACCGTCGAGGCCCGCGACCGGGGCGCAGGCCAGCCGTATGACCTGACCCGTATCGCGATCCAGGCATGGGGCGAGGCCCTGCGCAGCCCGGAACTCGAAGGGCGCACCCGGACCTTCTACCTGTCCGTGCGCGACAGCCTCACCGAGCTGGCCCGTCGCTGGCGCAAGGAGGGCATCCTGCCCCCCACGGCGGACCCGGATCAGGTCGCGTCCCTGCTGATGACGCTCATGCCCGGGCTCCTGGTCGGCCGCCACCTGGTGGCGCCGGTCGACGCAGAGCAGTTGATCGGCGGGCTCTCGTCCCTCGCCTCGGCCCTCGGCAGCGCGCCCTCCTTGTGACGCGCGCGCCGCCCGTCCTCCGCAAGGTCCACTACATCCTTGCGTCCATCGGGGACGGCACCGAGCGCTTCGAGGTGATCGGCGCCCCTCCACTGGACCAGCACGCCAAGGTGCGGCGCTGGATGACGAGCTGGGCCAAGAAACACGTCGGGCAGAGCCCGGACCGTCCCGAGACGGTGCCGCCGAAGGTGGCGGCCATCCACCGCCTTGCCGACGACGAAGTCGCCGCAGAGGTGGCCTCGGACGTACTGCGCCGTCCGGAGGTCGCGTCCAGGGTGGTCGCAGACCTGGTCGGCGCCTGTCACCGGTTCCTGCCCACTTGCGGGAAGACGGTCGCCCAGCTGCGCGACCGGCACCTGCCGGACGACGAGCGGGCCGTCCTGGCGCAGAACGTCACTCGCTGTCGCGCCGTCTGGACCTGATCGAGACCGCCGCGCACTCAGCCGCGAGGTTGGCTGAGCCATCGAGAACACACCGCTCGGCGAATGAGCGCGAGGGTGGTCTTGCAGCGAGGTCGTGAGGACGTGGGCGCCGTCATGTGCGTCGGATGACCAGCACGGCCACGTCGTCGACGTGGCCCACCGCGACCGCGGCATCGAGGATACGCTCGGCGGTCTCCTCGGCGTTCAGCCCGTCGCGGAGGGCCCCGCCGGCCAGCGTTCCGGCTCGCTCCAGTCCGGCTTCCAACGTGAGGCCCGGTCCTTCGACCACTCCGTCAGTGACCATCACCAGCGCGCTGTCCTCATCCAGGGTGAAGGTCTCCTCGCCGTACTCGGTTTCGGACACGACTCCCAGGACCGGCCCGCCCGCCAGCTCGTGGATGCTGTGGCTGCCGTCCGTGCGCGCGCACAGCAACGGCACATGGCCGGCGCTTGCGCCGGTGACCCGTCCGTCGCCCGGGTCGATATGCAGCATGGTGCAGCTGGCGAATCGTGCCGCGCCCATCGTGACGAGCAACTCGTTGGTGCGCGTCAGCACGGTTGCGGGATCCGGTTCGTGGGCGGCGATCGCACGCATGGAGGCACGCACCTGTCCCATGACTGCGGCGGCGTCCACGTCGTGCCCCTGGGCGTCGCCGATCTCCATGGCGACCGTGCCGTCGGACATCACGAAGGCGTCGTACCAGTCTCCGCCGATATCCAGCCCGTCCCGGCTGGGCCGGTAGCGGGCGGCGACCTCCAGGCCCCCGAGGTGCGCAGGCAGCGTGGGGAGCATGGTCCTCTGCAGCGCCGCGGCCAGCTCGACTCGTGCCTGCTGCAACCTGATGCGCCTCAGTGCCTGCCCTGCCAGGTCGGCCAGCGTACCCATGAGGGTCCGCTCCTCCAGGGACGGCCGGTATCCGCTGCCGTAGGTCACCAGCCACGCCCCGAGCGGCTGGTTGCCTGCCTCGCTGAGGGGGGTGATCGAGGCGGCATAGTCGGAGCCGAGTCGGCCGAGCCGCGGAAATTCGGCCCCGCGGGGCCAGCGGCGGATGTAATCCTCCCGGTCGATGATGAGCTGCGGCCTGCCGGTACGGATCGCCTCGGGCAAGGCGCTTGGATGGTCCAGCGGCAGGCCATGCATGACCTCGACCTCCCACATTTCTATCCCGGCATCGGTGGAGACACGCAGGCGGCCTTCGTCGACGAGCGCGAGCAAGGCGCCGCTGGCACCGAAGGTCGCGGCGAGCCGGGTCAGGGCGACCTGCCGCAGCTCCTGCTCCGTGGCCGCGGTGATCAAGGCGGAGGAGAAGTCGGCGATGTCCTTGGCGCGCTGTCGCTCGGCAGCCAGCGCGGCCTGCGCCTTCGCCTTGCGCTCCTCCTGCATGGTGTCGTCGCGGAGTATTCCGAAGAGCCGCTCGGGGCCGCCGTAACCCAACTGGATCCGACGGGTCTGGGCGGCCAGTTGGTGCCAGCCCTCGCGCTGGGGGAGGTACCGCAACCTCACCCAGGGCGACTGCTGGATGGAGGCCGAGCGCAGGAGCTGCCGCAGGGCCTCCCGGTCGTCAGGGTGCACTGCCGATATCACTGTGGAAAGCGACACAGTGGGGTCGGGAAAGAGCGCGACCAGGGCGGGTGCGCCGCCGAGCCATTCCAACTGGTGATCATCGGGCGAATACATCCACAGACCGAGGTGGGCGGCCGTGGTGGCCAGCCGGAACGGGATCAGCAGGCTGGCCAGGTCGTTTCGCGCGTCCAGTGCGTGCACCCAGACCAGTTGCCCGTCACTTGCGGGATCCTTCACCTGCTGCGCCTCGATCAAGGAGGCAACGGGCGCTCCGCCTCGCCCGGGAAAGTCCAGCACCCGCATCGCGACCGCCTTCGTCTTGGCGGCGTGAGCCACGAGACTCTCGGCCAACATCCGCTGGCTTGCGGGCCACAGATCACCGAAGCCACGCCCCAAGGACTGCTCCGCAGACCTGCCCAGCGCCGTGACCATTGCAGCGTTGAGGCAGCGGATGGCGCCGTCCAGCGTCAGAAGAGCCGCCGGCTCAGCCCCTCGAAGGAGTTCGTCCGAGGCATCCATCTGCGACTCCCTGGCACGCCAAAACAGACTGTTCAGTAATTTTCTCGCATTTTCTCCCGGCACGCCGATAAAGGGTGGGTCTGTCCGCCTGCGTCGAATGGCGGCGGCAGGGAACCCGCAAACAGACACTCATCGCCTCCTGCGCCGCCCCTCTCACCGACATCTGGGTCAGGGCAGGGTGCACAAGGTGAGTGGTTCCGCATGTGGTGGCGCGGCCATCAGGTCCGCGGCGTTGGTGCGGAAGGTGCTCATGTGGGGCGTTGCGTGGTGGGCGTCGAGGGTCTGCCGGCCGGTCCACTCCTCGTAGACGACGAACATGTCGGGTGTCTGTTCGGCGCGGTGCACCCGGTAGTCCAGACAGCTGTCCTCGCGACGGCTGGCAGCGGCCAACGCCAGGAGCATGCGTTCCAGCTCGCGGCCCGCGCCGGGCCGGGCCGTGACTGTTGTGACGACGCGCAGCATCGGCTTCTCTGCGTGGGCGCTGCTGGGTTCGGGCGCGGGGCCGGTGCTGAGCCAGGGCGAGTCGAATTCGACGCGTGCGGTATTCAGCCCGTGGGGCGTGGTGGTGTAGAGGCGGAGGCGTTGTCCGTCGGGGTCGGGGATGACCAGGAGCCAGCCCACCAGGGCGACCACCGGGGGCGAGTGGGGGATGCCGAGGGTGTCCAGGTGGGGGATCCACTGGCCCAAGGCCGCCTGGTCGTCGACGGCCAGGGTGAGGAAGTCGTAGCCCTCCAGGGCGGTGGCGGTGGCTGGGTCCAGGCGCAGTTCGAGGCGGGTGCCCAGGCCGGGGACGTCGAGGATGACAGCGAAGAGGGTGCCGTCGGGGCGGCGGTGGTCCAGCTCGGGCAGGCGGCGGGCGCCCAGCACGGCGCCGTACCACCGGGCGCTGCGCTCCAGGTCGGTGACGGGCAGTTTGAGGTGGTGAATGCCCAGCGGCACAAGGTTGGCTGAGGCGCGGTCGCTGCTCACGGCTACTCCCGGGTCTGTGCTGCGCGAGGGGCGGTGCGGTCGGTGCGGATGCCGCGACGCCACAGGGCGGTGATAGTGCGGAGCGCGGTGATGTCGCGGGTGGGGTCCCCGTCGACGAGCAGCAGGTCGGCCCGGAGACCCGGCGCGATGCGTCCTCGGTCGGTGAGGCCGAACGCGTCGGCGGGCGCGGCGGTGGCGGCGGTCAGGGCCTGGGCGGGCGTGAGGCCCGCGGCGACGAGCAGGGCGAGTTCGCCGTGGTAGCTGATGCCGTGCGTGGTGGGGTGACCGTGACCGCCGGTGCCGTCGGTGCCCGCGAGCAGCGGCACGCCGAGGCGGAACATCCGCACGGCGGCATCGGCGGCGTGCCGGGGGTCCACTCCGATGGGACCCACGCGTCGGCCGGGGTCGGTGGTGCGGATCTCGTCCAGGTCCGCCAGCCACTGCGGGTCCGCGTAGGGGCGAAGCCTGGGGTCGTCGGCGAGTTCGTACTCGGCCGGGACGGACGTCATGCCGGTGAGCGCCGTCAGGGTGGGCACGACGAACATGCCGTTGTCCGCCGCGGCTTCGATCAGGGCCTGGTCGCTGGGCCCGTCGGCGGGGGCGTGGGCCAGGCCGTCGATGCCGCAGTCGATCGCCTGACGTGCCGCGCTGCGGGTCAGGGTGTGGGCGACGGTCCGCAGCCCCCGCTCGTGCGCGGCCCGGACCAGAGCGGTGACCGTCTGCGGGGACATGAGGGGCAGCGGCTTGCCGATGGCAGTGCCGTCCTCGATGAAGATCTTCAGGTGGTCCGCGCCCTCGACGACCCGGGCCGCGACGAACGCGTCGGCGTCGTCCGGTCCAGCCACCGTGGGGAACGGTTCGATCATGCCGAGCTCTACCAGCCGGCAGGGGTGGCCGCCCGGAGCTGTCGCGCCCGTGGTGGCGACGCGCACGTCGGCCAGGTCGTCCCGTGCCTCGGCGGCGGCACGCATCCGCTGGGCGGTCTCGGCTGCGCCGCCCATGTCTAGTTCGGTCGTGATCCCGAAGACCAGCGCCTGGCGCAGCTGCGCCGTGTCGGTGGTGTGGGTGTGGGCGTCGATCAGGCCGGGCAGCAGGGTGCGCCCGGCCCCGTCGAGGACCGTGGCCCCGGCCGGTGCGTCCAGGTGCGGGCCGATGGCAGCGATCACAGGACCGTCGATGAGGACGTCCTGCGCCGGTTGCAGCCGAGTGCCGTCGAAGACCGCGGCCTGGCGGACGAGGGTGGGTGAAGGAGTGGGAAGGGTCATGTCCGTGTCTCCTTGAACGGGCCGTCCTTCGGGCGCACTTACTGGTGCAGGTACTGGCCGAACAGATCAACGACGTCGACCGGGTCGCTCGGGACTTCGGCAGCGGCCAGGTAGCCGTCGGGGCGCACGAGCAGAGTGGTCGGCAGGTCCGGGACGTACCGCACGGCCATCGACCCGTGCCTGCCCGCCGTGATGCCGCGCCGTGGTGTGCCGGGCAGAGCGAGAGTCCAGCGCAGGCCGTCCGGCGGGACGACCAGCGGCGAGACGCGCGTGCCGCAGCGCGGGACGCCGAGGTCGGGTTCACGGGTGTAGGCGATGTCTAGCTGGGCGAGAGTGGTGGCCAGCCAGTCGGTGATGCCCGGTGTGGCGGCCGCGGCGGCCAGCAGCGCATTGCGGCGCCGTCCGGCCGCCGGGTCGGCCAGGGCCGCGATCCGGGCGAACTGACTGGTGAAGGCCACGAGTTGGGCCGCGACCGGCTGTCGCTCACGGTGATAGGTGTCCAGCAGCGTCTCGGGGGCGGCGCCGGTCAGGACGGCGTGGAGCTTCCAGGCCAGGTTCCCGGCGTCCTGCATCCCGGTGTTCATGCCCTGGGCCCCGGCCGGACTGTGCGTATGGGCGGCATCGCCAGCCAGGAAGACCGGTCCGGCACGGAATTGCTTGGCCACCCGCTCCTGGGCACGGTAGGTGGAAGTCGCCGCCACCTCGGCCACGCGTGTCCGCTCCCCCGCAAGGCCGCGCGCGGTGAGCAACCGCTCGACATCACCCGCATCGGGTGCGGGTGTGCCGGGCGGCACCGGTGCGACCAGGCGGTGCAGGCCCTGGGCGAGCGGGGACATCAGCAGCAGCCCCGCCTCGGACAGGTAGAACGTGGCGTCCTCGGCCACCGCTGTGTGCGTACAGGCCGCCAGGCGGACGTCGGCGAGCGCGAACAACTGCTCCGGCGAGTCCCCCGGAAACGCGATCCCGGCCGTCGTACGCACCGTACTGTGCACGCCGTCGCAGCCCACCAGATACCGGGCAGTCACCGCGCGCAGCACCCCGTCCGGACCGACGACCGTCGCGGTCACACCGGGAAAGTCCGCAGTGAAACCGAGGAGACGGTGCCCGCGGTGCACGACACCACCCAGCTCTTCGAGCCGCCGCACCAACTGCTCCTCGGTGGCCTGCTGGGAGACCAGCAGCATGTACGGGTGCGGAGTGTCCAGCCGGTCATAACAGGCCCGCAGCAGTATCCGGTCCCGGTCATGCAGACAGAAACCGCGCCCCTTCATCCCCCGCTCGACAAGAGCCGCACCAACCCCGATCCGGTCCAGGTACTCAAGCGTCCGCGGCTGCACCGCAGCCGCCTTCGATCCAGGCTGGATCACGTCATTGCGGTCGAGCAGAACATGTTCCACACCCAGCTGGCGCAGACTCGCCGCCAGAGCCAGACCCGTAGGCCCCGCCCCCGCGACCAGGACTTCCGTCCTACAGGAAAGAGGGGGGAGTGCCGGCGACCTCGACATGATGCGCTCCTCGCCGTCGGTGGGGCGACTACCGGGGAAAGACAGCGGCACCAACCCATCACCAAACAAAAACGTACGTTGGCGTTTCACTCTGAAGGTAGCAGTCAGCAACCGCTAACGCAAACGGTCGTTCTCTTTTGGGTCTCGGGGGTGCGCCCGACCCAGCCCCGGTCCTGACCGAACGACCGCCCGGCCCGGCGCGACGGGGCATCCGAGCGCAGCCGTCGATGGACCCAGCGGCGAGCCAGATCGGATCGGTCGCGATCGAGCCAGACCCTTATGATCCGGCCGATATCTGCCCGGGCCATGGCACCCCCGGACGCCCTCTCCTCGCCGCCTACAGCGGCACCTTCATCACCAGATCCACTGTCGAGGCGAGGTCGCCAGCACCACCGGCCGGCCGCCACGTCGCCAGCACCCTGATCCAACCCGCCTGCACGTCAGCCACCCCGTACGCCCCGCAACAACTGGCAGGCCAAACCGACGTAAGTACGCCGCGATAGAGAATCGTCCGACGAACGCACGGGGCCCGTCCGCGGTGTGCGGACGGGCCCTGTGACCGAGTGCCGAGTGAGCTGGCCGAAGATGCCGTCGGCTATCTGCACCGTGGCCCACCCCTCCCACCTCCTCGACGGAATCTGGAAAGGATCACCGCCGGGAGGTGACACTCACGTCAGTAGGGAGAGGTCGACCGCGTTCGCCAGCGCCTGCATGCCGGCCTCGTTGGGGTGGATGTGGTCGCCGGAGTCGTAGGCCGGGTTGAGCGTGGCGGGGTCGGCCGGGTCGGCGACGGCCTTGTCGAAGTCGACCACGCCGTCGAAGGCGCCGCTGGTACGGATCCACTGGTTGGCCGCCTGGCGGATCGCCTCCGCCGAGTCGCTGTAGTAGCCGTTACCCTTGTCGGGCAGCATGGTGCCGCCGATGATCCGGACTCCCGCGGCGTGCGCCTGCCGGATCAGGTCGCGATAGCCGTCGATCAGATCCTGCGCGGTCAGTGGTGCGCCGCCGGGACCGCGGTTGTTGCCGATGTCGTTGATGCCCTCCAAGAGGATCACGTCCCTCACTCCTGCCTGGCCGAGTGCGTCATGGGCGAAGCGTTTGGTGGCGCTGACGCCCTGCCAGATGTTGGGGACGTCCGTCAGCACGCGGTTGCCGCCGATACCGGCGTCCACGACGGCCATCGGGCGGGTTCCGGCCAACCGCCGGGCCAGGTCGTCGGGCCAGCGGTGGTAGGCCCCCGCCGGAGTGTTGTAACCGTCGGTTATCGAGTCGCCGAAGGCCACCACGGTGCCACGGGCGTGCGTCGGGACGACGTCGATCCCGGACAGGTAGTACCAGGATGTCCTCGCCGCGACATAGGACGCGTCGGACACCTCGGCGGTGTGGTCGCCCGGCCCCGACAGATAGCTGGTGTCGAAGGCGTCGGAGTGCCAGGTGGCGGAACTGGTCGCATCTGGCAGGTAGATGCTGACCAGGACGTTCTGCTCGGCCTTGACGTGCATCGCCACCGGGTCGCTGACCACTTCCCCGCCGGTGGGGACGGTCACGGACCGCCGATGGGCGAAGGTGACCGGGAGCAGTGACCCGGCGACCGCCGTCGCCCGTCCGGCTTGCGCGCCGATGGTGACGTGCGCCACCGACAGCGGGATCGTGCCGCGGAGATTGGACAGGTGGATGCGCAGTGCGCTGCCGTCAACGGTGGAGTGCGCGACCATCCGAATGGTCTGGTCGTTGAAGTTCGGTCCGCCGGCCGTCATGCTGGGCGACCAGGCCGCGACTCGCTGGCGCTGGGGCACCTGGGTGTGCGACGCGGTGAAGTCGGCTGCCGGGGAGCCGGCCGTTCGGCCTGCGGCGAGGTGCGGGCCGGCGAGCAGTGCGACGACCGCGGCGGGTGCCGTCAGCACGGCGAACAGCTTACGTCTGGGGGCGGCGAGCATGGGTGTTTCCTTTCTCCCGGCACATGGCCGGCCCGGTGGCGATGAGTTGCCTGTGACCGCGGTCAGTTCAGGGTGAAGCCGTCCACCAGGAGGTAGTCGCCGCCGGCCTTGGTGAGAGTCAGGGTGTGCGTGCCGGCGGGCAGATTCGAGACCGTGTACACGCTCTGCTGGGCGTGCCGTTCCGGGGTGTTCGCGCTGACGGTCTTCTTGGGGATGCCGTCCAGCGAGACGGCGATGTCGCCTTCGTCGGGGTTCGTTTCGGTGAGGAAGCTGATCCCGGTGCCGGTGAAGGTGATCGTCGCGGCGGCGCCGTTGTGCTGGGCGTAGTGCACGCCGTTGTCGAGGTCGCCGTAGCCACGGGACCCACTGGAGGACCAGCTGCCGGTGTACGAGATCCGCAGGTCGTCGTCATCGACGGTTCTCCCGGGGAGGGTGCCGGGGCCCGCGGCGTTGATTATGGCCTTTGCTGTCGGCGGCCAGTTCCCGTCGGTCACCACGGTGGCCTGCTGGAACGTGATGTCGGTGCCGCTGTTGTTGTAGGAGGCGGTATCGCTGTAGTTGTCGTGGATCGTGTCGTCGTGGATGCTCGGCGTCCACAGGTTCGTCCAGAGCGACCCGTTGGCGAAGCGCACGACGTTGTCGTGGGTGTTCCACAGCGAGCTGCCCTCGTCGTGGTAGATCATGTTGCAGCCGTCGATGCACTCCGACAGCACGTTCCCGGCGAGTTCCGAAGGTGTGGACTGGCCGCCGAGGGTGTAGATCGGGCCGCCGTCGAAGAGTGCACCCATCACGCTGTGCACGTGGTTGCCGAGGATCTTGTTGCCGCCGGCGTACGTGGTGCCGTGCAGGCAGGGGTTGGGCAGACCTTGCGCGGCTTGCAGTGTGCAGTTCGACGCCCATCCCCAGCCCCAGCCGATGGACATGCCGGAGTACGGGGTGTAGCCGATGTCGTTGTGGGACACAGTCGTCGCCCTGCTGTGGCCGACCCACACGCCGACCGCGTCCTGGTACTCCTGGCCGGGGAACTGCACGGTGTTCCCCGAGACGGTGTTGCCGCTCGTCATCAGGGCGGGGTCGGTCTGGTAGTAGTCGTCCACCTCACCGACCGAGACGCCGCTGCCGGAGGTGTCGGTGACGGAGCTGTCCTCGATCGTGGAGTTCTGTGTCTGGTCGGCCAGGTCGATGCCGCTGGTGCCGGTGTGCCGGACCACGTCGCCGGAAAAGGAGATCCGCATGCCCCGGTGTACCTGGACCGCTGCGGGGATGCGGATCGGTGTGCGTGTCGCCGGGTCCCAGAGCACCCCGGCCTGGTTGTCCACATAGCCCTCGGCGGACGGGGCGTTCCATGTGGTGTAGGCGAAGGTCAGTCCGGAGAAGACGAGGTCGTGCACGGGTGCCACGACGTCGGGGATCACGGTGAATCCGTCGACGAGCAGATACGCGCCGCCGGTCTTGACCAGACGCACGGTGTGCTTGCCCTTCGGCAGTCCGGTGACGGAGACCATGGCCTGCTGGGCCAGGCGCTCCGGGCCGTCGCCGGAGACCGTCGAGACCTTTGTGCCGTCTATGTATACGTCCGCGGTGCCCTCGTCGGAGTTGGTCTCGGACAGCACCTGGATCCCGGTGCCGGTGAAGGTGTAGGAGACCGCGTCGCCGTCGCTGGAGGTGTAGTGGACGTCTGCGTTCAGGTCGCCGAGGTGCCGACCGTCGGAGTAGCCCCAGTTGCCGGTGTAATCCGCCCGCCAGTCGGTGTCGTTGACCGGGGCCAGGTGTCCCGGGGTACCCGAGGCGTCGACGAGTTCGGGCGCCACCGGCATTTCGACGTCCGCTGTCGCCAGGTTCTCGCCGGCGCGCGGCACGTAGTAGAGGTAACCGGCGTCCTCATCGAGATAGAACTGGCCTGGTGTGCCGAGGAGTTGGTAGGAGTTCTCCAGCCAGCTGATGCCGTCCATCGTCGGCAGTCCGGCGCCGTTGAAGGGGAAGCTCGGGTTGGGCACCGCGTTGTGGTTGTTGTTCCAGCAGCCGGGATCGACGGTGAGGTCCGAGCCACCCGACGTGGAGCGGGTGATGGACGCCAGCGGGCAGCGCATCTGCTTCCAGCCGCTGTTGTAGACGACCTCGACCTGTGCGGGGTTCGTCCACGCGGTGTACGAGGCGTCGGCGGTGGTGAAGCCGGTGGCGGTCACCGAGAACCCCGCCGGGTTGCGCGGCCCGCGTGCACGGTCAGCCCGTGTCCCGTTGACGAACAGCTCCCGGCTGGCGGTGCCTGCGGGAACCCTGGCCCGGTAGATGTTCTTCGCGGCGTCGACGCGCGAGAAGCCGGTGAGCCGGGTCGCGCCGCTGAGCACCGGCGTCTGCCCCGCGGCCGCCCGGTACACCACCGGGTGGCCACGTCGGCCGGAGTCCTGGACGCCCAGCCGGAAGGGAGCGGTGAGCCGGTAGGTCCCGCCCTCCAGTTCGACCACGACGTCGCCCGAGGCGTGCGGGACGAGAGATCTCGCGCGGTCGCGAGCGGTCTCGAGACTGCACGGATTGCGGTTACCGCAGGCCGAACCGCGCCCGTCGGGCGCGACATGCAAAGTGGCCGGCGCGTGGGCGGACGCGTCGGCGGTGACGGCTTCGGGTGGGCCGCCGGTGAAACCCAGACAGGCCACGGCGGTAGCAAGGCACGCGGCGACAATGGTGCGCATGGTCGATCTCCCACAGGACGAGCGAAGGCCCAGACATCCGATGAATGTACGGAACCATTTCTCCAAGTCATAGACCTGGGACGGAATTTGTGTGGTGACATCCGACCTGTCTTTGGATGCCGGCCGCGTAGTCTCGCGGGGCGCACTCTCATCTGAGCGTCGAGAACCCTCCCGCGCTGCCTCACAGGGTGGTGGTCGAGGCGTTGGAGCGGGATCTGCGCGACCGCTCGGCAGAGGGCGAGGCTGCGGAAGTCCTGGTCGGCACGGCGTTGAAGGACGACGACGCGCGGTTCGTCGAGCACTGGTGCGTGCCGGTCGGGACGCGGGCTGTGTCGGGGAGTCCGCTGCTCGGGCTGGCTGGGTTGCGCCTGGGCTATACCGCTCGACGCTTCGGGCATCTCAGCGATGAGGCCCGTGCCCGGGCAAGGGCGTGCCAGCGCAGTTCGCGATCGTCCCGGGGGACCTTCGGGACGGCTTCGGCGCTGTCGACCAGGGTCCGCAGGGCCCCGAGGTGCAGGGCCCGCCGGGTCGGGTCGTCCAGGATCCCCCGGCACACGTCCGCCAGGGTTGTCAGGGCGGCAGGGCTCAGTCCGGGCGCGAGGTAGCGGTCGGCGACCGGCCCGCGCGCGAAGGCCAGGACGCTGTCGACGACGGCGGCATCCGTCTCGTACGGCAGATGACGGGTGACGAGCTCCAGGTAGCCGACGGGCGGGAGTTCGGCGTCGCGGACGATGTCACGGGCCGTGGTCCACAGCACGGCGCGGGTGAGCGGGTCGTCCAGGGTGGAGAGCGAGTCGGTGACAGCGGCCCAGGAGCGCGCGTCCAGACGGACCTTGGCGTAGGCGAGGTCACCGTCGTTGGGGACGAGGAGGTCGGGGGCCTGGGCATGGCTGCCGGAAACAAGGGCGTCGGAGCCGGGCTCGGCCCAGATCTGCTCGCGCAGGACGAGCCGGCTGTTCGCGTCGTAGTCGTACAGGCCGAACCGGACACGGTGCGGGCGGCTGACCGACCGGTGCCCGCCGATCGTGTCCACGCCGGTCGTGCGCAGCCACGCCTCGCCCCATGCGTGGACGTCGCGGCCCGACGTACGGGTCAGGGAGTCCAGGAGTTCGCCGAGGGTGTCGTTGCCGAAGCGGTGTCGGGTGAGGTGGTCGTTGACTCCGGCGAGGAACGGCTCCTCGCCCAGCCGGTGGCGAGTTGACGCAGTGCGGCGGCGCCCTTGGCATACACGATGCCGTCGAAGTTGGCCAGTGCCCGGCCAGTGTCGGGTACGGCGTCCGGTGGCGGTGCGACGGGGTGGGTGGAGGCGCGCTGGTCGGCGTCGTAGCCCCAGGTCTTGCGAGTGACGGCGAACTCGGTCCAGGCGCCGGTCAGTTGATAGGCCATGTGGTCGGCGAAGGACTCGTTCAGCCACAGGACGTCCCACCATCGCATGGTGACCAGGTCACCGAACCACATGTGCGCCATCGCGTGCGCGAAGACCCGTGCTCTGCCCTGCCGCTCGGTGCCGCTCGCCGCGGAACGGAAGAGGAAGCCCTCGCGGAAGGCGATCAGCCCGGGGTTCTCCATCGCGCCGTTGTTGAACTCCGGGACGAAGACCTGGTCGTAGGAGTCGAAGGGGTACGGCTCGTCGAAGAGTTCGTGGTAGCGGTCGAACGCGTGCCGTGTGATGCTCCACAGTTCTTCCGCGTCGGTGTCCAGATGCGGAGCGAGGCTGCGACGGCAGTGCAGGCCGAAGGGCAGACCGGCGTGTTCCGTGCGCAGGGAGTGCCAGGGCCCCGCGGCGGGGTCGGGGCGATCCGCCACCGCCCTTCGGAGGCCGGGTCGCGAGCGCGGACGCCGTTGCCCAGAACGGTCCAGGAGGGCGGTGCTCTGACCGTCACTTCGAAGACCGCCTTGAGGTCCGGCTGGTCGAAACACACGGTGATCCGCGGCAGCTGGTCCAGGAAGGCCTGGCTGTGTACATACGTCTCGCCGTCGGCCGGATCGGTGAAGCGGTGCAGGTCCTCACCCGTGCGCGAGTAGGCCATGTCCGCTTCGACGTACACCTCGTGCGGCCCCGCCGTGAGACCGGAGAGGGGGATCCGGCCGTCGGTGAGCCGGGCCTGATCGAGGGCATGACCGTCGAGTGCCGCCCGGTGCAGGACGGCGGGCTTCAGCTCGGCGATAGTGTCACCCGCGGTACGGACGGTGAAGCGTACGGTCGTCGCTGAACGGAAGTGCGCCTCACCCCGGGTGAGGTCGAGGTCGACGGTGTACCGCTCCACATCGATCAGACGTGCACGGGCCTTGGCCTCGGCGCGGGTCAGCGAGGGCATCCTTCTCCGTAACGTGTTGAGCGGACCGGCGTGCGGTCCGGCTGGGGCCCGTTCAGTGGGCCCACAGGCCCCGGACATGGCCGAGGTGACGGGTCATCACCTCGCGTACGGCGTCCGCGTCGCGGGCGAGGAGCAGGTCGAGCAGTTGGAGGTGTTCCTCGGCGGACGACTTCAGCAGTCCCCGCTCGACGAGCGCGGTGAGCCCATACAGCCGTGACCGCTTGCGCAGGTCGCCGACCACCTCGACCAGATGCTCGTTGCCGGCCAGCGCGAGCAGGCCGAGGTGGAAGCGGCGGTCGGCCTCGACGTAGGCGATGAGATCACCGTCCGCGGCCGCGGTGACGATCTCCTCGGCTGCCGGGCGCAGTGCCTCCAGCGCCACGGGGTCAGCGGTGGCGGCAAGGCCAACGACGACGGGGATCTCGATCAGCGACCGGATATGGGTGTACTCGTCGAGCTGACGCTCCGAGACGGCTGTGACCCGGAACCCCTTGTTGGGCACCGTGTCGACCAGACCCTCCTTGACGAGGTCGAGCATGGCCTCGCGCACCGGTGTGGCGGAGACCCCGAAGCGGGTGGCCAGCATCGGCGCGGAGTAGACCTCGCCAGGGCTCAGCTCGCCGGCGATGAGGGCGGCGCGAAGGGCGTCGGCGACGCGCTCGCGGTAACTGGGGCGCGCTCCGCCCAGGGTGGGCAGGGCGGGACCGGCGCCGGTGGCGGAGGCCTTGGAACCCTTGTCCCCGTTGCGCTGAGCGGCCATGCGGTGGTCCTCCTGGACGGAATGTGCGTCTGTGCGGTCGGGCGGAACGTGCGCCGCGGCGCCGCGCGGATCAGACACACGGTGGGGGATGCAATGTCACGTGCCACCAGTATTCATGGCTCCTTCACGCTGGAGAGAGCAGGGTGACCGTCCGGGTGCGGGTGTTGTAGAAGTCCAGAGCCGCCTTGCCCTGCTCCCGTGGGCTGTGGCTGGACGCCTTCTCGCCGCCGAAGGGAAGGTGGATGTCGACTCCGGTGGTGGCGGCATTGACCTTGACGAGGCCGGTGTCGAGGCGGTCGGCGCAGCGCAGGGCGGTGTCCAGGTCGGCGGTGTGCACGGAGGCGGCCAGGCCGTGGGCGACCGCGTTGGCGCGCGCGATGGCCGCATCCAGATCCGGGGCGGTACTGAACGCGGCGATGGGCCCGAAGACCTCCTCGGTGGCGAGGAGGTGCCCGTCGGGCAGCTCGTCGACCAGGGTCGGCCGCGCGTGCCAGCCGGGATCGCCGCCCACCGTCATGCCGCCGGTGAGCACCCGGCCGCCGGAGCGGGCAGCGGAGAGTACGGCGTCCCGGGCCTGCTCGGAAATCAGCGGGCCGCAGGCGGTTCCGGGCAGGGGCGGGTCGCCGACGGCCAGCGTTCCGAGGGCTGCCACCAGGGCGTCCCGCAGCGGTCCGGGGTCGCCGACGGCGATCACCCGCTTGGTCACGGTGCACTTCTGCCCTGCGTATCCGGCGATCGCGGCGGCGAGCTGTGCGGCGTCGGCCTCGATGTCGGCGTCGGGCAGCACGATGGCCGCGTTCTGCCCGCCCATCCCGGCCTGTACGGGCGTGCCGAGCGCGCCGCCCTCCGCTGCCCCGCCCGGGACGACGGCGAATACATCGCGGGGCAGTACCTCGTCGAGGAGTTCACCGAGCCGCAGTGCGCATGCCGTGGCCGGCTCGGCGGGCTTGAGGACGACGCAGTTGCCGGTGGCGAGGGCGGGCGCGGCCTTCCACACGGGGATGGCCAGCGGGAAGTTCCACGGCGTGATCAGTCCGGCCACACCGTAGGGCGCACGCCGGGTGAACAACAGCCCGGCGCCGGCAGCCGGTTCGTGGACGGAGCCGACGGGATCGTACGGCTGCTGCGCGTAGTACCGCAGGATCGCGACCGTACGGGCCACCTCGCCCCGCGCCTGGGTGATCGGCTTGCCGACCTCGCGCGAGACGAGGCTCGCGAGTTCGTCGCCGGCCGCCTGTACCCGGTCGGCGGCCGCGTGCAGCGCGGCGGCCCGGCGGCCGGCGCCGCCCTCCGCCCAGGAACGGGCCGCCTTACGGGCCCGGTCGACGGCGGCGATGACGCCGGCCCGGCCGGTGGCCGGGGTCTTGGTGAGTATCTCGTCGGGGTGGGCGGGGTTGTGTCTGACGACAGTCGCGGCCATGGCGTTCATTCCTCGGGAGGCTCGGGAGTCAGAGGACGAAGCCGGTCGGGAACGGGTCGGCCGGGTCGAGCAGGTACTGGGCGGTGCCGGTGATCCAGGCCCGTCCGGTGATCGTCGGCACCACGGCGGGGCGACCGGCGACCTCGGCGGCCTCGACGAGGCGGCCGGTGAAGGACGTACCGATGAAGGACTCGTTGACGAAGTCCTGGTCCAGGGGGAGTTCGCCGCGGCCGTGCAACTGCGCCATGCGGGCCGATGTGCCGGTCCCGCAGGGCGAGCGGTCGAACCAGCCGGGGTGGATGGCCATGGCGTGCCGGGAGCGCTCGGCGTTCGAGCCGGGAGCGGCGAGGTACACGTGGTGGACGCCGTTGATGGACGGGTTCTCCGGGTGTACGGGCGGATCCTCCGCGTTGATGGCGTCCATCAGCGCGAGCCCGGCGGCGAGGATCTCCTCCTTGTGCTCGCGTGCGAAGGGCAGCCCGAACCGGTCCAGCGGCAGGATCGCGTAGAAGTTGCCGCCGAAGGCCAGGTCGTACGTCACGATGCGGCCGTCCGCGAGGACGGCCTTGCGATCGAGGCCCACCACGAACGAGGGCACGTTGCGGATCGTGACGGCCTTGGCGGCTCCGTTCTCCACCGCCACCTCGGCTACGACCGGTCCGGCCGGTGTGTCGAGGCGGATGGTGGTGACCGGCTCGACCACGGGGACCATGCCGGTCTCGACGAGGACGGTGGCCACGCCGATGGTGCCGTGGCCGCACATCGGCAGATAGCCGGAGACCTCGACGTAGAGGACGCCGTAGTCACAGTCGGACCGGGTGGGCGGCTGGAGGATCGCCCCGCTCATCGCGGCATGCCCGCGCGGCTCGTTCATCAGGAAGTTGCGTACGTCGTCGCGGTGTTCGCGGAACCACAGACGGCGTTCGTCCATGGTGGCGCCCGGGACGGTGCCGATACCTCCGGTGACAACCCGGGTGGGCATGCCCTCGGTGTGCGAGTCCACGGCGTGCAGGACCAGTTTACTGCGCATGCGCGGGAGATCCTCTCTGTCGACGGGTCAGGAAAGGCCGAGGGCCAGGGCCTTCTCGGTCGCCTCGCGGACTGCCTTCTCCTGTTCCGGAAGCAGTGGGACGCGCGGCGGGCGGACCGGACCGCCGCGGCGGCCGACGATGTCCATGGACAGCTTGATCGCCTGGACGAACTCGACCTTGGAGTCCCAGCGGTGCAGCGCGTGCAACTGCCTGTAGAGCGGTACGGCGGTGGCCAGGTCGCCCTTGGTCGCTGCGTGGTACAGCTCGACCGTCGACTTCGGCAGGGCGTTGGGATAGCCCGAGACCCAGCCCTTGGCCCCGGCGACGGCCAGTTCGAGCAGGACGTCGTCCGCGCCGATCAACACGTCGAGCTCGGGGGCGAGTTCGGCGATCTGGTAGATGCGACGGGTATCGCCGGAGAACTCCTTCACGCCCTTGATGAGCCCCGCCGCATGCAGCTTGGCGAGCAGTTCGGGGGTCAGGTCGACCTTGGTGTCGTGCGGGTTGTTGTACGCGACGATGTCGATGCCGACCTCGGCGACGGCGGCGTAGTGGGCGAGCACCGAGCGCTCGTCGGCCTTGTAGGCGTTCGGGGGCAGCAGCATGACGGCGGCGCAGCCGGTGTCCTTGGCCTGCCGAGCCCAGCGGGTGGCCTCGGCGGAGCCGTACGCGGCGACTCCCGGCATGACCTTGTCCCCGCCGATCGCCGCGACCGCGACCTCGACGACCTGGGCGCGTTCCTCGTGAGTGAGGACCTGGTATTCACCGAGGGAGCCGTTGGGGACGACGCCGTCGCAGCCGTTCGCGACGAGCCACCGGCAGTGGTCCGCGAAGGTCTCGAAGTCGACGCTCAGGTCGTCGTGGAGAGGCAGAGCGGTGGCGACCAGGACACCGCGCCAGACGGGGTTCTCGGTGGTGCTCATCAGCATCTCGACCTTCTTGTGGAGTGTGACATTTCACTGTTGCCTATACCGATGGTGGATGTTGCCGGAGTGGTCACTAAGGACCGTCGGGCTCCTTGGCCAGCGCCGCGAGGGGTACCGGCCGGGCGAAGGACCGCTTGGCGGGGCCTGCCGCACACCCCGCGACGCCGGCGACCCCGGGAGCGCAGATCCGCCCCTGGCACCAGCCCATCCCGGCCCGGGTGAGGAGCTTGACGGTCCGCAGATCGGTGGCGCCGAGCTTCTCGACGGCCTCGCGGACCGCCGCGGCCGGGACCTCCTCGCAACGGCAGACGACGGTGTCGTCGGTGACCTGTTCCGTCCAGTGGGCGGGCGGGACGTAGGCGGTGTCGACGGCCGCGAAGAACTTCCGCAGCCGGGCACGGGTCCTGGCGGGAACCGCCCAGTCGGCGGGCCTCGGCTCAACTCCCTTGAGGCGCGCGGCGATCGAGCATCCGGCGATCTCGCCTTCGGCCAGTGCCGGCACCGCTCCGCCGATGCCGGTGGCCTCGCCCGCCGCCCAGACGCCGTCGACGTCGGTGCGCTGCTCGGCGTCGGTGACGACGAATGGGTCGCCGGTGGCGTCGATGGCGCAGCCCAGAGACTCGGCGAGATCGGTGTGCGCGAGCATGCCGTGTCCGACGGCCAGGGTGTCGCAGGCGATCCGCCGCGCGCTGCCCGGCCTGACCCGGCCGTCCGTGTCCAGCGCGGCAACGGAGACGGCTTCGACACGGTCGGTACCGTGCGCCTCAACGACGGTGTGACGCACCGTCACCCGTATCCTGTGGCGCAGCAGTCGGGCCGCATACTGGACCGCCTCGGCGACCTTCGCCGGGTTGGCGGCGAGCGTCGGGGCAAGCCGTACGACGCTCGCGGGACGCGCGGACTCCACATACGCGGCGATCCTGGCGCCCGCCGCGGCGAGCCCCATCGCGACCGGCATCAGCAGCGGACCGGTCCCGGCGACGACGACCGTGCGGCCCGGCAGGACGAGCCCGCCCTTGAGCATGGCCTGGGCGCCGCCCGCGGTAACCACTCCGGGGAGGGTCCAGCCGGGGAACGGCAGCACCTTCTCGTACCCGCCGGTCGCCAGGAGCACGGCATCGGCCGTGACCACCTCCGGCTCCACCAGCTCGGGACCGCGAAGGGCATGCACGGTGAAGCCTTCTTCACCCCGAGCCTCCCCGTCGTCCAAGTGCCGCTCCACGAACCACACATGGCGGTCCGGCAGATGCGTGATCCGGCCCGCCGTGAGGTGTGCGGCGAGCCGGTCCCGCATCTTCTCCCAGGTGCCCCAGGCCTGATGGAGGGCGTGCGGCTTGCGTGCAGCGAGTCCGACGGCCGGCAGGCGGTAGAACTGGCCGCCCGCCTGGGCGGCGGAGTCGAGCAGCGTGACCCGTACCCCCTGGTCGGCGGCGGTCAGCGCGGCGGCGAGCCCGGCGGGACCGGCACCGATGACCGCGAGCGTCTTATCCGAGGTCGTCATGACCGGTTCCCTCCTGGGTCAGGATCACGTCGCCGGACCGGGCCGGGACCAGGCAAGCCCGCTGATTGGGGCGGTCGTTGACGGTGATCAGGCAGTCGAAGCAGACGCCGATGCCGCAGAAGACACCGCGCGGCGATCCGCCGCCTCGGGTGGAGCGCCACGAGGTGATGCCCGCCGACCAGAGCACGGCCGCGACGGTCTGGCCGGGCAGCGCGTCGATAGCGCGGCCGTCGAGGGTGACGGTGAATGCGGGGCCGGGCCGGGCCCCGGCGAGTTCCAGGGGGTTCACGCGGCCTCCTCGGGGAAGCGGTCGGGCCGGAAAGGAGTGAGGTCCAGGTCAGGTGTCCCGTCGGTCAGCGCCTGCGCGATCAGATGCCCGGTGCCGACCGCGAGCCCGATGCCCGCGCCCTCGTGGCCGCACGCGTGATGGAGCCCGGGCACCCGGGGGTCGGGGCCGATCGCCGGGAGATGGTCCGGCAGGTAGGGGCGGAAGCCCAGGTAGGCGCGCATGGCGTGGACCGTGCCGAGTACCGGGAAGAGTGCGGTGGCCTGCGCCGCCAGGCGCCGTACCACCGGAAGGGAGAAGCGCCGGTCGAAGCCGACCCGTTCACGGCTCGCGCCGATCAGGACGGGACCCGCGTCGGTGCCCTCGACGACAGCGGAGGACTGCAGTCCCGCGTCCCCGCTGGCGACGTCGGCGACGTAGTCGGCGGCGTACACCTTGTGCCGGACGACCCGGCGCGGCAGCGGCTCGGTGACCAGGACGAAGCCGCGCCGCGGGAGTACCGGCAGACGCACCCCCGCCAGCGCGGCCAGTTCTCCGCCCCAGGTGCCGGCCGCGTTCACGACCACCGGGGCATGGATGTCACCGTGCCCGGTCCGCACACCGAGCACCGATCCGTCCTTCGCGCGCAGGATGCCCGTGACGGCCGTGCCGGTGCGCAGTTCCGCTCCGGACCGCCGCGCCGCGCGGACGACGTGCGCGGCGGCCAGTGACGGCATCACCTGGCAGTCCTGCGGATAGAGGACTCCGCCCGCGAGGTCGGGCGCCAAGTGCGGCTCAAGGTCGGGAAGTTCATCGGGGGCGACCGTCCGGGCAGCCACGCCCGCCGCGCGCTGCCCGGCGGCAAAGGTCTCCAGCGCCGCCATGCCCTCGGGTCGGGAGGCGACGACCACACCGCCCTTCGCCTCGAACTCCACGGCCCTGCCCATGCCCGGCTCGGCGGCGAGTTCGCCCCACAGCCGCCCGGACAGCAGCGCGAGATCCAGCTCGGGGCCCGGCTCCTTGTCGGAGACCAGCAGGTTGCCCTCGCCCGCTCCGGTGGTGCCGCCGCCCACGGGGCCTCGGTCCACGAGGAGGGTGGTCAGGCCCGCCCGGGCCGTGTAGAGGGCGCAGGCAGCACCCACCATGCCGGCCCCGACGACCACGACGTCGCAGGTCAGTCGGTTGCTCACGCCAGTACAATGTCACATGTTTCTATTTTGGCCAAGGCCCTCTAGAACTAGGCTGCGCCTCGCCATCCCAAGACGGCAATCACGACTGCCACGCGCCGAAGAAGGTGCTTGAAGGTGTCCAGGGATCCCAAGGAGACCGCGGTCCGCAAGAACGGCCTGTACCCGTCCGTCTCCCCCGAACTGGCCGAGCTGATGCGAACGGGGTGGGCCGACACGGAACTTCGCCACCTGCGTCCCGTGGAACAGCCTCCCTACGCCGCCAAGCGCCGCGCGGCCCTGTCCGCCCGCTTCCCCGGCGAGCGCCTGGTCGTCCCGGCCGGAAACCCCAAGGTGCGCTCCAACGACACGCACTACCCATTCCGCCCCGCCAGCGAGTACGTACACCTCACCGGCGACCAGACCCAGGACGGCGCACTCGTCCTGGAGCCGCGCGAAGACGGCGGCCACGACGCCCACGTCTACCTTCTGCCCCGCTCCGACCGCGAGAATGGTGAGTTCTGGCAGGGCAGCGGCGAGCTGTGGACCGGCCGCCGCTTCTCCCTCGCCGAGGGCGAACAGCGCCTCGAAGTTCCCTGCCACGACATACGCGAGGCCGCCCGAGGAGTTACGCAACGCGCCCCGCGTCCCGACCCGGATCGTACGCGGCTACGACGCGGGCCTGGAGGCCGCCGTACACAGCGACGAGGAACGCGACACCGAGCTGAAGTCCGTTCTGTCCGAACTGCGCCCGGTCAAGGACGAGTGGGAGATCGGGGAAATGCGCCGGGCCGTGGACTCCACGGTGCGCGGTTTCACGGACGTCGTACGGGAGTTGGCCTCCGCGATCGCCACGTCCGAGCGCTGGATCGCGGCCACCTTCTTCCGCCGCGCCCGCCTGGAGGGCAACGACGTCGGCTACGGCTCCATCTGCGCCGCGGGCGAGCACGCCACGATCATGCACTGGGTTCGCAACGACGGTGAAGTCCGCCCGGGCGAGCTGCTGCTACTCGACGCGGGCGTGGAGACCCACTCCCTGTGGCTGGAAACGCTGGCTGACCGTCTCCGGTTCCAACCACGCCAGCTTCACCGATGTACCGGTTCTCTCCGAGGCACTGGGCATTCCCGAGCCTCCCGGTACCACGCTCTCCGCCCAGCGTTAGGTGCAGCTCACCCGCACCTACGTCGGAGCCTTCTTCGACCTGCACCTACGCGGCATCCCAGAGCCGGTCCTCGACGTACCCTCCGCGGCGAACCCTGAAGTCGGCTTCCACCCCTGACGATCCCGCGCGCACCGCCACAGACGCGCTCGCGACGCCGGCCTCAGAACAGTCCGGGTTGAACGCTGTGGAGGGACATGTGGGCTACCCCTCCACAGCGTCAGCGTGCCGGCAGTCAGCTCTTGCCGAGCAACCGCCAGATCTGGTTTTTCTTGGTGCTCAGTACGCTCGCCGCGTCGCAGGTCCACTGGTGGATCAGCGCACCGGCCGCGGTAGAGACGTTGCTGACGTCGACGCACTTGCCGCTGTGGACAGCGACCAGCTGGTAGTCGTGGCTGTTGCCGAGCGCGCTGACGGGATTGAGGGTGAACTGCTGGTTGGTGGCGCCGTTGCAGGTGTACTGGATGACGGCGGCGCCGTCGGTGGTCGACGCTCCCGAGACGTCCAGGCACTTGCCGCTCAGTTCGTCGACCACGCTGTACGTGTTGGTCTTGCCGCTGACCGGCTTGAGGTCGAGCATCTGCTGGTAGCCGCCCTCGCAGTAGTACTGCTGGTACTGCGTGCCGTTGGCGGTGGAGAGGTTGGTGTCGTCCAGGCACTGACCGCTGTTCTGGCTGACGGCGACCGTGGAGACGGTGGTGTTGGACGGGGGCAGCAGGGTGACGGTGTAGCCGTCCTTGGCGTTCGTCCACGGCAGGCTCACCGAAGCGGCGTTGCCGCTGACCGTGAGGGTGGTGTCGGCGATGGTCTCCGGGCCGGTAACGGCGGCCCCGCTGTTGTAGGGGATGCGCTGGACGACGGCGTGGACCTGGCTGTTCTCCACCACGGAGGTGGTGTTGAGCCCCGTCAGGTTGACGGTGACGGTGCCGGTGTTGCCGCTGCTGCCGAGCAACACCTTGGCGTTGCCAGCCGAGTTGTCCTTGGTGGCCAGGCCGTCGGTGCCGGTGCCGGGGGTGAGCTTGACGATGTTGCCGGTCTGGGAGCCGTAGTAGCGATACGTGAACCACTCGCCGAGCGGCAGGTACTGGCCGGCGCTGTTCTTGGTGAGGAGGTTGGCCTCGTTGTCGTGCAACGCGGTGCCGGAAGCCCAGTTGCCGCGCAGCCCGTCGGCACCGGCCCGCTCAAGGCGGCCGATGAACCAGGCGCCGCCGCCCGGGGACTGCATGGACAGGGTGGCGTACTCGTTGATCTGGTAGGCGCGGGTCTTGGTCAACCCGGCGGCGGCGAGGGTGGAGTTGGCGCGGCCGACGTCGGTGGCGGGGTCGCCGGGTTCGTCGTGCCAGCTGTAGATGTCGGGGGCGACGTTGTTCGCCTTGACATAGGTCAGATACGTCGTCCACCAGCTGTTGGAGGTGTTCGGCTGGCCGGCGATGCTGGGGCCGACGATGAGCTGGGCGGGGAAGGCGGCGCGCACCTTGGCGTAGAAGCGCGACCACATCTGCAGGTACTGCGTCTGTGACGCGCCCCAGAAGCCGCTGCCGTCGGGCTCGTTCCACAGGTCCCACTGGACGGTCATGTTGTTGGCCTTGACGTCACTGATGAGCTGGGTGACGAAGGCGTCGAACTGCGTCCAGTCACCGTTGTCGCCGGGCCAGCCCTGACTGGTGGTGCCATCGGCGCCCCACAGGTCGTGCGGCAGGAGGACGAAGGTGCCGCCGAGGGCGGCGGTGCGCTTGTACTGGGCCAGGGTGGAGGCCCAGCGCGTCTGGTAGTCGGCGAGGCTGGTGGCGTAGCCGCCGCTGTTGAGCTGGGCGCCTCCGGCCCGCATGAAGTGCCACTTGACGTCTTTGAAGAAGTGGTCCTGGGGCAGCGAACCGTCCGGGGTCATCCCGTAGATCATCCCCGAGGCGTGGTAGGTGGGGGCGCCCCCGGCGGTGGAGAAGTCGACGGTGACGGAGGTGTCGGCGGCGTGGGCCGTGGTCACAGGGAGTGTGACGGCGGCGAACGAGGCCAGGAGCGCAGCGATCACGGCGGTTCTGCGGCCTCTCGGGACGGCTGGTCTGCCGGGGCGTCCGGCTGGGGAACGGAAGCGAGGTATGCGCATGTGCGGGTCTCCCGAAGGGGTACTGCCTGGGCGAGGGTCGCCCAGGGGTCTGTCAGCCGCCGGCGGCCTCCACGGTCTCGGCGCGCCTCAGCTCGTGGGCCTCGGCGAGGAGCAGGTAGCTGCTGGCGGTCCAGGTGTAGGCGCGGTCGCGCAGGCCCGCGCCGGTGACGGCATCGAAGTTCTCCGCGAAACCCGAGGTCTCGCACAGGGCGCGGAAGCGGGCGCTGATCTCGTCAGCGAGAGGATCGTGGCCGGCGCGGCGCAGGCCGTCCTCGATCAGGACGGTGGACGGGGCCCAGATCGGACCACGCCAGTAGCCGTCGTCCAAGTACTGCGGCGAGGTGGGCAGTTCGGTGGCGAGGCCATACGCGGTCAGGTGGGCCTCGATGCGGTCGGCCAGCGCATCGCCGATGTTTTCGGGCAGGTGCTCGCCGAGCACGACGGGCATCAGGTCGAGGAGGCTGGAGCTGGTCCAGGTGGCCCCGCTGTGTGCCGAGCGGGCGACGAACCGGTCGCCGGTCCACAGCTCGTCTAGCAGCGCCGCCTGCGTCGCGTCGGCCGTTCGGGTCCACCTGCGCGTGTCGTCCGGCAACCCCAACTCCTCTGCCAGTTCGGCAAGTTCGCGCAGTTGCAGGACGAGGAAGGCGGACAGGTCGGCGCTGACGATCACACGCTCGGGGTCGAAGGTGGTGGCGTTGTCCCAGCCGCTGTCGTTGCCGTGCTCGTAGTGCGGGAGGGTGGCCCCGGGCGCGCGCCGCATGGTGAGCCAGAAGTCCGTCCAGCGGGCCAGCCGGTCGTAGACCTCCGCCAACTCCGCCTCGCCGAGCGGCTCGTGCAGCCGTCGGCGCAGTTGGCGTAGTGCCCAGCCGTGGATGGGGGGCTTGACGAAGTTGTAGAGGATCTCCGAGTGGGCCACCGAGTCGGGCAACGCGCCGGTCTCGTCCTGATGGTCGAAGGGCAGCGCGAACTGGTCCAAGGCGAGTCCGGAGCTTCCGGGGGCCAGGGCAAGGGCGTTGAAGCAGTGGTCCCAGCTCCACACCTTGTCCATCCAGTGCTTCGACATCAGCACCGCGGGCCGGGTGACGAAGCCCCGTGGCCGGACGGTCGCGGACCACAGCACGTAGGCGGCGAGTTCCGCGGCGGGTGTCCTGGACGAGCGCCAGGGCGCGACGGTGTCGACGAAGGAGGAGAAGGCGCCGTGCGCGGCGTCCACGACCTGAGCGAAGGACGCCGAGGACGCGTACGGGCGGCGCGCGGTCTCGTACTCCTCGACCGCGACCTCCCAAACCGCGCCGGCCTCGGCGCCGATCGTGATACCTCGCGCGGCGCTGCCAAGCGTCTGGGTGCCGGACGCCTCGGTCACGGTCCCGCACAGCACGGTGACGCGGTAGCGCCGCCCGGTCTCGTACGAGGTGAACACATAGGCACCTGTTCCGGGTTCGGGGTAGAAGTAGGTGCCGCTGAACGGGGTCAGTACGGTCGCCGCCGCGCCGATGTGCAGGCCCAGCCCGTCACCGCGCAGGCGTACGGTGTCCGGCGACTCGTAGGACAGGTCGATGCGGCCTTCGGCGCCGATCCAGCTGAGCTGGCTCGGCGTCGCGTGCGGCCCGGTGGCGGCGCGATCCCCGGTGGTCGTGTCGAGCGGGACGAGACGCAGCACGGCATGCATGCCGTTCTGGTGCGAGACGAGGTGGAGGTCGTCGGCGATGGTCTTCTCCGCCACCACGGGCGAGATACCGAACCATGATCCGCGGGTGCTGAACGGGATGTCGTGGACGGAGAAGGCCGGGCCGGAGCAGACGACGGTCATACAGCGTGACTCGTTTCTGGAGCAGGGGTGATCGGCCCTCGGACGGGGCTGACGAGCTGGGGAGATTTCAGTCCTTGACGGCGCCGGCGGACACGCCGGCGGCGACGTAACGCTGGGCGAGGACGAGGATCACCGCGGCGGGCAGGGAGGCCACGACGGCGGTCGCCATGATCGCGTTCCACTCCTGGTTGTTGTTGCCGATGTAGTGGTAGATGCCCAGGGTGATCGGCTCGTGCGCACCGCCGTTGGCGAGGGTGCTGGCGAAGACGAAGTCGGACCAGGACCACAGGAACGCGAACAGCGACACCGTGACGATGGCGTTGCGGCTCATGGGCAGCACGATCGACGAGAAGGTGCGCACGGGCCCGGCGCCGTCCGTCTTCGCGGCCTGGAGGAGTTCGCCGGGGATGCCGGACATGAACGCGGTGAAGATCAGCACGGCGAACGGCACGGCCAGCGTGGAGTCCGCGACGATCAGGCCGAGTACCGACTGGAGCAGGCCGAGGCTGAGGTAGATGGCGTAGAAGCCCATCGCCATGATGATGCCGGGGATCATCTGGGCGACCAGGAAGAGGAAGCTGAGCACGCCGCCGCCACGTGGGCGGAGTTTGGCGAGTGCGTAGCCTGCGGGCGCGGCAAGTGCCACGGTGAGGACGACGGTGCCCAGGCCGATGACGAGGCTGGTGCCGAGATAGGGCAACTGCTGGTCCAGGACGGCGCGGTAGCCCTCCAGTGTGCCGTGCAGGGGGATCAGGTCCGGTGGGCTCTTGCGCATGTCCTGGGCGCGGGTGAAGGACACGTTGAGCATCCAGTAGACCGGGAAGAGCATCACCGCGGTGAACAGCACGCCGATGGCCGTCTGCCACCACGTACGGCTGGTGCTTCGGTTCATGACAGTGCCGTTCATGACAGTGCCTGCTTCCGCTGGACCCTGACGTAGACCAGGCCGAACACCAGGGCGGCGACCACAAGCAGGTTTCCTACGGCCGCTCCAGGCCCGAAGGCCGGCAGCAGGTTGCCGAAGCCGAGCTGGTAGGACCAGGTGGCGAAGGTGGTGGACGAGTCTGCCGGGCCGCCCTTGGTCATGATCCAGATGATGTCGAAGACCTTGAGCGTGTAGACCAGGCCCAGCAGCAGGGTGATCGCGGACACCGGTCGCAGCAGCGGGAAGGTGATCCGCCAGAACCGCTGCCAGGCGTTCGCCCCGTCGAGAGCGGCGGCCTCGTAGAGGCTCGCGGGGATGGACTGAAGGCCGCTGTGGAGGACAACGAGGTTGAACGGGACGCCGATCCAGATGTTCGCGATGATCACCGAAGCCAGCGACCAGCCCGGTTCGGTCAGCCAGTTCACCGGTCCGATGCCGACGGCGTGCAGGACGGCGTTGACGACACCGGAGTCACTGTTGAGCATCCACGACCAGGTGGACGCCGAGACGATCAGCGGGAGCAGCCAGGGCACCAGGAAGAGGGCGCGCAGGGTCGCGGAGAGTCGGAAACGCTGGTTGAAGAAGACCGCGAGGGCCAGGCCGATGGCGTACTGGAAGAACAGACACACGGTGGTGAAGACCACGGTGTGGAGCAGGGCCGGGGCGAAGGTCGGGTCGTCGAGGACGGTGCGGTAGTTCGCCAGGCCCGTGAAGGGCGCATCCCCTTGGACGAAGGACCGGACCGTGTAGTTGCGCAGGCTCAGGTCGATGTTGCGGTAGAGGGGATAGGCGTAGAAGAGGACGAGGTACAGGGTCACCGGGGCGAGGAATCCCCAGGCGGCCCACTGCTGGGAGGTGGGGCGACGCCGTGCCCGGGGCGGGGCGGTGGGGGCCGCACCGCTGTGGTGGCGCTCGGTCCGTCGGTGCGGCACTTGGGTCATGTGACTCATCAACTGGCCCTGGCCTCTGGTTACTTGACGGCCGACTGGGCCGCGAACAGCGCGTCCTTCGGCGACTTCGAGCCGCTGAGCGCGGACTGGACCGCCTTCCACAACTGCTCAGAGATCTTCGGGTACTTGGTGCCCAGGTCGTCGCTGGTGCGTCCCTTGGCCGCCTGGACCGCGTCGACCCAGGGCTTCAGCTCGGCGTTCGCCGCGACCTGCTTGTCCTGGACCTCGGTGGTGGGTGCCACGTAGGACAGCGTGGTGTCGGTGTTGAGGAGGTTGTCGGCGCTGGTCAGGCAGGTCACGATCTTCTGTGACGTCGGGTAGCGGTCGGTCTTGCCCTGGACCGGGATGGTGACGAACTCGCCGCCGGTCGGGGCGGCCGCGTTGCCGCCGTCGGCGGCGGGAACGGGGATGACTCCGTACTCGAAGCCGGCTTTCTTGGCGTTGGCGAGCTGCCAGGTGCCGTTCTCGCTGAACGCGTAGTCGCCGGTCGCGAACTCCTGCCAGCTGGTCGTCTGTGTGTTGTTGAGGACCGAGTTCGGGGCATAGCCGTTCTTCAGCCAGTCCTTCCACAGCGTCAGCGCGGAGACGGCCTGGTCGGAGTCGAGCGCGGCCAGCTGGGCACCCGATCCCCAGTACCAGGGCAGGAACTGGAAGGTGCCCTCCTCCGTGCCGATCGCGGAGAACGTGATGCCCTTCTTGTCCGCCTTCTTGACCTTCGCGAGTGCTGCGGTCAGCGACTTCCAGTCCTTGACCGAGGCTATGTCTACCCCGGCCTGCTTCAGCACCGCCTTGTTGTAGTAGAGAGCGAGGGTGTTGGCGCCGATCGGCATGCCGTACGTCTTGCCGACCGCCTGTCCGGCGGCGAGGAGGTTGGTGTTCACCTTCGAGGTGTCCAGCTTGTTGTCCTCGGTCGTGGTGAGAACTCCGGCCTCGGCCAGGGTCGACACCACCGGATTGTCGACGATGAGGACGTCCGCGGAGTTGTCCTGCTGGGCGGCCAGCAGTGCCTTGTTCGCCAGGTCACTGGTGTCGAACGCGGTCCGCTTGATCTTCACCCCGGCCTTCGTGCCGCAGGTGTCGAGCAGCTTCGCCCACGCGGAGCTCTTGTCGAACTGCGGGTACGGGTCCCAGATGGTGTACGTGCCGCTGTCTGCGGCCTTGGTGCCGGTGCTGCTCGCACCGGAGGAACAAGCGGTGGCGGTGCCTGCGACGGCGAGGACGGTCACGGTCGCGGCGGTGAGGCGGAGCCGTCTGACGGAGCTGTGCATTGCGCGTTCCTTCGTTTTCTGGCACGGGTGTGCCGAGGGAGGGTGACGAGGGGGGAAGCGGGCATGCCGAACAGCCACGGCGAGCGGTGCATACGGTGAGGGGGTCGGACGCGGCCCGCGCTCCGTGGTCAGAAAGTGGTGCTGATGGCCGACGTCAGGGGGCGTCGATGGACCGTGTGCCGGGGCCGGGCCCCGTGCTGGCACGTAGCGAGATGGGCGGCGCGAGCAGGTGGTGTCGGGGCGGCGCGTCGGGGTGGTCGAGCCGCTCGACGAGAAGGTCGACGGCGTGTCGGCCCATCTCCTCCGCCGGTACGTCCGCCGCGGTGAGCTGCGGGGTCACCGTCTCCGCCCACCGGCCTGCCACGACTCCGGTGACGGAGAAGTCGCGCGGTACATGACGGCCGGCCTGAGCCAGTCCGCGGTACAGGCCGCCGAGCGCGGCCTCGTTGAGGGTGACCAGGGCCGTGGCGGCCGGGTCGTCGTGCAGGATCTGTTCCAGGCACGCTTGGCCGGACGCGGCGTCGTCCCCGCAGCAGTACGTCCGAACGGTGAGCCCGCGCTCGGCCGCGGCCTTGGTGAAGCCGTCAAGCCCGCGGTGCGCTGACTCGTATCCGGCCCGCAGCAACTGCTCGGGACGGTTGACGAAGGCGACCCTGCGGTGGCCGAGGTCCGCGAGGTGATGGACGCACGCCCCTGCCAGCGCGGTGTGGTCCAGGCCGACCCACCAGGTGCCTTCGGGATGCGCCGTCCGGCCGATGGCGACGGAGGGGAAACCGAGGGCGGCCAGGTGATCGACCCGGTCGTCCTCCAGTCTGATCTCCATCAGGATCGCGCCGTCGACCCGCCGCTCCCCCAGCAGCCGCTGGAACGAGCGGTCGCTGTCGACGCCACTGGGAGACAGCAGCACGTCGTAGTCCTGAGCCGCAGCCGCCTCCACCACACTGCCGATGAAGTCGAGTTGCATACCGGTGTAGTGGTTGCCGGCCGGCGGAAAGACCAGGCCGATCGTGTTGGTCCGGCCGTTGGCCAGGGCACGCGCACTGGCGTTGGGCCGGTAGCCCAGCTCGTCGATGACGTGCTGGATCTTTCGGCGGGTGTCCTCCGACACCGCGCGCTTGCCGCTCAGCGCGTAGGACACAGTGCTCCGCGAGACACCGGCCCGCCGGGCGATCTCACCGATGTTCACGAGCACTCCTTGGAAGGATCGAACCGGTTCGATGTAGCGAACCAGCTATCGAACCGGTTCGCGTGAAGTGAACGTAGGAACAACCCCAGCGACTGTCAACACCTCTCGCCGCACTTCTCGTAATGGGTACGAAATCCATGGGGAGCTTCAGTAACTGCCCGTGTCGGAGGTATTGCTGGTGGAATTTTGCGGTGCTAGCTTCCCTCGAACCGGTTCGACCCGGCCCAGACTCCCGCGCAACATGACCTGGGTCCTGCACCTCGGCCGTATCGAACCGGTTCGATCCGTCAGTCCAGCGCCCGAACCCCCAGGGAAACCACGGAGATCTCAGTGCGACGAAAGAGAACGACGGGCGCCGGTGCCGCGATGACAGCGGTCCTGGCCACCCTGCTCGCCGCCCCTTCCGCCGGCACCGCTCACGCCGCGGATACGGAACGGCTCGTCATCGATCTGGCCACCGACACCGGCGCCTTCCACGGCGGCGCAGCCGGCTCGCTGTACGGGATCTACGGTGACGGGGCACCGAGCCGCAACCTCATCGAGGGCATGCACCTGCGCACCGTGTCCACCAAGGCGCAGGACGGCCCCCAGCACCCGGGGGCGGACGCGCTGGAAGTCCTGCCGCGGTTCGTGGACTCGGGCGGCAAGGACGTCTACATCTACATGACCGACATCTACCGCGGGTTCCCGTACCAGTGGCCGGGCGACAGCGGCCCCGAGCGGCTCGCGGACTTCAAGGAGAAGATCAAGAAGCAGGTCGCGCAGGTCAAGACGATGGGCGGCTACAAGGACCACGTCGTCTACGTTCCCTTCAACGAGCCGGAGGGGAACATGTTCGGCTCGGGCACATGGAGCTACAACAACGTGTCCTGGCTTAACGACCCGCAGTACTTCTTCGCGGCGTGGAAAGAGGTCTACCACCTCATCAAGGACGAGGACCCGGACGCCCGGATCGCGGGCCCGAACACCTCTCTCCTCTTCGACCAGGTCAAAGGCTTTCTGCAGTACACCAAGGCCAACGACGTCGTCCCGGACGTGATGACCTGGCACGAGCTGTCCAGCCCCGCCGCGGTCCGCACGAGCGTGGCCAGGTACCGGCAGTGGGAGCAGGAGGCGGGGATCGGTCCGCTGCCGATCAACGTCAACGAGTACGGCCATAACTACCACCTCTCCGTGCCCGGCCAGGTCGTCCAGTGGGTCTCCGCCATCGAGGAGTCCAAGATCGACGCCGACCTGGCGTACTGGAACATCGACGGCAACCTCAACGACTCCGCCGTCGACGCCAACCGGGCCAACGGCCAGTGGTGGCTGTTCAACGCCTACGGCCAGATGTCCGGGCACACCGTGCAGGTGACCACCCCGCACCCCAACCAGCAGTACACCCTCCAGGGCATAGCCACGCTCGACGAGAAGAAGAAACAGTCCCGGGCCCTCTTCGGCGGCAAGAGCGGCGACGCGGATGTCGTCTTCGAGAACATCGACCCCAGGCTGTTCGGCTCGACGGTGCACGCCACCGTGCAGGAGATCCCGTGGACCGGGCAGGTCGGCGACTCGGCCCAGCCGCTGCGGCTCGCGGACCAGGAGGTCGCGGTCGGCGAGGACGGCACGGTGACGCTGCCGATGACCGGCATGAACGAGATGTCCGCGTACCAGGTCATCCTCTCCCCCGGCGGCCATGGCGGGACGCAGACCCACCCCTCGGTCGGCTGGCGGGGAACGTACGAGGCGGAGAACGCCACGTACACCGGCAAGGGTTACTCCAGGAACGGGCCCGAGGGCACGCCCTCGGACGTCGGCAAGTTCGCGACCAGCGGCGCCTACAACGTCGGCGGTCTGCGCACCGGATCCGACGGCGTGCTCGCCTTCGACGTCGACGTTCCGCAGGACGGCACGTACGACCTCAGCGTCTTCGCCAACTCCTACAACCTGTACGACCTGGTGAAGGAGCAGGGTCCCACCAACGTCTTCCTCCGCGTCGACGGCACGCACCCGCAGGAGCTGCTCCTGCCGCTCGGCTACAAGTGGGTGGTCTGGGGACACACCGACACCACCGTGAAGCTGACCGCCGGCCGGCACCGGATCACGCTGGCGGCACAGGACGCGGACCTGGGCGTCACCAAGGGCGACGCGATCATCGACAAGATCGACCTGTCGCTGCGCGACGAGAACGCGGCCGGTCCTGCGATCTACGAGGCCGAGTACGCCACCCTCGCCGGGACCCGGCCGCACTACACGTACCGGGGTGCTTCGGGACCGGGCGCGGTACCGCTGCCCAAGGGCGCGTCCGCGACCTTCTGGGTCCACTCCCCCACCGACGGTGAGGCGGCCCTCTCCCTCGACCGCCTCGGCGACGGCCGGGCGGCGGTCTCCCTCAACGGCGAGAGGCTCGACGTTGCCCGGGCGGGCGCCGGGAACAAGGGCACGGACGTGGTGCGGGCGTTCCTGTCCGGAGGTATCAACAAGATTACCGTGACCGGTTCCTCCCACGGACTCGTGCTGGACCGACTGCGGGTCGCACCCTCCAGCGGCACGCTGGTGACGAAGGTGTACCAGGCTGAGGACGGCACGCCGAGCGGGGCCGCCAAGGTCACCGACGCGTACACGTTCGCCAGCGGCGGCAAGGCGGTCACCGGCATCGGAGACGGCAAAGCCAACGCCCTCACCGTCGACGTCTTCGCCAAGCGGTACGGACGGCACGCGGTGACCATCCGCTACTCCAACGCCGAACAGGCGCCCGTCACGCACTACAACCCCGATCCGATCACCCGCCACGCCGACCTCTCGGTCAACGGCGGACCGGCGTGGCGGGTGCTGTTCCCGACCACCTTTCACTTCAACGCCTTCCGTGAGTTGACCGTCCCGGTGACGCTGAAGCAGGGGACCAACCGTCTCACCTTCACGGCTGAGGAGCTGCCCGACTTCGACGGTGACACCTACAACCAGTACGACCAGCGGTCCCCGTACGCTCCGGTGATCGACCAGATCGCGGTCACCCCGCTGTCGGAGGGGTAACCGCCGGAGACGCGGGTGACGCGGCGGGCACCGGCGGCCGTGAGGGCCCGTGCCTGCCGCACTCTCTTACAGCGTCCATGCCCTCAGGCCCGAAGCGGCCCGCATGACCCCCGCGGCCGGAGCCATCCTCTGGACAGCCTCTTCTCGGGCCCACGCGGACGAGCTCGACCTTCACATCTCCGTCTCACATCTGATCGACGGCGCAGGCGAGCGGCTGATCGAGACCTTCGCGGCCCTCGCGGCCCATGCCGTAGCGGTTGACACTTCACTATCCGCCACAGAATTAGATGCCCTGTCCCTCAAAGCCGTGGCCGACGCGGCGACCGGCAAGCGCGACTACGAACTGCTCGCCGGACTCCCGGACACCTTCGCCGACGACCGTGACGGACACGCCGTCAACCTCTTCCGCCTGCACATCTACACGGGCGGGCAGTACGGCCACCGGCTCACCCAGCTAGGCACTGAACTCCGCCACGCACTGCTCGTCCTCGCCGAACACGCGCCGATACGGGCACCCACGTGCGGGGATGTCTTCCGCCGGGCAGCCGAGGCCGGCCTGCCGCAGTGACGAAGCCGCATGCCCGTCGCGACGCGCCGCAGGGATTTTCACGGGCGCCACGGCGGTCGAGGAGAGTGCCGCCGGAGTGGGTCCTCACCCGACCGGGTGCGGGTGTTCAGGAGCTGTCCCCGCCCCAGTCCCAGCGGGCCGGGTCGCCGGGGCGCGGGTCGTACAGCGCCCGGCCCCCGGGGCCGAACTGCCCGAGCTCCGTGAGGAGGGAGACACCGTCGCCGATCTCCTCCGGCCTCCAGCCGGTGATGTCGAGCAGCAGTCCGTCCAGCGGCCCGCCCGGCGCGGACGGCACGGGCCAGGTCCAAGTTAGGCGACCTCGTCCAGGCCATCGACGACCTCGACGCCGACGTCATCAGCCTTGAGGCGGCCCGCTCGGACATGTGACGTCCCGGACGGGCATCCACTGGTCACCCCGGGGCACACGGACGCGCTCTGACGGGGGCGCAGCCACGCACCGCGGGCGCGCACCGCCACGGCCGCCGCGCGATCCAGGTGCAAGAGACATCCCATCACAGGTTCACAACATTGATGGGATGGATCTGTCATCGACATCCCATGACAAGGACCTCCAGTCGAGCGTTCTGGCGGAATTCTCCCGCCTGTCCTCCCTACCTCTAGACAACCCCGTCGAGCCCACTCTATAAACATCCCATCTATCTGTCAGCGACACCCAATCGTCGCACCGGCGTAACAACCCCGCTCCGGGACCAGCGCGAGGAAGTACCCATGAGAATCAGAACCGCACTCAGCTCCACCGCGTCCGTCGTCTGCGCACTGACGCTGCTCAGCGCGTGCAGCAGCGGCTCCGGCACCTCCGCCTCGTCGGGCGACATGCCGCTCGTGGGCGTCGACTACCCGCGGTCCGACACCGACTTCTGGAACTCGTACATCAAGTACACGCCCGACTTCGCGAAGCAGCTCGGCCTGTCCCTGAAGACCACCAACTCCCAGAACGACGTCGCCAAGCTCACCGCCAACGCGCAGACGTTCATCAGCCAGGGCGTCAAGGGCATCGCGATGGCGCCGCAGGACACCGCCGCCATCGCGCCGACCCTGGCCCAGCTGGAGGCGAAGAAGATCCCCGTCGTCACCGTCGACACCCGCCCGGACAGCGGCAAGGTGTTCATGGTGGTGCGGGCCGACAACCGCGCCTACGGCGAGAAGGCCTGCCAGTTCCTCGGCACGAAGCTCGGCGGCCAGGGCAAGGTCGTCATGCTGGAGGGCGGCCTCGACTCGATCAACGGCCGTGACCGCACCGAGGCGTTCAACGACTGCATGAAGAAGAGCTACCCCGGCATCAAGGTGCTCGGCGAGGCCACGAACTGGGACGGCGCGGTCGCCGCGCAGAAGCTGCAGACGGACCTGACCGCCAACCCGGACGTCAAGGGTGTCTACATGGAGTCCAGTTTCGCCCTGTCCGGCACGCTGCAGGTGCTCAAGCAGAAGGGCCTGCTGGTGGATCCGAAGGACAAGAAACACGTCTTCGTCGTGTCCAACGACGGCATCCCCGAGGAGCTCAAGGACATCGCCGCCGGCAAGATCGACGCCACCGTCTCCCAGCCCGCCGACCTGTATGCCAAGTACGCCCTGTACTACCTCAAGGCCGCGATCGACGGGAAGACGTTCAAGCCGGGCAAGACCGACCACGACAGCACGATCATCCAGGTCCGTGACGGTCTGCTGGAGGACCAGCTCTCCGCTCCCCTGGTCACCGTCGACGGCGGCACCTACGGCGGCGTCCCCAGCGTCAAGAGCGACGACACGTCGCTGTGGGGCAACCACCTCGGCTGACCTGCCCGGTCAGGGACCCAACGGCTACCCAGAACAAGGCGGTTGAGATGAGCGACGGGGAGCGTACTGTCACCCCCGCGCCCGCCCCGGCGGACGACGGGCGGGCCCCCGCGGCCCCGCCCGTCGTCGAGGCGACGGGCATAGTCAAACGATTCGGTCCGACGGTGGCCCTGAACGGCGCCCGGATCACCATCAGGTCCGGCGAGACCCACGCACTCGTCGGCCGCAACGGGGCCGGCAAGTCGACCCTCGTGTCCGTCCTGACGGGGCTGCACGCCCCCGACGAGGGGACGGTCACCTTCGGCGGCCACCCCGCACCACGGCTCAGCGACCGCGACGCCTGGCGCCGGCGCGTTGCGTGCGTCTACCAGAAGTCGACGATCATCCCCACGCTGACCGTCGCCGAGAACCTCTTCCTGAACCGGCACCACCACGGCCCCCACCTGCTCATCAGCTGGACCGGCGTACGCCGCCGGGCCCAGGAGCTGCTGTCGGCCTGGTCGGTGGACGTCGACCCGCAGTCCCCGGCCGGCGACCTCAGCGTCGAGCAGCGGCAGTTCGTCGAGATCGCCCGGGCGCTGTCCTTCGGGGCCCGGTTCATCATCCTCGACGAACCCACCGCGCAGCTCGACGCGGCGGCGATCAACCGGCTCTTCGACCGCATCCGCGACCTGCAACGCCAGGGCGTGACCTTCCTGTTCATCAGTCACCACCTTCAGGAGGTCTACGAGATCTGCGACATGGTGACGGTGTTCCGCGACGCGGCGCACATCGTGACCGCGCCGGTCGCGGAACTGCCCCGCACGGAGCTGGTCGCCGCCATGACCGGTGAGGCCGCGGCAGACCGGCGCCAGGAGCGCGTCGGCAGCCTGGACGAGAGCACCGTGCCCGCGCTGTCGGTGCACGGCCTGGGCAGCGACGACACCTACACCGACGTCACCTTCCAGGTGGGCGCCGGGGAGATCGTCGGCCTCGCGGGCGCCGCCGCCAGCGGACGTACGGAGGTCGCCGAGACCGTCGTAGGACTGCGCGCCGCCGCGACCGGGGACCTGGAGATCGCCGGGCGCCGGCCCCGGCCGGGCAGCGTGCCCGACGCGCTCGCGGCCGGCGCCGGGTTCGTCCCGCAGGACCGGCACCTCCAGGGTTTCGTGCCCGACATGTCGATCGCCGACAACGCGACCCTGTCCGTACCAAAACGGCTCGGCAAGAGCGGCTTCCTCAGCCGCGGGCGGCGCGACCGGCTGGCCGAGGGCATGATCGAGAACCTGGCCATCAAGACCCCCGGACCGCAACTGCCCGTCTCCGCCCTGTCCGGCGGCAACCAGCAGAAGGTCGTCATGGCGCGCGCACTGGCCGACGACCCCCGCCTGCTGGTCCTGATCAACCCGACCGCCGGCGTGGACGTGCGCTCCAAGGAGTTCCTCCTCGGCAAGGTCGAGGAGACCGCCGAGTCCGGCACCGGAGTGCTCATCGCCTCCGACGAACTCGATGACCTGCGCATGTGCGACCGGATCCTGGTGATGTTCCAGGGCCGGGTCACGACGGAGATACCACGCGGCTGGCACGACCACGACCTCGTGGCCGCGATGGAAGGAGTGGACCTCAATGCCTGAAACCGTCCTCGCGGACGCCGCCGCCCAGGCCGTGGAACCCAAGCAGAGGCGCACCGCGCTGCTCGGCGGCCGAATTCCCCTCGCGCGGCTGCGCGACCTGGCGCTCGTCCCGGCGATCGTCGTCATCGCGATCGTCGGCCAGATCGTCAACCCGGTCTTCCTGCAGGCCGACAACCTCATCAACGTCCTGCAGACCATGTCCGAGATGGCCCTGCTGGTCCTCGCCCAGACGATGATCCTGATCGTCAAGAAAATGGACCTGTCCCTGGAGTCCACCATGGGCCTGGCCCCGGGCGTCGCGGCCTGGCTGGTCGTCCCGGCCGGCGCCGGGCACGGACTCGGCCTGCTCCCCGGCGCCTGGTCCATCCCCATCACCCTCGCCGTGGGCGCGCTCGTCGGCGTGATCAACTCGCTACTGATCATCCGCTTCGGCCTCAACGGCTTCATCGTCACGCTCGGCATGCTGATCGTGCTGCGCGGCATCCTCACCGGCATCTCCGGCGGCCAGACCTTCTTCCAGCTGCCGCAGTCGATGCTCTACACCGGCACCGCCGAATGGTTCGGCATGCCCGCCTCCATCTGGATCTGCCTGGCCCTGTTCGCCGTCGCGATCGCGGTGCTCGGCTGGACCAGCTTCGGCCGCTCCCTGTACGCCATCGGCGGCAACGTCGACGCCGCGAAAGCGGCCGGCATCCGGACCGACCGGGTGCTGTGGATCGTCATCGTCACCGGAAGCGTACTCGCCGCCCTCGCCGGGCTCATGCTCTCCGGACGCCTGGCCTCGGTCGCCTCCGCGCAGGGCAACGGCTACATCTTCACCGTCTTCGCCGCCGCCGTCATCGGAGGCATCAGCCTCAACGGCGGCAAGGGCACCATGTTCGGCGCGTTCTGCGGCATCCTGCTGCTCTTCATGATCCAGAACGTGCTCACGCTGGCCGGTGTCCCCGCCCAGTGGATCGGCGCCCTCAACGGCCTGATCATCCTGGTCGCCCTCGCCATCTCCCGCATCACCGGCGGCAAGGTCCAGGAGTGACCCGGACGGCCCACCGGCCGCCCTGCCTCCGCCGCGTTCACGTCTCGTCGCAGGGGGACCCATCTCCCCTGCCCCTCACAGGAGTTGCCGCCATGTCCTCCCCCGTGCCCCGGTCAGCCCGCATCATCGCCCTGGACGTCCTGGACGTGCGGTTCCCGACCTCCGAACACCTCGACGGCTCGGACGCCATGAACCCCGAGCCCGACTACTCCGCCGCCTACGTGGTCCTGCGCACCGACGCGGGCGACGGGCTGGAGGGCCACGCCCTGGCGTTCACCACCGGACGCGGCAACGACGCCCAGGCCGCCGCCATCGCCACCCTCGCCCCGCACGTCGTCGGCCTGTCCGTGGACCAGGTCTGCTCCGACCTCGGCGCCTTCTCCCGCTCCCTGGTCCACGACCCCCAACTGCGCTGGCTGGGCCCGGAGAAGGGCGCCATCCACATGGCTACCGGAGCGGTCGTCAACGCCGCCTGGGATCTCGCCGCCAAGCGGGCGGGCAAGCCGGTGTGGCGCCTCCTGGGCGAGATGCCGCCGGAGGAGCTGGTCGCCCAGGTCGACTTCCGCTGGCTGTCCGACGCCCTCACGCCCGAGGAGGCGCTCGAGCTCCTGCGCCGGGCCGAGCCCGGCCGTGAGCACCGCATCGCCCGCCTCCTCGACCAGGGCTACCCCGCCTACACCACCACCCCCGGCTGGCTCGGCTACTCCGACGACAAGCTGGCCCGGCTGTCCCGCGAGGCCGTAGCGGACGGCTTCACGCAGATCAAGCTGAAGGTGGGCGCCGACCTGCAGGACGACATACGGCGCCTGCGCACCGCCCGCGAGACCGTCGGCCCGGACATCCGGATCGCCGTCGACGCCAACCAGAGATGGGACGTGCAGCCCGCCATCGACTGGATGCGGGCCCTGGCCCCCTACGACCCGTACTGGATCGAGGAGCCCACCTCCCCCGACGACATCCTCGGCCACGCCGCCGTCCGCAAGGCACTCAGTCCCATCAAGGTCGCCACCGGCGAACACATCGCCAACCGCGTCGTGTTCAAGCAGTTGCTGCAGGCCGGCGCGGTCGACATCGTGCAGATCGACGCAGCCCGCGTCGGCGGCGTCAACGAGAACATCGCGATCCTGCTGCTGGCCGCGAAGTTCGGCGTGCCCGTCTGCCCGCACGCCGGCGGCGTCGGCCTGTGCGAGATGGTGCAGCACCTGTCGATGTTCGACTACGTCGCCGTCTCCGGCACCACCGAGGACCGGGTCATCGAGTACGTCGACCACCTGCACGAGCACTTCGTCGACCCGGTCCGCATCGTCGACGGCCACTACCTCGCCCCGACGCTGCCCGGACTGAGCGCGCAGATGCACCCCGCCTCCCTCAAGGAGTACAGCTACCCCGACGGCCCGGTCTGGTCCGCCCGTGTCTGAACCGCTGCCCCTGGTCGACGCCCACCACCACGTGTGGGACCTGGACCGCATGCCCCAGGCCTGGCTCGACGAACCCGGCCACGAGCCGATCCGCCGCAGCCACGGCATCGAGGACCTGCGACGGGCCGCCGACCGGTTCCTGGCGGGACGCCGGCTGACGAGCACGGTGGTCGTGCAGTGCGTCGCCTCCGTGGCGGAGACGGCGGAACTGCTCGACCTCGCCGGCCAGGACCCCCTGGTCGGCGCGGTGGTCGGCTGGGCGGACCTGACCTCCCCCGGGATCGGCGACGTACTCGACGAACTGCGCTCCCAGCACGGGGGCGGGTATCTGCGGGCCCTGCGCCACCTGGTGCAGGACGAGCCCGACCCCAAGTGGCTGCAGCAGCCGTCCGTCGAGCGGGGCCTGCGCGCCGTACAGGACCGCGGACTCGGCTACGACGTGCTCATCCGCAGCCACCAGTTCGACCAGGCGATCCGCCTCGCCCAGCGCTTCCCGGACCTCCCGCTCGTGCTGGACCACGCGGGCAAACCACCCATCGGACAGCCCACGTTCCCCGACTGGGTGCGCAAGGTGCGCGTGCTCGCGGGCCACCCCCAGGTGCGGTGCAAGGTCTCCGGACTGATCACCGAGGCCGACCACGACACGTGGACCCTCGACGACATCCGCCCGGTCTGGGACACCCTCCTGGCCGCCTTCGGCCCCGAGCGGCTGATGTTCGGCTCCGACTGGCCCGTCTGCGTCCTCGCCGGAGGCTGGGCCCGCTGGGCCGCCACCGTCGAACAACTGCTGAACGACTGCTCACCGCACGAGCGGCAGGCGGTGCTCTGCGACACGGCGACCGCCTTCTACCGGCTGTCCGACCACGAGAAGAACACGTAAGGAGAGGACTGCGTGCTGCTGACCGAACTGCTGCACCCCGGCATCCTCGAAGCACTCGCCGGAGCCGGGCACGGCGCCCGAGTCCTGCTCGCCGACGGCCACTACCCCGCCAGCACCGCCGTCGGCGAACGGGCCAGAACCGTCCACCTCAACCTGGCACCCGGCACCCTCGACGTCACCACCGTCCTCGACGTGCTGCTGCGCGCCCTGCCCGTGGAGTCGGCGCAGGTGATGGTGCCGCCCGAGGGCGAGCCGGAGCCGGCGGCCATCGCCGAGTACCGCTCCCGACTGGCGCCGGTGCCCGTCGATACGCTCGACCGCTTCGCGTTCTACGACGCCGCCCGCTCCCCCGACCTGGCCCTCGCCGTCGTCACCGGCGACACCCGTACCTACGCCAACCTGCTGCTGACCATCGGCGTCCGCGCGGAAGGGACCCTGACCCCACGATGACTCTCGCCGTCCGATACACCTCGGCCCGCACCCTGGACACCGCGCCCGCCACCGGCTCCGAGCCCGGCCCCGGCGAGGTGGAACTCGCCCCCGCCTACGTCGGCATCTGCGGCACCGACCTGCACATCTTCCACGGCGACATGGACGCCCGGGTCGCCGCGCCCGCCGTGCTGGGACACGAGATGGCGGGCCGGATCGTCCGCGTCGGGCCCGGCGTCGAGGGCTGGCGGCCCGGCGACGCGGTGACCGTGATGCCGCTGCGCTGGGACGGCACCTGCCCCGCCTGCCGCGCCGGTCACCAGCACATCTGCCAGCACCTCGACTTCATCGGCATCGACTCCCCCGGCGCCATGCAGCAGCGCTGGACCGTGCCCGCCTCCACCCTCATCCGGCTGCCCGCCACCCTGCCCCTGGACCAGGCCGCACTCGTCGAGCCGACCGCGGTCGCGGTGCACGACGTGGGCCGGGCGGCGGTGAAGGACGGCGAGAAGGTCGTCGTGGTCGGCGGCGGACCCGTCGGCATCCTCATCGCCCTGGTCGCGCGTGCCGCCGGCGCCGAGGTGCGCGTGGTCGAACCCAACGCCCACCGCAGGCTGCTCGCCGAGGAGTTGGGCCTGAGCACCTGGGACCCGGCCGCCGCCGACGTCACCGGACTCATCCAGCGGTGGACGGGCGAGGCGGGAGCGGACGTCGCCTTCGAGGTCTCCGGTGCGGCGGGCGGCGTGGACACCGCCGTCGACGTCCTCGGCGTACGCGGCCGGTTGTGCCTGGTCGCCATCCACCCACGACCCCGGGAGATCAACCTGCACCGCTTCTTCTGGCGTGAACTCACCCTCGTCGGGGCCCGGTTGTACGACCGCGGCGACTTCGAGCGAGCCGTCGCCCTGGTCGCCGACGGCACGATCCCCGCCCAGCGTCTGATCACCAAGATCGTGCCGCTGACCGAGGCGCCGGCCGCCTTCGAGGCGCTGGAGAGCGGCGGAGACGTGATGAAGATCCTCGTGGACTGCACCGACGGCACCCGGGGAGCCGCCGTATGAGCCCCTTCGACCTCACCGGGAAGCTCGCCGTCGTCACCGGCGCCCGCCGCGGCATCGGCCAGGCGATGGCCCGCGCGCTCGCCCAGGCCGGCGCCGACGTGATCGGCGTCAGCGCCCACCTGGAGGAGTCCGGCAGCCAGGTGGAGAAGGACGTCCTGGCTGCCGGGCGCTCGTTCGAGGCGATCCGCACCGACTTCGCCGACCCCGCCGCCGTACGCGCCCTGGGCGACGACCTCGCCGGGCGCGAGCGCCCGGTGGACATCCTCATCAACAACGCGGGCACCATCCGCCGCACGCCTGCCGCCCAGCACAGCGACGCCGACTGGGAGTTGGTGCTGCAGGTCAACCTCACCGCGCAGTTCGCGCTCACCCGGGCCGTGGGCGCCACCATGGTGGCCCGTGGACACGGCAAGGTCGTCTTCACCGCCTCCCTGCTCAGCTACCAGGGCGGCATCACCGTCCCCGGCTACACCGCCGCCAAGCACGGCATCGCCGGACTGACCAAGGCGCTGGCCAACGAGTGGGCGCCGCACGGCGTCAACGTCAACGCCATCGCCCCCGGCTACATCGCCACCGACAACACCCAGGCCCTCCGGGACGACCCGGCCCGCAGCAAGGCCATCCTGGAGCGCATCCCCGCCGGACGCTGGGGTACCGCCGACGACCTCGCCGGCGCCACCGTCTTCCTCGCCTCCCCCGCCTCCGACTACATCCACGGCACCACCCTGCCCGTCGACGGCGGATGGCTGGGCCGATGACCGCCGACCTGGCCTCCGTACTGGCGGGGACGCGTCTCCTGCCCGTACTCACCGTGCCGTCCGTCGCGAGTGCCGGCCCGCTGGCCGACGCGCTCGCGGCGGGCGGCGCCCGCTGCGCGGAGGTCACCTTCCGCACGCCGGACGCCGAGCGGGTCGTGAAGGCGATGACGGCGCACGGCGCTCTGACCGTCGGCGTCGGCACCGTGCTCACGGCCGAGCAGGCGGAACGGGCCGTCGCGGCAGGGGCCCGCTTCCTCGTCTCGCCCGGCTTCGACGACGACGTCATCGACAAAGCACGTGAGTTGGGGGTTCCGATCGCGCCGGGCGTGGCGACGGCGACCGAGTTGATGCGCGCGTTGAAGGCGGGCCTCGACACGGTCAAGCTGTTCCCCGCCGAACCGCTCGGCGGCACCGGCATGCTCCGCGCGCTCGCGGCGCCCTTCCCGCAGGCGCGCTTCGTTCCGACCGGCGGCATCGGCCCTGACCAGCTGCCCACCTATCTCGCCCATCCGTCGGTCCTCGCCGTGGGCGGAAGCTGGATCGCCACCCCAGGCCACCTCGAACGCGGCGCGTACGACGAGATCCGCCGGCTGACCGCCGAGGCAGTGGACAGGACGGCACCGTGACCGACGTGATCGCCCTGGGCGAGGTCATGCTGCGCTTCGACCCCGGCGAGGGCAGGATCCGCACCGCCCGCACCTTCCAGGTCTGGGAGGGCGGCGGCGAGTACAACGTCGTACGCGGACTGCGCCGCTGCTTCGGCCTGCGCACCGCCGTCGTCACCGCCCTCGCCGACAACGCGGTCGGCCGGCTCGTGGAGGACCTGATCCTCCAGGGCGGCGTCGACACCTCGCACATCCGCTGGGTCGCGGCGGACGGCATGGGGCGCACGGCCCGCAACGGCCTGAACTTCGTGGAGCGCGGCTTCGGCATCCGCGGCGCGCTGGGCGTGAGCGACCGCGGGAACACGGCCGTCTCCCAGCTGCGCAAGGGGGACGTCGACTGGGACGCGGTGTTCTCGGCCGGAGTGCGCTGGTTCCACACCGGCGGCATCTTCGCCGGACTGTCCGACACCACCGCCGACGTCGCCGACGAGGCCATGGCGGCCGCCCTCCGCCACGGCGTCACCGTCTCCTACGACCCCAACTACCGGCCCAGCCTCTGGGACGGCCGGGGCGGGGCCGACCGGGCCCGCGAGACCGACTGGCGCCTGGCCCGGCACGCCGACGTCGTCGTGGGTGCGCTCGGACTCGCGGGCGCGCGCCCGGGCGCCGTGCGGCTGACCGACGACGAGGTAACCGACGCGCTCACCGCGGTCGCGTCCCAGCTGCCGCAGGCGACGGTGCTGGCGACGACCCTGCGCACGGTGCCCTCGGCCGGGGTCAACGACTGGACCTCGCTGGCCTGGTCACCCGAGACCGGGCTGGTCAGCGGCCCCCGCATGCCCGGTCTGCACGTCCTGGACCGCATCGGCTCCGGCGACGGCTTCGCCGCGGGCCTCGTCTACGGCCTGCTCACCGGTGCGGGCCTGGAACGCGCCCTCGCCTACGGCACCGCGCACGGTGCCCTCACCATGACCACGCCCGGTGACGTCTCCATGGCCACCCTCGACGAGGTCGAGGCGCTCCTCGAGGGCGCCACGGCACACGTCCGACGCTGAACGACCCTCCCAGGAGCACCCCTTGCGCCGCCGTACGATCCCCACCACCGCCGTCGAGGTCACCGAGCTCGGCTTCGGCGCCTCCGTCATCGGCAACCTCTACCGCACCACCACCGCCGAGGACGCGGCCGCCGCCCTCGACACGGCCTGGGACGCGGGCATCCGCTACTTCGACACCGCCCCGCACTACGGCCTGGGCCTGTCCGAACGCCGCCTGGGCGCCGTCCTGCGCACCCGCGCCCGTGACCAGTACGTCGTCTCCTCCAAAGCCGGCCGCCTCCTGGTCCCCAACGAGAACCCCCGCGGGGTCGACACCGAAGGCTTCGTCGTCCGCGACGACCTGCGCCGCCAGTGGGACTTCAGCCGCGACGGCATCCTGCGCTCCCTCGACGACACCCTCGCCCGCACCGGCCTGGACCGCCTCGACATCGTCTACCTCCACGACCCCGACGACCACTGGCGACAGGCAGCGGACGAAGCCATGCCCACCCTCGCCGAGCTGCGCGACCAAGGCGTCATCGGCGCGATCGGCGCAGGCATGAACCAGTCCGCCATGCTCGCCCGCTTCCTGAGCGAGACCGCCGCCGACGTGGTGATGCTGGCCGGCCGCTACACCCTGCTCGACCAGTCGGCGCTGGACGACGTCCTGCCCGCCGCTCGGGAACACGGCAAGGCCGTCGTCGCCGTCGGCGTCTTCAACTCCGGCCTGCTCTCGCGAGACCGGCCCACCGAGGGCATGAAGTACGACTACCGGGCCGCCCCGCCCGAACTCGTCGACCGTGCCCGTGCCATCGCCGACGTCTGCGAGACCCACGGCACCACCCTGCCCGCCGCCGCCATCGCCTTCCCCCTCACCCACCCCGGCGTCATCAACGTCACCCTCGGCATGCGCGACCCCGAACAGGTCCGGCGCAACGCGCGACTGCACCAGCAGCGGATCCCCCAGGACCTCTGGCACGACCTGCGCGACCGAGGACTCCTCCGCCCCGACACACCCTTCGCGGACGGCGCGCCCGTTCCGGCGCCCGGCACTCCGGCGGGCGTTCCGGCGCCCGGCGAGAGGAGCTGACCGTGTCCCTGACCGCCAAGGCGATCAGCCAGATCCGCGACCTCATCGCGTCCGGGGCGCTGCCTCCGGGCACGAAGCTGCCCCCGGAGCCCGAGCTGGCAGCCCAGCTCGGGCTCTCCCGCAACCTCGCGCGTGAGGCGGTCAAGGCGCTGGCCGTGGCGCGCGTGCTGGAGATCCGGCGCGGCGACGGCACGTATGTCACGAGCCTGCAGCCGAGCCTGCTCCTCGAGGGCGTCGGTGGCGCGGTGGAACTGCTCCAGGGCGATCCCGGTGCCGTGCTGGACCTCATGGAGGTGCGGCAGCTGCTCGAGCCCGCCGCCACCGCCCTGGCCGTCGCCCGGCTGTCGGACGACGGACTGGCCGAGGTGAAGCGGCATCTGGACGCCATGCGCGCGGCGCGCGACGACGTGGAGCGGCTCAACGCACACGATGTGGCGTTCCACCGCGCCATCGTGGACGTCACCGGCAACGAAACGCTGATCACCCTGCTGGAGGGCATCTCTGGCCGCACTCTGCGCGCCAGGATCTGGCGTGGTCTGGTGGACACCCGCGCGGCGGCCCGTACTCTCGCGGAGCACGAGGCGATCTATGCGGCCCTGGCCGCGCGTGACGCCGTTCTGAGCCACGCCGTGGCACTGGTGCACGTCAGCAATACCGAGCAGTGGCTGCGGGAGTACCTGGAGTCCACGGCGTTCCTGCCGGTGCCGTGATCCGGGGTGGGAGACGGGAGTGCCCGCAGCGCCGGCACAGCGAGCGAGGGGATGCCCGGGCGGTTCTCCGCCCGGGCATCCCCTCGGTTCACCGGTCTCTCGGCCCTGTCACTGGGCGGTGAAGGTCCACAGGAGGTTGGTGCTGCTGCCGTAGGTCCACTGCTTGGTGACGGAGCCGGAGGCCACGCTGCCACCGCCGTCCAGGACCAGTCCGGTGGCCCGGTTGGCGATGGTGCACATGCCTTCGCCGCGGTGGGTGACCGTCCACTGCTGGTTGTTGTTGCCGTTCCACGCCGCCTGCCGGGCCGCGGAGCCGTCGGACGTGGCACCCCAGCCGTCGGCGACCATGCCGTTGGTCCGGTTGACCAGCTTGTAGTAGCCGCCGCCGACCTCCACGAGCTGCCACTGGAGGTTGGGGCTGCCGTCCCACGTGTACTGCTTCAGGTTGGACCCCGAGGCGACGTTCCCGCCGCTGTCCAGGGCCAGACCGTCGGTGACGTTGGCGATGCGGAAGTAGGCGGACGGATCGAACTGCACCTTCAGGGAGGTGATCTGGTCGTTCTGGCCGGTGCCCCTGAGGTCGGGGTTGTCGGCGGTGAAGGTCCAGGAGGTGCCGGTGAAGTTGTCGCCGCTGTAGGCGACGATCTGGTTCCCGGGCGCCAGCCTCAGGGAGGAGATGCTCCGGGCGTCCAGCCCGGCCAGCGCCAGCTGGTCCGCCGTGTAGGTGCCCCGGTCGAGCACCGCGTGGTTCGCGGAGTAGTTGACGTCCTGGTAGACGACGGCACCGGCCGCCGGCCGCAGCGGGGGGATCGGGCCGGAGAAGCTGAGCTTGAGGACGTAGGCGCCCACGGTGAACGGCGCCGAGGAGGGCAGCGTCACCGTCAGCCCGGAGGAGTCCTGCGTCGGTGCGGCCAGGCTGATGTAGGTGCCGGCCGTCGAGTCGAGCAGCTTCACCGAGGTGAGCGAGGACAGGCTGATGCGGTCCGAGCTCAGGGTCTTGATCTTCAGTGAACTGCCGGGCCAGCCCAGGACGGTGGCGTACAGCACGGTGCCCGCCTTGTCGCGGGTGAAGCGGATGTCCTGCGCGGTGCCGACGAGCGGGGCGGTGAACGCGCCGCCGCCCATCCGGGTCGGGCCCTCGCCGTACTCCGTCCACGCCCGGGTCGCGTAGAGCGACTCTCCGAAGCGCTTGAGGTAGTCGCCGATGCCGAGCAGAACGTCCTTCTGCGCCTGAGGGATCGTGCCGTCGGCCATCGGCGCGATGTTCAGCAGCATGTTGCCGTTCTTGCTGACCCGGTCGATCAGGGAGTGCAGCATCTGCTGGGTGCTGTAGTAACCGATGCCCTGGGTATAGCACCAACTGGAGCTGGAGATGCTGTCGTCGGTGAGCCAGTACGGCGCGGTCAGGTCCGCCGGGCCGCCGCGCTCGTAGTCGAAGACCTCGCCGTGGCCGTTGAACCCGTCCTTGTAGGTGGCGACGACCTCTTTGCCCCAGGAGTTGGCCTGGTTGTAGTAGTACGACAGGAAGTTCAGGCGCTGCGTCTCGTCGACGGCGTCCAGCTTGAAGTCCTGCCAGAGGATGTCGGGCCGGGCGCGGTCGACGACCTCCTTGAGCTTGTCGTACCAGAGCTGGTTCTCCGCGGTGGCGCCCAGTTGCCCGTAGAGCTTCTTCAGGCTGGGGTCGGTCTGGGCGGGCACGTGGTCGTAGAAGCCGTTGAAGTGGTAGGCGTGGTGCATCGCCACCAGCAGCTTCAGGTTCTTGGCGCGGATCGCCGTGGTGAACAGGTTCAGCAGGTCGAGCTTGGGGCCCTTGGCGACCGAGTTCCACTCGTTGACCTGGGAGTCCCACATGGAGTATCCGTCGTGGTGCTCCGCGACCGGTCCCGCGAACTTCGCTCCGGCGTCGACGAACAGCTGGGCCCACTCGTCGGGGTCGAAGTTCCCTCCGGCGGACTTGAGTCTGGGCGCGAACTGGTTGAAGTTGCCCGCCTTGTCGTTCGCTCCGTTGATGAAGTTGTGGTACGGCCACACGGAGGGGTCGCCGTAGGTCGCGATGTGGTGCGTGTTGGCGTTGCTCCCGCCGATGTACATGTTGCGGGGGTACCACTCGCTGTCGTAGGCGGGGACGCTGAAGACGCCCCAGTGGAAGTAGATGCCGAACTTGGCGTCCTGGAACCACTCGGGGGCGGGCGGGTGCTGGTTCACCGAACTCCATGCGGGTGTGTAGGTGCTGGGGGCGGCCTGCGCGGTGCCGGCGCCGAACACTCCCCCCGCGACGGCTGCGGCGGCCACGCAGGTGGCACCGGCCAGGAACTGACGTCGGTTGATCGAACTTGGCATGGGCCATCCCTGTGACGGACGGAGGCAGACGGGAGAGGTGGGACCGGCGCGACGGCCACCATCCGTTGCGCCGGCCGTTACGGAAGAAGGTCCGCCATGTGTCCTCACCATGTCAACGGGCGTGCAGGGATGAAAACAGCCTCTCATCTGCAATTTTGTACCGATATACGTACTCCGCTGCCATTTATCCACCGGCAAACATAGAATGTTTCGGGGTCGGAAGCTGCTTCATCGACGGCCCGCCACGCCCCATGTGGCGGAGGCACACACCGACGGCGGACCCTCCACGGCCTCCCCGGTATCATCGGCGCCACACTTGACGCGCCGCCCCGGTCACTCGCGCACCGGACCGCACGGCGCGCTCACGGAAGGAGCTCACGTTGTCCCTGACAGACAGGGCCATCGGGCAGATCCGTGAGCTCATCCGCTCCGGCGCACTGCCGCCGGGCGCGAAACTGCCCCCGGAGCCGGAGCTCGCCGCGCAGCTGGGCCTCTCCCGCAACCTCGCCCGCGAGGCGGTCAAGGCACTGGCCGTCGCCCGGGTGCTCGAGGTACGGCGAGGCGACGGCACGTACGTGACCAGCCTCCAGCCCAGCCTGCTGCTGGAGGGACTCGGCGGCGCGGTGGAGCTCCTCCAGAGCGACACCGGCGCCCTGCTGGATCTCATGGAGGTCCGGCGGCTGCTCGAACCGCTCGCCACCGGGCTGGCCGCCGCAAGGATCACCGACGACCAACTGGCGGAGGTCAAGGGCCACTTGGACGCGATGCGGGAGGCGAGCGAGGACGTGGAGCGGCTCAACGTCCACGACGCGGCCTTCCACCGCTCGGTCGTGGCGGCCACTGGCAACGAGAGCCTGCTCACCCTGCTCGAAGGCATCTCGGGCCGTACCCTGCGTGCCCGGATCTGGCGGGGCCAGTTGGACGACCAGTCCGCCGGACGGACCCTCGCCGAACACGAGGCGATCTACAACGCCCTCCGCACCCGCGACGCCGCAGTGAGCCAGGCCGCGGCCCTGCTGCACGTCAGCAACACCGAGCACTGGCTGCGCGAGCACCTGCGATCAAACACCGCACAGGCGTAGCGAACGGGGCCGGTTCCCGGCCGCCCCGGTGAAGCGACACGAGTCGCCGGTATGGGCGCCGGACGGTCTGCGTGCTCTGGTTCCCGGCATGACAGAACGCCATGCGTGCGTCTGCGGCCCGCCCACGAAGACCTCGGCCGTGCTCACCGCCCTGCGCAGGCTGGAGGTTCACCGACAGCAGGTGTTCGCCGGGCGGTTCGTCCTGGCCTGACGCATCGCCGTTGACCCTGCCGGTCACACCGGGCCGGGTCGCCGGGCTGCCCGCGGTCGCCGGTGGGGACGGTCTTCCTGTGGTCCGGAAGAGGCGAAGGCCACGTCGGCTCAGCCGAACAGACGGCGCTGGATCTGCCGCCGGTAGTCCTCGAGTGTCCTGTCGAGATGCGCCGCCGTCGCCCGGGCCGCTTCGTCCGGGAGGCCGTCTCGGATGGCCCGGTAGATCGCCTCGTGCTCCTCGACGGCCGACTCGGTGCCCTCGCCCAGCTTGTCGTGGATGCCGATCGCACTCGACTGTCGCTGCAACCGTCGTGCATCTCGCACGGCGCTGACGAGGAAGGTGTTGTGCGAGGCGACGGCCACCCCCAGGTGGAAGTCCTCGTCCGCCTGGTTGAACAGGTCGACCTGGTCATCGACGTAGCCTTGCCGGCACTGCTGCGTGGCGACTTCGATCGTCCGCAGTTCGGCGGGCGTGGCTCGGGTGGCGGCCAGACTGCTGGCGGCCATCTCCTGGACTCTGCGGAACTCGAAGAGCATCAGCACGTGGTCGATGTCGACGGGGCGGAAGAAACCGCCCCAGCGGCCGGTGACAAGCATGCCCTCGTCGTCCGCGACGAACAGTCCGCGCCCCTTGTGCGCGCGGACCCGGCCCAGCGCCGAAAGGATCTTCACCGCCTCCCGTACGACCGCCCTGCTGGTGTTGAGCCGCTGAGCCAGATCGTTCTCCGTGGGCAGCCGATCACCTGCGACCAGCCGGGACTCGGCGATGAAATGGAGGATCCGCTCCGCGACCACTTCATAGCCGGGGCGGTAGTCACGCCGCTCCCCCGCCTGCGCGGGCCAGGCCGCACCGGCTGCGGGCGTGTCGTTCATCTTCTCGTGCCTCCTGATCGCCGCAGAATCCGCTCACATCTTACCCCCGAGCCAAATGAGTAGTACTTATTCGGGAGGTGATCAACCTCAAAGGGTAAGATGGCGAACCATATCAATTGCCGCATAAGGCAATTAATCGGCCCTCATTTCTCGCTATCGCACGTGAATCGTCAACGAATCGCCTGCAATCCCCCTTGACTCCACTCCGGATAAGGCGGCTAATTTCTTCCGCGACGGCAACGGCACAGCCGCCCGCATCCGCCAACCCTGTGGAGTCGCACATGAGCGTCAACAGGCCTGCGTCCGGCCGGAGAAGGATGCTCGGCAAGAGCCGCACACGGTTACTGGCCGGCTGCGCCGCCGCGGCGACTCTGACCGTGGCCGGCTGCGGCGGTGGAGGCGGCACCGGCACCACCGCCAAGGACGGCTTCCCCCAAGTCCCGCAGACAAAAGGCGCGTTGACCGTGTGGGTGGACGCGACCCGGCTCGACGCCGCGAAGCTGTACGAGAAACTGCATCCGGGCGTGAAGCTGAACATCGTCACCTACGACGGCGACGCCAACGGCTCGAACTACCTGCAGACCAAGGTCCAGCTCTTCAACCGCACCCGCAAGGGCTGGCCGGACGTCGTCTTCAGCTCCCAGAACAACGAGGTGACGTGGGCAGTCGACGCGGGCTTCGCCGCCCCGCTCGACAAGGGTCTCGTCCCCGCGTCTACCCTCAGCCGGTTCGCAACGGGAGCGAACGACGTCTGCACCGTCAACGGCAGCGTCTACTGTCTGCGCAACGACCTCTCCCAGGCGGTGCTCTGGTACAACGCGCCGCTGATGAAGAGGTTCGGCTACCAGGTCCCCACGACCTGGGAGCAGTTCCAGCAGCTCGGCGAGAAGGTGGCGAAGGAACACCCCGGCTACCTCGTGGGCGACGCCGGCGACTCCTTCACCCCCGAGATCTACCTGTGGGCGAGCAAGTGCGGCGCCAACCACATCACCGGCCCGAAGTCCGTCTCGGTGAACACCACGAGCGGCGCCTGCACCAGGATGGCCCGGCTCCTGGACGCGCTGGTCAAGAACAGGTCCATGTCCATCAGCGGCGTCTTCAGCACCGACTTCGGCAAGAACGAGGCCGACAAGGTCCTCCTCATGCCCGGCCCCGCATGGTACGGCGGAGCGGTGTTCCGGGACACCCTGAAGGTCCAGGCCAAGCAGATCGGCGCGGCCCCCATCCCCCAGTGGCAGGGCGAGACCTCACCCTCCACCGGCAACGTCGGCGGCGGCACCTGGCTGCTGTCCCAGCACTCGGCCCACGTCAAGGCTGCCACCGACTTCCTCACGTGGGTGACCACCGACAACGCATACCAGGGCAAGAGAGCACCCGGCTTCCCCGCCTACGCGCCGGTCACCGAGGCCTGGCTCAAGGGACAGGACGCCTCCGGCTACTTCGCCACCGACCTGAGCGCCCTCAAGAACGCTTCCTCACAGGTCTGGTCCGGATGGGGCTCGGGCCAGTTCAGCCAGGAAGCGATCTGGGCGGCCACCGTCAAGCCCGGCATCACCCAGGGCAGGAGCATCGAGGCGATGCTGCCCGCCTGGCACGACTCCATCGTCAAGTACGCCCAGTCCGACGGATACAAGGTCGCCCGGTGACTCTGACCTCCTCCCCGGCCGGCTCCGCCCACCGGCGCCCGCGCGCCGCCTCCCGGCAGAGCCGGGCCGGCCTGGCCTTCGTCGCCTGCTATGTGCTTCTGCTGATCGCCTTCGGCGTCCTGCCGACCGGATACGCGATCTACTTCGCCTTCACCGACGCCGGAGGCTCGGTCACCGGCTTCTCCAACTTCGTCACCACAGCACACGACTTCCGCTTCATGGACGCCGTCAGCCATGTCGCCGTCTACCTAGTGTTCTGGCTTCTCTCACTGGTGGTGTTCGTCGTCGGCCTGGCGCTCCTGCTGCACCGGCTGTCCTCCCGGCCGGTCAGCAGGGCACTGCGCTTCCTCTACTACATCCCCGGAGCGCTGGCCGGGGCGGCCGGCGTGCTGGTGTGGCTGTTCATGCTCGATCCGACGGTGAGCCCGGTCAGTTCACTCCTGGACCTCCTGGGGTTCCACACCTTCGGCGAGGTCATCGCTCCCGGCAACCTGCCCCTGCTGTTCACGATCATCGCGTTCTGGACCGGCGCGGGCGGCTGGATCGTCGTCATGTACGGCGCGCTCAACAACATTCCCCAGGACCTCGTGGAAGCCGCCCGGATCGACGGCGCCGGTGCCTGGCAGACCGCCTGGCACATACAGATTCCCCTGCTCCGCAAATGGATCGTCTACATGTTGATCCTGGCCTTCGCGGGCGGCGCACAGCTCTTCGTCGAACCGCAGTTGCTCTCCCTGGCCAGCGTCGGAGTCGCCGGGCGCGACTACTCGCTGAACCAGCTGACATACGACTTTGCCTTCCAGATGAACAACATCAACGGCGCCGCCGCGGTCTCGGTGGAGCTGCTCGTCGTCAGCGTGTCCGCCGCCGCGGTCTTCGTCGCACGGTCGGGGTTCTTCGATGCCGACTGACGCCACCGCCGCTCCGGCCACCGCCTCACGCAGTGGACGGGGATCAGGCGCCGCGAGCCCGGCTCCGACCCGGGCACCGCGGTCGTACGCCCGCCCCGCACGCCGCTTGACCTCCCGGCTGCTGACCGGCGCCGTGCTCGCCGCGTTCATGGTGTTCTTCGTGCTCCCAGTGCTGTGGCTCGCCCTGGCCGCGACCAAGACCGACCGGCAACTCGTCCACGGCAACCCGCTGTCCTTCGGCTCCTGGCACGCCCTGAGGGCCAACTGGGACGCGCTGACGGCGTTCCAGGACGACGCGGTCATGCAGTGGCTGGGCAACTCCGCGCTCTACGCGATCATCTCACTGATCATCACGCTCTGCGTCGCCGTCCCTGCGGGATACGCCCTGGCCATGACGGAGTTCCGCGGCCGGCACACCCTGCTGGTGCTGACCCTGGTCGTGATGCTCATGCCGAACGCCACACTGGTGGTGCCGCTGTTCCTGGAGATCAACGCGGTCCAGCTGATCGGCACGATGTGGTCGGTCATCCTGCCGTACTCGTTCTACCCGTTCGGCGTGTACCTGACGTACATCTACTTCACGACCGCCGTCCCGAGGGATCTGCTGGCGGCCGCCCGGATCGACGGATGCTCGGAATTCGGCGTCTTCCGGCACGTCGCGCTGCCGCTGGCGACCCCGGTCGTCGTGCTCGTGGGCTTCTTCAGCTTCGTCGCGAACTGGACCAACTACTTCCTGCCATACGTGATGCTCCCCGAGAGCAGCCAGATGCCTGTCCAGGTGGGGATCGGAACCCTGCTCAGCAACGTCCCGTCCTTCAACCCGGCCGTGGGCGCCCTCGCCGTCGAGCGCCCCCAGCTGGCCCTGGCGACCCTGCTGGCCATCACCCCGGTGCTGATCGTCTTCCTCTTCGCCCAGCGCTTCCTCGTCAGCGGAATGCTCGCGGGCGCCACCAAGGAATGACGCGCCAAGGGCTCCGAGCACCGGCTGCGCCCGCGCCGGCCATGCCGACGGCACCGCTGCGCCCGCCCCGCCGTGACCCGAACGGAGATCCTCCCCATGCCCTTCAGTTCCACCGACGCCTCCTCGGCCGAGGAGGCCGAGCCCTCCGGCCACCCGCTCCCGCCACCCGAGATCCGCGCGACGGTGCCGCTGCTCGAACCACCCGGCTGGGCGGTGGCCCAGCGGGCGCTGTTCGACCTGCTCGACCACGCCTGGCGGCGTTTCGCCCGCGACTTCACCGGCCCCGACGGACGGCTGAACTACACCGGCGAACTCACCACCCGCGACGGTGTGGACGACTTCTACGAGGTGTTCTTCAACTGGCCCCAGCTCTACCTCCTCGGCGGCGCGGACGATCTGCTGCCCGCCGGCGAGAAGCACTGGGAGGGCGTGACGCGGCAGCTCACCGAACTGAACATGCTGCGCGACGAGTTCGAGCGCGGCTACGACTGGTTCCACCAGGGCGAGAGCCTGCTCCTGCTCTACTTCCTGTGCATGGCCTCCCCCGCACGCTGGTCCCAACGGGCCCTGCGTTTCGCCGAGTTGTACGTCGACCCGGCCAAGGGCAACTACGACCCCGAACACCGCCTCATCACCCGACCGCACAACGGCAGTGACCCCGACCGCACGGGCCTGTTCGAGGGCGACGTCTATCCCTGGCTGGAGAAGGAGGCACAGACCTACGGCTTCCCGCTCGACTGGATCTCCGAGGCCGACGGCACACCCGGCCCGCTTTGGGCCGACCCACGTCTCGGGACCCCGATGCGCGACCGGATGGGCGTCGGCGACACCGCCGTCAACCTCGCAGCCACCGGACTGGCGCTCAACGCCTGGATCCTGTCCGGTGAGGACCGCTACCGCGACTGGATCATCGAGTACGTCGGCGCTTGGCAGGAGCGCGCGCAGGCACACGACGGCCTCATCCCCGACAACGTCGGACCCGACGGGGTCGTCGGCGGCCTGCTGGAAGGCCGCTGGTACGGCGGCCACTACGGCTGGTCCTGGCCGCACGGCTGGCACAGCGTGGGCCACGCGGCCTGTGTCGCGGCACTCGCGGCGGCGACGGTGACCGCAGACGACGACCACCTCCGCATGGTCACGACCGCACTCGACACCCTCATCAGCCACGGAAAGGTGATGCCCCACACCGAGGCGGACTCCAGCCTCGCCTCCAAATGGGTGGTCGAACTCGGTCCCGACATCCGCACACCGACGCTTCACGTGCCGTTCCGGCACAACGACTCGGGATGGTTCGACCACAACCCGGTCACCGCACCGGTACCCGTGGCGCTCTGGCACCACACCGCCTCCGCCGCCGACCGCACCCGGCTGGAACGGCTGCGCGACGGCGACGGCATCGACTGGCGCACCGTCCGGCCGTTCCGGTCCAAGGAGGAGTCGGGGCACGAGAAGGCCTGGTTCGCCTTCCTCGCGGGAGACGACCCCGGCTACCCCGAGCGGATCCTCGCCGCCGCCCAGGCCCAGGTCCGCCACCGGCTGCGCCGCATCGACCGCTACCACGACCTGGACGTGCCCGAGGCCGACATCCACGTCTGGCAGCAGTGCAACCCCGTGGTCACCGAAGCCCTCGTCCAGCTGACCTGGGGCGGACCCCAGGTCCTGTACAACGGCGGCCTGCAGCAGGCCAGGCTGCGCTACCACGACGCGGACGCCCGCCGCGCCGGCCTCCCGCCGGACGTGGCCGCCCTGGTCACCTCCATCGACCCCGAGGCGACCACCGTCGAACTGGTCAACCTGTCCGCAGACACGGACCGCACGGTCATCCTGCAAGCGGGCGCTTTCGCAGAGCACACCATCACCGCCGTCCGCCACACGACCTGCGAGGACGACAGCTGGATCGGCGACATGTACGACTACGGCCACACCGAGCCCACCGTCACCGAAACGGAGCAGACCTGCCACACCACCTTCCTGACGGTCCGCCTGCCCGCCTCCACCCGCATCCGGCTCACCCTGCGCCTGCGGCTGCGCACCCACGCTCCCACGTACCGCACGCCGTTCGACTCCCCCGCGCCCACGCCGTCGGACGCTACGGGGCCGTGAACCGGCTCGCCGTCGCACTCCACCGGCGCCCGTGGACGACGCAGACGGGCAGGCCCACGCTTGTCAGGACGGCCCAGGCCGGCTCGGTGCCGTGCCTGGCCGCGCCCGTCAGTTCTGCAGGCGCCAGTGCTGGTTGGCGCCGCCCGTGCAGGTCCACAGCTGGACTTTCGTCCCGTTGCCGGTTGCCTGACCGTTGGCGTCCAGGCACAGTCCCGACTGCCCTGCTGTGATCGTGCCGTCGGGATTGACGTTCCATTGCTGGTCCGCCTGCCCGCTGCAGTCCCAGATCGTCGCCGGGGTGCCGCTGCCGGCGGACTGGCCGACGCCCAGGCACTTGTTGCCGTAGACGACCAGTTGCTTTCCGCCGGAGTAGGTCCACCGCTGGTTGGAGCCGCCGTTGCAGTCCCACAGTTGTGCCTGCGCGCCGTTGGCGGTCGTGGAGTTGTTGATGTCGAGGCAGCGTCCCGACTGCTGGCCGATGATCTCCTGGTCGCCGGCGGGCGGCGGAGGCGGGGGCTGGTTCGAGCCGAACTGGGTGAAGAACTGCCACACCGCGGCAGACGTCCAGGTGCGCCAGCCGTCACCGGTGGAACCGTCTATGGGACCGGGGTCATGGCCCGCTCCGTCGAACGCCGCCCAGACGACGGGGTATCCGGACCTGCATCCGGAGTAGGTGGTGATGATGTGCGTCAGGCTTCCGTAGGCCGGTTCGGACGGGTTCTGCGGGGTGCAGCCGTTGGTCCGGACGAAGGTGTCGCGCAGGTCCCGTCCCGACTGGATGGGCAGCACGTTGTCCCTGAGGCCGTGCAGTCCCATGTAGGCGATGGGCTGGTTGCCGCCGTTGCAGCCGCTGAGGTTCGCGCCGGAGTAGACCGCGACGGCGCGGAAGACGGTCGCCCGGGAGCAGGCGAGGGCGTACGACATGGCACCGCCGTAGCTGAAGCCTGCGGAGAACAACTGGGTGGTGTCGACGCACAGGCCTGCTTCGATCTGGCCGACCATGGCGTCGACGAAGGCCACGTCCTCACCGCCGGAGTTGGCCCAGCCGTTGCCGATGCCCTGCGGGGCGACGAAGATCGTGCCGTTGTTCGCGCTGTCCGCGAGGCGCCGCAGGCCGTAGTAGGACCAGTTGTATCCGTCCGTTCCGCCCGAGTCGACGTCGCCCGCCGTGCCGCCGCGCCAGTGGAAGCCGAAGATCAGCCGGTAGGGGTGGTTGTTGTCGTAGCTGGCGGGGACCCTCAGGATGTAGCTGCGGGTCTGGCCGTCGCTCTGGATCGTGTGGGTACCGCTCGTCAGCGTGGGGACCTTGCCGCAGCCGGCAGTGGCAGCGGCGGCGGCTGTGGCCGACCTGGGGGCGCCGAGGCTGTTGCCGAACGAGGTTCCGGCAGCTGACAGGACGAGGAGTATCGCAGCCGTGATGGACAGTAAGAGTGGTGTGCGTTTCATGCGCGCTCCTTCTTCCGTGGTCGAGGGAGGGGCTTCGGTCGCGCGGGAGGTTCATACGCCGCTGATGGTCCATTCGTTGTTGGTGCTGGAGTTCGGTGTCCACATCACCGTGGTCGAGCCCACCGTGGTGCTGCCGCTGCCGTCGAGGGCGGTGCCGGTGCCGCGGTTGATGATCTGGTAGCGGTTGTCGCCGAGGCTGTTCAGCGACCACTGCTGGTTGTTGCCGCCGTTCCACGCCTCCTGGCGGGCGGGAGCGCCGTTGGCGGCGTTGCCCCAGCTGTCGGCGGCCATGCCGTTGGCGCGGTTCATGAGGCGGCAGTAGCCGTTGCCGAGGTCGACGAGCTGCCATTGCAGGTTGGCGCTTCCGTCGTAGTTCCACTGCTTGAGGTTGGCGCCGGAGGCGACGTTGCCCCCGCTGTCGAGCACCAGTCCGCTGGTCACGTTGGCAATCTTCACCCAGGTGGTGGAGCCGCCCGGTGCGCCGAGGACGGGGATGTCACCGGAGAAGGTGAGCTTGACCGTGTACGCCAGGGCGGTGAACGGCGGGTTCGTCGAGGGCATGGTCAGGTGCAGGCCGGAGGCGTCCTGGGTCGGTGCGGGCAGGTTGACGTAGGTGCCGGCGGCGTTGTTCAGCAGTTGGGCGCCGGTCATGCTGCTGAGGTTGATCTGGTTGGAGTTCAGCGTGGTGATGGTCGTGGTCGCGCCCTGCCAGCCCAGCGTGGTGGCGTAGAGGACCTTGTTGTCCTGACTGCGGGTGAAGCGGACGTCCTGCGGTTTGCCTGCCACCGGTCCGCTGAAGGAGCCTCCGCCCATCTTGGTGGGACCCTCGCCGTAACTGGACCAGGAGCGGGTGCCGTAGACCGCCTCTCCGAAGCGGCCGAGCCAGTCCCCCAGCCCGAGCAGGATCGACTGCTGTGCGGAGGGGATGGTGCCGTCGGCCGTCGGGGCGATGTTCAGGAGCATGGTGCCGCCCTTGCTGACCCGGTCGATCAGCGAGTGCAGCAGCGCCTGTGTCGTGTAGTAGCCGATCCCCACCGTGTAGCACCAGCTGGAGGAGGAGATGCTGTCGTCGGTCAGCCAGTAGGGGGTGAGCAGTCCTGCCGGGCCGCCGCGCTCGAAGTCGAAGACCTCGCCCTTGTTGTCGAGCCCGTCCTTGTAGGTCGCGACCACGTCCTTGTTCCAGGCGACCGCCTGGTTGTAGTAGTGCGCGAGGAACTGCAGCCGGTAGGAATCCTGCACCAGGTTCAGGTCGAAGTCCTGCCAGAGCAGGTCGGGCTGGTAACCGTCGATGACCTCGACGAGCTTGTCGTACCAGAGCTTGTTCTCCGCCGCTGAGCCCTGTTGTCCGTAGAGGATGCGCAGGGCCGGGTCGGACTGGGACGGCACGTGGTCGTAGTAGCCGTTGAAGTGGTAGGCGTGGTGGAGGGAGGCCATGAACTTCAGGCCCTGGGCGCGGATGGCCTGGGCGTGCAGTCCGACGAGGTCGAGTCCGGGCCCGTGCTGGACGGAGTTCCACGGGTTGGCGCGGCTGTTCCACATGGAGAAGCCGTCGTGGTGCTCGGCGACGGGGCCGGCGAATCGGGCGCCGGCGGACTTGAACAGCCTGGCCCACGCGTCGGGGTCCCAACTGCCGCCCTGCGATACCAGTTTGGGGGCGAACTGGACGACGTTGCCCGCCTTGTCGCGGGCGCCGTCGATGAATTTGTGGTACGGCCACACCGAGGGGTCGCCGTAGGTGGCGATGTGGTGCTGGTTCTCGTTCGAGCCGCCGATGTACATGTTGCGCGGATACCACTCGTTGCCGTACGCGGGGACGCTGAAGGCGCCCCAGTGGTAGTAGATGCCGAACTTGGCGTCCTTGAACCAGGCCGGGGACGGGGGGTGCTGGTCCACGGAGGTCCAGCTCGCGGTGTAGCTCGCGGGGCCGTCGTTCGCGGCGGCCCGGGGGGCGAACCGCAGCAGGCCGAAGGCCGTGGCCGCGCCGGTCGCCGCGAGCAGGCGGCGCCGGCTGAGCGGGCGGTGGGAAGATGTCATGTGGGGTTCCTTCAGGGTGCGTTGAGGGGGTGGGCGGTCTCGGCCGGCACCGGTCACTCGCGCGCCCACGTCTGATTGCCGGCGCCGGTGCACGTCCACAGCTCCAGGAGGGTGCCGTTGGCCGTTGCCGCGCCGGTGGCGTCCAGACACAGGCCGGACTGGGCTCCGGTGATCGTGCCGTCGGCGTTGAGCGTCCACTTCTGGTTGCCGCCGCCGGTGCAGCCGGAGATGTCGACCTTGGTTCCGGGGCTGGTGCCGCTGCCCGCCGCGTCCAGGCAGGCGTTGCCGTAGACGCGCAGTTCACCGGCCGGTGTGCTGGTCAACTGCTGGTTGCTGCCGCCGTTGCAGTCCCACAGCTCCACCTGGGTTCCGGAGGTCTGCGACTGGTTGGGCACGTCCACGCACCGGCCTGAGGCGGCCCCGACGAGCGGGCCGGTCGTGCCGCCTCCTCCGCCGCCGCTGCCGGGGGTGAGGGACAGGTTGTCGAACTGTGCCGTCTCGCCCTGGCCGGTCGCGTAGCCGACCTGTCCGCCGGCCCAGGTGCGGTCGTTGGCGGAGCCGACCGTGGAACCGTCGATGACGGCGCTGATGGTGGTCCCGGAGAAGGTGAGCGCGAGGGTGTGCCACCGGTTGGTGCCCAGTGCCGTGGTCGTGCCGTGGGCGAGGGTGGTTACGGTGCCGTTGGTGTTGGAGTTCAGGATCGACCAGGCACCGGTGTCGTTCACCCGCAGGTGGTAGGCGTTGAGCCCGCCGGTGCTGCTGTAGTCCTGGCCGTTCGCGCGGCCGATCAGCTCGGCGTATCCGGGCTGTTCGAGCAGCACGTCGGAGGAGAGGGTGTAGTTGCTCCAGCCCACGTCGCCGAGCAGGGCGTGCGGATCGGACAGCGCGTCCCAGGTGATGGGTTTCTGGGGGCTCATCTGACGCACGCACTTGCCGCCGCGGCCGCCGCCGCAGGCCGTCACCTCGAAGGCGCCCTGCCAGTCCATGAGGTACTTCGCCTCGGTGCCGGTGGTGGCGTAGCCGTCGAAGGTGTCGCTGTACGGCAGGCTCATGGCGCCCTGGGCGGGGCCGGTGGCGGTGCCCTTGCCCTGCCCGGTCGTGGTGGTCAGGGTGTAGACGCGATGGGGCTGCACGGTCAGGCTGAAGCCTCCGCCGGAGGGGGTGACGTCGGCGGTGTGCACGAAGTAGTCGGCGGGATTCGAGGAGTTGACGTCGGTAGACCAGATGTGGACGGTTCCGCTGGACAGGCCTCCGGCGACGGTGAGGTTCAGGGTCTGGGCGCTGCCGGCGTCCATCGTCTCGATGACGGTGGAGTAGTCGGAGTTGTCGGGGGACTTCAGCGAGACGTAGCTGCCGTTGTTCCGGCTGCCTCCGATGTAGCCGCTGGAGGAGTCGAGGTACTTCCAGCCCGGGGCGGTGAACTGGCTGGTGTGCGCCATGACCCAGGTGTTCTTGCCGATCGCGTAGTGGCCGGACCACGGCTGTGCGGCCAGGGCGAGGCCCATGGTGGGGTACGGCAGGTTCGGTGTGATCGCCGCGACCACCGGCCAGTTGAGATACGCGGTCATCCGGCCGTCGATGTATCCGCGGTTGATGCCGCGGGCCATGGCGGGTGCTCCCCCGTTGTAGTCGTCCGAGCCGTTCTCGCTGGCCCACAGGGGCTTGACGGACGACGTGGCGGCCGACGGCACCGAGCAGTCGGACTGGGAGGAGCGGTAACCGCAGGGGTAGTGCGTGCCGATGACGCTCACCGCGGCGGCGAACGCCGGGTTGGAGTCGGCGTCGTTGGCCACGGACCAGTCCGAGTCGGCCGCGACGATCTTGACGCTGCCGTAGCCGTTGGAGTTGAGCGCGCTGCGCAGTTGCTCGTACCAGGAGACGTTGTAGCCTCGCTCGTTCCATCCGCCGAGGTAGTCGATGGCGAGGCCGTGCTGTTTGGCGCAGCCCAGCCATGAGACCAGGTAGTTGACCATGTCGGTGGACCAGAAGTTCCCGCCGCCGATCCAGCCCGGCGCGCCCCAGGCGAGCCCGTAGAGCTTGATGTCCGGGTTGCGGGCCTTGCCCTGCTCCATGAGCCACCATTCGTAGCCCCGGTCGCAGTTCAGGTCGGAGCGGGTGTGCTGGTGGCTCGGCTCGGCGCCGGAGGTGGAGTTGGTGTCCCCGCCGATCTCGGCCTTGAGGATCTGCAGGGAGGCCCCGTAGCCGGGCTTGAAGAGGTAGTCGAGGATCTGGCCGCGCTGGGGCTCGGGGTAGTCGATCAGGAGTCTGCTGTTGCCGCCGCCCCCGCTGATCGCGCCGACGCCGTCGAAGGCGCGTCCTGCGGACGCCCCGTTGATGGTGATCGAGGTGGCGGCGTGGGCCGGGGCGGCGACGGTGCCGACGAGGCCGCCGGCGGCCAGGAGGAGGCCCGTGAGCACGGCGGTCGAGGCGCGCAGGCGCCGCAGCAGCCGTCCGATTGCTGACACGGTGGGTTCCTTTCGCAGGTCGGTGGGGTCCGCGTGGGGTGCGGTATCAGCGGACGACGAAGTCCTGGTTGGTGCCCGGCGCGTTCTTGCACTGCCACTGGTCCAGTTGCTGTCCCGCGGTGCTGCCGGCGCCGTAGACGTCCAGGCACAGGCCGCTGTTGCGGTTCTGGAAGGCGTAGGAGCCGTCGGACTGGCGCAGGGGCAGCCAGAGGGCGTTGGCGGCTGTGCCGGGAGCTTGCTGGACGATGTCCGGGGTGCCCGCCGTCGTGGAGGCGCCGGCGACCGCGACGTCCTGGCCGGAGTGCTGGGCGCGCAGTTCGCCGTAGCCGCCTGAGGCCGGCAGGAACTGGAACTGCTGGTTGCCCTGGCCGTTGCAGGTCCACTGGTCGACCACGGCATCCGCGGCGGTGGAGTCGCCGTACACGTCCAGGCACAGGTTGTCATTGGCGACGACGAGTTGGTGGTAGCCGTCCGGGAAGTCCGTGCCGCCGGAGGAGGCCGGGGTCAGGTAGACGGCGAACGCGTCGTGCGTGGCCTGGAAGGTGAGCGGCACGGTGAGCGAGCCGCCGGAGGCGCTCACGTTCTGGTCGTACACGGTCTGCGGCGCGCCCAGCGGCGTCTGGTCGGGGATGCGGTGCACGGTGACGTGGACGCTGCCGGCGTTCGTCAGCCAGGGCACGGAGGACAGCCCGTCGAAGGTCACGGACGCGGCGCCGGTGTACCCGTTGGAGTCGCCGATGAGCGCCACCGCGCGTCTGGCGGCGGAGTCCTCGGAGGCGGCGATGGCCGCGGAGCCGACCTGCCCGGAGGTGCCGACGAGGGTGCCCGTCATGTCGGCGTAGTCCCGAAGCGCCCACCAGTTGCCGGTCGGCTGCCAGGTGCCTCCGCTCTGGGTGAGCACTCCCGTCAGGTTCGGGGTGGTGCAGCACACCCAGTTGCCGCGCATGGCGTTGGTGTACCCGGACTGTGCGAACCGGGCCAGGTACCAGGCAGTCACTCCCGCGGTTTGCCGGTCGGCGGGCTGGTACTCGTTCGAGGACAGCGGCAGCGGGCCGATGCCCGCCGCGCTGAGGGAGCTGCGCAGGGCCTGGGCGACGGTGACGGGGTCGTCCACGTCGCCCTCGTTGTGGTTGGTGATCATGTCCGGCACGGTCCCGGCCGCTTTCACGTGCGCGAGCCAGGTCTGCCACTCCCCCGGGATGCGCTGCGGGGTGAAGGCGAGGGACGGCCCAACGATCTGCGCCCCGGGGGCGATGCGCCGAATCTCCCGGTAGGCGGTGTCCCACATCTGGAAGTACTGGGCGCTGTTGACACCCCGGGTCCAGAACACGGAGATGTCCGGCTCGTTCCAGATGTCGTAGGAGAACCCGAGCCCCGACGCCTGCAGGGCCCCCACCGTGGAGTCGATGAAGCTGATCCAGTTCGAGCAGTCGCCGTTGTCACACGGATACCTGGTGTTCGAGGGCTGGCCGCCGTTGACGCCGTAGATGTCGCTGACCAGCACCTGGTACTGCGCGTGGTAGGGCGGCCGGGTGAGCCGCCGGGCCTGCGCGGTGATCGAGTCGAGATCGGCCCGGGTCGCCGACCCGTACTGGTAGCCGTCCCTGATCCAGCCGCCGGAGAACCATCCGCCGCCGCGGAACGCGTTGATCCCCAGCGGTTGGAGGAACTGGTCGGCGGGCTGGGTGCCGTCCTGGCTGATGCCGTAGAGGAACCCCTCCCCCACGCCAGTCGACGGTCCCCGGGCCGAGGCCAGGTCGACGCTCAGCGACGTGCCCGAGGCGGCCTGGCTCGGGGCCGTCGTCAGCAGCGCCAGCACGAGTGTCAGGACGATGCCGGTCACCAGGGCCGGAAGGCCGGGTCTCGCTGTCATCCTCATCCGATCCTCCTGGGTCGGGGCGGCGGCGGGATGCCCCCGCCCCGGAGTCGGGCGTGGTGGCTCAACGGGTCAGCTCAGCGTCCATTTCTGGTTGGACTGGCCGTTGCAGGTCCACAGCTGTACGAGGGTTCCGTTGGCGGTGGCGGCGCCGGACACGTCCAGGCACAGCCCGGACTGGGCGCTGGTGACGGTGCCGTTGGTGTTGAGCGTCCATTGCTGGTTGTTCTGGCCGTTGCAGGTCCAGGTGATGGCCTTCGTGCCGGGACTGGTGCCCTGTCCGGAGGCGTCCAGGCACAGGCGGCTGCCTCCCAGGGAGACGGTCAGCTCACCGGAGGCGCTCTGCGACCAGGTCTGGTTCGCCGCGCCGGAGCAGTCCCGGACCTGCGTCTGCGCGCCCGGCGTCGTGGAGCCGCCCGGTACCTCCAGGCACTTGCCGGCGCCCACCGCGTGCAGCGCACCCGTGGTGCCGCCCCCGCCGCCCGGCGTCCCGTAGCCGGCGGCGGTGATACTGGCCTGGACGGCGTTCTCGGTGGCGTCGGCGGGATAGCCCGCCGTCGTCGCGCCTTCGAAGAACTCGCCCTGTCCTGAGGGGCTGTTGTCGCCACCGGTGCCGAGCAGGACGGAGCTGTCGACCTTCATCGGTGAGTAGCCGTTGGGCAGTGGGCCGGAGAAGGTGGTGGTCAGTCCACCGCTCGCACCGTCGCCGTACTTGAGGGTGAAGTTGCTGGTGCCGTTGTTCTTCAGCCACGCGCTGACGAACGGGTGGTGCACGCCCTGGTTGTTCGGGTCCTTGTTGGAGCCGGTGTTGGTGTGGAACATGCCGTTCTCCAGGTCGGCCTCGACCCACGGGCCGCTGCCGGTGCAGCCGCCGAACCAGCAGGCGTTGCCCCAGTAGATGGCGTTCATGGTGGCGTTGCCGGTGTCGGTGTGGGAGTTCTCGCCGCTTCCGTAGTCGAAGCAGCACCACTGGTTGGTGAGGTTCGACGAGGTCACCATGTAGATGCCTTCGGGCTGGGAGCCGGTGGGGACACCGCTGGCGTGGTCGATGCGGTAGCCGACACCGGGGGTGACCTTGACGCCGAAGACCTGGTGGCCGGCCGCGGTCACCGGCAGGGCCATGGCGTCGGCTCCCACGTCCGATCCGTTGGGGCCGGGCCCTTTCCAGTAGCCGCCCCAGGAGATCGGCAGGTCGTTGTGGCGGGTGGTCTGGTCGTAGATCTTCGTGATCGTGCACGAGGTGCCCGCGCAGAACGAGACCTGGGAGGCGGCGTCGGCGTACCCTCCCGCGCCGAGCACCCCGATGTCGCGGTAGCCGTGGTCGGAGGCCCGCTGGATCTGGTACAGCGGGCCGTCGTACGCCGCGAAGAGCGCCCTGGTGGTGGAGTGGGCCGTCACGCACGGCGTTCCGCCGGCGGCATAGATGTCGCACGGCAGCGACGCGTCGGCCGCGGGGCCGGGGGCCGCCCTGTGGACGGCGATGCTGGTGCTGGTTGGCGGGGACGTGGCGAAGGCCGGGGTGCCCAACGCGGCCAGGGCCATCGCCAGGGCGATCAGGAACGGGGCGATCGGGAACGCGGCCGGGAAGCGCCTTCGCCGGCGATCGGCTGTTGATCCGGGCAAGGAGTCCTCCTGTGTGGCGGTGCCGCCGCACGGCGGCACCGAAGCTGCCGGTGCCGAGGGGCAGGGGGGAGTCAGCCCAGCGTCCACTGCTGGCCGCTGCTCCCGTTGCAGGTCCACAGCTCGGCGAGGGTTCCGCCAGCCGTGGCCCCGCCGGTGACGTCCAGGCACAGGCCGGACTGGACGCCGGTGATCGTGCCGTCGGAGTTCAGCGTCCACTGCTGGTTCCGCTGACCGTTGCACGGCCAGATCTCCACCTTCGTGCCCGGCGTGGTCTGGTTGTCGTAGGCGTCCAGGCACGTCTGGGCGGTGCCGGAGTAGACGGTGAGCTGGTCGGATGGGGTGTGCGTCCAGGTCTGGTTGGCGCCGCCGTTGCAGCTCCAGATCTCCACCTGGGTGCCGGCGGTCGTGGTGGAGTCGGGTACGTCCAGGCACTTGCCCGCGCCGACGGCGTGCAGTTCCCCTGTCACGCTGGTGCCTGAGCCGCCGCTGGTGCCGCCCGCGACCCGGTACATGACCGTGCCGTGGGCCGGTACCGAGGCGCTGATGGTGCCGGAGGTGGTCGAGGACCCGCCCGACCACAGGTCGGTGAGGGTGTAAGTGGACGCCCCGGTCTTCCCGATCGCGGCCGCGGTGGTGGTGATGGTCGCCGTGGAGCCCGTCTCGTTGAACAGCGCGACCGACACGTCCCCGCCTGCGAGCGGCTTGGCCAGCACGTCCAGGCCGCCGTTGGACGACACCATGGTGCCCTGCTTGCCGAGGGCGTCCTGGTCGACCGCGATGACCCGGGAGTTGGTCAGTGTGGACAAGGTGGCGGCGCCGGCCTGGGGGATGTTGGTGCCGGCGATGAGCGGTGCGGCCATCTCCGCCCAGAGGCTGAACTCGCTGCGGTTCTCGGTGGCCGTCATCGAGCCGTTGCCGACCTCCAGCATGTCCGGGTCGTTCCAGTGGCCGGGTCCGGCGTAGGAGACCAGTCCGACGTTGCTGTGGAAGATCGACAGCATGCTGGAGAAGTTCGGGCTGATGTCCCCGGTGGTGCGCCAGCTGTTGCCCACGTCCGCGCCCCAGGTCCACACGTTCTCCTGGCCCCAGTTGCACAGGCTGAACAGGATCGGCCGGCCGGTGGCCGCCAGAGCGTCCCGCATCGCGGTGTACCGGGTCCGTGCCGGCACGCCGGTGTTGTTGCAGTTGTCGTACTTGAGGTAGTCCACGCCCCACGACGCGAACGACTGCGCGTCCGTGCTCTCGTGGCCGAGGCTGCCCGGGTATCCCGCACAGGTGGCGGTGCCGGCGTCCTCGTAGATCCCCAGCTTCAGGCCCAACGAGTGCACGTAGTCCGCGGTGCCCTTGATTCCGTCGGGGAACTTCGCCGGGTCCGGCACCAGGTGGCCGCCGGAGTCACGGTTGTGGGTCATCCAGCAGTCGTCGATGTTGACGTACGAATAGCCCGCCGCCTGCATGCCGTTGGTGTGCATCGCCTGGGCGGTGGACTTGATCAGCGACTCGGAGACGTCGCAGCCGTACGCGTTCCAGTCGTTGAAGCCCATCTGCGGACTCAGGGCGAGTCCGTTGCCGAGGGCGGCGGCGGGTTGTGCCGTACCGGGAGCGAGCAGGGGTGCGGCCACCGCGAGCAGCACGGCCGAGAAGGTGAGCGCCAGGGTTCTGCGCAGGGACAGCAGTAGGAACAGCGGCTGAAGGCGTCCGGCCCTCACCGTGGTCGTGAGCATAAGTCATCGACTCCTGGACCGAGTTGAGTTGGGGAAACTGACAGCTGTTCAGCGATAGCCGGCGGCGGTGACGTTGGCCTGCACCGCGTTGTCGGTCGCGTCGGAGGGATAGCCTGCGACGATGGCCCCCTCGTAGAAGGTGCCGGCGCTCAGGTTGGCGCCGCCGCCGGGCTTGCAGCAGTCGCCGCCGCTGCCCAGGACGATGGCCCCTTGTTTCTTCATGGGGCTGTAGCCGCCGGGCAGCGCGCCGTCCCACAGGGTGGCCAGGCCGCCCGACTGGGCGTTGCCGCCCTTGAGGGCGAACCTGGACGTGCCGTTGTTCTTCAGCATCGCCGTGACGAACCTGCCGGCGAACGCCCGCTGGTCGGGGTTCCAGGACTGGCTGCCGCCGGGGTACAGCCCCCATTCGAGGTCGGCCTGCACCCAGGGACCGCCTCCCGAACAGCCGCCGAACCAGCACTCGGTACCGAAGTTGATCGCGTCCATCGCCCCGGCCGCGTCGGCCTTCCTGGTCGTCTCGCTGTTGCCGTAGTCGAAGCAGCAGCCGCCGTTGACGTGGGTGCCGCTGGTCACCATGTACGCCCCTTCGGGTGCCGCACCGGTCGGCACGCCCGTCAGGTGGCCGTCCCGCCAGTAGCTGTTGCCGGGGTTGATGTACAGCGAGTACGCCTTGGTGCCCCCGGCGGTCAGCGACTCGGAGGTCGCCTTCGCGGGGCTGCTCTGACTCGATCCCGGGACCTGGGCCGAGCCCTGGTACCACAGGTCGTTGCCGCGTCCCGACTGGTCGCGGACGACCGTGATCACGCAACTGGTGTCCGCGCAGAAGGCATCCTGGGCGGCGGCGTCGGCGAAGCCGCCGGGCGCCAGCACGCCGATGTCCCGGGTCGCGCTGTCCGAGGCGCGCCTGACCTGGTACAGGGGGCCGTTGTACGAGCGGTAGAGGGCGCGCACCGTGCTGTGCGCGGCGACGCACGGGGTACCGCCCGCGGCGTAGATGTCGCACGGGCCGGACCCATCGGGCGCGGGTGGGGCTGTCGACGTGGTCCACTTCTGGTTGCCCTGGCCGTTGCAGGTCCACAGGATGACCGCGGTGCCGTTGGCCGTGCCCGCCCCGCTGACGTCCAGGCAGAAACCGGACGCGGCACCGATGAGGGACCCGTCGGAGTTCTGTCGCCACACCTGGGTCGCCCGCCCGTCGCACGAGCGGATGACCGCGGGGGTTCCGGGGGCGGTCCGGCTGTCGTAGGCGTCCACGCAGCGGGTGCCGTCCATCGTCCTCAGTTCACCTGCCGAGGTCACTTCGAACGCCTGGTTGGCCTGGCCGTTGCAGTCCCAGATGTCCAGCGTCGTGCCCGGCGTGTCGACGTTTCCCTTGACGTCCAGGCACCGGCCCGACGCCGAACCCACCAGGGGTGCCGACGCCGCCGGCGCAGACCATGTCGGCCCGGTCGCCAGCAGCATGGCCAGCAGCCCCATCACGCATACGGCGGCGGCCGCCGGTAAGCGCGAGGCACGAGCGGTGGGGCGACAGGGCGGAGCGGATGAAGGCTGCATTCTGTGTCCTCGCATGGGCGGGGGAAGGGGACGGAGAGTGCCGTGCCTGTCCGAGAGAGCTCGCAAGGGGTGTCGACCGCTCCTGTCAGCGTGCCCGAGAGCACTCACAGGGAACACTCATACATCCCATGTCGCATAGTGATCCCACAGGCTCAACGCCCTGTCAATAGGCGACTCTCGGCGACCTGCCGCTTGATACATCCCATGTCTAGCTAATGATGAGACCGCCTGAGGGCATGCCGAAACCCGCGCCCGGCGACCGCCGCCGTACCGGGCGCGGGTGTTCGCTTTCAGGCCCCTACCTCGCGCCGATCACCTCAGCCGAAATTCCAGTGCTGATGGGCGCCACCGTTGGAGTCCCAGACCTGGACGGGGCTCCCGTTGGCGGTCTGCTCTGCGGGCACCTCCAGCGCCCTGCCGGAGGCGACGTTGGTCAGGGTGTACGAACCGTCGCCGTTCCGGCTCGCCCTCCAGTGCTGGTTCGCACCGCCGTTGGCGTCCCAGATCTCCATCCGCGTGCCGTTGCCCGTCTGACCACCCGGCTCGTCCAGAACCCGCCCACTGCCGACATTCGTCAGCGTGTACGAACCATCGCTGTTCTGGCTCGCCCGCCACTGCTGGTTCGCACCGCCGTTGGCGTCCCAGACCTGCAGGGATGTGCCGTTCGCCGTCTGCCCGCCCGGCACGTCCAGCGCCCGGCCCGCGGCGACGTCGGTCAAGGAGTACACCGTGCCCGAGACGATGCCGCCCGAGTTCCCCCCGCTGCCGCCCAGCGCGCTCAGGACTGAGTCGTAGGCGGGCTTCTTGTTGCCTCCGCCGTCGAACAGCAGGGGGTTGTCCGCGCTCCGCCAGGAGTCGCTGTCCCGGATGCCCCAGACGGTGATACCGGTGCAGCGGGCCACGTTCATGCAGGCTTTGACGGTGTTCGCGTACGCCGTGGTCGGTGCCTGGGCGATGTCCAGTTCGGTGATCTGTACGTCGACGCCGAGCGCGGCGAAGTTGGACAGGGTGGTCTGGAAGCTCGACGGCGGGCCGCCGGTGCCGAAGTGGGACTGGAAGCCGACGCAGTCGATGGGCACGCCACGGGACTTGAAGTCGCGCACCATGGCGTAGACGCCCTGGGTCTTGGCGTCCGACCAGTTCTCGATGTTGTAGTCGTTGTAGCAGAGCTTGGCCGAGGGGTCGGCGGCCCGTGCGGTGCGGAAGGCCTCTTCGATGAAGCCGTTGCCCAGCACGTTCTGGAACACCGAGCTGCGGTGCTGGCTGCTGCCGTCCGCGAACGCCTCGTTGACCACGTCCCAGGCGTGGATCTTGCCCTTGAAGTGGGTCATCTCGGTGGTGATGTGGTTGTCCATCACAGTGCGCAGGGTGTTCGCGTCCGTGATAGAGCCGACCCAGCCGGGCAGCTGGGAGTGCCAGACGAGGGTGTGGCCGCGCATGTGCTGTCCGTGGGCGGTGGCGTGGTTGACGATCTGGTCGGCGGGGCCGAAGTTGAACGAGCCGCGGGAGGGTTCGGTGGTGTCCCACTTCATCTCGTTCTCCGGGGTAATCATGTTGAACTCCCGGTCGAGAATGGTGGAGTAGGTCGCGTCACCGAGCTTCCCGGCGGCCACGGCCGTGCCGAAGTAGCGGCCGCTTTCGGCCGCTGCCGCGCCCAGCGTGCCGGAGGCGGCGTGCGCGGCGGGGTTGGCCGGGCCGGCAAGAGCCAGTGCCGTGCCGGCTGTCAGTCCGACGGCCAATGTCAGGACGTTGCGCAGACGGGGCTCTTCGTTGAGCCAGGACATGAAGGATCAGTCTCCTTGTGTGGGGGGACGGGGTACCGGCCGGGAGTCGGTGCCCCGGTCGGGTGGGGTCACTGGGCCGAGGTGACCGGCAGCGCGGTCCATTGCTGGTTGGCGCCGCCGTTGCAGTCCCACAGGGCCAGTTGCGTTCCGTCGGCGGTGGACGAGCCGGGGTCGTCGAGGCAGCGGCCGGAGGCAGGATTGCGGTAACCGCCGTTGTATGCCTGCCATTGCTGGTTGCTGCCGCCGTTGCAGTCCCAGATCTCGATCCTCGTGCCGTTGGCGGTACCGCGGCCCGTCGCGTCGAGGCACCTGCCGAGCGCCCGCAGGGTGCCGTCGGAGAGCACGGACCACTGCTGTGCGTCGGAGCCGTTACACGTCGCGATGTCCGCGGCGGTCCCGTTGGCGGTGCTGCCGCCGTTGACGTCGAGGCACTTCCCCGCGATTCCGGAGCGCACCTCACCGCCCGCCGATGCCGGCGGCTTGATCCAGTCGGCCGAGTCCGCGGCCTGGACGCCGGCATTGAAGGCGTCCGCCATCTTGCGGAAGCCGTTGTCGTTGGGGTGCAGGGCATCGGATAGATCCGCACTTGTCAGAGCGCTCATGTCCACCAGCCGTACGTGTTTACCGGCGGCCTGCTCGACCTGGACGATCCCAGGGAGCTCGGCGTTGAACGCGGGACGGGCGGCCTCCTCGGTGCCGCTGGTGGAGACGATCACGGTGCCCACGAGGACGGTCGCGTCGGGGGCGTCGCGGGTGATCTGGTCGATGAGCGCGCGGAGCCGGTCGGGGGCGGTCGGAACCTGGTAATTGCCGTTCAGGTCATTGGTGCCGATCTCCAGGGTGACCACGTTCGGGCGGTAACGGGCCAGCACGGAGTCGGCGATGCCGGCGATCTGGTCGATCCGCCAGCCGGAGTGACCTTCGTTGTCCGGGTCGGACATGGTGCCGTTGCGGCCCGAGCCGACGAAGTCCAGAGCATGCCCCTCGGCCGACAGCTGGTTCGACAGGAAACCGCGGTAGCTGTTCCCGGACGTGCTGCCAACGCCCCAGGTGATCGAGTCGCCCAACGGCATCAGCCGCAGGGGGGCGGGCGCGGCGGCGGCACCTTCGGCGGCGGGCGGCGCCCCGGTGGCGGTGGCGGACACCGCGGGTGGTGCGGCGCCGATGGCGAGCGCGGCCGTCAGCGCAGCGGCCAGGGATACCGGGTACTTCTTCATGAGCGTTCCTCACTGGTGCGGGACAGTGGGTGGGGTGAACGAGCACACGAATCGATCGGTCAGCGGGGGGTGAAGTCCTGGTTGGTGCCGACTGTGTTCTTGCAGGGCCATTGGTCCAACTGCTGGCCGGGGCTGCTGCCGCCGCCGTAGACGTCCAGGCACAGGCCGCTGTTCTGGTTCTGGAACGAGTACGAGCCGTCGGACTGCCGCACCGGCAACCACAGACCGCCGGCCGCTCCGCCCGGGGCCTGCTGCACGATGTCGGGCGTACCGGCGGCCGTCGAACCACCGGAGACCGCGACCACCAGCCCGGAGTTCTGCGCCTGCAGCTGCCCGTAACCACCGGTGGCCGGCACGAACTGGAACTGCTGGTTGCTCTGCCCGTTGCAGGTCCACTGGTCGATCGCCGCGCCGGCGCTGCCGGAGTTGCCGTGCACGTCCAGGCACAGGCTGTCGCTGCCGATCACCAACTGGTGGTAGCCGGCGGGGAATCCGTCTGGGCCGCCGGAGGACTGGACTCCTGCCTCCTGGATGACCTGCCGGGCGCCCTGCGGCCAGTTGGTGCCGCCGACCTGGACGTTGCCGGTGAGGACGTTGTTGTGCGGAGGCCCTGTGGCCACGTAGGTGTTGCCGCCGTTGTACCAGTTACCCGCGAAGGTGCTGTCGTCGGTGTGGTTGTTCGCGTCGGCGTTGGTCAGCGCCCAGTTGCCGGCGTCCTGCACCACGTTGTCCGACACCGTCAGGTAGCGGGAGCCCTCGTCGAGGTACAGGGCGGTGGTGTGGTTGTTGTCGTACATGTAGTTGTCGGAGATCACCGACCCGGGGCTCGCGGACAGGTTGTAGATGCTGCCGCCGTCGAACATCGCGTTCTTGGTGTCGTAGATCAGGTTGTGCGAGACGGTGTTGTTCTTCAGCGTCGTCGGTGTGCTGTAGACGGGCTGGTAGGTGTACGTGCCCCGGTCGACGTAGTCCTGGCTGCCGCCGGGATCGTTGACGCCCCAGCCCCAGCCGATGTCGATGCCGTCGTAGGGCAGGTGGTCGCACTGGTTGTGGGTGATCGTCGCGTCGGTGACGTAGGTGGACAGGATGGCGGCGGTCTCCTTGTAGTCGGTACCCACCCCGCTGACCTTGTTGTTGCTGATGGTGATGTTCTGGTTGGTCATCTGCGGGTTGCCGGGGTGGTGCGCGTCCGGCTGGATCCCGCCGACCTGGATGCCGCTGCCGGCGATGTCGGTGAAGGTGTTGCCGGTGACGGTGATGTCACTGGCGCCGAGTCCGGTGCCGGAGGCCGTGGCGACGCCGTCGTTGCCCACGCCCAACCCGGCCTGCCCGAGTTCGGAGAACGTGTCGCCGGAGAAGGTCATGCCGGTGGCGGCGGAGACCTGGACGGCCGCGGGCATCTGCGCCCAGTGGTTACGGGTGGCCTCGAACTGCTTGCAGCCCGACGTGCAGGTGCTCAGCCAGTTCGCGGGCATCGCGTAGTCACCGGTGATGTGCGCGCCGCTCTGCTGGTCCGCGTAGCCGTCGGGTCCGCTCGGGCCGAGCCAGGAGGTTCCCGTGAACCGGATGCCGGTGAAGTCCAGACCCGCCACCGGTGAGCCGTAGCTGCCGCTGATGCCGAGCAGGTTCTGCAGCCTGGGCAGTTCGACGTCGAGGCTGTTCGGGTTCTGTCCCGGCTGGGCCCGGTAGTACAGCTCGCCGGCGGACGAGTCGAGATACCACTGGCCGGGCTGCTGGAGGAACGCGTAGTTGTTCTCCAGGTACATCGTCCCGCCGGCGAACGGCGCGTTGATGGTGTCGTAGCCCCAGGAGTTGTTGTTCCACGCGGGCTGCCGCATGGTGATGGTCCTGCCGCTGATCGACTGGACCGGCGCGTAGCGGTCGGTGAAGGAGTTGACGCTCTCGACTTCCATGTGGCTCTGGTCCGAGAGGCCGGCCAGGTAGTCGAGGGAGGAGTCGGTGACGGTCAGACCGGTCTGGGTGAAGGCGAAGGCGGACCGGGGCACCTGGATCGCCGCCCGCGGTGCCTCCTTGCCGTCGACGTAGAGCTGGCGCGTGTTCACGCCGGTACCGGCATGGACCGACCAGATGCTCTCCGCCTGATCATGCACCTCCCAACCCGTTATCTGCTGGGCACCGGTCACGACCGGCTGCTGACCGGACGCGCCCTGGTAGGTGATGGTGTGGCCGTTCTGGCCTCCGTCGCCGGAGCCGAAGGTCAGCGGCTCGGACAACCGGTAGGTTCCGCCGGCCAGGTGGACCACGACGTCCGAATCGGCCGACAGCCGGTGCGCGGGCTGCCGCGCCTGGTCGATGCCGGCGAACGGCTGCTCGGCGGTGCCGTTCCCGCCAGGTGCCGCGTCCGGGGCCACATACAGGTCGGCGATGCCCGCCTGGCGCTGTGCCGGCCCGGCGTACGCCACCCCGCCGGTGGCCGGGCCGCCGCCGACCAGCAGGGCGAGCAGAGCTGTGGGAACGGCCCGCAGGCCGCAAAGCTCTCTGGCTCTGGACATGGTCATCCTCCGTTGATGGCGCGTGTCGCCCTGTGGTGCGAGGCATTGCGGCGTTTCTTCGCCGTGCGAGTCACCCGTATGACGCGCGCATCCGGGGGGGGGTGGCCGGTGTCCGCATCTGGTGACGAGTGGTGGGGGGGGCGGGGGGGGGGGGGGGCGGGGGGGGCCGGCGGGGCTGGGGTGGAGGGGGGGCGGGCGGGGGTGGTGGGCGCGGGCGCGGGCGCGGG
>NZ_JBSHAF010000037.1:0-7693 GCF_053611365.1 Streptomyces sp. NPDC054813 | reverse complement strand
GCCCCCCCCGCGCGCCCCCCCAGACCGCCGCGCCGCGGGGGGGGGGGGGGGCGGGGGTCGCCGTCGGCGGGGCGGTGGGGGCGCGGGGGGGGGGCGCCCCCCCCCCGCACCGGAGCCTTTCAGGTCAGTTGAGGCTCCATTGCTGGTTGGATCCGCCGTTGCACGGCCAGAGTTCCGCCAGGGCGCCGTTGGCCGTCGAAGCGCCGGTGACGTCGAGGCACAGCCCGGACTGGACGCCGGTGACGGTGCCGTCCGAGTTCACCTGCCACTGCTGGTTGGCACCGCCGTTGCACGGCCAGGTCACCACCTTGGTGCCGGCGGACGTCTGGTTGTTGTACGCGTCCAGGCACATCTGGCTGCTGCCGCTGTAGACGGTCAGCTGGCCCGAGGACGTGCGGGTCCACGTCTGGTTGGCGCCGCCGCTGCAGTCCCAGATCTGCAGTTGTGTGCCGGCCGTGGTAGAGGAGTTCGGCACGTCCAGGCACTTGCCCGCGCCCACCGCGTGCAGCGCGCCGGTACTCGTCCCGCCTCCTGCGGAGTTGCCGTACCCGGCCGCGGTGATGTTGGCCTGGACAGCGTTCTCCGTGGCGTCCGACGGGTAGCCGGAGGTCATCACGCCCTCGTAGAAGGTGCCTTGGGCGCCCTTGCTGTTGTCGCCGCCGGTGCCCAGGATGATGGCGCCCTGCTTGCGCATCGGGTTGTAACCCGAAACGTTGGGGCGTACTCCATCGTAGAAGGTGGACAGGCCGCCGGACTGCGCGTTGCCGCCGCGGATCGCCCAGTGGTTCGGGCCGCCCTTGATGATGGCGGTCGTGTAGCGGTAGTTGATGGTCGGGTCGTTGGCGTTGTAATGCTGGTTCACCCCGGAGAAGAGGCCGTTCTCCAGGTCGGCCATGATCCACGGACCGTTGCCCGAACCGTAGCCCCACACCTTGATGTTGCCGAAGTAGATGGCCTCCATCGTGCCGTTGCCGTCGTCGTTGCTGTCCGTCTCGGCATTGCCGTAGTCGAAGCAGCAGCCGCCGTTGTAGTGCGTGCCGTCGAAGATCGCGTACATGCCCTCGGCGTTGTCCCCGGTGGCGATGCCGTTGGTGTGGTTGTTCCGGTAGCCCGTCCCGGGCGCCACGAAGACGCCGTAGGCCTTGTGTCCGCCCACCGTGGTGGGCGCGGCGGTCGCGTTCGCGAGGTTGTCGGGGCCGCCCGCGGCACCGCCGCCGGGTGCCTGGGTGAGGTTGTTGTTGCGGCCGGACTGATCGTAGATGACCGTGATCAGGCAGGACGTCCCCGAGCAGAACGAGTCCTGGGCGGCGGCGTCGGCGTACCCGCCCGCGCTCAGAACCCCGATGTCGCGGGTGGAGTTGTCCGAGGCGCGCCGGACCTGGTACAGCGGCCCGTTGTACGAGGCGTACAGCGCTCGGGTGGTGCTGTGCGCCGCCACACAGGGCGTGCCGCCTGCCGCGTAGATGTCACAGGGCCCGGACGTGGCGGCCCGGGCGGTACCGGCCGTGGCCGTGGCGCCGGCCAGAGCGCCGGCGACGAGCGCGGCTGCGGCCCCCGCCCGGGCGAACGTCTTCCACCGGGAACGGGCCGGGCCCGCCGACGGAGGGAGATGTGTCCGAGGCGACGCGTTTCGGGGCGCGCCACGGTGGCGTAACGCCGCGAGCAACCGCTCGACGCTGTCGCGCCTGGGCAGCAGACGGCGTCTTGAACGTGTGGTTCCCATCTGGACTCCCTACCGTGCCGGTGCAACCCGGTCGGGTTGCGGTGGTGGCGGTGACACATGCCGAAGCGCCTGAACGTGCCGTTGTGCAGGGGGATTGCGGAGAGAGAGCGGGGGGAGACGGTGTTACCGGTCTCGCAGGGCTGCCAAGGGTGGGGAGACCCTTCCTGCGGACCTTGCTGCGGAATCGATTCGACTGCTGATTGCCGCGGTTCGCAAGCTCTTGGGAAGCACGAAAAGTTGCGATGGAACGGGTCCTGACCGCGGCCCGACCCACTGCCGCGATGGTGCTGCGGGCCGCGCGTGTGTGGCCGGCGGCCGGCCACCGAACCTCCGGATGACCCTCCATCATGCCGCTGAACAGGAACGTCTCCGAGTGGACCCAGATCAGGGAGCACCGGAGCGAACGCCACTCGTCGAAGCAGCCGCCCCTGAACGGGGGTTGGCTCCGTTTGCGCTTCGCGTTGCGCGACTGGCCCGCGCAATGCCGGTCGTAACATCCCGTCGAAGCGCTTGCGTCGAATCGGTTCGCCCTGACCTCGGAACGTTGTAAGAGGCGAAACGGGCCCGCAGCCCAACCCGATGAGGACGAGACCGTACTTCCTACCGCTGTCCGAAACCGTGCGACCTCTCCGTCATCGAAGTGGCCACCAACACCTGGGCGGAGGGCTTCCGCCCACCGCTCGCGGAGGCGGACGTACCGGCCCTGGAGATGGGCACCGTGAGCCACGCGCGTACGGACGTCGCTTGATGGGCCGTCACGTGCTTCGACGGTCGCTACCACCCTGCCCTCAACCGACAATGACGGACGCTGCCCTATCAGGGGGACCGCAGAGCCCTTAGCGATCGTCCACAGACGCGAACTGGCAGAACACGCCCGTCACCGCGGCTGTCTTCAGTCCGGACGGCCGAACCCTCGCCACCGCCCGCCTGGACCGCCCTTCCGGCCGGACCAGGTTCCAAGTGCGCAACGGCGACCGGGTGGCCGACCTCCCGTTGGTCGCCTGCCCTGCTCCGCCCGGAGAGCCTCGGGCTCCCGCGCCCTGCACGGTCCTCCTGGCCTTCCGGCCCGACAGTCGCGTCCTCGCCTACGGAGTCAGTAACCCCTCCCAGTCCGTGCCGTCTGAGCACGTTACCCTGTGGGACATCGCGGCACGCCGAGTCATCGCCATCCTGCCCACAGCTCGGACCGACAGTGAGCACCCCGGCCTCCCCGGCAACGCGGTCAGCGGCATCGCATTCGGCCCGCACGGGACGCTGCTGACCTCGCGCATCCCGGTGGAAGAAGAGATCGAATCCTGGGACCTGAGCCGAAAGACCGTGGTCGGCGGACGGCCGGCCTGGGCGGATACGTGCTCAGCCTGACCGCGGCCGGACGGGCCGAAATGCTTCAGCGCCTGCGCAAGCCCGCCGACCACGAGATTACCGACTTCACCCGGTTCTACATCGTCCTGGCATTCCTCTCCCACCTGCCCGACGTGGCCGAACAGCACGCGGTGCTGCGCAGACGGCTTGAGTTCCTGGAAGAACCGGCGAGCTTCTTCTACGACAACGAGCGGCCCCTGCGTGCCGAGGAGATCGCCGACCCCTACCGGCGGGGCATGCTGCTGACCGCCCGCGCCACCAGCCGCGCCGAACGGACATGGCTGCGCGAGACTCTCGGGGAGAAGCCGCCCGCATTCGACACCGCATGCGCCGACAGCGATCCACATGCGCCCGCCGCTCCCGCGAGCTGACTGCCCACGGAGGTACTTCCATACTTGCTTCCTGGTACGACGACCAGGGCCCCGCCGCCGATGTCCTGCACGTCGGCGAACTCCCTGATCCCGTCCCCGGCCCCGGTGAGGTGCGCGTCCGCGTCACCGTCTCGGGTGTCAACCCAGGAGACACCAAGAAGCGGCGCGGCTGGCTCGGCTCGTCCATGCCCTTCCCGCGGGTGATCCCGCACAGCGACGCCGCCGGAGTCATCGACACCGTGGGCGCCGGAGTCGACGTCCACCGCGTCGGACAACGGGTCTGGGTATACGGCGCCCAGTCCTACCGCCCCTCCGGCACAGCTGCTCAGTACACCGTCGTACCTGACCACCAAGCCGTACCTCTGCCAGATCATCTGAGTGACGAGCTGGGCGCGAGCCTCGGCATCCCCGGCATCACCGCCCACCGCACCGACTTCGCCGACGGCCCGGTCGACGGCCGGCTGGTCCTGGTCCACGGAGTCCTTGGCGGCGTCGGCTCCCTGGCCGCCCAGCTCGCCCACTGGGCCGGCGCGACTGTGATCGCGACCGTCCGCCGAACCGCGGACCTCGACCGCGTCGACCCGGCCGTCGTCTCCCACGCCGTCGCCCTGGACACCGGCGACCCCGCCGCAGCCATCCGCTCGTACGCGCCGCGGGGCGTCGACCGGATCATCGAGGTCGCACTGTCCGACAATGCCGACCTCGACAACGCCGTCGCCGCCCAGGGAGCCGTCATCGCCGCCTACGCCACCCGCACGGACCGCACCGAGATACCCTTCTGGCCTCTGCTGTTCAACAACGTCACCCTGCGGCTGCTCGGCAGCGACGACTTCCCCGCCGAGGCCAAGCGCCATGCCACCCGCGACCTCACCTCCGCCGCCGCCGTCGGCGCCCTTACCGTCGCCGTCGGCGACCGTCACCCGCTGGACGACATCGCCAAGGCCCACGACCACGTCGACGCTGGCGGTGGCCACGGCCGCATCCTGCTCACCATCCCTCAATAGCGCAGACTCGGAACACTGCCCTGCTCAACTGCCCAGCCCTGCGAGGCAGCCCGTCGCGCTGCCAAGTGTTCGGACCAGTTCCCGCCGGCGAGGGTGGCCCAGCGTTCGGCTGTCTGGGGTGGATGCCGAGCAGGTCGGCGGTGACCATGGGAGGCAGGTCTAGCAGGGCGTCCATCATGGCGGTGTTCCGTGCTGCGCGGGCGGGCAGACCATGGTGTCTCAGGGTGTCGGCGAGGCCGAGGGGGTTGCGCGGGCGTCCAGGGCTGTGACCGGGCGAGAGGTATCTGCACCCGGCCGTGTTGCTGTGCCGGGGGCTGTGCTGCAGCTGATCGTCGATGAGGCGGGCGAGCTTCGGCGGGAGCACGAAGGGGTGGTGGTTGACCGTCAGGCATCTGCTGGCGGCGCCTCAAAGAAGCAGTGCTGATCTGAGCCGTCAGCCCGAACCGGCGACCAGTGCCTCCCCGAGGGGGGTGCGCCGGTAGAGCACCGACCGTCCGGACCGGGCGCGGACGAGCAGCCCCGCGCCTCGCAGGATGGCGAGGTGGTCTCCTACCGCGCCGGGTGCCATGGCGAGGCTTCGGGCGAGGTGGCTGGTGCTGGCCGGGGCGTCCAGCGCCACCAGCAGCCGGGCTCGGGCCCGGCCGACCAGAGCGGTCAGCGCGTCCGGTTGGGGGACGGTCTCCTGTTCGCCCCACAGGGCGGCGGTGCCGCGGGCACGATAGACCAACGTCCTGGGCCAGGGGTCTTCCAGGTGGGCGGCGATATGCCCGACGAAGACCGAAGGGATCAGCAGGAGCCCGTCGCCGGCGAGGCGGACTGTTCCGCCTCGGAAGAAGCCGACCTCGATACCACCGGCGCGCCAGGCGATGCCCGGGTGCAGGCTCTCGATGGTCGTGGCCCATCCGTGTTCGCCGATCACACCCACCCGGTGCACGACATCGCGCTCACAGATCGCGCGCAGTTGCGGCCAGTCCGCGGCGAGCAGGTCGTGCCACGCCTGGTCCATCGCCTCGGCGATCCTGGAGACGGCGTCCGGCGAGTCCAGCACCGCGCGTACGCGGGGATCACGGGCAGACGGGCCGGTCACGGTGGCGGCGAATTCATGGCGGGCCGCTTCCAACGGTGTGGCCCGGATCACGGCCAGGTCGTCCGCCCAGGTCTGGTTGAGGCCGCGCGGAGGCGGGGCGACGAAGTTCGGTCCGCCTTGCGGGGCCTGCAGAGCGAGGGCGGCGTCCAGTTCGGTCTCGCGGCGAAGCCGTTCAAAGGCCGGCAGGAGCCGGGCGGCCCAGGCTCGCGGCAGCGGCCGGTCCTGGCCGGCGAGCGAGCGCAGCAGCAAGCAGAGGTCCAGCGCAGGCGACAGCGCGAAGCGGCTGCGCAGCAGGTCCTCGACGGAGACTTCGAAGCGCAGCACCCTGCCAGGCTACCCCGGGCGTCTGTTCCGATTCGTCCAGCGACGAATCATTGGTGAGTGGCGTGGGCGCACGGCGAGGCTGAGCGCCATGTCCCCAACCGCCGAACCCGCGCAGGGCAACCACCGTGCCACCTACCGGGAGGTGCTGGCCGAGCCGCGATTCCGGCTGCTCTTCTCAACCCGCACCGTCGCGATCACTGCGGACGCGCTGCGGATCACCACGTTCTCGGTTCTGGTCTTCTCGGCCACCGGCTCCGCGCTGCTGAGCGCACTGGCCTTCGGCATCGGCTTCATCCCGCAGCTGTTCGGCTCGCTGCTGCTGGGCTCACTGGCCGACCAACTGCCGACCCGCACGCTCATCACCGGCGGCTACGCCTTGACGTGCGCCGCCGCCCTGCTGCTCGCCCTGGTGCGGATGCCGATCGCGGCAAGCCTCGGTGTCGTGGCGCTGGTCGCCCTCGCCACACCGGTGTTTCACGGCGCGTCGAGTCGGCTGGTCGCCCAGTCGCTGGAGGGCGACGCCTATGTACTGGGCCGTTCACTGAACAACATCGCTGCCTCCGGCGCGCAATTGTTCGGCCTGGCGCTGGGAGGTGCGGCCGTCGCGGTACTCGGCCCGCACCGGGCGCTCGCGGTAAGCGCCGCCCTCTACCTCGGCTGCGCGCTCGCTATCCGCATCCGGCTACCCCGGCTGCAGCCGGGAGAGTTCGGCGGCACACCCGGCAGCGCTCGGGGCGATGGCGGGGCCGTCCGGGCAAGCCTGCACGGTGCCGGCCTACTGCTGCGCGGACACACGGTGCGACGACTGATGCTGGCCCAGTGGCTCCCGCCCGCGTTCATAGCGGGCGCGGAAGGCCTGATCGTCGCCTACGCCGGAGGACGCCACTTCGCGCCCGGCTGGTATGCGGTGCTGATGGGCTGCCTGCCGGTCGGCATGCTTGTCGGTGACCTGCTGGTGGGCCGACTCCTACGGCCACTCACCCGGGAGCGACTGGTAGTCCCGTTGATCGCGCTGATGGGACTGCCGCTGGTCGGCTTCGCCGCCGAACCCGGAGTGGGAGTCTCGTCCTGTCTGCTGCTGCTCTGCGGTTTCGGATTCGCCTACGGTCTCGGCCTGCAACGGCCGTTCCTGGACGCCCTGCCGCAGGATGGCCAGGGCCAGGCCTTCGGTCTGCTCGGCTCCGGCAGCATGACGCTGCAGGGCGTCGGGCCGACCTGCTTCGGCTCGGTGGCCGCAGGCATCGGAACAGGCGGCGCAATCGCCCTGGCAGGCGGCGCGGCGGTGCTTACCGCCGGCTGGATTCTCACCTGGCACCCGCCCACCTCCCCGGTCCCCGTCCCGAACTACTCAACGGGATCAGAGCACGGCACCGAACAGCACGCGTGTCGTTCTCCTGCGCAGTAACCGTCGCCGGTCGGGTCGGCCTCGAGCCGTCACGCCCACCCCCACCCCACGTCTCTCTGACAGACAGTCATTCCCGGTAGCTCATTGTGTTAGGAGTCCTGAGGACCAGGTGCGAGGGTTGCGGCGCGCCTTGAGACGACGGGCGGGGGTCAGTCTGGCGACGCAGGATTCGGACCAGCCACGGGGCGGCGCTGCGAGCAAAGGCCGGCAACGCCGCCGCTCGAGAACCGCACCCCTGATCGCCCACGGCGGACCGGCATCCGCCGGGTCCGGGGGCGTGCGGATCCCGGTACAGGTACCGGATAGCCCTCTCCGATTGTTTTTACTGATCATTTCAGAATGAGTTCGCTTGTGGGGCTTGGCAGTTGGGTCTCAGGGCGGCAGAGTTCTGCAGGTGTCAGATGATCTTGTGCCTGA
>NZ_JBSHAF010000036.1:11817-88872 GCF_053611365.1 Streptomyces sp. NPDC054813 | reverse complement strand
ATGGGAGCGACGCGACGACATCCACGAGGCCTTCCTCGGCCTCGCCACCTGCCTCATCACCCACCGCCACGTACAGCGCCTTTGTTAGGACCTCTAAGAGGGCATCTGATCTAGGTAGTTGGTGTTCTGGGATGGTTTTGTGACTGGCGCCGTTGGCGGTCGTTGGATGACGCGTGAGTGTTCGTCGTCCGTACCGCAGTGACGTGTCCGACGCCCGCTGGGCGTTGATCGAACCGGTCTTCAGCGCCTGGCGGGCGAGACGGACCGGACCCGGAACGGCAGCCCGGGTGCACGACCTGCGAGAGATCGTCAACGCGATCCTCTACGTGAATCGCACCGGCATTCCGTGGGAGTACCTGCCGCACGACTTCCCTCCGTACAAGACCGTCTATGACTACTACGCGAAGTGGGAAGCGGACGGCACGACCCAGCAGGTCCACGACCTGTTATGCGACAAGACCCGGCGTGCTCACGGGCGCAGCGCGGAGCCGACCGCGGGCGTGATCGACGCGCAGAGCGTGAAGACCTCGGCAAACGTGGCCGAGACCAGCCAGAGCATCGACGCCGGCAAGAAGATCAAAGGACGCAAGCGGCACCTGATCACCGACACGCTCGGCCTGGTGCTGGCCGTCCTCATCACCGCGGCGAACGTGCACGACACCACAGGCGGCAAGCACCTCCTCGACGACCTGGCCGCAACCCATCCCGGCGTGGCCAAGGTCTGGGCCGACGGCGGATACCAGAGCAGCATCCTCAACCACGGCGCCGGACTCGGCATCGACGTGGAGGTAGTCCAGCGAGCACGGACGAAGGGGTTTGAGCCCCTGCCGAAGCGGTGGGTGATCGAGCGGACCTTCGGCTGGCTGATGCAGCACCGCCGCCTGGCGCGAGACTACGAAGCCCTCCCGCAGAGATCCCGGACAATGATCCACTGGGCGATGGCTAACAAAATGTCCCGCGAACTGACCGGAGAATCCACGCCAACCTGGCGAATCGAAACGGACATCCCACTCGTATCTGCGTGAACACTGATCAGATGCTCTCTTAGGGTGATCGCCGAGTTAGCGCCGTTGTGGCACGAACAGCATCAGGAGCGTTTGACGTCCCTGCCGCGGCGACGGGCTGCAGGAGCCGGGGCCGGATGCTCGCAGCCGGCCCCACGTCTCCGGCGCGGCCCCTGGTCGGGTCGCCTCCGGCGTCCTGAGCCCCGTGTCATCGCGCGACCTTCGTGTGCCTCACCAGGACCCCCACCCTGCAAGGGCACCCCCATGCACGCGCTCACCTGCGCCGACTGCTCCACCGGTCCCGGATCCGAGTTCCGCGCCCTGCCCGACGGCCTGTTCGAGCGCCCCGCCGGCCACCCCCTCGCCCCGCGGGACGTCAACCTGGACGGCCCCCACGTCTGGGCCGTCGACGCCTCCGGCTACGTCACCGACCCCGACCACGCCCTGAACGCGCTCGGCGAGGCCCTCGCAGACCTCGGTGAGGCCCACGATCTCTCCAACCCGAAATACGCCACAATGAGTTCCCTCCGGAGCGCTGTCCGCGAATTCAGCAAATACGCGGCAGCATTCCGAATTATGACGCTGGAGTACTGGAGAATCATGTTGAGTATTAGTTTCGATCCGCACTCGGTGAGGGAACCGAAGCCGAAGCAGCTTGACAGTCTTGCGGCGGCCAGTGAGATGGACTTGCGCTATGAATACTTCGAGACAGATGTGATTCTGACTGTTAAAGAGTTTGGAACCGAAGAATTCCCGGGCACTCCGCTTCTGGATTTCGCTTTCTCCCTGCTCTCTGCGGCTCGGAAGGTCCAAAATGGAGGCACGGGGCGTGTTATCTTTACTGAAAGTGGTGTAATCATTCAATTTCAGCCATCAGATCGAGTTGCCACGGCGATTCGATCGTGGGACGAGGTGCCTGGAAAATGTGGAATCGGTGAGTTAATTTCTTGTGTTGTTAAATTCTGCGACGACGCCTTGGGGTACATTGTGCGAATCTATCCAGAATTCCAGGATAATCCCTCTTGCGGGAAGCTGGTTGGTGTAATTACTGAGCTAAAGGGTGTTGCGGAACGTCGTGAGTAGGCGCCCTGGCCTGGCCATTTTGCGCCCGCCCGGGCCTCCCCGCCGCCGTGGATCTGCTTCTTCGACTACCTGCTTCTCCCGGCCCAGCGGTCCGGGCTGCTTCGGAGCATCAGCAACTCACCAGTTGGTGGCGTAACTACTAGGGCCCGTATCGAGTCCCGATCAACTGCCCTGTCCGTCCTCGTGGATAAGCTGACGGCATGTTGCGAACGCTCCCGCCCCTGATTACCGAGGAGACGGCCCTGTCTGTTACTGGATCTGGCCTGATTCGGTACGAAATGGGGCCCGCGCTGATCGGGGCGGGGGCTGACGCAACCGTCGTCATCGTCGAGTCCGGGGACCATCCGAAAGTCAGCGGCGTCCAGGACTCCGACTGGGTACTTCTGAGCGGAGATCGGATTCCGGAACTCCACTCTCGGTTCGAGTTCCGGGGCGCCTTGCCCATTCACGTCTTCGCGCGGCTGAAGGAGGGCTGCCTGCCGCTCGGCACCGCCCAGTGCAGGGAAATACCCACGGCGCCAGCCAACTTCAACCGCGCCAAACTTATGTTCAGCCAGCCGCTGACCCGCGAGGTGCTGGATGCGGTCCGCCCAGTCCCATCACCCGGGCCCGTGCCAGGGGTGGACTGGGTCGACCTCGTGGAATCAGATCCGATGCGGGCCTTGGAGTCGTTCGTCCTCGGTTGGTTTTCCGAATCGGAGTCGGCTGCCGACGAGACCACGGCGATCGAACTTGACAACCTCCCGGAGGCATTGGCCGCCTTCCACCGCCTGGCCCGCATCCGCCCGGCCATTCACAGTTTCATCGACCCAGTGCTGAAGAAGCCTCGGCCTGCTTCCGGGCCACTGGGCGACCGGCTGATCATCGCCATGTGGAACGGGTCCGGGAAGGACTGGTCCATCCCGTGGCCACTGAAGGAGCCGGACGACGCCGACCCACGTGTGTGGTTCACCGAAGACCCCGATGATCCGAACCCGGAGACGATCCTTGAAGAAGAACCGCTGAGCCGCTTTCTTTTGCAGTTCACCCTTAACGGGGCCATGAACATGGCCCCGTACGGCGCACGCACCTACTGCATGCCGACCGCGCGCCTTGACGCGCTGTGGAACATGCTGCGCCCAGTACCCCTGAGCCCCTTCATGCCGACCTATGCGGCCGAGCGGTTCTTCGTGGCGCCGGGATTGCTCGCGCATGTCAGCGGCGACGAAGACGAGGCAATTGTGGGCTTTGGCGCACTTCACCGCGGGACTCTGACACCGCTGCTTGAACACGGGTTCCGCTGGTGTCACTTCGACGGGTGAGGCATCAGCCTCCGATGAGGTCGCTTGCCTGCCCATCGTCAAGGCCGTTCCGTGTGAGGTCTTTGACCCAGATCATGGAGGCTCGGAGGTGGAGTCCGGCGAGGTAGCTCTCCGGTGTCTTGTCGTACCGGGTCGCGATGCCTCGCCAGGCTTTGAGCTTGTTGATCAGGCGCTCGACGGTGTTCCTCACCTTGTAGAGGTCGGCGTCGTGGCTGACGGGCCGACCGCCTCCGGAGCCCTTCTTCTTCCGGTTGGCGGCTTGGTCGGCTTTCTCGGGTATGACGGCCTTGATGTGGCGTTTGCGCAGGTGAGCGCGGATGCCGCGGGACGAATAGGCCTTGTCTCCGGCGACGGCGTCGGGCCGGGTGCGGGGCCGGCCAACGGGTCCGCGGATCCGGATCTTGTTCAGCACGGGGATGAACTGTGGGCTGTCGGCCGCCTGGCCCGCGGTCAGGATGAACGCCAGCGGGCGGCACTTGCGGTCTGCGGCAAGGTGGACCTTGCTGGTCTGCCCGCCCCGAGAGCGCCCGAGCAGGGCGGCCTTCAGTCGGAGCTTTCGGCGGCGCCGGACGCGTTGTCGTTCCTCCCGTTCGGGGTCGGCTTCGGTGTCCTGTCCGGTTCGTTCCTCGGGACTGCCCCCTTTGACCTGGCCTTCTCCTCCTCAGCGGCGGCCTTCTCCAGGGCGGTGAGCACGTCCTTGTCGAGGTGCATCCCGGCGGCGTCGTGGTGGGCCCGCGCGGTGGTGGAGTCGACGCTTACCAGCGACAGATCCACCTCGCCCCGCTTCGCAGCCTCCGCGATCAGGCCCTCCAACAGAGCCTCGAATACGCCGGCGTCTCGCCACTGCCGGAAGCGATTGGAGACGGTCGACCACGCCCCGAACTCTTGCGGCATCTCCCGCCACTGCCCGCCCGTCTTGAATCGCCAGACCACACCCTCGAACTGCTGCCGCAGCCGTTCGGGATACGGCCCGTATGCGCCGATGGGCAGGTACGGGCCGATGAACGCCCACTCCGCATCGGTCAGTTGCGCCCGCGTCACGCAAGATGATCTGCCGGGTCTAAGCCCGCCACGAGAGCGAATCCCGCGAATTGATCACGACCCGATACGCGGCCTAGGCCGTGTCTGACAATTGATCTTGTGGCAGGTCGAGGCGAATTGACGGACGCGGCGTGGGAACGAATAGAACCACTGTTGCCGCGGGTGGACGGGCGTGGTCGCCCGTGGCGTGACCATCGGCAGGTGGTCAACGGGGTTCTGTGGCGGTTGCGGACCGGGGCGCCGTGGCGGGACCTCCCGGAACGCTATGGGCCATGGCAGACCGTCTACGAGCGGTTCGCCCGCTGGGAATCGGACGGGACCTGGGCGAAGCTCCTCGAACACGTCCAGGTCCGGGACGACGCGGTGGGCCGGATCGAGTGGACTGTCGCCGTCGACTCCACGATCAACCGGGCCCATCAGCACGCGGCTGGTGCCCGAAAAAAAGGGCGGCAGATGGAGACGAACTGAAAGATCCGGGCCGCTCGCAGGCGCGCCAGGCTCTCGGCCGGTCCCGAGGCGGGCTGACCACCAAGGTCCATCTGGCCGTCGACGGCCGCGGCCTGCCCCTCTCGATGGTGCTCACCCCAGGCAATGTCAACGACGCCACCGCGTTCGACCAGGTTCTTCACGCCCTCCGGATTCCGCGCGCCAGCACTGGCCGTCCGCGCACGACACCGGACCGAGTGCTGGGCGACAAGGCCTACTCCAGCAGGGCGATCCGCCACCTGCTCCGACGCCGGGGCATCGCCGCCACCATCCCCGAGCGCCGTGACCAAGAGGCCAACCGCCGGCGACGTGGAGCCCTCGGCGGCCGACCACCCAGCTTCCACAAGGAGATCTACCGCAACCGCAACGTGGTCGAACGGTGCTTCGCCCGCCTCAAGCAGTTCCGTGCGATCGCCACCCGCTTCGACAAACTCGCTGGCCGCTACCGCGCCGGGGTCGTCCTGGCCTCCCTGATCCTCTGGCTCCGCGAACCAGGCCGATGATTACTCAGCTCTTTCCGGCCACCGTTACTCGACTGCTCGGCGAACGGCAGCGCGGAGTTCCTCATTGGGCTCGTTCCGCCTGAGCACGGACTTGAGAGAATCCGGCGCTACCGCCCGCACATCGGGATCCGGATCGGAGAGCGCACTGGCGATGATCGGCGCGTGCGCCACGGCGTCGGGCCCGAAGATGCCGAGGCCCTCGATCCCCGCGCGCCGCAACTTCGCATCCTGTGCCGCCGTAGCCGCGACGAGTAGTTCCAGGGCCTCAACAGGCGCCTCCGCGCAAAGCCGCGCCAGACCAAACAGCGCCTGCTCGAACTCTGCGGTGTCATGGCGTGTGGCCGCGGCGAGCCGCTCGATCGCTTCGCTCAGCTCCGACGGACAGGCCGCACGAAGGCTGACCTCGTCGGCCCGGGTTGGGGCGGTGTCGTCGCTCATTCGGCCATCCTGCCAGCAAGTGAAACCCGATTCCCCTTGGGAATGGCCGGTCTGGCCGGAGCGAGCGACCTGCTGGGCCTTCAGGCAGCGGACAATGGGGCTTCGAGAGCGAGCCAGACGATCATTTGTCAGACAGGCTCTAGTAGGGCTCCGTTAGGTCTGTCTCGCAGTCCTGTTTGGGGGCATGTTGAGGGTGTGGACGCACATGAAGTGAACTGTGCTCGGGCGCAGTTGGCGTTATTCGTCGCTGACGTGTTCGCGTCGGTGCCGCGCAAGGATCAGCGGGCGAAGGGTGACTGCTACCTGCGGGGGCTGATGCTGGACGGGCGGCGTAAGTCGATCCAGCCGATGGCGGAGCGGCTGCCGGATGGCAACGAGCAGAACCTGCAGCAGTTCGTGAACCAGTCGACCTGGGATCCGGTACCGGTGCGGCGGCGGATCGCGGAGCGGATGGTGCCGCAGATCGTCCCGGATGCCTGGGCGGTCGATGATGTGTCGTTCCCCAAGGACGGGAAGATGTCGGTAGCGGTTGCGCGCCAGTACTGCGGGGCTTTGGGCAAGCAGGCCAACTGCCAGGTCGCGGTGAGCGTGCACGCGGTCTCCGACACTGCCTCCTGTCCGCTGCAGTGGCGGTTGTTCGTGCCCCAGGAGTGGGCGGACGATGCCGGACGTCGGCGCAAGACCGGGATTCCGCAGGACGTCGGGCACCGGGAGAAGTGGCGTCTGGCCTTGGACGTTTTCGATGAGCTGGCCGGGTGGGGTCTGGTGCCACCGGTGGTGGTGGCCGACGCCGGCTACGGTCAGAACGCCGATTTCCGCGACGGCCTGAGCGAGCGGGGCATCGGATATGTCGTGGCGGTCCGTTCGGACGTGACCGTCCACCCGCACGACGCGCAGCCCACCGCCCCGGCGTGGCCGGGAAACGGCCGCAAGCCGCAGCCCCGCTACCGCGACAAGCCGTCCCCGGTCGCCGCGCTCGCGGCCGCCCAGGGGCGGCAGACGTTCACCGAGGTCACCTGGCGGGAAGGCTCCCGCGGACCGATGCGCTCGCGCTTTCTGGCGCTGCGGGTGCGGCCGGCCGGGGTCCGGGCCCGCCGCCTGGCCCAGGCCGCCGCCACCGCGCAGGACGGCTGCTGGGACGGTGTCCTGCCCGAGGTCACACTGCTGGCCGAATGGCCCGAGGACGCCGAAGCACCCACCGACTACTTGCTGTCCAGCCTGCCCGCCCACACGCCGCCAGCCGAACTGGTCCGACTGGCCAAGATCCGCTGGCGGATCGAGCACGACTACCGGGAACTCAAGCACGGCCTCGGCCTGGACCACTTCGAGGGCCGTTCCTGGGCCGGGTGGCATCACCACGTCACCCTGGTCACCGCCGCCCACGCATTCCTCACCGAACAGCGCCTGGCCCCAAAAGCCGATACAGCGGACTCACCCTCTACCAGACCCTCGACGCCATCCAAGACCTGCTGAACTGCTGGACCGGCACCTGCACCACGTGCCACCGCCCCCTGCCCAGAACATCCCCCACCAGCCCAAACCCAAGAGGCAAAGCAACCTAACGGAGTCCTACTAGTTGAGATTGGAAATTCCGATGTCCAACCTGATGGATGGCTTCCGGCAGTGGGAGAGTGTCCGGTGAGATTACTGCTGAAGATCATCGATCCGGCGCTGACCCCCACATAGACCCGGCTCTCCAGCGCCTTCAGGAAGCGGTCCGCCAGGCGTTGCCGGTGATGCTGCGCGCGAGGTGGTAATGGCTGCCGCCTTCGACATAGATGACGTCGGCGTGGAGCAGACGGTCGAGCACCATCTGCCGAGGCAGGCCGTTCAGCTCCAGGACGTCGAACTCCCGCCATCCAAGGTCGTGCAGCCGGTTCATGTCCGCGACGAACCATCCGTGGTCCCCGGGCTCGGCGACTGGTGCCGTGGGAACGTACAACAGCCCTTATCCGCCTGCTGATCACCGGCGTGAGTGGTTTCGAGGCGGTGTCCAAGACGGAGCAGATCTGCCAGGTGCAGAACCCGTCCATCGAATCCCGGGAGGGGGACATGGAGGGACTGGGTCCAGTGGGTGGGGATTGCATCCAGCCCGTAGTACGCTCCCGCGAGGCCTCCGGTCACCGCGGCGACGGTGTCGGTGTCGCCGCCGAGGTCGATCGCAGCGCGTATTGCGTCTTCGAAGCTGTTGGTGGTGCGCAGGGCCCAGACGGCGGAGCCCAGGCAGGGCCATACGGCGCCGTTGAACTCGGTCGCCTGATCGGGGTGCCAGTCGGGCGCGAGGACTGTGGCGTAGCGGCCGCGGTGGTCGGTGTGTACAACAGCCAGGATGTCCGGGAGCGCGGTGAGGGGATCGGTGTCCTCGAGCGTGACGCGGATGAGTTCGTGGAAGATCGCGGTGCCTTCCCAGGCCGCGCGGTCGCCGTGGGTGAGGGCGGCGATGCGGCGGGCCGCGTCCATGGTGGCTTCTTGGCCGGCGGCCGCGAAGTGGACCGCGGAGGTCGATGCCCGCATCAAGGATCCGTTTCCCGCTGCTCGCTGGTTGACCTGGAAATGGATCGCGGCGGCGAGGTCCCAGGGCATGCCGTTGGTGAGGACGTCTTCGGTCTGCAAGCCGATGTCCTTCGGTTCTGATGCTGCCCAGCGCTGGAAGCGGGCGAAGATGTCCGGCAGATCCAGTAGACCCCGTTCCAGCAGGGACTCCGCGACCAGGACGGCCATCTGCGTGTCGTCAGTGGCCTCGCCGGGGTTCCAGCCACCGCCTCCGCACATCTCGCCACCGGCCCCACGCGCGGGAAACCGCGCGGAAAACGCTCCCTGGGGACCGAACTCGAAGGGGCCACCCAGGGCGTCACCCACCGCTGAGCCGACGACCGCGCCAGCGGCCCGCTGCATCCGCTTCATTCGCGAAGGTTATCTGTGCTGCGCCGACGGTCGCGCAGCCCAATTCCCTCTTCGGCTCCCCGAACCATCGGTGACAAACGCGTCTGGCCCACGGAGGTGGGCCGCCTGAGACACCCTGGGTCTGAGACACCCGTACAGGTCACATAACTCCATCCAGAACCACACCGGGCGGCAGCCGCATCGCGGCCATGGCCAGGTCCATCAAGAGCGCGGTGACGTCGCGGCTGGTCCTCGACTGCAGTCGGACGCCGTCCTCGGTCCGCCACAGCACGGTCCGGTGACCGTCCTTCTCCAGACTTTGCCATGTCTCACGAGACATGAGCCCCTCGATACGGACTGGGGTGCATGTGAGCGCCTCGGCCTTGCTGCCCACCAGCGGGGCAGAGGCGGCCAGCCCCTCGTCGAGTTCGCGACTGGAGCAGTCGTGACTGCCGCGTCCGCGAGCGGACGTCGGGAAGCAAACTCATTTCCGTGAACGCATATCATAATGATCTGCACCTATTGTGACTTTTCATGTGGTGACGCTCGCCCTGGTGATTCTCAGGCTGGTAGGCGGGGCGGGTGGAAGGGACTGCGGTCGTGAGTGGTGAGCAGAGTGGACTTCCCCGGTTGCTGACGGCAGCGGAGACGGCGGCGCCGGTGGATGCCGTCGGCGTGATCGCGGAGGACCTGCGACGGCGCTTCGACGCCACGAAGGTCTCTTTCCTCATCGTGGACCTGACAGGGAAGGCGGTGGCGCGGCTGTCGACCGCCCCTGCGGAGGATGGGCGGAAGGTGGAGCGAATCCCCTTGTTCGGCAGTGTCTACGAGGAGGTGATCCGTACGCAGCGGCTGTATCAGGAGGCGACCGGTCAGGGGCAGCGGGTGATCGTGCCGGTCACCAACCGGGGGGATGCGATCGGGCTGCTGGAACTGCTCCTGCCGGTCGATCCCGGCGAGGACGTCCTTGACGAGGTCGGGGAAGCCGCCCACATCCTGGCCTACATCGTGATCGCCAACGGGCGTTTCACCGACTTTTACACCTGGGGCAAACGCTCCAGACCGCCCACCCTGGCAGCAGAGATCCAGTACCAGCTGCTCCCCTCGTCGCTGTCGTGCGAGGCCGCGCAGTTCACGCTGTGCGGGAGCCTGGAACCCTCCGAAGACCTCAGCGGCGACACCTTCGACTACACCCTGGACCGGGACACACTGCACGTGTCGGTGACCGATCCCATGGGCCACGACATCGATGCTGCCCTGGCCGCCACGGTCCTGGTGAGCGCCCTGCGCGGCGCCCGCCGCGCAGGAGCCGGCCTGGCCGAACAGGCCCACCGGGCCGACCAGGCACTCGTCGACCACGCCCACGGGCACGCCACTGGGCAGCTGCTGCGCATCAATCTCCACACCGGGCAGGCCCAGCTCGTTAACGCCGGGCACCCCTGGCCACTGCGCATGCGTGAGGGCACTGTGGAGGTGATCACCTGCGAGGTGGACCATCCCTTCGGGCTGTCCGAATTCGCGACCCTCCCCTACCGCGTTCAGGACCTCGATCTGCGCCATGGTGACCGTCTGCTCATGTTCACCGACGGCATGGTCGAACGGCACGGGGAGAAGGTCGACCTGCGCGCCCTGCTGGAGCGCACCCGGGGCCTGCACCCGCGGGAGACCGCGTTGATGCTGACATCAGCAGTCCGGGATGCTGCCCACGGCCGGCTCGAAGACGACGCCACCGTGATGTGTCTGGACTGGCACGGCCCCCAGGAGACCCAACGACACGTCAGCTCCGGCGCGGACGTCCGACAAGCCTCAACCAGCCGCACGAAGCAGCAGCCGTGATCAGAGTGCTCTCCTGGACGGTGCCGGGCTGCCGCTGAGTAGCTCTCGCGTCGCGCCTCCTCCTGGAAGCCTGGGTTCCCGCCCTTCCTCAGCCGCTACGGGCGACCCCGGGACCTACCCGGATGAGACATCACGAGGTGTCCGGAGAACCATCGACCTTGATCTCGTAGGCCCACGAGGGACCCGTCGGCAGCCGCGGTACGGGCCGCGCGAGGGCGACAACCACCGGCCACTCCACGCCATCAGCCTGCGCTCCTGAGAGCCCGGACGCCTGCGGGACTGGAGTACTCCCGCACCATGAATTGGCTAGCCCGGCGGCTGCTGTCCAATGCGTCAGCGCGTAGCCGGTGATGGTGTCCCGCGAAGTGGTGCAGCCGGTCGAGGATCGTCAACGCGCGGGTGTCCACCCGGGGCGTACATCCGCAGTCGTTGAATGCTTTCTTAGGCTTGTTTTCTAAGGTCTACGCCGCCGAATCGGTCAGCGCTCCCGCAGGGGACTGTCCTGCGATAAAGCCGCGCACCGAACGGATGGGCCGATCGCCGGGGGGGCGAGGCTGGAGCGGCCCAGGGCAGCGGGGGAGGGAGAACTGGGCATGGGTAAGAAAAGGGGCCAGAGGCTGTGGAGCCAAAAGCAGCCAAAGCCGGACTGGGAAGGCATGGAGGGCGTCAGGGAAGGCTTGCTCCGCGAGTTCGCCGCTGACCGTGTCATTCTCGTCGATGTCGTCATCGCGTTCAGTGAGCCCTATTACTAGCCTCGATCTTGCATGACGGTCCGTCGGTTTCTCCGGCGGCCCGTTTCTCTGTTGTGGGTTGGTTGTGGGAATGGTGGTGGCCCGGCTGTCGCGTCGGGTGGGCGCCGGGTTCCACTGCTCCGGTGGGGTGATGCTGTCTGCAGGGATTCGGGGGTGCTGGTCAGCCGGGGTTCGGCAGGGCTTGGAGCCGGTCGGCGGCTGCGGTGATCACGTCGGTCCAGGGCCAGTGCGCCGCGAGGCGGAGGTAGCGGCGGCGGCCGGTGGTGATGAGTTGCGCGGCGGCTGAGAACAGGCGGAAGCGAAGCTTCTTGGGTTCCCAGCGGCGGTTCTCGCCGGTCAGGGCGAGCATCGGCATCCAGGCCAGCAGGTCTAGGGCGAGCTGGACGATCTCCAGCCAGATCTGGTTCTGGGCGAGGCCGTGGAAGGGAAGATTGCGCAGGCCGGTGGAGCGGGCGTCCCGGATGCGGTCCTCGCAGCGGGCGCGCTGGCGGTGGCGCAGTTCGAGCCCGGCGATGGCTTCGCCGGGAGTGTTGGTGGCGAAGCAGGTCAGGCGCATGCCGTCGGCGTCGGTGAAGCGCAGTTGGGCTCCGGGGTGCGGGCGCTCCTTGCGGACGATCAGCCGCATCCCCTTCGGCCACCCCTTCAGGCAGTCCCCGCCGATCTCGGCCACCCAGGCGCCCTCGCGGACCTCGCCGCCGGGCTCGACGGCCGGGGTCCAGGCCGATGCCGGGACCTTCAGCATGGTCTGGTGAACGGTGTCGGTGATGGTCATGCCGACCGAGTACGACAGCCACCGGCCCCGCGCCGCGAGCCAGTTGGCGAACTCGTGGGTGCCGCCGCCGGAGTCGGTGCGGATCAGTGTGCGGCGCCCGCGCCGGAACCTCTTCGGGAGCTGGGCCAGGGCCAGCTGGGTGGCGGTGATGTGGTCGGCGGCGGTGTTGCTGCCCGCGTTCCCCGCTCTGAGCAGGCCCGCGACCGGCTCACCGGCGCCGCCCGCCCCGTGGTCGACGAACCCCATGGTCGGATGGTGGCCGAACGTCCGCTTCCAGGTCGCCGCGGCGTCCTGCTTGTCCGAATGCGCGATCACCAGCACCCCGTCCAGGTCCACGATCACCTGACCGCCCCTGTCGGGGGCGGCTTCCCCAGCCAACGCCCAGACACGTTCGCGAACCTGGGCGCGGGCCCGGCGGATCGCGGCCAGCGCACGCTTCCCGCTGCCGGCAAGCGTGTCGACCAGGCGGGAGATGGTCGGGTCGGAGGCCACCGGCCCGAACACCGCCGGTTCCACCCGCAACACCTCGACATCGGACAGACAGTCCCCGCCCAGCGCCACCGCGAGCGCCAAATCCAGCAGGATCTTGCCCGGATCGTGTACCGCCCGCGCCTTGCGCCACGGCGCCAACGCCGCCGATATCGCGCTGTCCAGCCCGGTCTTGCGGACCGTCTCCACCAACAGCCCCGCCCCGGCCTGCGAAACCACTCCACGACCGCCGCCCTCAACACGGACACGCGGGTAAGACCCGATACGCTTGGTCACCTGAGAAGTGCTTCTTTCCTCGCAGCCAACAGGACTCTCGACAAGCCCTATCGTTGCAGGTCAGGAGCACTTCTCGCATGTGTGATCAAACCGGGTCTTCAAATTCAGTGGGGGTGCGCTTCTCGTCGGCTCCGGCGAGTGGTTGCACAGCGTGAGCGCAGGCGCTGGTTCTCTCAGTTCCTGAAGCCGAAGGCGTTCCGCGCTTCGAGCTTGATGCCGCGCTCGACCGTGTGCCGAGCCTTCGTCCGCCTGTTCCATCCTCTGCGAAGGCCATGACGTTCACAGGATCTGAGAGATCTTGTAGGCGAGGCCGCCTTCGACCGGGTATCCCGACCCGACGCAGACCGTGCCGTTGAGCCATGCGTAGGGCTCGGCCCCTGTCTCGAAGAGCGGGGTGGTCCGGAAGTAGTAGCGGGTGGGGTCGGGGTCGGCCATGGCGTCGGGCGCGGGCGGGTTGACCCAGCGGCCCCCGTAGGTCATGTACAGGAGGGCACCGTCGTGAGTGCGCAGGGTCAGGCGTATGTCCAGGCATATCGTTCCGTCGGTGCCGATCAACGCCCAGTCTCCGCCGCCGGGGAGGACGTCGCCATGCAGCCTGGGGCCGTGGAACGTGCCGCCTGCGGCACCGAAGAGAACCCGACGGCCGAACGGGCCGCTACCGAAGGGCAGGGGCGGGTCCAAGTCGACGACCATGTCGAACAGGTGTGCTGTGCGGATGTCGCCGATGTCCTTCACACGCGGGTCCGCTGTCACGTGGTGTCGCCTCCTGTGCGCGCGGGGAAGAGGGTGCGTCGGGCCTCGTCCGTCGAGATGCCCGACTGGGCGCACAGCGTGGCCATGTCGAAGAAGAACCGTTCGCCCGCGATGAGGTCGCTTTTGAAGGTTAACTGGATGCCCCGTTCCCTGTCGAAGTGACTCAAGCCAGGCATACTGGATGGTTCATTGAGCTCTTTCAGCGTTGCCGCTCCAGGGTGAGCACGGCGGCGGCGATTGACGGCATTCGATTCGGGCTGCATCGGGACCTGCGGAAGGTCCGCCACGAATTCAGTCGTGCGACGCCGCGCTCGACCGGTGCCCAAGCTGCGGACAGTGCGCAGTTGACGGTTTGCTGGGTAGGGTCCTGACGGTCTCCTATTCGTTGGCGAGAAGTCCAGTGGGTACTTCCTCGGAGCAGGCATCGTCAGGGCTCCTCTCTTGAAACCCCATCTGTCCTGCTGTCACCTCTCCCCGCATCTCGGGAACCTCATAGCGGTGCTTGATCGCACGCACGAATGGTTTTCGAAGCGTGAGCCGTCACGATGATCGGACACCCCAGCCCGCCGCGGAACGATGCGCGCTCACTTGAGAAGTGCGTCCGGCGGGCGCTGCGATTAGGAACTCGCCGGCACCATTCTTGCTGGTCAAGGCACTCTTTGCCTGCCTGGTGGCCCGTCGCGCAACGTGCTCCGTGAAAGCGCGAGGCTAGTGGGTGTGGCTCGGCGTCTCAACAGACCAGGAGCGTGGCGCTTGCCAGCAGGACACGACCGTTGACGGTTGAGTTCGCAGGGTCGTAGCCGAGCACGACATGGCGGAGCTCTTCGAGGGGATCACCGTCGACTCACAGGAGACTGTTGACCGCGACTATGAGGGAAATTGGTTCAACCAGCGGCGGTGACAACGGTCGCGGTCCACCATCGGCTCCCTTCTTCCGGCTTCATCTGCCAGTCCAGTCAGGCGTGAGCAGTTCCGGGCTCCGAGCTCCCGTTTCATCCTCGCCGTTTCAGTGCACGTGCCACGCGTGGGAGCTCCTCGTGCAGCAGCTGGCCGGCCAGGGCACCGCCGAATACGACGATGCCCACACCGACCAGCCAGGACTGGATGACCAGGACGGTTCCGACGGGGCCGTAGGTGACGGCGTTGGATGCGATCAGCGGCGAGTAGACGAGCCGGGAGAAGACCCTGAGACCGAGCAGCCCGGCCGTGGTGGCCACCGCGCCGGGCAACAGGGCGTTCCAGCGAACCCGCCCGCCGAGCAGTATGCGCTGCGACCACCAGAAGAACAGGACGGCGCTCAGCGAGGCGGCGAACGCGCCGGCCAGGGACTCGGCTCGCAGCGTGGTGGTGGCTGAAGCGAAGAGGTAGCCGATGAGTACGCCGAGCCACACGACATGGCGCCACCTGGCCCACCAGCGGGCCGGGGGCAAATCCCAGACCTTCTCATAACCGGACTGCACCGCTGCCCCGAAGGCCAGGCCGAAAGCGGCGAGGACGGCGATTCCGAACGCGGTCGTGGTCCGCAGAGCCTGACTGGGACGAATGAACAACTGCTCCACATGTTCCCGGGAGGTCGTCGACACGCCGAGTCCTTCCCCCAGCCACTGCGCGAATCCCCGTCCATGCTCTGGATCGGCCGAGGAGACGATGATCAGCAGCGGTACGAGCGTGAGGAACCCCAGCGCCGCGAAGCCCAGCGAACGCTGCCCCAACTGCAGATTGCTGCTCCGCCGCCATCCGCGTCCGACTGGTGAATGGCCGAGTAGGCGGCCCAGCCGTTCGAACAGAGAGGAACGGCCCGCAGCACCCGAGGTCTTCATCGGCGTACCTGTCGACTACCACGGTCGACATCGGCGCCCCGCGAGGGCGCGACGCACAGCCTCCCGAACGGCTCAGGAGAAGGACATGATCCAGGAAGCCTCTCTGGTCCGTTTGTTCTGGGTCAGCACCAGGTCGCCAGCCTGGCGCTGCATGGCGCGGTACTCGCCAGGGGGCACGCACGGCTGAAATCGGCGGGCCTGGTGAATCCCCATCGAGCGCCGATAGCGCAGATGGTCTGATGATGCAGGCCGGGGTCGGCCAGGTCTCGACGGCAGCGGTCCAGGCGCCTCTGCTTGATTAAGGCCCCGAGGACGTCAGCCGGTGGAGACGGCAAATCGTCGACGCGGGTGAACTGCTGACCGATGTCGCAGGCCCCGAGCAGGCGGAAGCCCTGGCAGCGGGCCTCATCGCCCTCACACCCCGGCCCGAGTTCAACAGCGGCATGATGACCTCCGTTTCGTCCAGCGACGTATTCGGCGGGACCGTGCTCAGCACACCACCGGACGCGGTGGAACTCGCCGTCACCGTGGTCCACGAATTCCGGCACATGAAACTGAACGCCGTGCTCGACTCCCTGGACCAGTACGACGACGAGGGACCGGAGGAGCTGTACTACGCCCCGTGGCGCGACGACCCGCGCCCACTTCCCGGCTTCTTCCACGGAGTCTTCGCCTTCTTCGGCGTGGTCGAATTCTGGCGGCGGTTGGCACACCAGGCTTCTGGCGCGAGGCTGCGCCGGCGCGCTCAGTTCCAACTGCTGTACTGGCGCGCGCAGACACGTGAGGCGTATGAGGCGCTCCATTCGTCCCGCCGCCTGACAGAGGCCGGTCGAGAGTTCACCGCCAGGATGGGCGCTGGCATGGCGCAGGCACAGAACCCGACGGCCGTGCCCGACGAAGTCACGGCCCTCGCCGAGGAGGCCGTCGTCGCCCACCGCATCCGCTGGCGGCTGCACCACCTTCAGCCGGACCTTGACACCGTGACGGTCTTTGCCGAGGGATGGTCGTCCGGTGCGCCCCGACCACCCTCTTCGCACCTCCCCTGCGTGCCGGCACCCGATCCAGATACACCAGCTCTCAACGACTACACGGCACTACTGTGCCGAATCGCCGCCGACCCTCCCGCCTGCACCGCACACCGCCCGGAGGAGCAGCCCAAGACGCCCACGAGCCCTCCGACCTGGCCCGCCTTCTCGGTGAGACCGAATCGGCCCGCCGCCTCGCCACCGACCAGGTCACACAACATCCTCAACAACACGAACCCTGGGCCCGGCTGGCTCTTGCCTTGCGAAGGCACAACCTCACCGCGTTCCCCGGTGCCGGCGTGGCGGCGCGGGCACTGACCCACCGTCCTGAAGCCGTCCGCGCCCGCATTGCCACTCTCACGGGCACGCCACCGGATTCCACCGCCCTGGCCGAGTGGATCGGTATCTCAGACGGCATCACCGATTTCCCCGGGCTGACACCGATGCGCGTGCTCTAGGAAGACCGTTGACGTGTTCAGAACCGTAGCCAGCTGCGGGCTGAGGACCGATGCCCCCGCGTAAGTTGACGCGGGTTGCTCCACGATCTGCGCCTCCGACCCTCGGCAGCCTCACGACCAGTGCACATGAGTTCGGATATCCGCGCAGCCCACTTTGAACATGGACAGGGACAACGGACCGAGAACCGGCGCTAACGGCCTGGCCGCGGATAACGGTGCCGCTTCGCGCAAGCCAGACCGGGTGTGGTCGCAGCTCAGCGTGGCGGCGTACAGGATAGGCGCTATTATCCCGTGGGTTTTTTCCCTATCCGCGCCCAGCTGGCCTCCCCGGCATCGGATCCCTTGCGCGACATCATCCGCCGTCTTCCTGTCGTCGGAGATCACCGCCAGCTGGACCATGCTCGGGACGCCCGAGAGCTGCGCCCTTCGACTGGACACTTCTGCTCCAGGACACCCGCGAACTCCGCTCACGACCAGCAGGTTGACCGGCCTCTGCCACTCGCGGGCGCAGCCGCCCAGCTTGAGCGCGGATCAGCGTGCATTCGCGCCCCGCTCGGAGAAGCCTTGCACAGCCGTGCGGCTGTCCCGTGCCGCGCGAGAACATGGCCGATGGCCGCGGCTACTGGCCCAGGAGTGGCAGGACGGTGACGCACAAGGTGAGGGCCGCCGCTTCGCCGGTTCATCCTCCACGCCGAGTTCCGAAGCGGAGTCTCTGCGCGGTGGAAGTCGGCAGTCCGGGGCTGATGAGTCCGCTCGGGATCAGTACGCGGTCGCCCAAGGGGTCACCACCCGCTACAACTCGGGGGTCAGCGAGGGTCGCATACAGGCCCTGTCGGAGACAGTGGCATCTGTGACTTTGAGGGGTCCGTCGCCAGATGCGGGAAGTGACGTCTCACCGGCGTACCGTGAAGAACGCCAACCCCTGCCGGTCTGAGTCTTGTGCCTGTCCGCTGGCCGCGACGATCGCGAGTTGCACACCGACCTTACTGATCCATTCATCCTCCGGAATGCGGATCTCGCCGGTGAACGAACCATCGTCTGCCGCGCGAAACTGGCCAAGTTCCGGACTCATTGGATCCTGGCAGATCACTTGCACGATGTTTCCTGGTTCGAAGCCGCTGCCCGAGATGTGCACAGGGGTCCCCAGTGGACCGGACCTCGGCTCGATGGTGATCTCTGTGCTCACGGGGACTGTGTCCGACGGTCCTTCGTTGCCGTCGGTCACGCGCATGACGAGCCATGCGACGGAAAGAATCGCGACAACGGCGACCGTAACCAGCATGACTAGGGGAAATGCACCCATCTGCTTGATAATGTGCTTGGTGCGTGAGCTGTTCAGGGTCATGTCGCGGCCCGACATATACGCCCTGCTGTTGTCGCGCGTCGAGACGTACGTTTCGGGTTGATCGGGCTCCTCGCGCGGAGACGAGGGCGGTACGTGTGTCATGACGGACCCTCGTTGATCGTCATGTCGCGGCCGGACATATACGCCCTGCCGTGACCGGAGACCTTGGCGTTCATCCTGATCTTGGTGATCCGGGCGGCCTCGGCGTCCGGCAGCAGCGGCGTCAGCTCCTCATCAAGTACGCGCTGCAACTCGGCGCCCAATGCAGGGTCTGCCGTAAGGAGCCGACGTAGTTTTCGCTGCCAATCGCCGATCAGCGCCTCTTCGACCGAACGGTCCCCGACCGCCAGCGCCTCCGTCACCTGGGTGCGACCGTAGACCAGTTCCGCGTCTATGGCCGGGACCTCTTCTGGATGACGCTGCCGCCAAAACGCCACCACTGTCTGGCGCGCCTGTTCCCAAGCTTGCGTAGTCATTGTCCCCACCACTGCGGAAGCCGCAGCAAGCGTCAAAGCGTCCACGCCTATTCCCCCGTCGCACCCCGACTCGGAATCTCAGAGTAGCGAGAGGATGACGTTCCGTGTATGCCCTTGCGTGAAGCGATCCCGTTGCCTTATGAGGGCTCGGCAGGACTGCGCGGTCGGTGCAGTGTTGGCAACTTCTGCCCCGAAGGTTGCGCCTTGGAACACGTCAGAGGGTGAGCAGGACCTTGGTGGCGCGGCGTTCGTCCATTGCCTTGTAGCCCTCTGCCGCCTGGTCGAGGGGCGGGGTGAGGTCGAAGACCCTGCCCGGATGGATCTTTCGGCCCCAGATGAGCTGGATCAGGTCGGGCAGGAACCGGCGTACCGGGGCCGGGCCTCCGAGGGTGTGGATGCCGGCGAAGAGCAGCTCGATGCCGGGGATGGACACGTCGTAGTTGACGCCCACGTGCCCCAGGTATCCGCCGCCGCGGGTGGCGCCGACGGCCGGCATGAACGACTCCCGGGTGCCGACCGCCTCCGCGAGGGGAAGGCCGTGGTGATACCCGGTAGCTTCGTCGGATAGCTGCGGGCTCGTTCGTGGAACGACATACGGGGGTGCGGTGGTCGAGGACGAGGGTGCACGTCGGTTCTTCGTCAGTCATGCGGGAGCCGACCGGGCATGGGCGGAGTGGGTGGCGGGAGAGCTGACGGCCGCCGGCCACATTGTGGAGCTCGATTGCTGGGACTGGGGTGCGGGGGACAACCTCATCCTGAAGATGAACGCCGCCCTGGCGGAAGGACAGATGCTCGCTCTGTTCTCCGCCGCCTACTTCGACCCCCTCCGGTTCACGACCGAGGAGTGGTCGGCTGTCCTGGCCGCCAGGGAGAAGCTGATCCCGCTGCGGCTCGACCACGCCGAGGCTCCGCCGCTGTTGCGCGCGTTGCTGGCCCCGTCCTTGGTCGGTCTGAACGAGGAAGAGGCACGGCGGATTCTGCTCGACGCGGTGGCCGGGCCACGGCGCCCTGACGGCAAGCCCGCCTTCCCGGCCCTCGACAGCGATACCCGGTCGTCGACCACGATCGGCATGGGTCGACGCTTTCCCGCAAGCCTGCCCCAGGTGTGGAACCTCCCCGGCCGGAACCCCGGATTCACCGGGCGGGAAGACGTCTTGGCGCACCTGCGCCGAGAGCTCACGACGGGCTCACCCGTGGCGGTGCTGGCCCTGCGCGGGCGCGGGGGCGTCGGTAAGACGCAGCTGACGATCGAGTACGCCCACCGCTTCGCCTCGGACTACGAGTTGGCCTGGTGGATCTCCGCCGAGGAAACCGCCCTCATCCCCGACCAGTTGGCCGCTCTCGCCGTGCGGACCGGTGCGGCGGATCCGGACACGTCGGTGGGTGAGGCGTGCGAGGCGCTGGCAGCGGAGCTGCGCACCCGCGGGCACTGGCTGTTGGTCTTCGACAACGCCGAAGACCCCACCGCTTTGGCGCCGTACCTGCCGAGCGGCGCCGGTCACGTGCTGATCACCTCCCGCGACCCGAACTGGCAGGAGCGGGCCGCCCGGGTCGATGTGGGCGAGTTCACCCGCGCCGAATCGATCGCCTTGCTGCGCGGCCGAGTTCCACACCTGCTCGAGGCCGACGCCGACAGCCTGGCGCAGGCGTTGGAAGACCTGCCGTTGGCCCTGGTGCAGGCCGCCGCCTTGTTGGCCGACGGTCTCACGGTGCACCTGTACAACCAGCTGCTTGAGGAACGGATCAGCGAGGTCCTCGACGAAGGCCGTCCAGACGGATATCCAGTCTCACTGGCCGCGCAGATCAGCCTCGGCGCGGAGCGCCTGTCCCGGACGGAGCCGGTTGCCCTGAGCCTGCTGCACGCCTGTTCCCTCCTGGCGCCGGAACCGTTCCCCCTGCACACCTGTCGTGACGTGCTTTCCGACCCGGTCCCGCCCGTGGCGGCGATGCTGAGCGATCCGCTCGTCGTCCGTAGGGTGTTGGGGGCTTTGGCACGGCAGGCACTGGTCCGCGTAGAGGACGGGACGATTCAGCCGCACCGCCTCACCCAGGCTGTGGTCCGCGACCGGCTCACCGTGTCCGAGCGTGCCGAAGCCGCCCAGGCTGCGGAAGCCCTTTTGATCGCCGCCCACCCGGGCAGCCCGACCGATCCGGCGACCTGGTCCAGATGGCCTGCCCTCATTCCGCACCTCCTCGCCTTTGACCCGGCCGACTTCGCCACGGCGGAGGGCCGGTCGGCCGCCTGCGACGCCTGTTGGTATCTGCTGGACCACGGCGAGGCCCGCGCCGTCCTGTCTCACCTGCAAAGCCTCCACGACACCTGGACCCGGCAACTCGGACCTGACCATCCGGACACCCTGTGGGCGGTCCAATGCCTCGCTCGCGCCTACGCCGACATCCAGGATCACGCTCGGGCCCGTGCACTCAACGAGGACGCTCTGCAGCGCATGCGGAGAGTGCTCGGGGAGGATCACCCGGACACCCTCGCCGGCGCCTCTCACCTGGCCACTCGGCTTGCCGCGCTGGGAGAGATCGAGGCGGCTCGTGACCTGGACGTAGACACTTTGGCCCGCGCGCGGACGGTGCTGGGCGAGGATCATCCTCACACCTTGGGAGTATCTGGCAACCTGGCCAACCGTCTCTCGGCGCTGGGGGCGATCGAGGCGGCCCGCGACCTGTACGAGGACATCTTGGCCCGCAAACGGAGAGTGCTGGGCCCGGATCACCCCGACACACTGGTCATCGCCCACGGTCTTGCCAGGTCTCTGGCGGAGCTGTCGGATGTGGATGCGGCCTTGGCTCTCGACAGGGACACCTTCTCCCGACGCCTGCGGGTCCTCGGTGAAGATCACCCCGATACGCTCGTCAGCGCAAGCAACGTAGCCCACCGGCTGGGGAGACTGGGAAACGTGGAGGAAGCCCGAGCACTGGCCGGGGAGACTCTGGACCGGCAGCGTCGGGCGGTCGGCCGAGACGACCCCAACACCTTGATGACGGCTTTCATCCTGGCCGCGGCGCTGGGTGTTCAGGGGCAGGCGGAAGCGGCCCGCGACCTGGGCAGGGACACACTGGACCGGCAGCGTCGGGCAGTGGGCTGGGACCACCCCGACACGCTGCGCACTGCCCACAATCTGGCGGTCAACCTGTCGACCCTGGGAAAAGTGGGAGAGGCACGAGAGTTGGACGAGGACACCCTGTCCCGGCGGAAACGGGTACTGGGGGAGGACCATCCCGACACCCTGGCCAGCGCGGCCAACCTGGCCCCCCGGTTGGCGAGGCTGGGGGATATCGAGGCAGCCAGGGCCTTGGCCGCGGAGAGTCTGCCCCGGATGCGGGAGACACTGGGGAAGGAACATTCTGAGACTCTTCGAACTGCCGATCTGCTCGACTACTTGGGTTCCCAGGACCCAGCCTGAGCCTTGTGTTCTCCGGCCCCTGGGTCGAGGAACTCGGTCGCACGTCCACCGCGCGGAATTGTGGCGTCCACTCCGACCCGGCGAAGAGGGATGTGGGCGAAGACGAGGTCCAGGTGGTCGCGGCCGAGTTCGGTGCGGTTGCGGGCGCACTGCCAGTGGACGTATGGGGTACTCAGGCAGTGTCCGTGTTCGGCGGCACCGGTGGTGAGGGCTCCGTCGGCGACGGCGTCTGTGGCGGCCCGGCGGGTGAGGAATCCGACCTTGGTGGAGACCGGGATGCGGTGCCGGGCGAGGGCCGGGGCGAGGAGTGACTGAGCTTGTCCGTCCAGGTAGTTGGGGGCTGTGTCGATCCACGCGCCGGCCGGGTCGGCGGCTGCTCGGACGACAGCGTCTGAGAGCGCCGACGGGTGGATGCGGTAGGTGCCCAGACCGAGCGAGGCGGTGGTCATCGTCGGCCTCCTGACACGACGGTGACCGCTTGGCCGTCCAGAAGTTCGGAGAGGACGGCCGCTACGTCGCCGATGGGAATGCCACTTGCCGCGGCCAGTTCGGCGAGGGAGACGGTGGCGGGTGCGGTGGACGTCAGGTGCTGACGTAGAGGAAGGGTCTTCTCGGCCAGCTCCCATTCGTTGTCGCAGGCCCGGAAGATCACTCCGTCCTCGTCGGGAGCGGGGTCTATCTGCGCGCGCGTGGTGGTCAGTTGGACGCGGAGGTCCGGGTCTGCGGGAAGGCCGGTGATGTGGGGGAGGATCGGGCGGAGGCGGGTGAGGTCGGTGCGTCGCGCATCGCCGTGTACCGGCCGAGCAGTCCGGGGTCTTCGAGGGCGGTGGTGACTTCCTTGCGCAGTTGCTCCAGGTACGTGGCCTGCTGTTCTGGGGTGGCGTGTGCGGGCAGGTCCTTGCGCAGGACGTCGTGGCGGCGGAGCTCGTCGGCGAGCCAGGACAGGAGTTGGGCTCCGCTGGTGGTCTGGATGCCGAAGGTGAGGTGGAGGGAGTGTTCGCCTTCGGAGGCGGCCACCGAGTGCCACCAGCCGCGCGGGAGGCAGAGCACGTCGCCGGGGCGCAGGACCAGTTCCGCGACCGGCTCCTCCGGCGGCTCGGGCTCGTCGGTGTCCTTGTACATGGGGGCGGTGCGGGTGGGGCCGTACAGCTTCCAGCGTTTGGTGCCGTCGATCTGGATGATGACGTCGTGGTCGTCCCAGTGGACGCGGAAGCCCTCGTGGGCGGTGAAGGAGGCGTACAGGTTGGTCTGGACGCCGGTGTGCAGCCAATGCTCCAGTTCCATCGCGGCGTGGCCGATGGGCGGGTGGAGTTCGTCGACGGCGTCTATGACCAGGGAGGCGCCCTCGGCGAGCCGGGCGTGCAGCTCGGCGGGGTGTAGGCGTTGCCAGACGGTGTGCCGGCGGGTGGTGACGGGGGCGGTGTAGCGGTGGGCGGGCAGCATCTCGCCGTCCGCGGAGAGGGGGAAGCGGGGCGCTTCAAGGCGGTGGGTGGCCAGGATGGTGTTGACGTCGTCCCAGGTGATCAGGTCGGCCGGGTTCGGGACGGCGGAGGGGATGTGGCGGTAGTGGCGGTGGAGTACCCGAGCCAGGAACTCGTCCTGGCCCAGGTGGGCTGCCAGGTTCAGCGCCGACAACGCGTCTCCGCCCGGATCTGTCGTTGCCGTCGGTACGGCCGGTGCGCTGCGACTGCGTCTCCTCCGGCTGCGATCCGCCGTCGGTCGCTGTCTGCCGGACCTGTGCCCCCTGGCGCTGGTCCGGTCCCGCCGTCTCCGGGGTGGGCATGCACGCCGTCATGGGACTGTCCATGATCGCGATGATCTGGCCGTGGGGTATGGACGTGCCGGCCCTTCCTCAGGTCGTCGTGTTCGCGGCGCTCGCGGTGATGTTTTGTGTACTCCGCTTCGTTCCGCGCTGACAGCGGCTCTCGCTCCAAGACGCTGCTCGGCACGCTGTTGCACGCAGTGATGATGGCGGCCATGGCGTGGATGGTCGCCGTTATGGACTCCGGCGGCATGGCCTCGGGTCATGGCGGCGGCGGAGCTGGGCACTCCATGGCAGGAATGGACATGTCGGGAGGCTCGGGCATGGCCGCCACGAGCCTCGTCGGTACCGGACGAAAGCTGGCGGCGGGCCTGCCGGCCTTGGTCTTGCTGGCCTTCGGGCTGCGCTGGCTGGCCCGCGCCTTCGACGCGGCCCGTGCCATGTCTGCGGGGCCTGCGGGCGGCCCGGAACCAGTGGCGGGCATCCGGGCCGACGCTTTGTACCCGGCCTGCCATACGGCGATGGCTCTCGGCATTGCGGTGATGTTCGTCCGGCTCTTCTGAACCGCATCCGGGGTAGACAAGGGCGGAGCCCGACGGCCCCGCCTTGATCCAGCGAAGCGTCTGCTCACGGTCACACCGGGCAGTACGGCTGAGCCCCTGCCGCCTTCCCCTCTCCTTGGTCCTTGCGGGACAACGCGGCTTCCCGGCTAATGCGCACGGGGTGTGCCCCCGTTGGCCCAGGTCCCGAGAGTGCCCAAGGGGTCGGTTCGGCCGGGCCTGGCGATTCCCTCAGCTCACTGATGTAATAGGTCTATGATGGGTTCATCGCTTACGCATGCGTCTGTCGTGGAGGACTGGGTCTCCGGCTGGGTGGTCTCGCGGGGTGCGTCCGATCCCGTGGCGCGGCCGTGGGGCTGGACCATTGACGTCGGACAGCCGGCCCAGGTGGCGCGGCACGTAGTTGTCGACGCGGACGAGGCGCGCGTGTGCGAGGCCGCCGCGCAGGCGCGGGGGGAGGGGTGGTGGCTCAAGGTTTTCCTGCCTGAGCCGTGCGAGGCGCCGGAGGCGCAGGTCTGCGCATGGCTAGGACCGGGGTGGGCGTCCGACGCGGCGGCATTCCTGATGTCCGTCGAGCTGGCGCCGGTCACGCGCGGAACGCTCCCACCCGGCTACGTGCTGCGCACCTGGACCCGGGGCGACGTCGTCCGCGTGCTGATCGCGGCTCCCGATGGATCGCTTGCCGCGCGCGGACAGATGGGCGTGGCGAAGGAGGTGGCCGTGGCGGACCAGATCCTCACCACCCCGGCCCACCAGCGTCGCGGCCTCGGCTCCGTCGTCATGCGCACGCTCCAGCAGCAGGCTCTGGCCTCGGGCGCTACCCGCGCCGTCCTCGGTGCGACGACCCAGGGCCGCGCCCTGTACGAGTCGCTCGGCTGGCGTACCCACACGGCCTTCCTCAGCCTCTATCGCACCACAGGGCCGACGGAGTCCTGCTAGGGCGTCTATCGGAAGTGGGTCTTGGGGCGGCTCGGTATCTGGGCAGACAAGCCTGTCTCGCAAGATCGGCAGCGGTCGATGGGCAGGTACTGGTAGTAGTCGGCCGTGACAGGAGACGTGTGGACCCCAGTGATTTCGATGATCGGTGTAGCTGTAGGTGGTGCGTTGACGTATCTGACCCAGCGCACGACGCAGCGGACAGCTGACCGGGCTGAAGAACAAAGGCGGGCTGCGGTACGGGCGGAAGAGCGGCGTACCGAGCAGATCAGGACCGTGCTGGAGTTCATTCGGTGCGCGTTGGAGGCCGAGGGCGTGGCGCATGCGCGGCCGCATCAATGGGCGGTCGGTGATGACTGGTATGTGACGGCGAGGCCGGCGATGGACGGTCTTCGAATAGCCGAGAAGAGCATCGAGTTGCTGTGTGCCCCTGGCCTTTACTCACCGACGACCGCCTACGCCCGCGCCCTTAATCAAGCGGTCTGGCAGGAGCGTGACGAGGGGAGCCTGGCCGAGCACCTGGAGCCGTTCAAGGCGGAGTTTCTCGCCGTGGCACGCCGCAGCCTGACCTGACATCGCAGGTCACAGCCACTCGTTGATGGCTGCTACTAGGACGGTCCTCTACCGGGCTGACGCCGCAGAGTGCGGCGAAGGATGGTGCTCAGGCCACTCAGTTGACCTTGGCCAGCGTTAGACACCTACATGCAGCAAACCCGGATGCCCGACACCCGGTGGGTCCACTACCGTTCTCTTCGTGCAGGTGCGCAGGCTGCGGATACTTCGCCTTCCAAGCGGGTAACGCGGGTTCGAATCCCGCCGCCGGCCCGCGGCCGGTGTCGTCTAGCGGCCTAGGACGCCTACGTCTCCGCCGCCGACCCTGATCTCTGCACACACGGCGTGAGCCGCCCGCCTCGGGGGGAGGCGGGCGGTTTCGCTATCCCGGAGGCGCCCGCGCATCCGGCCCGCCACCTCGCCACTCGATCAGGCCACTGCGGACGACGTCCATCTCGTCCCAGTCTGCAGCCCGACCTCCTGAACGAAACGGGCCACATCGTTTGCCGAGTACGCCCGGCCGAGGAGCGTGCCGTCCACACGCACCCGCCGCCCACCCGCCTCGTCCGGCGGGTAGATGACCACTGGCGTCACACTGGCCATGCAGTCAGCCTCCTCCAACATCACCGCGGCTGCCCCTCGGGCTAGCTCTCCAGGAGCCCCAGCTCGGTGTCCGGTGCCGGCACTCCGTGCACGCCGGAACCTGCTGCCGAAGCGCCTCGATCGCCTGAGCCCGGGTCACCGCCGTACGCCGCCTACCCGCGCCCCAGCAATGCCCCCGGTGCACCGCGACCACGTTGTCGCCGCTCGGCCCCCGCTCGAACAGCCACTCCGGGGGCGCAGGCCTGGCCTCCTCGCGCCGCTGACGCTCGGCCTCCCGGCGCTCCTCGGCCGCGATCCACCCGTCCAGCTGCTCGAGTGCCGCAGTCGCCTGCTGCACAACGACGCGCCGCGTGAAGCGCAGCAACTCAAGACGAGACGGGCTACCGGTCACGTGTTCGAATATATATCCGGGCGGTGATGGGTGCCCGATTCAGATCACGTGTACCCGCTAACCTCGCCCTCGCGTACCTCGGGGAAGAGCGCGAACCAGTGCCGTCGGAAACGCCCCCACGGCACATCCGGACCCGAGGTCTGACCGCGGTAATCGCGCAGCCTCGTCAGGTGCTGGCGCAGTCCCCCAGTGCTGGAGCAAAACCTCAAGAAGTCGTCGTTCGCCCATCGCCTGACGGTGCTGCCTGCGTCTGATTGCCCGTCGTCGAAGCGCCATCCGGGGTCGTCGCCACAGCCAGCACCAGCGCAGCCAGGACCTCGGCACGCTTCTCACCGTCCAGCCCGCCAGCGCCCAACAGTCGCTCTGCAGCCAGGTACCTTGAGAACGCAAGCGGCTGATCAAAGTAGGCCCGCAGGTGCCCCGACGCCGTCTCCTGCGACTTCAGGAACGTTCGGCTCACGTACCCCGCGAGGGCTGCTGAAACGGCGCCCAACCCACCTGCCACCACAGCGCCAGCCGTCGAACTGGCCTTCACCGCGATAACTACGAACGCTGCCAGTAGCAAGAACCCCAGCCACATTGCCAGTTGGGCACTGCGGAATGACTTCCGGGCCTGCCCCAGCACGGTTTCGTGATAAAGATCAAGTCGAGAGTGCGTCACCTTCCACAACTCAGGCAACACCAACCGGGCATCCGGCGACTCCAGCGACCGTGATGGAGGAACCGGCGGCAAGTCGGCATTCCCTTCTCCGCCCGGAAAGACAGGAGGGCGTGACCGCAGTGCCTCCTCTAGTTCATGCTCCGCATCAAGGACGCGCTGTCGGGATGCCGACGGGTTGTCCTGGGACCTGTGGTCAATCCACCCTCCGGTAACGACCGTGAGTGCCCCAAGCGAAAAGATGATCTGAACTGCGTTCCCAAGATCGCCTCGGCCCGAGATGCCCCAAATTAGTACACCCAGCATGGCCAGTGCCGGCGGCAGGAAAAACAGGCTTCGCGCAGAGAAGATGCGAGGAGCGCGCGAGCCATCATCAGTCGGACCAGCGGGGACTTCGGGCATGGCCCAACATCTTGCCCCAGCGGACATGCGCGTGACACCTGTTCCGCCTATCTCGTAGTCGTGGCAATCAGGGTGACCTCCGGCAACCGCGATTCAGTTCCCGCACAGCCCTACTTCTCCGCGACTCACCCAGTACGGGTCGCGCGCATCTCTAGGTGCTGGCGACGTACCTTCGAGAGCGTGAGCGACCCCGTAAGACGCATCGACCCCACCACCGACGCCGGCACCGCCGCCATCCTCCCCGGCTGCACCCAAGCCCAGATCGGCCCGTGCCCACGCTGCCAAGGCCTCACCATCCGGTACGGCACCAGCGCTCAAGTCATCAGCCCGGCCTGCCAGGAAAGCCCCACGACCAGCTAGATGAATAAGTCCGATGTCTGATCTGGTCGTTCTTGAACTTCCCGTGCGGCGGTCTGTGATCCTGGAGGGACTACGACGGAGGGAACTGCGCGTATGTCGTCCGGGTATGGCTTTCACCCGTTGTCTCTCGGTGTGAGGTTCGTGTTGGAGCTGGTGGCTCTGGTGTGCTTCGGGCTCTGGGCATGGGCTGTCGTGCCTGGTTTCCTGCGGTATGTCTGCGTGGTTGCCGTTCCCCTGATCGTGGCCGTGCTGTGGGGAGTCTTCGCCACCCCAGACGATGCATCCCGGTCCGGGGGGACGGTGATTGCGACACCTGGTCCGCTGCGGTTCCTGCTGGAGCTGGCTGTGTTCTTCGGCGGTGCGGCGGCGTTGTACGCGGCGGGATCCCGCACTCTCGCCGTGATGCTCGCCGGTGTGCTGGTCGTGTACCACCTGCTGTCGTGGGACCGGGTCTTGTGGCTGGTCAGGCATTGAGTCCGCCCCAGCCGTACCAGGTTCGCGGTGCGTTCGGGAACACACAGAGGGTGTCCAAGATCGTTGCGTGACGAATGGCCTGGACACTCTGCTGACCGCGCTGTACGTGAAGGTCGATGATGAACTGGAAGCCAGCCGTTGGATGGGTAGGCCGCCGCAGCTGGCCGATGCCGAGCTGGTCACCCTCGCGGTCGCGCAGGCGCTGCTCGGCTTCCATTCCGAGACGCGCTGGTTGCGGTACGCGCACACGCACTTGGCCGCGATGTTCCCGTACCTGCCGCAGCAGTCCGGGTACAACAAGCGCCTCAAGGCGGCATTGCCACTGGTGAAGAAAGCGATACGGATGCTCGCCGTGGACACGGACTTCTGGTTCGACAACCACTGGATCGTCGACTCAACACCAGTGCCGTGTGGGATGTCCCGGCCGACAGCGAAACGTTCGGAGATGGTGGGCTGGGCCGGATATGGGTATTGCGCGTCCCACTCCCGGTTCTTCTGGGGCCTACGCCTGTACCTGGTTTGCACGCCGGTTGGCATGCCGATCCTGTGGGCCCTTGCGAACCCGAAGATGGATGAGCGCGAAGTACTGCAGTCCATGCTTGACGTCGAGGCCGGCCTGGTCACAGACAGGCCGGGACTCCGGTCACGGCGGTAGGTGTCGTAGTCGTAGCCCCGGTCGGCGTACAGCACTTCGGGGCGTCGGCGGGGACACCCGCGCTTGCCTCTGACCGCCGGAACGGCGTGCACCAGGGGCACGAGCTGGGTGACGTCGTGGCGGTTTCCGCCGGTCAGTGTGGCGGCGAGCGGGATGCCGTGGGCTTCCACGATCACGTGGTGCTTGCTGCCCGTCCGGCCCCGTTCCACCGGGGACGGCCCGCTCTTCGCGCCGCCCCTCATCGCCCGAAGGTGCGAGCCGTCAACCGCGACCCGGGAGAAGTCCAGCTGCCCGGCCTTCCGTAACCAAGCGAGTAGCAGCTCGTGCAGGGCCTGCCATACCCCAGCCTGGCGCCAGTCCCGCAGCCTGCGCCAGCACGCGCTCCCCGAGCCGTACTCCAGCTCCCAGGGGATCCCCGTGTACAGCACAAGCAGGATGCCGTTGAGCACCCGCCGCTCCTCCAGCCTTTTGCGCCCCGGGTACCGCTGCCGGCGCTCGATCACCGGCAGCAGCGGAGCGATCCGCTGCCACAACCCGTCATCGACCTCCCGCGGCCTCCGCCGCCCCGCGCCCCCGATCCATCGGATGTAGGTGCAAAAGCGACTGACGGCCTGTCATTGGCGCAGCCCGCGTAGCATGGCGTTCTGCCGGTAGGGGCGGGTCCTCAACCAGGTGTGCCGTGCCGAGGTGAGGGATCAGCGCGCCGAGCGCGGCGTAGGCTTCCAGCACGAGCCGGGATCGGGGGCTCGCACGGCGACTGCTCCAGGGACGCCGCCGGGCCAGCCCGTCAGCACAGTGCGGTCGAGATCGAAGGCGGCGCTGATGAGGGCGAGGTGGATGAACGCCTGGGGGAAATTGTTCAATTGCTCACCGGCATGGCTGACCTCCTCGGCGTACAGGCCGAAATGTGGCGTAGGTGAGTATCTTCTCGAAGGCAAGACAGGCTTCGGCTAAGAACAACCGCGGATAGGTGCCCTCGACGGCCGACTTCGGGATCTTGGTGCACTTCGGGCAGAACCGGGAGATGCCCCCCTCGAACACCATCTCCCCGTTGTCCTTCACCAGCTCCTTCGTCGCCAGCCACTGCGCCGGCGAATTCCCTTCCATCTCCTGCTCGCCCAGCAGCCCGCAGCACTGCTTCATCGCGTCCGCGGCCGTTGCCCTGCCCGTCGAAGTGGAACGACGTGCCCAACACCATCGCGTCGAAGTCCTCCTCCGGCGTCGACCTGACAAAGCGACGTGGTATCAGGGCGGCGACGCCGGCTACATCGAGTACCCCAGCCACCAGTACTGAGCGCGGAACCGGCCTGCCTACCCCTCATCGGCCTCCTGGTCGGCGGCTTCGTTGGCGCGGTCGATCTCGGCCATGTGCTCCTCCGCCCAGGTCCGCAGCCCCGCAAGCGCGGCTTCCAGGGACAGCCCGAGTCCGGTGAGTCGGTAGAAGACCCGCGGCGGCACGGTCGGTTCGACCCGGCGCGACACCAGCCCGTCGCGGGTCAGGCTTCGCAGCGTCACGGACAGCATCTTCTGTGAAACGCCGGGCATCCGGCGTCTCAGCTCCGCGAAGCGCACCTCGTCCGGTGCGGCATCGGCGAGCGTCTTGACGGCCATGGACGTCCACTTCGTACCGATGCGGTCCAGCAACTGCCGCGTCGGGCAATGGGGATCGAACAGATCGCCGCGTACCCCGCGACCGGCGGCCCGGGCTCCTCGGGTGGTCACCTGTGGCTCACCACCTTCCCTGAAAGTGCCGTCTAGGAAGCGGTCGGACAGTTACCTATCGTTCTGTGGTCACCAATGGTAACCAGTCGGAGGAGCCGTCATGCCCGTCACCACCGCACACCACCTGCGCCGCATCGCGACGAACGGCGTCCAACTCAATGTCGCAATCGCCGGGGACGGACCTGCGGTTCTCCTGCTGCACGGCTTCCCGCACACCTGGCAACTCTGGAGCGGCATCATGGGCCGACTGGCCGGGCAGTACCGGGTCATCGCCCCGGACCTGCGAGGCTTCGGTGCCAGTACACGTGCCATCGAGGGTTACGACGCAGGCACCCTCGCCGCCGACGCCGAAGGGCTGCTCGATGCACTCGGCGAGCCCTCGGCAGCGGTGGTGGGCATCGACGCGGGCGCCGCCCCCGGCGTCCTGCTCGCGCTGCGCCGCCCCGGCCTCGTCCGGCGCCTGGTCGTGATGGAGGCACTGCTCGGCCGCCTGCCCGGAGCAGAGCACGTCGTCGCGGGGGGTGCCCCGTGGTGGTTCGGCTTCCACGCCGTCCCCGGCCTCGCCGAGACCGTCCTGGCCCGCAACGAGGCCCCGTACATCGACTGGTTCCTCGACTCGGGGACGCTCGGGCGAGGAGTACCCGACGACATCCGTGCGGCCTTCGTCCACGCGTACACCGGGAGCGAAGCCCTGCGCTGCGCGTTCTCCTATTACCGGGCCCTGCCCACCAGCGCGCAGCAGATCCAGGACGCCGTCGCGACAGCTCGGCTGACCATGCCCACCATGGCCGTCGGCTCTCACCCCGTCGGCACCGGGCTCGAACGCCAACTCCGTCCCATCGCGGATGACCTGGTCGGACACCATCTCCAGGACTGCGGCCACATCATCCCCCTCGACCGCCCCGACGCGTTGTTCGCGCTTCTTGCTCCCTTCCTCTCCGCCGATCTGCCGATCTGTCGAAGTGACTGAAGCGGGGCCGAAGGATCACGGTCGGCGCTTCGGGCGTTCGTCCCAGCGGTGAGTTGTCCAGGACCGCCGGATTCAGGCTGCGCACGGTGATGATTGCGTCGGCGAGGTCGAAGAAGGCATCAATGACGGTGACGCGACGCTCGTAGCACCGGGCGAGACGGTGAAAGGCGTTCTGCCACGCGTGAGTGCGTTCGACGTGCCAGCGCCGACTGGCCTGAATGGGCGCCTTCTCCCCCCTTGTGTGCGATGCATCCGTGCAGGCCGCGTTCGCTGAGCAGAGCGCGGGTGGTGTCCGAGTCGTAGCCGGCGTCCAGGTGCACGGTGATGATGTCGGGCAACGGGCCGAGGCCCTCCAGACGCTCCAGAGTCGGGGCGAGCAGCGGAGAGTCGTGGCGGTTGGCACCGGCCAGGACACGGCCCAGCGGAATGCCGTATCCATCCGTCATGCCCGAGCGCTTCAGTCGCTGTTTGCCGCGGTCGACCGGTGAACGTCCGGTGGCCTCCCCGCCCCCAGGTGCCTTGGTGATCGCTCCGTCGTGACCTCGTCCTGATCGGTATCAGCCCCAGGCCGATCACCCTCCGCAAGGGTCTGACCTTCAACTACCTGGGCAAGCTGGTGCGCGGTCACTACGGCGGCAGCCCCGAGTCCGTCACCGAGCCGGTCCGGCTGGCCGAGGTAGGCCGTCTCGACCTGGCACCCTCCATCACCGACCACATCCCGCTCGCCGAGGCCGCCGACGCGGTCAACCGGCTGGAGAAAAGATCGGTGACCCGATCCGCTTCATCCTCGTCCCCTGACAACTGAACAGAAAGTTCATCGAGACCACCTCGGGCAGGGGCGAGTGGGCGCCGGTGCCCACGGTCTTTCGCTCGCGGCCCCCTGAACCACAGGGGGTTCAGAGCCACCCGCGGCGGGCCGCCTGCGCGCCCGCCTGGAATCGGCTCGTCGCCCCGAGGCGGGTGGTCAGGTCGGTGATCCGGCGGCGCAGGGTGCGTTCGCTGAGGCCGAGTTGGCGGGCTATGGTCTCGTCCTTCAGCCCGGCATGGAGCAGGTGGAGCAGAGCACGGTCGGCCTCGCCGAGGTCGGGCTGCTCTTCCGTCTCCTGGGCCTCGCTGCCGAACACGGGGGTGGCCTGCTGCCAGCTGGCCTCGAAGAGCTCGACGAGGGCGTCGCACAGCGGTGACCCGTGGACCAGGGCGGCCGTACTGCGCAGGCCGTCGGCGCCGGCGGTGAGCGGAACGAGGGCATCGCGGCGGTCGAAGACCAGCAGCTTCAGCGGCACATGGGGCAGCACCCGGGCCTGTTCCCCGAGGAGCACGAGATGCTGGAGCAGTTCCGCGCGTTCCGGGACGGCCAGCACCTGGCTCGAGTAGATCGCCCGTGCCCGTACGCCACGGGCCAGCAGGTCCTCCTCGAACTGCAACGCACTCGCGTCGGCCGTGAGATAGGGCGGGGTGTCGAAGCACAGGACCTCGTGCTCGGCGGCCGCCATCAGCTCGGTCAACCAGGCGGTGATCGCGGTCGGCCCCTCGACGATCTCCACCAGTCGGCTCGGATCAGAGCTCAGCTTGCGCTCGTTGAACTCGGCCCCGTAGGCGTCCAGCGTGGCCGCCGCGCGTTCCAGCTCCAGACGGCGCGCGCGGATCAGGGCGGCCAGGCCGATGCGCGGGTCCACCGGGGCGTAGCGGGTGGGCCGTCCCGCCGAGGGTACCGCGAGGCCCGCGGCGACCAGTTCGTCCAGCATGCGGCGGGCTTGTGCCGTGCCGCAGGACTGGTGCCTGGCCAGTTCGGTCGCCGTCAGTGGCGGCGAAGCCAGCAGATGGCGATAGGCGCGTTCGGTCGGATCGTCGAGACCCAGGGACTCCAGCACAGGTACGCCTCTCCTTCTCACTGGCCGGCCCAGGCAGCGTGTGGCCGCTACCGGCTGCTGACCGGTATCGGCCAGCCATTCCTCTCCCGGTGGGACGGGTGCGCTGGAACAGTACCGGCATCCCCCGAAGCGCGGTTCACCAGTGCGTCCTGCGACGCCACCGCCCTGTTCCCACCCGAGAGGCACAAGGTCCATTGAGAATCCGAAGAAAGGGCATACGCTCCGGCATGGTCGCCACCGTGCTCGGGCTTGCCGCGGGCCTGCTGGTCACACCGCCCGCTGAGGCGGGCGCCCCGCAGCACGCGAAGGGCATCCGGCTGACCGCCGCCGCGATCGAGAAGCTCAGCAAGCGGTACGAGACACGGATAGACGGCACGCCCGGACAGGTGGCCGCCCAGCAGGGCCCCGCCGCCCCGGCCCCGCAGGGCACGGCACCGAGCCTGAAGGCAGGCGCGGAGAACCGGACTGACGCCGCGCCCACCGCTCCGGGCCTCAAGCGGACCGGCCAGTGGGAGACCGCACGGGGCTTCGCCGAGGGCGTGGCGCTCGGCGGAACCAAGGACTGGGTGGGGGTTTTCAGCGGCGGTACCGTCGCCCGCTACGACGCCGAGGGCAAGCAGGTGTGGGGCCGCGGGGACACCTCCTTGTACAAGGACTGGCAGGTGACCCCTGACAACTGGTTCCAGCCGTACGACTATCTGCCGAACCTCTATGTCGGCTACAACCCATACCAGATGTCGGCCAGCGGCAAGCACCCGTACGTGACAGGCGACTTCAACGACGACGGTGTCGACGACGTCGCCGTGGCCTACGCGGTGGGCGACTGGCCGGGCCGACCGTACTCGTCGCCCGGTTCGCAGCTCCACTACGGCACCTTCGTCACCGTCCTGGACGGCCGTACTGGAAAGGCTGCGTGGCACAAGCTGCTTCCCGGCTCCGTCGGAACCATGCTGGTGCAGGACGGCAAGCTGATCGTCGCCGACTCCACCGGCCCGGACTGGGGCGCCGATCCGGTCGCCGAACAGGGCGACAGCCGCAGCAACCTGACCGCCTACAGCTTCCGCGCCGCTCACGGCAAGCTCGCTGGGACCGCGGACTGGACCTACTCGACGCACGCGCCCTGGGCTCGCTGGGGCGATCTGACGTCGCTGGGCGCCGGCCGGATCGCCGCGTCCTGGTCCGACACCCCCATGGGCCTGGGCAACCCGCGCCCGGCCGCCGGCAACGTGCTGGTGCTCAAGACCTCCGACGGCAAGGTCGCGTCGCACGCCAAGACGCCCGGCTACCCGCGCATGCTGTTCAAAGACCCTGGTGCGGACCGCGTCCTGGTGATCGAGCAGAACGACCCGTTCGACAAGGTGCGCTGGGACCTGACCGCGATCGACGCGCACAGCGGCGACCGCAGGGTGCTCGCCTCTCGTGAGGGCACCGTGCCGGAGGCGTTCCAGGTCCTGCCGAACGCCCACGGCGGTCAGCCCCGGTTCGCGGTAGCCGAGCTCGGTGTGGACGCCGACCTGTCGGACGGTCAGAGCACCATCTCCGGCTGGGACGGTCAGGGCCACACCCTCTGGTCGTATACGACCGCCTCCACGGTCGGCGGCCCCAACGCCCCGACCATGGAGTTGTCGTCCGACGCGAAGGGCAGCGAGGTGTTCGCCTCGCTCTCGGACCCGACGAGAGACACCGCCGCCACCCCCGCGGGTCCCGAGCACACCCAGCTCCTCGGACTGAATGCCGCGAGCGGTCACCTCGACTGGCGGCGGGAGGGTGCCGTCTCCGGCGACACGCTCGCCCGCTACCAGGGCGGACTCCTCACCGTCGGCTATGACGACACCGCCTACACGGTCAACCCCCGCAGCGGCAAGGCGCAGGCCATGCCCCTGGCCGGCGACCTCTACACGGCCGTTGCCACGGACGTGAACGGCGACGGGACCAAAGACCTGATCACCGGTGGTCAGAGCCGCGGCGTCTTCGCCCTCGACGGCAAAACCCTGAAGAAGGCGACGCCGACCGTCCTGTGGAGGGCCACGGTCGACAGCTCGGTGCACGCCCTGCGTCTCCTGCCGAACCCCGGCAAGGACACGGCCGGTGACTCCGTGGTGGCCGCGACCGATCAGGGCTTCGCCGTTCTGAGCACGCACACTGGTGACGTGCGGGCGCACGTTCACACCGGCGGCTTTGTCGCCTCGCTCACGGTCGTGGACAACGGCCACAACGGCTCCGAGATCGTCGTCCCGGGCAGTAGCCTGACCGCGTACACCGCGCAGGGCAAGAAGCTCTGGACGTACCGGCCGAAGGGCACGGAGGGCAAGAGCCTGTTCTTCTCCAGCGTCACCACGGACGACGCCGGACACCTGTTCTTCGAGTACGGCGGCACGCACAAGGGGGGCTTGCCCAGGGAGGTCACCGATCCGGCGCCGACGGCGGTCAGCCTGGACGCCGCCACCGGCACCCCGATCTGGACCGAGACCCCGACCGGTTCGGGCGCCGTCGCGATCGTGCCGACCAACCCGGCCCTGGCCGATCCGAACATCCCGGGCGCGGACGGGCATGGTGTCGCCTTCGCGTACACCGGCGATTTCACGACCTACCACCACCTGGTCCAGATCCTCGATTCCCGCACGGGCGCGGTGCTCAAGACCTACGACAGCCCCGGGATGTCACAGGGCTTCGTCGCGTCCAGGAAGACCGGCCTGGTCGAGATGCGCGAGTTCAACGACATGGTCTACCCGGCGGACGGCAGCGAGCCCTACGACGTGCCCACCTTCTTCGGCTTCCACTCCGGGGTGTTCGCCAAGTCCGTCGGCGGAACCGAGGCGTTCGTCGGCGCCTACCAGGCTCTGTGGTCCTACGACACACCCTTCGCGGACAACGACGGGTTCCTCCGCGAGAGCGCCGTGGACTCCGCCCTGGGTGCGAGCCAGGTCCAGACAGCCGAGCTGGGCGACGGGCCGGGTGACGACATGATCGGTCTCGCGCTCGACTGGCGCGCCCTGCGAATCTCTGCCTCGGCGATCGGCGACAGCGTCAACGACGTCGACTACTTCCCGCACGGCCTGACCACCTACCAGCTCTCCGAGGACGAGCCCACCCGGATCCCGACCCCTCCGGGCGGCGGCACATCGGTCGCGGCCCCGTCAGCCGCTGCCCGGGCCGATCAGCCCGACGACAACGGCCCCCGCAGCGCGAGCCCGCTGAAGGAACTCGACATGCCGATCGGCACCGCTTCGGTCCCGATCGAGATCCAGAGCAAAGCCGCGGCAGCCAAGAAGCTGAGCGTGGGCCGGGACAACACCAGTGAGGTCACCCGCGGCTACACCCCGCAGCAGATCCAGGCACGCCTGGACCTCAAGGGCGACGGCACCGGCCAGACGATTGCGATCGTCGACGCCTACCACTACCCGACGGCGAAGCAGGACCTGAACCACTTCTCCGCGCACTTCGACCTGCCGCAGACCTGCGATACGGCGAGCGCGGGAGCGGACTGCTTCGACTTCCAGCAGGTCTACGCGGACGGCACCCAGCCCGACGTCGACACCGGCTGGAACGAGGAAGCGGCGCTGGACATCGAGTGGGCGCACTCGGTGGCCCCGCGCGCCAAGATCGTCCTGGTCGAAGGCACAGACCCGACCATGGCCGCGCTCTACCGGGCCGATGACGTCGCCGCGGCACTGCACCCGGCCGCGGTCAGCAACAGCTGGGGCTCCGGCGAGTTCTCCGAGGAGGCCTTCTACGACGGCCACTGCAAGCTGGCCGACTCGGTCTGCGTCCAGTCGACCGGGGACTCCGGCTACCCCAGCGGCTACTCGGCCACCAACCCCTACGCCCTGGCCATCGGAGGCACCAACCTCCGGCTGGACGCCGACGGCAACACCACAGGCGAGACGGCGTGGAAATCCACCGGCGGCGGCCTGAGCTACTTCGAGCCGCGCCCGGCCTACCAGGACGGCGTGCAGTCCTCGCCGCTCCGGGCCACGCCGGACGTCAGCTTCGTGGCCGATCCCACCACTGGTGTACCGGTCTACATGACCATGACCGTCGGTGACACCACCAGGTCCGTGTGGTTCGAGGTGGGCGGCACCAGCCTGTCCGCCCCGATCTGGGGCGCGATCATCGCCTCGGCCGACCAGCTCCGGGCCGCCGCCGGCAAGCCGCACCTGGCTTCCGACGGCCCTGAGGGTGACACCGCGCACACCGACGTGTACGCGCTGGACAGCACCTCCCTGCGCGACATCACCTCCGGCTCCAACGGCCCCTGCGGTGCCGAGTGCACGGCCGGGCCGGGCTACGACACGGTCACCGGTCTCGGCTCGCCCATCGCGGGCGTCGACGCAGCCCTGGCGGCGCTGAGGTAAGCGCCCAGCGCAAGCACGCAGGGGCCTGGCATCCCTTCTGGACGCCGGGCCCCTGAGCTGTCAGTCGAGGCCGGGCAGCGGGCGCTGGGTGACCTCACGGGCGTCGTCCGGAGGGACGCCGAGCATGCGCAGGACCATCTCTACCAGGTTGGAGGCGGCCTCGTCGCCGTCGAGGTCGGGGCGGGCCAGCCGCAGCGCCACGAGGGACATCAGGGTGCTGCCCAAGGCGGACAGGGCGGTGGTCGCGTTGCGGCAGGTGAAGCGGCCCGAGGCGAGACCAGGGGCGCCGATCGGCACCGTGACCATAAATGCGCCCTCCAGCCGAGCTCACGCATCACCCGCGGTGTGGCGCCGGCGCCTGAGTCCAGGACCTGCCGCTGGCCCAGCTGCTGCTGGACCACGGTGGCATCGGCCGCCGGGTGGTCGACGCCGTAGGTGATCCACCGCCACTGCTCGGCCGGCTGCCGTTCCCGGGTGGCGTGCCAGCGGCAGTTCTGCACGTTGTCGTTGTCCTGGTCGATCGCGAACAGCACGTCTAGATAGATTCTCTAACGCTCATTGGGCCCTTGCAGACGACCGCCCGCACCACCCGGCTGCTTGCCGTGCGGCGTGGGCGGTGCGGGCGGCGGCGTCACGAGGATTCCGGCTGGTCGATCGGTTCGAGCTGGTGGGAGGGCAGCAGCACGCTTCCGAGCTTGTAGGCCAGGTGCAGCTCGATCGGCAGCGTCACCGGATCGGCGAAGTGCGCGGCCGCCGACCGCCGCTGATGAGCCAAAGCCGCCCACGCCGCAGCCGAGTCGTCACTCTGCTTGACCGCCACGAGGAGCTCCAGCAGCAGATGCGGTGTATCAGGCCATGCGCCGCGCCGGCCTGGGTCTCACCTCAACCGAAACCGGAAAGGGGCACTGACCCCCGGTCGGCGGTCAGTCGAGCCGAACCCCCGTGCGCTCCTCCAGGGCGTGCAGGAGCCGGTCCTGGAACTCGGGGTCGCGCGCGGCGGGGTGCGGGTCCTGGGTGCGCTGGTGGTACCAGTAGCCGCCGGTGGGCGGCGTGATGTCGTCGTGGGTGGCCAGCCAGACCTGGGTCTGGTGGCCGGCGGCGAGGTCGTCGGTCGCGCCGGGGCCGCCCATCCGGGTGGGCACCCAACCCGGATCGACGGCCTGGGCGGCCGTCCCCTCCCACCGGGAGGCGACAGCCATGGCCAAGGCGGTCACCCACAGCTTGCTGTCGCTGTAGGAGGCCGTGCCGTCCGCCAACCGCGCAAGGCTGGTGGCACCGCCCCGATGCATGGAGCTGCTCAGGTAGATGAGTCGGGACGGCTTGTTCATCAGGGCCGTCAGCAGGTAGGGCGCAATCATGTTGACGGTGGCCGCTTCGGGGGTGTGCATGGTGCCGGCATTGTGGATGACCGCGTCGAAGCGGCCGAACGCGGCGGCCTGCCGGGCGAGGCCGGGGACCTTGCCCATCTCGGCCAGATCCCCGGTCACCACGCCCGCCCACTGGCCTCCTCCCGCCGGCGCGGTGACGCGTGCCGGGGTGCGGGCGTGGACGACCACGTCGTGCCCCTCCCCGGCCAGTGCGGTCGCCGTCGCGTAGCCGAGCCCGCTGGAGGCTCCCGTCACCAAGATCAGGGCCATGTGGTCGGGTTCTCCTTGCGTGCGTTGGGGTGGAGGGCGCGAGCGGGGCTGTCGGCCCGGTGCTCACAGGGTAAGCAGGACCTTGGTCGCGCGGCGCTCGTCCATCGCCTTGTAGCCCTCCGGGGCCTGCTCCAGGGGGAGGGTGAGGTCGAAGACCTTGCCGGGATCGATCTTCTTGTCCCAGATGAGCTGGATCAGCTCAGGGAGGAAGCGGCGCACGGGGGCGGGGCCGCCTTGGGTGTGGATGCCGGCGAAGAACAGCTCGATGCCGGGAATCTGGACGTCGTAGTTGACGCCCACGTAGCCCAGGTGTCCGCCGCCGCGGGTGGCGCCGACGGCCTGCATGAACGATTCCTGGGTGCCGACCGCCTCGACGACTGAGTGGGCGCCGAGTCCGCCGGTGAGTTCCTTGATCTTGGCGACGCCCTCGTCGCCGCGCTCTTCGACGATGTCGGTGGCGCCGTAGTAGCGGGCCAGCTTCTGCCGCTCGGGGTGGCGGGACATCGCGATGATGCGCTCGGCGCCGAGGTGCTTGGCGGCCAGGATCGCCATGAGGCCGACCGCGCCGTCGCCGACGACTGCGACGGTCTTGCCGGGGCCAGCCTCGGCGGCTACGGCGGCGTACCAGCCGGTGCCCAGGACGTCGGACGCGGCGAGCAGGGCGGGGATCAGCTCGGGGTCGGGCTGGCCGGGGGTGGCGACCAGGGTGCCGTCGGCCAGCGGGATGCGGGCCTTCTCGGCCTGGGTGCCGATGCCACCGTGGACGAACTCGGCGTGCACGCACTTGGACTGGAAGCCGGCCTGGCAGATCTCGCAGGTGTTGTCGGAGATGACGAACGAGCCGACGACGAAGTCTCCGGGCTTGACGGTCTTCACCGCGTCACCGACCTCTTCGACCACGCCCACGTACTCGTGGCCCATGAGCGTGTGGTCGGCGGCTTCGACGCCGCGGTACGGCCACAGGTCCGAGCCGCAGATGCAGGTCGCGGTCAGCTTCACGATCGCGTCGGTGGGATCGATGATCTTCGGATCCTTGCGCTCCTCCACGCGGACGTCGCCGGCGGTGTACATCACTACTCCACGCATCGTGGATCTCCTTGCTTTCATCGTGCGGGCACCTGAAGGCACCGGTTCGTGTTCAGGAAGGCACGGCGCTGCCGCGGCTTCCTCGGTTTGGAGAGCTCATGCGGTCGAGCCCGCTCAAAGGGCCGAAGTGTCCGGTCCCGGGTCCGGCATCACCACCGCCGAGCGACGGCGCTGGGTGAGTGCGATGGCGATCGTGGGGATCAGCGTGAGAGCCGCGATGGCGGTGCCGACGGCGGCGGGACCGGTGGCTCGCAGGGATGACTCCAGAGCGAGGCCCGCGATCCAGGAGCCGACGGCGGTGCCGAGATTGAATGCCGAGACGGTGAGGGCGGAACCCAGGGTGGGGGCCCGGCCTGCGAAGCGGACGCCGAGGGAGATCAGTACCGGGTTGGCGCCGAGTCCGAACAGCCCCAGCAGGGCGACCAGTACGATCGTGGGCGCGGCGGACCGGGACAGCAGGCACAGCGCCAGGAGCAGGATCGGGGTTGTCGCAGCGGCAGCGATGGTCGTCGTGTGCGGACGGTGGTCTCCCAGGCGGCCGCCCACGAGGAAGCCCGCCAGGGCACCGACGCCGAATCCGACCAGGACCAGCGGCACGAGGCCGGAGGCCAGCCCCGCCCGGTCGGTCAGCAGCGGCGAAATGTAGGAGTACGTCGCCAGCACGCCGCCCGTCGTGGTCGCGCAGGCCACGAGGACCAGCCACATCCGCCCCGAGCGCAGAGCGGACAGTTCGGAGCGGATCGACATCGCCGCGTGACTCACTTCGTCGTGCGGGACGTGGCGGGCGATGAGCACCATGGCGGCTGCCCCCAGGGCCGCGAGCGCCCAGAACGGGCCCCGCCAGCCCATGACCTGTCCGGCGAAAGCACCCAGCGGCACGCCGACGACGTTGGCAAGCATCGCGCCGGCGCCCACGACGCCCAGGGCGCGAGAACTCGAGACGGGGCCTGCAGCACGGGCGGCTACCACGTTGGCCACCGCCCAGAACGCGCCGGTCGCCAACGCGGTCAGGAACCGCGCGAGCAGCAACAGCGAGAAGCTGGAGCCGACGGCGACGATGACGTGCCCGGCCCCGAAGACCCCCAGCGCCAGGATCAGCGTCAGCCTCCGGGGAAGCCGCAACGTCAGCATCGCCATCAGCGGTGCACCGACGATCATCCCAACCGCGAAGACAGTGATCAACAGACCGGCCTGGGCCACGCTGACCTGCACGTCACCGGCAATCTCCGGCAACAGGCCCGCCACCACGAACTCGGTCGTGCCCATCAAGAACGTGCCCAGTGCCAGGACGTGGACGACGAGCGGAAGCCGGGCGGGCAGCTGCCCAGGGCCAGTGCCCTGCAGGGCGTCGGGGGCGTGGAGGGTGTCTCCTCGCGTCGTCATGCTTCATCTCCGCAGCAGGTCGAAATCGGGGGCGCATCCCACGAAACCGCTCCTGCCGCAGGCGCGGGAGGCCGGGTTTATAGGGGGGACAAGCTCAACCCCCTCCCTCAGCGGCTCGCGCCGTAGCGTTGAGCCCATGGAACGCCACCCCGACCGCCGCGCCGACATCCGTGACTTCCTCGCCACCCGGCGCGCCAAGATCACCCCGGAGCAGGTCGGGTTGCCCACCAGCGGCCGACGCCGGGTTCCGGGGCTGCGGCGCGAGGAAGTCGCCGTCCTCGCCGGCGTGAGCACCGAGTGGTACACGCGTCTGGAGAAAGGCCACATCAACGGAGTGTCCGAAGACGTCCTCGACGCGGTCGCCGGTGCGCTGCAGCTGGACGACGATGAACGCACCTACCTGTTCGACCTGGCCCGGGCAGCCCAGCCGTCCAGCCGCACCCCCCGCCGCCGCAAGGCCGTCGACGTACCGCCCCGCGTCCAGTGGCTGCTCGACTCCATGACACTGTCCGCGGGCCTCGTCACCAACGGCCGCCTCGACATCGTCGCCACCAACGCACTGGCCCGCGCCCTGTTCGCGCCACTGTTCGACAGCGAGACCACCGATGCCCGAGGCCGGCCGAACTTCGCCCGGTACTGGTTCCTCGACCGCGGGGCACCCGACTTCGTCGCCGACTGGGACGGCGCCCTTGGCGCCACCGTCGCCCTGCTGCGTGCCGAGGCGGGCCGCTACCCGCACGACAAGGCGCTGCGCGAACTGATCGGTGAACTGTGCACGACGAGCGCCGAATTCCGCACTCGTTGGGCCGCCCACGACGTGCGCATCCACCATGGCGGGGTCAAACAATTCCAGCACCCTGACGCCGGGACGGTCGAGCTCGTCTACCAGCCGCTGGACCTGCCCATTTCTCCACGCGAGGTCCACTCGCTGACCATCTACACGGCCGAGCCGGACACCCCCGATGAGGACCGGCTCAAGCTCCTCGCAAGCTGGGCAGCGACCAGGTCCAAGGAGATAAGCCCTACCGGTGACCGGGACTCTTGAACCCTGGACGTCGCCCAGAACTTCACAGCAGCGAAGCCGATGCGAGCCGGGCAGGCAAGACACCCAGGGCTATCAGCTCAGCAGCGGCCGCTGCCCGCGCCCAATGGCGGCCGGTGGCGGACGAGGGGCGCTGCGAGGAGACTGCCCATGGGAGGGCTGCATCACGTCTGATGCACTCCACAGGGTGAACAGGCGGACCAGCCCGTCTCAGGTTTGTGGCCGACTGGCCACCGGGTGGCCACCGGCCGTGGGATTTGGCCACCGAACTGAGATCCCACATGAGGGGGCTCGGGGCCTGTCATGGAGGTCTGTGTGACGCCGCGGAGCATCTGGTCGGGTGCGATCAGCTTCGGCCTGGTCACTTCTCCGAACTAAAAGCCGTCGCCGGGCTGTTACTGGCCCACCTTGACCAGTTCGCCTCAGATGCGATTCGAGCCGGTTCCCGGCTTCACGGAAAACGTGCCACGGCCCGGGGCGAGTTGCAGGCGTTTTTCGACGCCACGGACCGCCCGTAAGTCGCCGAACCACTCGTCCGCCAGCGTCGACCCTTCGGAGTGACGGCGTCAGCACGTGAAGCTGTGCGCGGCACGCCGGTGACCCGTCTCGCATCTCGTGCCGCTCGTGAGCGGTGCAGCATCCCGGCCCGGTGCCGCACGCACCTTCTCCGCGTGCCCGGACAGGGGGCACCGGGCCGTATCAGTGACCTGCCGCATTCGTCGCCCCCTGGTCTCTCCTCCCGCACCAGTAGCCGCAGGTTCCCGGTGATCGCCGAAGCCGCTCCTTGCCATCCGCGCCGTCCCGCCCATAGTCTTACGATCGTAAGATAAACGATCGTAATTCAATGATGCAGGGAGTCTGTGATGGCGACACATCGGCCGGTAGCACTCGTAACGGGGGCGTCGTCGGGGATCGGTAACACAACCGCTCGCGCCTTCGTCACAGCCGGGTTCGAGGTGATCGGAACCGGACGGAACACCTCGGGACTCACCCCGCCCGCCGGTGTGACCTTCCTCGACCTCGACGTGACCAGTGACGAATCCGTCGCCACCGCCGTCCAGGAAGTGATCAAACGGTTCGGACGGATCGACGTCCTCGTCAACAACGCCGGTCTCGGCTCGGCCGGCGCCGCCGAGGAGAACTCCGTCGCCCAGGCCCAGAGCCTCTTCAACCTCAACTTCTTCGGTCTGGTCCGCATGACGAAGGCCGTCCTGCCGCACATGCGCGCTCAGGGCCGTGGACGCATCGTCAACCTCTCGTCCGTCCTCGGCGTCATCCCGCAGCCCTTCATGGCCCTCTACGTCGCCGCGAAGCACGCCATCGAGGGCTACTCCGAGTCCCTGGACCACGAGGTCCGCGAGCACGGCGTCCGCGTCCTGCTCGTCGAGCCCGGCTACACCCGGACCGCCTTCGACGCCAATGCCGCGCAGCCCGACACCCCCCTGCCGCTGTATGCGGAGCGGCGGCGTGTCTTCGACGAAGTGGTCGCTGCGGCAATGAAGACCGGCGACGACCCTGCTGTCGTCGCCAAGGAGATCGTCACGGCAGCCACCGCCCCGAAGCCGAAGCTGCGCTACACCGCCGGACCGCTCGCCTCACGCATCACCACCGCGCGACGCCTCGTCCCTGCCGGGATCTTCGACAAGCAGATCCGCAGATTCAACCGGATGCCCGGCTGACGTCGCACCCGGCCCATCGACCTGCAGTGCGCGCGAGATGCGCGTTCAGCTCTGACCCGACAAGGAGCATCACCATGGGAATCAGCACGGAAGCACAGCAGTTCGCGCAGTTCCTCGAAAGCGTGCGCGCGAAGGCGTCGACACCGGGCCTCGACCTGGCCGTCGTCCGCGCCATCGTCGATACACATGCTTCGGCATCGACCGAGCCGGAAGGCGTCACCTACGCCGACGTGGACGCGGACGGCGTCCCCGCCCTGTGGGCCATCCCTGAGGGCGCCGACCCCGACAAGGCGCTGCTCCACTTCCATTTCGGCGGATCGGTCGCCGCCTCGATCACATCGGACCGCAAGGCCGCCGGCCACATCGCCAAGGCGGCCGGAGCCCGCTCACTCGTCGTGGGCTTCCGTCTGGCGCCCGAGCACCCGCACCCGGCGCAGATCGACGACGCCGAGACCGCGTACCGGTGGCTACTCGCACAGGGCTACGAGCCGCGGAACATCGGCAGCACCGGCCATTCCATCGGAGGCACCCTCGCGGTCGCGCTGCCGCTGCGCCTGCTCGCCAAGGGCGAGGCGGCCCCCGGGGCGATCATCAGCATCTCGCCGTGGACCGACCTCACCATCAGTAACCCGAAGGTGGACGAGAACCAGGAACTCGACAAGATGCTCAGCCGGGACATCCTCGAGCAGTTCCGAGCGGCTTGGCTGCAGGACCCCAACGTGGACTTCACCGACCCCGACATCAGCATCCTGAACGCCGACCTGACCGGTCTGCCGCCCACGGCCCTCCACTACGGAGAGTACGAGGCGCTTGCCGGCGAGGGCGCCGACTTCGGCCGCCGACTCGCCGACTTCAAGATCCTCTCCGAGGGCCGTCCGCTGCCCGAGGGACAGCACTCGTTCATCCTGGGCGCGGGGCGCGTGCCCGAGGTGGACCGGGCGATCGAGCAGATGGGCCAGTGGCTTCGACGGCACCTCGGCAGCTGATGTGGAAGCTGGCCTGACATGCGAATCGCCCGCCGAAAGGCAATCAAGAAGACCACGCAAAGGGATGGCTGACATGAAGGCATTCATCGTCGAGAAGTACGGCAAGGACGGCCTGCGCGCCGCAGACGTTCCCGAGCCCACCGTCGGCGACGGCGACGTCCTGGTCCGAGTGAGCGCCACCAGCGTCAACCCGCTGGACAAAATGGTCCGCAACGGGGAGTTCAAACGACTCCTGAAGTACAAGCTGCCCTTCGTGCTCGGCCACGACGTCGCCGGCATCGTGACGCAGGTCGGGTCCGCCGTGCGCGACGTGGCCGTCGGAGACGAGGTCTACGCACGTCCCCGCGACCTGCGGATCGGAGGCTTCGCCGAGTTCATTGCGATCGACCAGGACGACGTGTCACCCAAGCCGGAGTCACTCACGCTCCGCGAGGCGGCCGCGGTGCCGCTGGTGGCCCTGGCCGCCTGGCAGATCCTCGTCGACCGCGCCCACGTGAAGCCGGGCCAGAAGGTGCTCATCCATGCCGGTGCCGGCGGCCTCGGATCGACGGCCGTCCAGCTCGCCAAGCACCTCGGCGCCACGGTGGCGACGACCGCGAACACTGCTTCCGAGAAGCTGGTCAGGAGCCTCGGCGCCGACATCGTCGTCGACTACACCAAGGAGGACTTCTCGCAGGTGCTGTCCGGCTACGACCTGGTGCTGGACTCCCTGGGCGGGGCGAACCTCGAGAAGTCGCTGACCGTGCTGAAGCCCGGTGGCCTGGCCATCAGTGTCGTCGGCCCCCCGGACGCCGCGTTCGCCAAGCAGCTCGGCGCCCCATCCTTTCTGGGCCTGGTCATGAACGTGCTCAGTCGCAAGATCCGCAAGCAGGCCAAGGCGCTGGGCGTGCGCTACCAGTTCTTCTTCATGCAGGCGAACGGCACCCAGCTGCGCGAGCTCGCCGCCCTCTACGACAACGGACAGCTCCGCCCGGTCATCGACCGAACGTTTGCCTTCGACCAGACGCTCGAAGCGATGGCGCACGTCGAGCAGGGCCGCACCGTGGCCGGAAAGGTCGTGATCTCGAGGGCGCCCGACAACGACTGAAGGTGTGTCGGTACTCCAATACACCGTCGGCACACCATTGGAGTACGTTCGCAATCCAATATGATGGCGAAGCGCGGGTGACCCTTCCGGCGCACAAAGGAGCGAGCGCGTGCCGCGTTACGGGAAAGAGCACAAGCAGGCGACGAGGCAGCGGATCATCGAGACCGCCGGCCGCCGGTTCAAGCGGGACGGTATCGACGGCTCGGGCATCGCAACGCTGATGGCGGACGCCGGACTGACCAACGGCGCCTTCTACGCCCACTTCGCATCCAAGGACGACCTCGTGGCCACCGCGGTCGCGGACCAGTTGCGCGCGCAGTACGCGAACGTCATCGAGCAGGCGGCCCCCGGCATCGCCGGAGTCGAGCAGATCGTACGGTGGTATCTGTCGGCCCAGCACCGCGACAGTCCCGACGACGGCTGCCCCTCCGCGGCACTCCTCGATGAGCTCGGGCGCAGCGCGGCCGAGACCAAGCAGGCATACACCGACGGCGTGCTCGCCGTCATCGACGGTATCGCCGCTCGCCTGGCGCCCGCCGATCCGCGCTCGATGCACACAAAGACCCTCAGCGTCTACGCCATGATGGTCGGAACGCTGCAGCTCTCCCGCGCCCTGGCCGACCGGCGACTCTCCGACGAACTCCTCGACGAGGGCATCCGCAACGCCCTCACTCTGCTCGGCGTACAGGAGTCCCGCTGACGCGCCGCAGCACCACCCGGCAGCCTCGACGAGCAGCTCCACACCACGCCCCGGCCGAGCGTCTGCCGCTTCGGCGGGGCCCTTCTTGTCCTCCGCCGCGCCCTGCGCCGCCACCGCACGGATGTCACCCTCCCGGGTGACGATGAGCATGGGTCCTCCACCTTGATCGTGGACACCTCGACACTGGATCTTGAGCCCAGGGAGAGGAGTCCCAGGTGGGGACCTACAATTGCTCGGCGGAGTTCCGGGCCGACGCGGTGGCGTTGGCCCGTTCGTCGGGTCGGCCCGTCTCGCGTATCGCCGCCGAGCTGGGTGTGAATCACGAGACGCTGCGGCAGTGGACCAAGACGGCGGAGAAGGCCGCGTGGATCAGTTTCGGGAGGGACGCGGAAGGCGTACCTTCCCGATGATCCTTTGATGGTCTCCGGGTAGGCCCGCGTTACAGCGCGGGTCGGGAAGGCACGCCCGTGTCGCGCGTAGTCACCGACGACGGCTCCACCCAGTCCGGCCCCTGATCGACGAGATCGTCCGCGAGGGCGCCCGCCGGATGCTCGCCGCCGCCCTGGAAGCAGAAGTCAACCAGTACATAGTCGAGTTGGCGGCCGAGGCAGATGAGGCGGGCCGCCGCCTGGTCGTCCGCAACGGCCACCACCGGCCCCGGACCGTAATCACGGCGGCCGGTCCAGTCGAGGTGAAGGCTCCGCGGGTGAACGACCCTCGCGTCGACGAGGCCACCGGTGAACGGGAGGCGGTTCTCCTCGAAGATCCTGGCCCCGTGGTGCCGCACATCCCAGATGATCTCCGAGGTGCTGCCACTTCTGTACCTGCACGGCCTGTCCTCGGGGGACTTCATCCCGGCCCTGGAGCAGTTCCTTGGCGGCACCGCCGGCCTGTCGTCCGCGACCCGGCTGACGAAGCAGTGGAGCGACGACCACGCCGCTTTCCAGGACCGGGACCTGTCCGACCGCGACTTCGTCTACGTCTGGGCCGACGGCGTGCACCCCAAGGTCCGCCTCGGCCAGGCCCACTCGTGCGTCCTGGTCCTGCTCGGTGACCGCCTGGACGGCACCAAGGAGCTGATCGCGCTGGCCGAGGGCCTGCGCGAGTTGTCGGGGAGGCCGTAGGCGGCGAAGGCCTCGTCGTCGGTCCATTCGGCGCCGGTGAGGTTGGCCTGCAGGTCTTCGGGCTCGAAGCGGCCGCGGGCGTATCGGCGGCCGAACTCCTCGAGGTCGGTGTTGCTCCAGCGGTGGGACGCGGCGAATACATCGATCAGGTCGCGGGGTGCTCCGCGATCGGCGAGGGCGCGGACCTTGGTTCCGATCACGTCCTCTTCTGCGAGGACGGGTCCGTAGGCACTGTGGTCGATGGGGCGGGAGAAGATTTCCTTGAGGACGTCGACCTCGCACTCCTGGCCCGTGGCCGGGTCGGTCACGGTGAAGTGGGCGGACAGCGGGGCGGTCTCCAGGGCCTGTACCTGCCAGCCCCGGCTTTCGAGGCCGGCGCGCAGCGCAGTCGCGATGTCTGCCATGGGTGCCGGGTTCTCGGTGGCGACGTCGAGGTCCTGGCTGGGACGGTTCGCGAGACGGTGTGCCCGGACGGCGTATCCGCCGGTGAGGACCAGCGGGTAGGGGGCGCCGAGTGCGATCACGTCCGCCAGGAGCCGCGCGTGCAGCTCGGGCATGTCTGTCACGCGGCTGCCCGGGCACGGGAGGTGAGGGGCGGGAAGGCGTCCTCCCATACCGTGCGCACGCTGCGTCCGACCAGGGTGCGCAGCACCGGCCACAGCTCAAGGAGCAGGTCCTGGTCGAGGTAGCGGGGCAGGTCCTCGCGCAGGCCTTCGTGCAGGACGGTGCGGTACAGGCCCATCCGCTGGCGGGGCTTGCTCAGTTCGAACGAGGTGATCCCCGACCACGCCACGTGCAGGGGCAGTTCCACCACACCGGTCGTCGGCCCGTTCAGCTCGTCTAGCGATGTCGGAAGACGCCGGCGAAACTTCTCCCGGTACAGCGCGAGATCATCGGCCCCCGCACCCGAAGCAAGGTGCGTTCCGGACGCTGCATGCTGCGGTGAGCTGCTGGACAGGCCTCGAATATCGCCGTCGGAGAACCGCAGCGGGACACAGACGGCGATACACGGGACACGTGATCTTCCGTTCCGCGGGCATCCGACCTCCACATCAAGGAGGTTGTCCATGACTGCCACGCCGGCCGAGAGACAAGCGCCGACGCCGCACGGCGCGCAGCCCGGAAGCGAGGAAGACGCCCACGAGAGGGTCAACCGACGCTGGGCGGAGATCCTGCAGGAGACGCGCGTGGCCCAGACCGGCGTGCAGATCCTCTTCGGCTTTTTGCTCAGTGTCGCGTTCACTCCTCGCTTCGGTGATCTGGGCGCCTTCGACACGTCCGTCTACGTGCTGACGGTGATTCTCGGGGCGGCCGCGACCGGCGCTCTCATCGCACCGGTCTCCCTGCACCGGCTGCTGACCGGCGAGCAGATGAAGGACGATCTGGTGGCCGTCGCCGGGCGTCTGATGGTGACCGGGCTCGTTCTTCTCGCGCTCACCATCAGCGGCACGGTGCTGCTGATCCTCCACGTCGTACTGCCCGATCAGCTTGCCGAGATCCTCGCCGGCGGGGTTCTCCTCTGGTTCGCCCTGTGCTGGTACGCACTGCCCCTGTGGCTGAAAAAGCGCGCCGAGCGCCGGCACCGGACGTCTGACTGACGCGTGCCGCGTTCCGTCCCAGGACGCGCGGCCACACAGAACGTGGATGCCCGCCGCGCGGTCGGGCATCCCCGTCCCGCCGGCCGGGGATGCCTCACGGACCACGGCTGGGAGAGCGCCCCACCCGCCCGGTGCCACGCTCCTCACGGCCGAGTGTGCCCGCGTGTGCACCTGGCGCCCCTGCGGAATGGGTGTGGACCCGACGGTTCGATCAGTGGAGCAGGTACAGGACAACCCCGCCGAGCAGCAGTACGAGGCACACAGTCAGATTCGTGCGCCAGTAGGTGACGCACAGCGCGACGAACTCGCGGATGGCCGCACTCGGCCAGAAGTAGGCGGCGGTGCGTGATCCCACGACGTTGCCCCTGACGCCCTCCCGGCGCGCGGTCACCGCGGCACGGAAGACGTGGTAGTTGCTCGTGACGATCACACACCGGTACCCCGGGCGCGCCTCCTCCATGATCTTCCTGCTGAACCGCAGGTTCTGCTCGGTGCTCGTCGAGCGGTCCTCGCACGTGACGGACGTGGAGGGGAAGCCACGATCGACGAGATAGGCGGCCATGGCATGCGACTCGGGGAGTTCCTCGTCCGCTCCCTGGCCTCCGGAGGCGAGAAGCACCGGATGACCGCCGCGCGCGGTGATCCTCTCGTGCACGGCGCGCCCCCGCTCCAGCCGGTGCGCCAGCAGCGGCGGCACCGTGGAACCGCCCGTGAGTCCTGACCCGAGTACCACCACGAAGTCCGCTTTGCGGTTGAGCGGCAGACGCCCGTAGACGAGGGCGTATCCGAGGAAGCAGAGGAACAGAAAGCCGGTGTATCCGGCGACGGCGGCCGCCACAGCGGCTGTGGATGTCAGGACAGGATCGCGCACGGCCACCGCCGCGGCCACGAGCGCGAGCAGCGCCATCAGGCCGGCACCAGAGAGCAGTGACAGCAGATTGCCCAGGCCGAAGCCTTCCCTGCGGACCATGCCGACGCCGTTGACGAGCAGGAAGCAGGCCAGGGTGACAATGCCCAGCGCCACCACGGCGGCCAGGACGACGGAGATGTTCCTGGCGAGTTCGGGTTGTCGTTCCGCGAGGACCAGCAGCGAGCCGGCCAGAGCGAACACGAGGGACAGGCCGAGCAGGACGGCGTTGCCGACCTTTCGCCGCTCGCGCACCACTTTTATGCAGAACAGAAGAAACACCACGGCCGCCGGGACGTAGATCAGCATGCGGCACATCGTATGCAGGAGCCCGCACGGCAATGTTCCCGAGGCGCGGAACCGGCGACGCCCAGCGGGTCCGGGACGGGCGTCCCGGACCTGGGCGCCATCCCCGCGTCACCGCGGGGTTCACCTTCACGGTCGAGACGGCGGAAGGGCACTCGAGGGGTGCCGCGACGGTCGCCGGAGACGCGACGCGATCGCCGCGCCGTGCTCCACGGCCGCCTCGGCGATCGCAGGCGCCGCCCGGCGGCGCGCGGTGACGCTCGGAGGGGGGCCTGTTGGTGTACGGGTTCGCTGTTGATCTGGGGTGTTGTTCGTTCGCTGAGAGGTGGGGCAACCGATTTTGGTGGCGGGATGGGGGTGTGTGAGCTGGGGTTGTTGGCTGTATGTGGAGGGGGAGAGGCGGCATGTTGTGGGTAGCTCTGGCGTGAAAAGGCTCGATGTGTATTTGTGCTGGTGAGGGCTGGGGTCGGGTCCGGCCTGGAGGGTGTGGAGGTAGTGGTCGCCCAGGAACGTGGTGTGGGTGATGTGCGCGTGCCATCCCGTCGTGGCGGCGTCGGCCGCGGTCAGGGTGAGGGCTGCCCGCCCTCCCCCGGAGGAGCGCCGACCACCCTGAACAGCCGCGCCAGCCCGAGCCGCGCTTGGTCCCGTAGCGGGCGTCGGGGTCGTAGGGCGAGGAGAGCCGACGTCTGGCTGGCGGGAGGTCTTTGCTCTCCCGCCAGCGACTCCCTCGCCGTCGCGGTGGTACTGCTCAACCCAGGCCCGGCGCAGGACCTGGACGGCGGGGACCTCTCGCAGCCAGCCCGGAGTGGGCTTCCAGGGTGAGCTGGTCCCGCCGTGGAGGGCAGGTCAGGGAGCCGCAGAGCGCCAGGAGCTCCCGCTCAAGGAGTCGGAATCGTCCGGCCGGAGAACGCGGCCCGATACTCGGACGGCGACACGTCGAGGATTCTCCGAAAATGCAGGCGGAGGTTGGATCCGGTTCCCAATCCGACGCGCTCGGCGATCTGGTCGACCGGGAGCTTCGTGGTTTCCAGGAGCGCTCGGGCAGCATCGACCCGAGCGCGGAGGACCCACTGCAGCGGCGTCTCGCCGGTCTCCTCGGCGAAGCGGCGCATGAAGGTGCGCAGCGACATCCGCGCGTGCGTCGCGAGATCGGTGACCGCGAGCGGTTCGTGGAGGCGTGTCAGCGCCCATTCCCGGGTCGCCGCGAGTGTATCGCCCTGCGGTGCCGGACTGCTTCGGGGAAGGTACTGAGCCTGGCCGCCGCTCCGATAGGGCGCCGTCACCAGACGGCGGGCGATCTCGTTCGCCACGCTCACGCCGAGGTCGCGCCGGACGATGTGAAGGCACAGGTCGATACCTGCCGCGACACCGGCTGATGTGAGGACCGAACCCTCGTCGACGAACAGAACATTGGGCTCCACCACGATGTCCGGATGGCGCAGCGCCAGCGTCTCCGCTGCGTCCCAATGCGTTGTCGCGCGCCGCCCTTCCAGCAGACCTGCGTCGGCCAGGGCGAACGCGCCGTAGCAGATCGATGCGATACGGGCTCCTCTTGAATGCGCCCTCCGAAGCGCTTCGTGCACTGCGGCCGGGATCGGCCGGCCGACCGGCGCGTAGCCGGGGACGATGATGGTGTCCGCCTCGGTCAGCGCGTCGAGACCCTCCGGCACCGTGTACCCGAAACCTTCACTGGACGGCACCGTCCCCGCAGCGACGCCGCACACGGTCAGCTCGTACGGGAGTCCGTTACGCGGATGGAACACCTGGGTCGGGATGCCGACGTCGAGCGGGAGCGCCCCATCCAGCACAAGCACCATCACCTGGTGTGAACTCACCATCGTCCATCTCCTCGGCTCACGGCGCTCAATCCCCTGCGGCAGAATCCTCGCACATATTGGCATTCTTGCCACTGGAGGGTGTCGTTCAGCCGCTCGACACTGAGTGGGCCGTCCAGTCGGGTTCGGTCCTATGTCGAGTGGATAGGGGTTGGTTCCATGCCGCGTCCAACGGTTCCGCCGGTCGTTGCCTTCGTCGCGTCGGCTATCGCGTTCATGACAGTGATGGCCGCCGCGGGAGCACCGAGCGCCCTGCTGGTCGTCTACCAGCAGCACTGGCATTTTTCCGACAGCGAACTGACGGTCGCGTTCGCGATCTACGCCCTCGCGCTCCTCCTCGCGCTCCTCGGCATCGGTTCCCTGTCGGATCGAATCGGTCGCCGTCCGGTACTCATCGCGGCCCTCGCACTTCAGGCGGTTGCGATGGTGGTGTTCCTGTTCGCCCCGAATATCGGCGTCATCATCGTCGCGAGGGCGCTGCAGGGCTTCGCGACGGGAGCGGCCACGAGCGCGTTCAGCGCCTACATCCCCGAGGTCGCACCGGCGGCACAGAAGAAGGTCGCAGCACTGGTCGTGAGCATCGCGTCCGTCGCCGGTCTCGGCATCGGTGTCGCCCTCACCGGCGTCGCCATCCAGTTCGCGGCAGCACCCGCCGCGGTCGTGTTCGGAGCCGCACTCGCGATTGTCGTCATCGCCATCGTCGTGACAGCGGCCTCGCCTGAGACGGTCGGCGAGCGTCAAGGCATCGGCGACGCCCTCGTGCCACGCATCGGCGTTCCGTCTGCGGCCCGGACCGCGTTCGCTCGCACTGCCCCAGGAATGATCGGGGTCTGGATGTCGGCCGGGCTGGTCCTCGGCCTCGGGGCGTCGATCGTCCATCAAGCCCTGCACATCACCAGTGGAGCCGCCCTCGGCCTGGTGGTCGCCGCCCAGCCCCTGGCTGCGGCCGTCTCCGCGCTCGTACTTGGGCCGCTGATGCCGCCTCGGCGGTTCATGTTCGCCGGATATGTAGCCGTCCTCGCCGGTGTGTCGCTGGAGGCGTGCTCGTTCGCGGCGGGCCTCGCATCGCTCATCATCTGCGGCGCGATCATCGCCGGCCTTGGCTTCGGCGCCGTCTTTTCCAGTTCGCTCGGGTTCCTTGTTCCGCTGACGCGCGCACAGGAGCGCGCGATGCTGTTCTCCGCCGTCTACGCGGTCGCTTATCTCGCGTATGGCATCCCTACTATTGCGGCCGGCTTCCTCAGTGACGCCATCGGTTTGGTGCCCGCAGCAATCACCTACGCCGCCGCAACACTCGCCGTAACAGCCGCTGGACTGATCGTCTCGCTGACCCGGACCGGATCGATGTCGAGGGACGCTCTGTCCGGCGGCACGCAAGAAGCACAAGCCCACGACGTGCGAGCGTCCACATCAAGCGCGGCCTAGCTTGACTCTGTCGGGGATCTTGGGTTGTCGAGGTCAACTGCCAAGGATTCGCCAGGACTTCGACCAAGGGGCGCCGTGCTGGTCCAGGAAGGTCTGGAGGGCAGTCGGTAGCCGCGGTGAGGGCCGTTCCTCGGTCGGTGGCAGGCTGCTGAGTCGTTCGATGCTCACGGCGATGGCCGTGAGCATGTGTTGCAGGTGGCTCCAACACATCGTGGTCCTCTACGGCCACCCCATGGGCGACCGCCTCGTACCCGCCCGTCCCACAGACGCCTGCCACGGCGACGCCCACTGCGACCTGATCGCCCTGTCCACGATCCGCCACACGTAAGCCAAGACAGAAGAGAACATCTCGCGGAGGCCGGCTGCGATGTTTGCGTGGCCCGCCGCGCGGAGCTGGTTGATCGCGAAGCTGCGCAGGGCGGCCATGTTCTCGGGTCCGTGGCCGGTGCGGACTTTCGAGGCGTCCTCGGCGAAGGTGGTGTCGCGGGCGAAGTGGAGCCGGTTCTCGATGGTCCACTGCGAGCACACGATCGCCGCGAGACGCTCGGGGGATGCCTGGCGACTGGTGAGGTCGGTGATCACGTAGACCGTCTCGCGGGTACGTTTACCGGTCTTCACGCGGGTCCGGTGCCGGACGATCTTCGCGACCTGCGCGGCGTGCCGGAAGTCAACGCCGAGGGCGGTGACGGTCAGGACCTGCACCACCCGGGTCTCCAACCGTCCGTGGCCGTGGGATCGGTCGTAGAACTTCGCCGTCGTTTGTCCCAGGGCAGGGTCTTGAGTTGCGCATACAGGATCGGCTGGTTCTTCTTGACGGTGAAGGCGTAGTGCGCGTCCTTCTGCTCGACGAGGAAGTGGGCGTGCGCGTTGGGTGCGCAGAGCGGCGGCGGTCACTGCCACATCGGCCAGGTCGTAGGGCTCCAACAGGGCGGCGAAGCAGGTGATTTCGTTGGTCTCGTCCGACACCCGCAGCTGGGTGGCGGCCGTCCCGGCACCGGTCATCGCGGCCAGCAGATGGGCGGCCGGGCTGTCGCCGCTGGGCGAGCCGCGGGCGCTCTTGCCGTCCACGGCCAGGGTGTCGGACCTGGCCGGGTCGGCGCCGAGCAGGTCGGCAAGCCCGCCGGGGCAGGTGGCGTTGATGATCCGGCGGACGGCCGCCGTGCTCGGCGCGACGCGGAGGCGAACACGCTGGTGGTGCGGGCACCGAGCCGAGTGAGAGCCTCCTGCGGAGCGTTCCCGGCCCACTGGCCGATCGCGGCGAACGAACGCGCTCCGGCCAGCACGGCTGAGCACGCGATGAGCAGTACGCTCACGAACGGGTGACGCCTCCCGCGCCGGTGCCGCGGATCCGCCAGTGTGGCCAGTCGCTGCGGCAGTCCCGGCAGTGCGCGGTGCTGACGCAAGGGCGACTTGATCAGGCAGACACTGGCAGACTGACGGCACATCGAAGCTCCGGTTCGGCAGGGCGACTTGAGTGGCTGTTCTGCGAGTGTTCGGCCAGGCCTTGGTGGCCAGGCTCAAACCGTCGTCGCAACAGCGACGGCCCACCGATGTAGGCAAAGTTGAGAAGCACCTTGACGGTTGCGCTCGCCATCCCGCGAGCACGGCGCGGCCGCTCAGCCACTACCCGGGCCAGCCCATCGAGATGCGCGACGACGAAGACCGAGATCATCGCCGCGGCGATACACCCGCCCGCCGCTCGGCTCCGCGGCGCGAGGAGGAGAACACTGTCGGCGATCAGCGCAACCCCGCCCGCAGCGACGAGCAGTCGTGAGCGACCCAGCCAGGAAGGGACCAACCGGCGGACGTAGTCCGGGCGCACGAAGTGCGCGACGCCGTTGGCAATCAGGAAGGCCGCCAAGGCGACGGCCACAATAGAATTCATGCCATGACAGTGCCGCCGACCCGGGCGTGGACGCTTGAACGAAACGATCGCCGCCTCCACTTCGCGTCCGGCCCGGCGGCGACGATGTTCGCCGAGTCCGGCGCCTTTCGGGTACGCCCCCACCGGCACCCAGCGGCTTTACCAACGTCCCGCCCACCTGGGCCCCTCTCCGTGTCACCGCGCACGCCCACACAGCGCTATCCAACCTAAGCTCAGAGTGTTGCCATCACGAGTACAGGTCTCATCTCATGGCACGTCCATCCCGCTACCCGATGGTGTCCGGCGAAGTGGTGTAGCCGGTCGAGGGTCGTGAACGCGCGGGTGTCTGCCCGGGGCGTGCAGCCGCAGTCGCTGAATGCTCCCTGAACAAGGGCAGGCACCGCGTGTCCCTCCCCTCGTAGCGTGGAGACCGTGACCGCAGGGGAAGCGGGACAAGCGACGGAAGTTCGATGCGGAGTTCCGCGAGGGGGTCGTACGGATCGTCACCGAGACCGGCAAGACCGTCGCCGAGGTCGCGAAGGATCTGGGGATCAACGAGACCACGCTGGCCAGTTGGGTATCGCGGGCCCGTCGCGCGGGTACCGCGCCGGGCGGCGGGAGTGACGTTCAACAGCGTCCTCAAGGTCGAGTACGTCCACCGGCACACCTTCGTCACCCGTGCCGAGGCCCGGATCAGGATCGCCACCTGGATCACCGACTTCTACAACGCGCGTCGGCTACACAGCGTGTGCAGCTTCAAGAGCCCGATCGACTACGAACACGACCACCGAGCCAGCCTCACCGAGGGGCTGGTTGCATAGGAAGGTCTCCACGTTCGGAGGGGATTGACAGTGGCGGAGTTTCGGCTGATTGATCGGGAACTGTAGCTGCCCGAGTGCTGGACTGGTGGTCGAGCCCGCTGCGAGGTTGCGCATGTCCCGGCCGAGCGAAGGCCAGTCCGCCGGTCATGCGACGGTGGCGCCCAGCAGGAGGTCGAAGGCGTCATTCGCCTCGCGGAGCACCGCCGTCGCGTCGTGGCGGCCGAGGCGCCACGCCGCCTGGTAGCAGGCGACGGTCAACTGGGCGGCGAGGACGGCGGTGGCCGGCGGGGTGCCGTGGTCGATCAGGTGTTTCTCGAGGAGGTCGGCGTAGTGCCGGGTCTTGCGGGTGTGGCGGTCTTCGAGCTCGGGGTGCTGCTCGACCAGACGGTGGTAAACCGCGTAGTGGCCGGGGTTGCGGGCGGCCTCCGTGCAGATCGCGAGCAGCAGCCGCCGAGATGTGGCCAGTGCCTGCGCGAGATCCTGGAGCGGCTCGGTGGGCGCATCGTGCATGGCCGCGGTGAGCGCGCGCAGGAAGTCGTCCTCGGTGGAGAAGACGACTTCCTGCTTGTCGCCGAAGTAGCGGAAGAAGGTGGTGCGGCCGATCTCGGCCCGCTGGGCGATCTCGTCCACGGTGACGACATCGAACCCCCGCTCCATGAAGAGCGCGAAGGCCGTCTCGATGATCCGTTCCCGGGTCTGGCGGCGTTTGCGGTCCCGCAATGACTCCACCGGAAACTTGTTCGCGCTCATTCGGCCAGGATATCCGCCCGTCCCGCCCGGCGGTCAGCGTCGACGAGGCGGGCGGCCTCGCGCCACAGCTCCTCCTCGCGGGCCTCGTCGTGTGACTCTGGCGACGACGGCACGTTGCAGCCGCGATCGAGGTAGGACCCGGTCCGGGCGGTCAGCCCGGTCAGGATCGTCTCAGCGAGCCGCGCGCCCGCCTGCTGCGGCGTCATGCCCCGGCCGAGGAATCGCTGAAGCTGGAAGAATCCGTTGAGCACGCCTCGCACGGGCCCCGGGGCGTGGCGGAAGAAATCGGTGCCCGCGACGAGCGCCGGGTTGTAGGAGTAGACACCGACGCTCTCGGGCAGGCGGCGGGCCAGCGCGTGGGTCAGGTAGATGACGCCGAGTTTGCTGGTCGCGTACGCCCGCCCGGCCTCCCGCGCGCCACCGGCACGAGGCGTGGCCAGTCGTTCCGGCGTCTCCCAGCGCGGCGGCGGCGTGGCGCCGAGCGTGTAGCGGAACTGCCCGAAGTGGCAGTCGCTCGAGGTGAGCACGATCCAGCCCGGACCGGTAAACCGGGGCAGCAGCTCCCTGACGAGCAGGTAGTGGGACAGCACATTGACCCCGAAGGCCATCTCGTACCCGTCCGTGGTGCGTTTCTCGGTCGTCGTGACCGTCAGGCCGGCGTTGCCGAGATAACCACCGAGCGGCGGCAGGTACCCGGTGTCGAGCCCACGCAGAATCTCCTGCACCGCCCGCCTGATCTCGGCGAGCGAAGCGAGGTCACAGTCCATGCCTGTGACGCCGGAAGCGCCGGTGGCCTCGGCGAGTTCCGCAGCGAGGAGTTCGCCGCCGCGGCGAGCCAGCACGACGTAGTGGTCCTGCGGCCGTTCCCGGATCAGCAACTCGACGGACTCGCGGCCGAAACCGCGGGTCACTCCGGTCAACACGATGGTCCGGCTGTCCATGGCCGACTCCTCGGTATCGAGTTCCAAATGGTACTCAGTACCGTAACACGCCGTGGTTCACTTCCACATCGAGCGACGAAACGGCAGCTGACATGCCGGCCCGCATTCCCAGGCTCGTACGGATCCACATCCGCGGCGTGTACTCCCCGGCCACGAGGCGTGTGCGGGACCCCGCGAACTGGTACCCGAGCTTCAAGGCGGCGATCGACGGGCAGACCGACAAGAAGCGCAAGGGCCAGGTCCTCACGGTGGGCGTGCTGTCGGACGACTCCGACGGGCACGTGGTCGGCCCGGGCATGCGGCTCGGCGACGTTGTGACGCGGCCGCACATCACGATGCTGATCTGGGTGACCCGCCAGGCCGGGTCGGCTGCGAGGGAGGCCGCCGATGCCCGGTGACCGCCCACCCCCGCCCGCCCCCGCGAAGGGCTGCCTGTGCGGTTGGGCGGCTGCAGCGGCCGTTCCGAGGGGCGGCTGTGGTCCAAGCCGCTCCGCCGCGGCGACTGTGTGCCGGACCGGGCCGTGGTCGAACGTCCGGGCGGGGCCGGGTGACCGCTGGTGATTCCCATCCCGCGCGAGCTGCGTCCCTGACGGCGTGAACGTGCAGGTGGTGACCGATCCAGCCGGACGACTGCTGTGGGTCTCACCCGCACTGCCCGGACGCGCCCACGACCTCACCGCAGCCCGCACCCACCGGATCATCCGGATCTGCGAACGCCAGGGCATCCCGATCCTCGCCGACCGCGCCTACATCGGAGCCGGCCCATGGGTGACAACACCCCTCAGACGCCCACCCGGCCGCGACCTCGCACCCACCCAGCAAACCGTCAACCGCACGCTGGCGGCAGCACGCGCCCCGGTCGAGCGGGGCGTCGCACGACTGAAGTCCTGGCGCATCTTCCGCAAGGCCCGGTGCAGCCCGAACCGACTGTCGTCAATCGCAGCCGCCATCCTCACCCTGGAGCGGCACCGCTGAAAACGCTCAGTGGGCGAGGGTGACGGTGGTGGGCTGGTCGGGGCAGGCGGCGAGGCGCTCGGCGAGCGCGCTCTGCTACTCACAGTCGTGGCAAGGGAAGCCACTGCACGACGGGGAGGAGTTCGGAGGCGAGCACGACCTGGACGGGTCCCACCAGGAGTCCACCGGTAAGGGCGACAGCAAGGCAGATTCCCGAGTTGGGGACGGCCGGTAGGTGCCGTCGCAGATGAACCATGACTATCATCCCGGCGATGATCAACGGTGGGCCGACCACGATTACCCACGGCGGTATGTTGCCCAGTGTCACCTCCGCGTCCCGGGCTTTCGTCAGGGCGATGGCGCATGCGGACACGGCCAGGCTGAAGTCGATCAGGTGCGGCAGTGCGCTCGGGACCTCCGAGTGTTCCATGTATGCGCGGAACCGATAACAGGTGAAGAGCACCATGGCAGCCAGGAGAGCCATGTCGAATCGCACCAGTCCGTCCACGGACGGTGCCTGGGCAACGCCTGAATAAACGGCGGTGCACGCGGACCCGATCAGGGCGAATAGCAGCAGCGCGGCGATGAGCGCCTGCGTCCGTGCCGGCCATGTTTCCCTGGAACCTCGACGGTCGGCCCGCTGCTGCTGCGACTGCAACGATGCGCAGGCGCATGCGAGATCCCTTCGGGAGGGGTGGATTTGATTGCGGGGCGCTGTTCGCCCTGGCCGAGCCTCAGGTGTGCGGCGAGCCGCGGGCATGCTCGGGGCAGGAGCGGCCCGAGCGTGCCCAAGGAGGTCGGTACTGCGGGTATCGCCCGATGTGGGCCGCCGCCCGTCAGCTCATCCCGGGCGAGCCGCTGGTCCGCCAGTACCTGCTGGCCGGTCCAGGAGGTGCCGTTGTAGGTGGACCACCAGATGTGGTCGTCCGTCCCCGTGCCACGCCAGGCCATGTACAGTCGGCCAGCGCCACTTCCGAGCGCCGGGTAGTTGGCCGTCCGCCGGTCCGCCAGTACTCGCTGGCCGGTCCAGGAGGTGCCGTTGTAGGTGGACCACCAGATGTGGTCGTCCGACCCCACGCCCCGCCAGGCCATCACCAGGGTCCGCCCTTGTGTGCCCAGGGTGGGCCAGGCGGCGCTCCGCCGGTCCGCCAGTACCTGCGGGCCGGTCCAGGAGGTGCCGTTGTAGGTGGACCACCAGATGTGGTTATCCGTTCCCGTGCCACGCCAGGCCATCACCATCTTGCCGTTGGCCGATCCCAGCGCTGGTGCCCCCACCGCACGCCGATCCGCCAGTACCCGCTGGCCGGTCCAGGAGCTGCCGTTGAAGGTGGACCACCAGATGTGGTCGTCCGGCTGGACACCTCGCCAGGCCATCACCAGCTTGTTGCCCACCACACCGAGCGCCGGCGCATAGGTGCTGCGCCGGTCGGCCAGCTGCCGCGGTGTGGCCCAGCGGCGACCATCGAAGCTTGACCACCAGATGTGGTTGTCCGCCCCGTAGCCGCGCCACGCCATGTACGCCCGGCCGTTGAGGTACGCCAGGTCAGGCTCCCTGGCGGTGGTCGCCGGGAACCCCTGCTGCCGCGTCCACTGGCCGTTCACCAGGTGCGACCAGTAGATGTTCGGGTCGCTGCCGGTCCCTCGCCACGCCATGTAGGCGGTGTCCGGCGCCGTGGTCGCCGCGACAGCGCCCCCCGGCGCCACTCCCAGCAGCGCGCCCAACGCGAGCAGCGCGGCGGCGGCGCGAGCCATTCGCCGTGCGGTGTTTTTCATCATGTTTGCCCTTTCCTTCTGTCGTGTGTTGAGTGCTGGCGGAGTGCTTCACGTGAGGCAGTGGCCCGCGGGGAGGGCACCGCACCCCGGGGCTGCGGGCACGTCGCGCGTGTGATGGGCGTCCGGTACGCGCCCGCGCTGTGGACCGCATGGATGTTGGCCAGGTTCTGTTTCGGTGATCAAGTGCGGCGGTTCAGCTGCCCCTGAGCGTCAAACCCGTGCTGTCCTGCCTTTGCGGTCAGGTCAGCAGCAGGGGCAGTACGGCGGCGGCCCGGGCTTCAGGAGCCACCGTCGAAGAACTAGTCGGAGTCGGCTCTACCGAGAGCAGCTGGCTGAGACCGGTTTCCTGCTCTGCAGTGCGCCGCCGCAGAAGCGGCTACTCGAACGCGACGAGGTTGCTGTTGGTCTGGATGAAGGCGCCGAGGGCGAGAGCGATGACGGCATCAAAGGCGCTGCGGGCGGAGCCGTCGAGATTGTTGACCTGTTCCACGGTCCTCAACCGGTAGGAGACGGAGCCCACCCGAGGAACATCACGAGCACGACACGCCAGATCAGCTTTGAGATTGCAGACTGTCTGAGGATCAGCAGCGCGGAGGTGTCCGCCTGCGAGGCTGCGGCTTGGGCAGCCCCGCAGCCGTGGGCGGGCCGGGCCGCGACCGGCACGGCGGCTGTGTGCCAGCCCGGGGTCGTCGGGGTTGAAGCAGTGAGCTCACCCGGTCCGTCGATTCGCCGGGTCTCCGCTGATAAGCAGCTCCGCGAAGACCCGGCACCATGTCCCGCTATCCGATCCGCGGATGTTCACTACCTGCCGACCACCTGCGCGCCCACGCCGATGACGAAAGCGAACACCGCCACGAATATGGCCAGCTTCACCAGGCCAGACAGCAAGCCGAACAGTCCATCACCGGATGAATGCCCTTGGTGACCCGATCGCCTCATCCCGCCTGTCTGCGCGGGTCGTTGCATAGCCCGACGACCAGCCTCGATCCCGAACCGTGAGGGCTGCTGTGCTTGTTGCGCCTTCTGCGCGGCCTGCTGCACGCGCTGTGAGGCCTGTTGTGGCTGCTGCGCGGCTTGCTGCTCTGCCATCCCGGGTACATCGTCTCTCCTCCTTGTGGTGTTCCGTCAACTGAGTGATCGCGGGCGTCGTAGATTTCTGCGCCTCACGGCGTGAGGCTGTGACCTGCGGAAACAACCACGGCGTCCGCCGCCTATGGCGCCGCGGGTTCCACTGCCGGGCGGGACAGGACGAGGGCGATGACGACGACGCTGACGATCACGAAGACCGCGACCGCGAGCACCACCCAGGACGCGACGCCGCTGACGAACAACGCCGGAAGGGCCGTGACCACGTCGATGATCCGCGCACCCGCCACAACGCGGGATCCTGTCCGGCTGCCCCTGCGCCACGCGATGACGACCGCGGCCAAGGTGATTGCTCCGAGGACGATGTCGCCGATCAGGACACCGGTCGGGGGACCCGCAGTGCCGCCGTCGTCCGCCGGGATGTCGAAGACATTGCCCAGGTCCAACAGGCCGAGGAGCGCGGCGAGGGCCAGGCCCACCTTGTTCTTGCGGTTGAGGGAAGGTGCGGCTGTCAGCGTGCTCATGTCCGTCCGCCTGTCCGGGAGTTGGAGGCTGCCGGCGCGGCGGCCCGTGCACCGAGCATGGGGTAGCGGGTGCCCGGGAGGCGAGGGCTGTGTGTCCCGGGCGCCCGGGAGGATTTCCCGTACTCACCGGGACACATAGCTCCCCGTCGGCGACGGGTGTCGGCCATCATCGGGGCATGAGCCCAACCACTCGCCCGATCCGCGTACTTGTCGCCGACGACCATCCCGTCGTACGGCGCGGGATGACGGCACTGTTGGCGTCGCTGGACGGTGTCGAGGTGGTCGCCGAGGCGGCCACTGGGCAGGAGGCGGTGCGTGAGGCGCAGTTGAACAGCCCCGATGTCGTGGTGATGGACATCCAGATGCCGGCGATGGACGGTGTGGAGGCCACGCGACGGCTGACCGCCCTGTTGCCGGACGTCGCGGTGCTGGTGGTCACCATGTTCGAGGATGACGCAACGGTGGTGTCCGCGATGCGCGCCGGCGCCCGCGGCTATCTCCTCAAGGGGGCCCAGCAGGAGGAGATCCTCACCACCATCCGCTCGGTCGCGGCCGGCCAGTTCGTCATGGGTCCCGGAGTCGCGGCCCGCCTGCTTGGGCACCTGGACCCGGCGCCCCTGCCCGCCGTCCCTTTCCCCGACCTCACCACGCGCGAGCTCGAGGTACTCGAACGGATCGCCCAAGGGCACAGCAACACCCGGGTCGCGGCCGATCTGTCGCTGGCCGCCAAGACAGTCCGCAACCATCTCTCGGCCATCTTCACCAAGCTGGGGGTGAGTGACAGGACCGAAGCGGTGATCCTGGCCCGGGAGCAGGGGCTCGGCGGCGGCACCCCGGGCTCGGGCCCGTGATGGCGCGGATCCGGCTCGGCGCCGGCCGGGGCCGCCCGGCTCTGCTGTGGGCCGTACTCGCCCTGCTGACCGGTACGGCGGTCGCCTGCCTGTGGTTCGCGCTGCCGCCGGCGTCGGACCAGTGGGTGATCTGGGCGGCGGTGACCGGCGGCGGCCTGGCGGTGTCCTGCGGCGTGGTCACCCCGCGTCGTCCGGCCGCGCCAGTGTCCCGGCTGCTCGCCGTGGCTGCGGTCATGCTGCTGAGCGCTCCGCTGCTGCTCGCCGCCGGGGCCCGTGACATCGCCGTGGCGCTGGCCGTGCTCGCCTCCACAGCCGCCGTGCCACTGGCCGCGCTCCGGGTCGTCGAGGCGCGTCCGGCCACCCGGCTGCTGCGCTGGGCGGACGGCTGCCTCCTCGTCACCGGGGCCGGGTGCGCCGTAGCTGCGGCGCAAGGTGCCCAGGCTCCGCTGGTGGCGGCGGGCATTGCTTCGGGCATCGCGATGTGCGCAGGTACCTGGCTGCTCTTCGAAGTCACCTCGGGGGACGACCGGCGCCGGGTGCTGTGGCTGGTGCTGGGGGCGGCCGCGGCGACCCTCGGCGGAATGGTGTTCTTCGCGGCGCAGAACTCCCTGCCCATGAGCTCCGTCGACAGCGTCGTCGGCGAGGGAGTCCTGTCACTGTTCTTCCCGGTGGCGATGACCGTCGCGCTCGTCGCCCCACGGCGGGTCGATGTGCGGGTGGTGATCCGCGGCGCGACCGTGCTCATCGTCATGCTCGCGCTCAGCGCCGCCGTCTACGAGGGCTTCGCGGCGTTGTGGGAGATGGTGGTGGGGGCACCGCCGGGCAAGGGGGTGCCGGCGTTGCTTGCGGCCTTGATCGCCTCCGGTTACGGGCCCGTACGGCAGTGGGTGGAGGCGAGCATGGACGAGATGCTGTTCGGCAGATCCGCCGACCCGGTCGAGACCCTGACCCGGCTCGGCACGGACCTCACCGCCGGTGCCCCACCGCCTCACTGGCTGCACACCCTGCGCTCGACCCTCGGCGTGCCCGGGATCGCGCTGCGCCAGGACGGCGTCACCATCGCCACGGCGGGAACCGAGGATGACGGCCACACCACGGTCACCGCCCTGCACGCGGGCGGAGAGCACGTGGGCGACCTGGTGGTGTGCCTCCCGCCCGGGCATCTGCGGCTGCCGCGGGCCTCGGCATCGGTGGTCGAGCTGGTGGCGGTGCCGCTCGCCCAGGCGCTGCACGCGGCCCGGTTGAGCGAGCAACTACGCGTCTCGCGGGGCCGGGTGGTGACCGCACTAGAGGAGGAGCGCCGCCGCATGCGCCGGGACCTGCACGACGGGCTCGGCCCGGCCCTGACCGGCATCGCCTACAACGTGGACGCGGCCGTGAACCTCATCGGCACCGACCCGGACGCCGCAGTGCGGACACTGCGAGGGCTGCGCGCCGACGTCGGCGACGCGATCACCGAGATCCGCCGGATCGTCTATGGCCTCAGGCCCCGGGCCCTCGACGAGTTCGGCCTCGTCGACGCCGTCCGTCAGCGCGTCACCCAGCTGCGGGTCGCCGACGGCCGACCGCTGGACATCACCCTCGACGCGCCGGACCGGTTGCCCCAGCTCCCCGCGGCCGTGGAGGTCGCCGCCTACCGGGTCGCGGTAGAGGCAGTGACCAACATCGCCCGGCACTCCGCGGGCGCCACGGCCAGGCTCACCCTGACGCTGTCGGACGACGCCCTGCTGCGCGTCACCATCGCGGACAGCGGCCGCTGCACCGAGCCGTGGACGCCCGGGGTCGGGATCCAGTCCATGCACGAACGCGTCGAGCAGATCGGCGGAACCCTCACCATTCACGTCACGCCGCAGGGAGCCACCGTCACCGCGGACCTGCCGCTTGTTCTTCCCGCCTGAACCGAGATTCCCTGTCAGCAGCTACATGATCTGGGCACCGCAGGCGCACCAGTTGGCTGGCAAGCGGGCGTCTGAAAAGCCTGTCAGCGGGCAAGTTGCCAGGTAGCGGGGTGGTGGCGCACTTTCGGGGGCTGGGGTGTGCGGGCTGCGTACCGGTTACTCGACGGATCTGTCCGATCCGGAGTGGGAGATCCTCTGTCCGCTGGTCCCGGCGGTCAGGCCCGGTGGACGACCGGCGAAACACACCCGGCGGGAGATCCTCAACGCGCTGGCGTACTGGCTGCGGGCCGGCTGTGCCTGGAGGCTGCTGCCGCATGACCTGCCGCCGTGGCAGACGGTCTATCACTACTGGCGGCGATGGCAGCAAGAAGGCGTGTGGGAACGGATGTTGACGGCGCTGCGCGAACGCGAGCGGGTGCAGCTCGGCCGCGAACCCACCCCCAGCGCTGCCGTCGTGGACAGTCAGAGCGTCCGGGCCAGTGAACGCGGTGGCCTGCACGGGTACGAAGGCGGCAAGAAGGTCAGCGGCATCAAATGTCACCTGCTCGTCGACACCCGTGGCACCGTCCTGGTGACCTGCGTAAGCCCGGCCAGCGTTGGCGACCGCGACGGTGCCGTGGTGCTGTTCTCCCGGGCCGCCGACGCCTTTCCGCGTCTGCAGCACGTGTGGGCGGACCAGGGCTACCGCGGCGCCCACTTCCACACCTGGGCCCGGGAAGCCACCGGCATCGCCGTGGAGGTCGTGCAGCGCCGCGACGGTGGATTCCGCTCGACCTGGGCGAGGGTAGGGACACCGCCTCCGGCAGTGCCCCTCTTCGCGGTGGTCCCGCGGCGGTGGGTGGTGGAGCGGACATTCGCCTGGCTGGGACGGTGCCGCCGCCTGGCGAAGGACTACGAGTACCTGGGGGTGTGCTCGGAGAACGCCATCTACCTCACCATGGCGATGCTCCTCGTGCGCCGCCTCGCAGGATCAGCCCGCTGACAGGCTTTTCAGACGCCCTCTAGCAGTTCGCTTTGCGCCTGGACTGGTGGGGTTTGGCTGTCCACCGCGTCTCACGTTCCTGCGGACAGGATGCGTTCTTTGAGGGGTATATGCATGCATTGACGGAGCTGGGTGGAGACTGGCGAGTTCTCGGGGGACGCTGTCTGGATTTGGAGTGTTGCGGAGTTGTTCCCGCCGAACTTCACCGCCGCGTGCATCACCATCCGCGAGGCCCGCCCCGGAGCGCTGGCCGTCGCGACGCTGGGGGAGATGCCCGAGAGCTACCTCGGCGTACGACTCTGCCGGATGGTCCGGTGCTGGGCTTCGGAGGGACGGGCTGCGCGGGTGTCGGTCTGTTTGTTCCTCCTCCAGAGCGCGGGCGGAGGAAGGGTGCCGCCGCTCCCCCGAAGCGGCGGAGCCCCTCCGCACGAGGAGAATCGGCTCCCCTCCGGTGTTCTCCCCGTGGTCTGTTTCCCTGCGGCGTTCAGCCGGCGTGGGAGAGCCGGACTGTCTTGCGGAGGGTCTTGGCAAAGTGCATGTCCTGGTCGGCCGTGTCGAGGAGCTGTTCGGCCGTCATCCCGGCACGGGCCCAGCCGCGCCCCACGCTCGCCGACAGTTGCACGGTGAGTCCACCGACTTGCACCGGGTGGGCGAACATGGCTCGTACGCGTGGTTCCAGTTCCTCGACCTGCTGGAACGTCCGTCCCACTGTCAGAAGCACGAACTCGTCTCCGCCCACCCGGGCCACCAGATCACCGGGACGTGTCATCAGTCCGGTCAGCCGCTGGACCACCTCCACCAGCACGGCGTCGCCCGCCTCCGGCCCGTGCATGGCGTTGAGCTGGGTGAAGTCGTCAAGGCCGACCGACAGCAGCGCCAAGGACACGGCGTGGCCGTCCGCACCGGTTGCGCACAGGCGGTGCAGTTCGGAGCGGAGGGCCGGCCCGGCCACGGCACCGGTGAGGGGGTCACGGGCCAGCCCGGGATGGCTGTCGAGCCGGTCGGCGCTGCGCAGACCGAAGGTGATCAGTAGGCGGGTGGTGGTCGTGGAGTGCGTGTCGAGCCCGCGGTGAGGCGCTGCGCCGTCGCGTGAGATCGGGGCCGCGGTCACCGACGTCGTCACGTAGGAGCCGTCGCGGCGGGCGAGCCTGATCCGGCAGGCATTCCGGCTCAGGGACGCCCGCAGCCAGGTGGCGAGATCGTCGGGGTGGACCAGGTCCTCCAATGAGAACTCGCGCAGGGCGCTCGGCGCGCGATCCAGCAGCCGGCACAAGGAGTTGTTGACGTCGAGAACGCGGCTGGGCTGTCCGGGCGGCAGTTGTGCCAGGGCCATTGGCCAGGGCACATGTGCCATGGCCCGGCGCGCCTGGGCCTCGCTCACCGGCAGTGTGTCGCTCTGCTGTTCCAGGCGAACCTGCGCCCGCTCGGTGGCGGCGCGCAGTCGAGCGGTCGTCAGAGCCAGCCCAGCCTCTCGGGCATACAGGGCCAGCGCCTCACGCTCCCAGGGGCCTGGCAGCAGGCCGCTGCGCGGCAGATCCACCGACAGCACGCCCATGAGGGTGCCGGTATCGGTGCGCACTTCGGCCAGGAGCCGGTCTTCGTAGTGCCAGGCGCCGGGTGCCGGATCCCCGCCCGATCCGGCCCGCCATGCCGGCACCCCGTCCCCGTCGGCGGTCCAGCCGATCTGGTGCGAGACGAATACGACATCTCCCCAGCGCTCGCCCATCGACAGCCGCGTATCCCAGGCCGCCCGCGGCCCGACCCGGCCGGTCATGAACGCTTCGGCGGTCTTGTCGCCGGCCACCGATACGACGGCCAAGTCTCCGTCGGGGCGCACCAGGTTGAAACAGGCCACCCCGTAGTCGAGGTCGCGCACCGCCCCGTCGGAGATCGCCTTGAGAGTATGCGCCAGGCTCTGGGCCTCGTGGAGGCGGGCGCAGCCGCCGCGCAGACGAGCCAGCCGGGCGGCCGGCTCCTCCCAGTCGCCGTCGGGGGCCTGCACCGGGCCGACAATGTTGGTGGTGGCGCGCCGACGCTGGAGGGCCTGCAACTCGTAGGAGGCATCGGCGACCCCGGAGCGGGCAGCCACCGACAGCCAGCGCGCAGCACGTTCCCAGTCCTGCCTGCCTGAATATTCCATCCCGAGCGCGTAGGCGTCAGCCCCGATCTCCGCCCGCCGGATGTCCTCCTCGACGCGCGCCCCCTCCGGGTCGTCACGGGTGTCCAGTTGCTCGGTCACTGCCCGGAAGCCGGCAAGGAGCTCGGCATCGCTGAACACCGGACGTGGGGCGCCCAACTGTGTGACGAGTTCCTCGATCCGGGCCTCTGCGGGGCGGGTGTCGCCGGAGGATGCGGTGGGGTCGTGCGTCATCGGGATGCCCCTTGGTCGATGGAGGCGGGTGCTCCTGGGCTGGGTGAGGCAGGTGCCGCCCGGTCGAGAGCCAGCAGGTAGCCCTGGAGCTCGGGCATGGACCTCAGTTCGCGTACGGCCGCCGAGGTCAGCTTCTTCAGCCCGTCCACGCCGATGCCCATCAGCGCGGCCGCGCTGCCCCGGTCCAGTCCGTCGATGTAGCGCAAGGTCACTGCCTGGCGCTGGCGTTCCGTCAGCCGGGCCAGTGCCATCTGAAGATCGACACGGGCGTCCGCGCGGTCGCTCTCCGGCAGGTCCGCACTGCGGCCGTGGTCGAGGGTCTCGTATCAGAATGCGTCCCCCGGCAGGTCTGCGGCGCGTCCGGCCTCTTCGTACCAGTCGGCGATCCGGCGCCGGGCGATCACGAAGAGGGGCGCGACCTCGTCTGCGTATCCCTGCCAGGAACGGCGGAAGTACGCGCCCCACACCTGCTGGCAGATGTCCGCCACGGCCGTCTCGACGCGGACCCGGCGGCCCACGTAGCCGACCAGACGAGGGTGCTGGGCGCGGTAGACGGCCAGCCTCGGGTCTCCCGTCACGGGGTACCGCCCTGTTGGCCCCGGTCCCGCTGCGCGGGCCATGCTTCCATGAGCCCGGTCTCCCCTCGCTCGGATGCCCTCACCCAACAGGTCCCCCGGCAACCGCCAAACGGGTACCTGCGTCCCAACAGCCGCTGAGAATTGAAGAGATCCCTTGTCGGGTGAAGGCGTGAGGGCGCCGTGCCGCCTCGGCGGCGCGCGGGAGCGACTGGGCGGCTCCCGCAGGCTCGGGTTCTTTCCCGTTGAGGTGGGCTGGCGATCCAGGGGACGTAGCGCGGTGAAGGAGCAACTGCCGTGCGCGGTCGGCATGTGCGGGACCGAGGGCCTGGCTGGTTGAGGTGTCAGGGATGAGGGGCGGCGATGCGTGCCCAGACGATCTTTCCGCCGGAGTGAGTCCTGGCGTAACCCCACTGGTTGGTCAGGGCGTCCACGATGACCAGTCCCCGGCCTGCGGGGCCAGGTGTTCCGGTGAACGGCACGCTGGGGGAGCGGGGCTGGGCGTGCAGCCGCGAGATGCCACTGGTGGTCCAGGTGGACGGCAAGGGCGTGGTCATGCGCCCGGAGGCTCTGCGGGAGGCCACCCGCCGGGCCGCCGCCAGGGCAGTTGGTGGCCATCGCGGCCGGCTCGCGCCGGGCGAGAAAACCGAACCGGAAGCGGATGGCGACCGTGGCCTGAGTCTTCGACACCCGTCCGGCTCCCAGGCGCCCACACGACGTGATCCACCCGCCCGGCGGCCGAAGCAACGAGCGCCCTGCCCGCCCGGGGCCGAGAGCGGAGAACAAGTGGTGCACCGCCTCCCTGGTCCGTCTGCCCGAGCAGGTCATCGCCGACGCCTTCGACCAGGCAGAAGCCCGCGACCCGCAGGCCACGCCGCCCGCGCTGCCCACGACATGACCGCCCAGGCAGCCCGGGAACAACTCCCCGCCGCTCGGCGCGAGGCAGTCGACGCCTGCGACCGCTACCTGACCGGGCACCTGGACCAGCTCCGCTACGACGCTGCCCTGGCCAACGGGTGGCCGATCGCAACCGGTGCGGTCGAGGGGGCCTGCCGCCACCTGATCGCCGACCGACTCGACATCACCGGCGCCCGCTGGGGCCTGCACGGAGCAGAAGCCGTCCTCCGGCTCCGTACTCTGATCGCCAATGGCGACCTCGATCCCTACTGGCGCTTCCACACCCACCAAGAACACGAGCGCATCTACCCCAGCTCCGACCCTCAGAAGTGCGCCCTCACTGCTTGATCAACATCGTCCCTCGAAACGAACTGCACCCAAATGAATTACGTGACCGCTGACACGGTGTTTCGCCGAAAGAGTAGGTCGCCACGGCTGGACCAGTGCACACCCCCTGGGGCACGCGAACCTACGTCAGACCGCACGCGATCGGGCGCAGTCTGCCATCGGTTCCCGTCCTGAGCCCTCCAAGATTCGGCGAACTCGTCGGTTTCCGGTCTCCGGCGACTCGATGGTCGACGCCGCGATCTGTGACGGCGACATCGTCATCGTGAAGCGGCAGGACAGCGCCGACCACGGAGACATCCCTGCGGCGCAACCGGGGCTGCGGCCGACCGCGGACCCGGTGGTGTAACTGAGTGATGACGACCTTGCCGAAGTGAGCGCCGCTCTTCGTGTTCGTCGTGTGTGTTCGTGGCGTGCCGACGGCTCTCATGGCGTTACATGCACGAGGGCCGCGTCGGGTGTCTCAGCGGTGGGCGGCGCGGTTCATCTCGACGACGTCGTCGACGGTGGGGTTGGCCGGCAGGGCGGCGAAGCGTTCCGGGAGGCTGTCGCGGATGGCCGCGTCCTTGGCGCGGTCGGCCGCGGCCAGGGCCCCTGGCAGCTCGTCGAGGGTCAGTTCGGTGCAGTAGGCGGGGCTGTTCGGCTGCTGGCGCCAGGAGTCGGCCAGTGTGCCGGCGTCGTAGGGGTCGAAGCCGGTGTCGTCCACGAGCTGCATGGCCACACGCCGCGCTTCGTCGGTGTCGCCGGCGACGGGGATGGCAAGGCGGCCGGGTGTTCCGGCCGGAACACCCTTGGTCCGCTGGGTCTCTGCCAGGGCGGCGTTCCAAGCCTTGACCACGGGGCGTCCCAGCTGCCGGGCGTTCCACACGCTCTCGATCTCGCCGTTGTCCACGGCCTCTATCTGCCCGCTGAGGTGCGGATAGTAGTTCGCGGTGTCGATGACCACCGTCTCGGCGGGGACCGAGGCGAACAGGCCGGCCAGCTTCCCCGCCACGCCGAAGGGGATGGCCAGGACGATGACGTCCCGGCCCTGGACGGCGTCGGCGAGCTCCGTCACGCGGGCCCCGGACTCCAGCACCTCCGCCCGGACGGCCTCCGGGCCGCGGGCGTCGGCCACCTGAATGTCGTGGCCGGCCGTGCTGAGCTTGGCGGCAAGGTTCCCGCCGATGGCGCCGGCGCCTATGACAGTAATTTTCATGATTTGTCCCTTGGGAGGTTGTGCCGCCCCTGAGGGCAGCGTGAAGTGATGGCCGGGTGGTGGTGCCGCCTGGCGTTGCGGGGGTCGGGGCGGGGTGCCTGGCGGTTTACGCCTGGGTGTCCCGCTGGCGGTAGCCGCTCGCGATGAGTGTGCGGAGCCGGTCGAGCGGCTCCTCCTCGGTGCCGGTGCCCTTGATCCAGGCGACGGAACAGGCCGCGAGGAACAGGTCGTGCCCCCGCACCGACGCGCGCACGCGCCCCGCGAGCTGCGCGGCTCGCACGTACTGATCGGTGGCGGAGATGAGGATGTCGCAGGGGATGGTGAGCGGGTTGTCCGGCTCCTGCGCCCGGGCCGCGGCCATGAGCGGGTCCGGCAGCCCGCTGAAGGCGCTGAAGTACTCCTCCATCGCCCGCAGCCATTGCTCCAGCGCCTCGGCGGGGTCGCCGAGTTGATCGATGTCCGCCTGGCGGGCCACCAGCTCCTCGGAGCGTGTCTGCAGCACAGCCGCCAGCAGTGCCTCCCGGGTGGGGAAGTGCCGGTACAGGGTGCCGGGCCCGACGCCCGCCTCCTTGGCCACTGCCTCAAGGGAGGTGCCGACCCCGTGCTGCAGGAAGTGACGCTGCGCGGTCTCCAGGAGGGCCGCGCGGTTGCGCTGGACGTCCGCGCGGGGCTTGCGTCCCCGCTGTTCGACGCCGCTCATGCGCACTCCTGCCTGCCGAGATCCCGCGGCCGCATCTAAACGGATGCTGCCTCCGTACGTATTCGAGACTAAAACGGAGGCTGCATCCGGTCAAATGGGCGACCTGAGCGCGGAGCCCGGACATCGCAGGGGGCCGACATATAAGACCGCAGCGCGCAGGGCAAAAGCCGTGCGGGCCGCACCATTCCAAGGCGCCCTTGTCCGGCCCCTCCCGCGCCGAGCCCGGCCCGGTCCCCGGTCCAGGACGTCAGGGGGTGAGCTGTTGGTGTCCGATGGCGGAGAGCAGTTCGAGTTTGCTGTGGCTCTCCGTGCCGGGGCGAGTGGTCAGCACCACCAGGGTCTGGGCGCGGTTCTCGGTGAACAGGACCTGGGCGTCGACGTCGATGCGGCCGAGTTCGGGATGGAGGATGGTCTTGCAGTCGTCGTAGCGTTGCGCGACCTCCTGAAGTTCCCACATGCGGACGAACTCGGGGCTGTGTTCCTGGAGTTCGGCGAGGATCCGGGCCGCTCGGGGGGTGTCGCTGCCGGCTGTCAGCGCGGCCCGCAGGCGCGCTGCCTGGGCGCGGCCGTGGCGTTCGTGGGTCTCCTCGGGAACCATCACACGTTCGGCCGGGTCCATGAACCAGCGGTAGTATCCGCTGCGGGCCAGACCGGTGTGGCGGGTCTGGTCGCCGAGCAGCGCGACGGCCACGGGGTTCATCGCCAGGGTGTCGAACAGGTCGGTCTGCACCATGGCCGGCGAGTCGTCCAGACGGTCCAGGACCCGCATCAGGGTCGGGCTGACATGTTCGGAGCGGTGGAAGCGGGCCGGGGCGTTGTGGCCGATGAGCACGAAGAGATGGTCGCGCTCGTCCAGGGACAGCCGCAGCGCCCGGGCGAGAGCCGCGGTGATCTGGACGGAGGGCTGCGGAGCGCGCTGCTGTTCCAGCCGGGCGTAGTAGTCGGTGGACATGCCGGCGAGCTGCGCGACCTCCTCGCGGCGCAGTCCCTGCGTACGCCTGCGCGGCCCCTCGACCAGCCCGACGTCGCGGGGCCGCAACATCTCACGCCGGTAACGCAGGAATTCCGCCAGTTCCTTCTTGTCCATGCCCCCATCCTCGCCGCATCCCGCCCGGCTATCCAGAGACCGCCGATCCATGTCTGAGCCCTCCTCTTCTGCCCGCGCGAAGCCGCTCATACGGCCGACGCCGATAGCCCTCGCAGCGAGACGTCCCGGTGGAAATTCTCCGGCTGTCGGCGGTGCGCCGCAGGCCGCCGGCCTGGGAGACGGCCTGCGGCGACGGTCCCCCGTCGAGGACGCCCGACGCTTCGGACCGGCCCCGGGCCTCGCCGCTTGGCCTGGCCGGCACGGCGATGTTCGTCGTGTGATGGGCGCTCGACGTGCCATCGGCGCTCAGGACGGGGCCGGTCGTCTCCAGTGCGACGACCGGGCGAAGCCGAAGGCGCTTCCTGACCGTTCCGCGTCTTGGGCGAGGATCTCCTCCCCGAGACAGGTCGAGCTCGCGTTCGTCCGTGATGTGGCCCAACAGGACCTGCCCGCGTGCTGTTGTTCCGCGTCGGGCATAGGTCGGTCAGCTGCCGCTGATCATGGCGAGGACGTTGTCGTAGGAGCCGGTGGCCTCCGCGTCGCGGATGAACCTGGCGCGCTCGACGACCAGCTCCTTCGCGTCGGGCTTCTTGCGAAGCAGGTCGAGGGTCTCGGTGAGGAAGTCGTCCAACGGCATGGACTGGTCGCTGTCCTGCTGGCCCAGCAGGGTCGTGCGCACGCCCGGCGGTACCACCTCGATCACCTGGACACCGGCGTCAGCACCGGCGAGCTGGATGCGCAGGCTCTCGGAGAAGGAGTGCAGCGCGGCCTTGGTCGCGCTGTAGGTCGGGGTGATCGCGAACGGGACGAACGCCAGCGCGGAGGTGACGTTCATGACGACCGCGTCGTCCCTGCCCACCAGCAGCGGCAGGAAGGCGTACGTCATCCGGACCGTGCCGAGCAGGTTGGTCGCGACGTGATCCTCGGCGATCGGGAGTTCGGCCGGGTCGAGGAGGTTCTCCCGCAGCATGATGCCGGCGTTGTTGACCAGGACGTTCAGCCCCGGGTGGCTCGCCGCCACGGTCTCCCGGGCCCGGGCGATCGAGTCGGGGTCCGCGACATCGAGTACGAGCGCGTCGATACCCGGGTGCTCGGCCGTGATCTCGTCGAGGAGTTCCTTGCGCCGGCCGGCGACGACCACCTTGTTGCCGGCCTCGTGCAGACGCAGGGCCAGGCCGAGCCCGATGCCCGAGGTTCCGCCGGTGATCAGGATCGTGTTGCCGGTCATCTTCATGGGGGTCTTGCTCCTTCGGTACGGCGGGCCGGGGAGCGCCCGCAGCCTCGACCGTAGGGGCGCCCGCGGAGGGGCGGGAGAGGACGGTTTATCCATGGACCGGCGGTCTCTGGCTGAGCCGTGGAAGACGCCACAGCCGGTCAGCGCCTCCAGACCGGGCGCAGCGAGCCGCCCGAAGGTCCATGTGTGATCTCAGTCGCCTGGTGGCCGTTCGGCGGTCGGCGGTCAGCCTGGCCGGTGCTGGTCTGCAGCTCACTGAAGGTTGCCCGGCCGTCGCGCCGCAGCACGGCGAGCAGTGCCTCGTCTGCTCCTTCGAGAGCGATGGGGGCGGCTACCGGTTCGCTGTAGGGGAGGCGCAGTGCCGCCTCCTGATCGGATTCGAGCGCTTGAGTCTTGTCGAGCCAGCCGAGGGGACCGCCGTAGAAGGTGTGCAGCAGGCGGTGGGCACTGACCGAATTGACCTGAGGCGTGCGTTGCAGGCGGTCGAAGAGCAGTTCGTCGCGGGCCTGTCGGCTGCGGGGTTTCATGGCACACAGCACTTCGGTGCCGCCGGAGATGAGATCGACGTGCGAGGTGTCGGGGCGCCGGGCCAGCGCGTTGGCGAGTTGTTCGGCCACGTCGGGAGTGCAGCGCAGCCGGACGATCCAGCTCTGGCGGCCCAGCTGGCTGTCGTCGGTCATGCCGACGATCCTGCGTCCGGCGGTGGTGCGCAGTTTGCGGAAGCGGCGGGCGACGGTCTGGTCGGACACTCCGAGGATCTCGGCGATACGGCTGAACGGCGCCCGCCCGTCCACCTGGAGCGCGTGCAGCAGCTTCAGATCAAGCGCGTCGGGCGAAGGGGACTGCATCGATGGCTCCTGTTTCGAGCGGGTGTTGTTCACGTCATGTCGTACGACAGCGCTGTGTGGGCGGGGGACCGCAGGTTACGGGCCCCGGCCCCCCCACGGCGCCGGGGGCGGCCCCCCGCTCGGCCCCCGTACC
>NZ_JBSHAF010000036.1:0-11807 GCF_053611365.1 Streptomyces sp. NPDC054813 | reverse complement strand
CTCTCTTTTGGTGCGGTCGCCCCTACTCTCCCCCCCCCCCCCACAACACCCCGGCGCCGTGGCCGTCCCCACGGTCGGCGCCTGTACCGGCGCGGTGGCTATCCGCTCTTGAGCCGTGCCGGTACGGCGGGTGTCACCTCGGTGCGGGGCCGGCGCTCACCGCGGGGCGGCGGGTGACTGCGGCCCGGTTGCCGTCCGGGTGTCGGCGGTGGGCAGGCCGGGGGTGCGAGGCCCTTGGACGGAGGCAGCCGGGCCTGCGGCCGGTGGGGCCGACTACTGCGGCCGGCGCAGCAGGACGAATCCCACCGCGGCTGCCAGCAGGGTCAGGGCGGCCGCGACGACCAGGCAGAGCTGAAGACCGTCGGTGAACGCCTGCGACAGGGCGCCGAGGACACGCGGGGTGCCGCGCCCATGCGAAGCCTGCCGACCGCACTCAGTCCGCCGGCGTCCGCGGCCTCGGTGACGCGCCGGACCGTCGCCCCGTCCAGCCCCGCGTCGGTGAGGTGTCCGGGCAGAGCGTCCACGCCCCGAGCGGACAGCAGCGCGCCCAGGACGGCGGGGCCGAGGGCGGCGCCGTTGAGCAGAACGGTGGGTCATGCGGCCGGAGCTCCGCTAGTGGCCGGGGGCACCTGAGCCGCTGGGCGGGGCGGGGAAGCCGAGCAGCGGGGCCAGGGTCCTCGCCTCGTCCGCCCAGTCGGCCAGGAATGCCAGTGCCGTTCCCCGTTCGCGGTAGCGGTGTTGCAGTGAGACCGTCTCCCGGCGCCCGTAGGCGAGGCGGCGGGCGTCGCCGGCGTGCAGCAGCATCTGGGCGGTGAGCCAGTCGTACTTGACCGCCGAGGCGCACACGGCCAGCCGGACGAGGCGCTCATCGCCCCGCCAGCCCGCCGCGCGCAGCCCGCGAAGGTAGGCGCTGTAGACCGTGGCCGCGAGCTCGGGCAGCCGGGCTGCAGGCATGAAGTGGTCGAAAACGGTGTCGGGGATGTAGTTGCCGATATCCTCGCCCAGTGCGCCGTCCCCGGCGAACGCCCAGTCGAGGACCACGCTGTCACTGCCACGGGCCAGTACATTGGCGGGCCACATGTCGAGGTGGCTGAAAACGCGCGGCAAGGATTCCGTCACCTCGAGGAACCATGCCCGATCGTGGTGCAGCCGGACCATCCTCGAGCGCAGCCCGGCGGGGAAGTGATCCCGTACCGCGGGCTGCCGCCACGCCTCGTCGTCGTCGAGGAGTTCCCAGCCGAGCGACTTCGAGGCCAGATAACCGCGCAGGAACCCCCGGCTGAGCCAGGGGCGGTCGAGGGGGCCCGAGGCGAGCTGACCGCCGTGCGCCGCGCCGAGCCGTTCGGCATGCGCTCCGTGGCGCGGCACAGACCACGCGGTCGCCGGCTCGCCCGGCACGTCCTGCAGCCACAGGGCGATGTCGCTGTCCGCTCTCTCCAGCGCGGCCAGCAGCCGCGGTCCGTTGATCCCGTGCCGCTCCCACACGTGTTGGAGCCCTTCCTCGTACAGGAAGGCCTCGCGGCGCCAGTAGTTCCAGTGCCGCGGATCGTCGGAGGCGGACCACGCTCCCTTGGCATGTCCGGCGCCGGAGACCACCTTCACCACGGCCGACCGCGCGCCGGCGTGCACCCGCCAGACGCCGCTGGTGACGGCGTTCACTGGATTGTGCAGCAGCGGCACGCACACCGGGTCGGTCGCCCGCTCCCCGAAGACCGCCTTCAGCTCCCGGCGGAGCTGTCGCGTCGGTTCCTGGGCTGCCGTCTCGGTTTCGTGCACGTGCCGAGCATAGGGCTCAGGCGCGCTCGGCTGTCTCGCGGACCGCCTCCTCGAAGGGGGGTGTCGAGGGCTGTGGCGACGAGACGCCAGGCGGCCGTGAGCCGGCGCTGGGCCACTGCGATGTCCCGGTCGCTGAAGTGGGCCGTGTGTTCGAACTCGCCCTGCAGCCCGCTGTCGGTCTGTGCGACGTTCACCGTCCAGTCGCGTTGTACGGCCGAGGGCGGCAGCCGGTGGTGTTCAGCCCGCAGCCCGGCGAACTCGCTCGGGCCGAAAGGCGCGTTGTTCTGTACCAGCATGACGGTCGCCAGCCCTCCCGCTGCGCTCGTGGTGGTGCGCGGCAGCCTGCTCACCACATCCGTGAGCGCCGATGCTCCCGGCCCAGGGCCTCGCGCACGGTGTCCTGACAGCGCAGGGTCAGCTGGGCCAGGCTGGGGTTGTCGCGCAGGTCGAGGCGGAGCAGCATGGTATTCACGAAGCAGCCGATGAGCCGATGGGACCCGGCCTCGCGGCGTCCGGCGGTGGGCGTGGCGACGACCAGGTCGCGCTGGTCGCCGTAGCCGCACAGCAGGACGAGGAATCCCGTCAGCAGCCCCGAGAACAGGGTGACGCCCTGCCGGTCGCAGGCTGCCTGAAGCAGCGCCGCCTCATAACCGGGCTGCGACACCTCGCGCGCGGCACCCTCCCGGTGTGCGAAGTGATCGCCGTGCGGGGTGGGGGAGGGCAGCGGCACAGCGCGCGGCGCGTCGGTGAGACCGTGGACGGTCCGCCTGACCGGGCACGCCGACCGGACTGCCACCGTCACCTGCACCACCGCGGCCTGCCGGATGCCGCCCCGCTCCAAAGACCTCGCCGCTCTGCGGGCGTTCGCCGCCGACCACGCTGCCGCGCACGCGCGGGTGGCCACCGTCCACGCCAACGCCTGCTGCCACTGCGTCTCTTCGCAGTGCGCCGCCCACGTCGACACGCCCGCCCACTGCGCGGGCGGCGTGGCACTCATCCTGCAACACGATCCCCTCGTCGGCCGTGTTTGGACGTTCGAAGAGGTCTGTGAGGCGTGCGCCCCGCTGATCCCCGACTCCCGCGTCCTGGCCCGCGCCGCCCGGCCCTCACATGCGGCCCAGCGGCGAGACGGGCAGGTGACGCCCCAGGTGCCGCCGCCCGCACGGCCCGGCATTCCCGGAGGATTCTCCTCACCCGCCGCCCAGCCCGCTGAGACCCAGGCCCGGCAGCCACGGCGCTCACCACGCACTTCACGCGCCACGTGGCGCCGCAGCCAGGGACAAGGGCGCTGACCGACCGAGGCTCAGGCCAGTGTTGGAACCGCAGTTAACGTTGTCCTCGCCCGCTCTTCGAGACAACGACCGGTCCGTGCGGTTGTGGCTGGTACCGGTCTCGGCCACCGCGTACTGGCTGGGCAGGACCATCCGGGACATCGTGTTCCCAAGGTGCTGACGGCCACCCCGGCCCCTGAAGTGAAGAACGACGGCCTGATCCCCTCGACTGCTTCTGGAACGGACACGCGACACACTTCTCGCGGCGACGTACAGCAGGCGCTTTCGGTGAAAGGCAGTGGGGCATTGCCGCAGGTACGCCGTACCGTCGGACCATGACCGTCTTACCGACACCGTCTCCAGGCGCGCGCTGGCTGCTCAAGGTGACGAATCCAGTCGGCACGCGCCGACGACACCGGCTGGGATCAACAGCGAGTTCTGCTGCGCTCGGTGGCCTCGTACGACTCCGGCACCCAGACCTGGAGCTACTGGATCGGTGCGCTCGGCCTTGCGACCGTGGAGACGCTGCAGACCCTGTTCGATGCGGCGCGCACGTTCGGGACCGAGATCCATCTCGCGCCGGCGCCGGTCCCGGACTGGTGGACGGGCCCGGCCTTCACGGGCGACCCCGACATCGCCGCTCTTCTTGCCGCCAAGGCGGATGACGGCGGCAGCTTGGCGAACTGCCCCTCGCCTGAACGTGATCGTCCCGTGCTCCGAGCCATCGGACGCCAACGGGACGGCTCTCGCCTTCAATCGGTCCCACTGGGAACGGCTCCTGTTGTCAGTGGTACCTGGCATGGTTCGGATCATGTTCGACGGACTTCATGACATCGACTGGGCATCGATGGAGCACGCGTACGGCTCGGCTGAGGAGGTGCCGGCGCTGCTGTGGGCGCTGCGTTCTCCGGACGCGGAGGAACGCAGCAAGGCTCTTGACCGCTTCTACGGTGCGGTTCACCACCAAGGTGACGTGTACCCGTCCACGGCAGCCAGTCTGCCCTTCCTGTTCGAGTTGGCCGCCGACAGCGCCACGCCCGACCGGGCCGCCGTGGTCGCGCTGGTGGTCAGCATCGGCCGGGAGTCCCTCGACCGGGGCTTTGAGGATGACGGTACCGAGATCGGGTACTACCCCCCGACGGGCTGCGCGCAGGCCGTCGCCTTCCTGAGCGAGCGGGGCGCGGAGTTCGCCGAACTCGCCCGAGACCCAGACCCGGACGTGCGCCTGGCCACGATACCCGGGCTCGGATTCTTCCTCGACGATGCCGATCGGGCCGCCGCCCTGCTGCGCGAGCGGCTGGCCGCCGAGCACAGTATCGGGGCGCGGCTGCGGATCGTGGAGGCGGCGGCCGCCCTGGCACTGCGCCTGCCGGCGGCCATGCACCAGGTGATGGACTGGCTTGGCGGGCTCGCCGCCGACCCGGCCTGGGGCCCGGTAACCCGGCTCGCGGCCGTGGTCCAGCGGGTCCGCTGCGCCCCGGATGATGTCGGCGAGGACGTCGTGCCGACTGCCATCGGCCTGCTGCGTCAGAGTGCCCATGCCATACCAGTGCGGCGGATCGCACCGGCTTCGAACCGCCCGGCGGCACCCACGCACGGAGTTGCGCCCCAGATCGTCGCCGCGTTCGAGGATCTCGACCGGCGCACGCGCGTGTACGCGCCGACCACCATCCTGCTGCGTACGTTCCACGAAGCCCTGGGCGCCCGGGTGCCAGAGCGCACCGCGGTACTGGCCGAGCAGTTGAGCAGCCCTGACCCCGGCTCGCGCCTGGACGCGGTCCGTATGAGCGGGGAGCTGATGCGCACCTGGCGCGGGGACCACACCCGCCTCCTCCTGCTGGTTGCTGACCAGCTCACCACGGACGACCAGGAGGTCGCCGCCGAGGCTGCGGCCGTCCTGGAGGCCTGCCACCCGATCGCCGCCCCAGCCCGGGAGGCACTCGCCGCGCACATCGACGCCCAGCGCACGGCGCACGGCCCCCACGTATGGGCCACACCGCAGCCGCCGCTGCGCAGAAGCCACCAGGAAGCTGTCCGGGCCCTGGCGCGCCTCGGCGACGCACGCGCGCTACCGAGCCTGCGGGCCGCTCTGGACAGCGACGCAGACGGCTGGCGAGCGATTCAGGTCGCCGGGCATCTGCCGCAGGCAGCCGATGAGTTGGTGCCACGGCTCTGCGACCACCTGCGCCGGATCGACCTCTCCCAGCAGCGGACCGAGATGAGCACCAACGCGATCCTCTCCGCCCTGGCCATGCTCGGCGACCCGGCCGCGGTTGCTGTGGTGGCGGACACGCTCGGCGCCGCCGTGCGCCATGAGCAGCACGGCGTCACGCGATCGGCTCTGAAGGCGCTGGGAGCGTTCGGCCCGGCAGCGGCCAGCGCACAGGACTCGATCCGATCGCTGACCACCGCCGCCGACGCACATATACGCCCTGCGGCTGTCGCCGCGCTGTGGGCTGTTGGCGGTGACCTGTCTGAGGTCATGCCGCTCCTGCTCGGCCTCCTCGACGGCCGCATCACCTTGCACATCGGTGATGCGGCTGATCTGCTCGGCGAGATAGGCCCGCCCGCCTCCGCCGCGCTGCCGCGCCTGCGGGACCTTCTGACGCACGACTACGAATGGGTTCGCGTGCATTGTGCGGCCGCGCTGTGGGAGATCGGCGGCGAGGCCGAGGCACCGGCCGTCCTGGACGCCTTGCTGCAGGCCATGGCCAAGAACTCCGCGACGGCCAACCACGTCGTGACCTGCCTGGACCGCATGGGCGCCCTCGCGGTACCGGCTCTGCCCCTGCTCCGCGAGCAACTGGCCCTGCCCCGGCGCGGCGGCAGGTTCCAGAGCATCGACCACGACGAGGAACTCCAGCGGGTCGGCCGTACCCTCATCGCCCGCCTCGCCACACCCGACGAGTTCGCCGCCCTCGTTACCAACTCCTCCTTCTGACAGCGCCGTAGGAGAGACATGTCCTTTCCCGAGTTTCCTCAGCCGGCGCCCGGTGAGGTGCTGTTGGTCTGCACGTGCTACGAGGACGGCAGGGCTCTGTGGGGCGGCCTCCTCGACGAGATCGGGGGCCGCCGGGAAGACGACGGGCTCGTCCTCGGGAGCAGGGGAGTGCGGCTGCGTATGGTCGAGGACAGCGGATGGGACTTTCTGCATGGGGGAAACATCCCGGCGCTGGTTCCCGACAGCAGTCCTGTGCCGCCGGTCGTCGTCGTGGCGGACATCCCGGTGGTGTACGGCGGGGCCGGGCCGCTGCTGGTGGACCTGGCGGCGATACCCGGGCGTGGCTTCCGGATCCCGTCGGCCCGGCTCGGCGAGATCCTCGTCGGCCTGCTGGGCGGCGCACTCGCCTTCGATGACCTGGTGCGTGACATGGACCGGTGCGGGACGTACCAGGGTGATGGCGGCCGGCCGGCTTTCCCCACGCCGACGCTGCCGCGCCGGTCCTTCCCGTTACTTCCCTCCGCCGCCGCGGCCCTGCTGGTCCGCACCTGTTTCGACGACGAGGTGGGTTGGCAAGCCCTGCTCGGCGAGCTGGGTGGGACGGACGCAGACGGCTGGGTCGGCGCGGACCTGGACCCAGACGAGATCGACGTGGAGCACTACCCGTTGACAGCGCTGGTCGTCGCCGACCCTGCCTTCGAAGGCCTCCAGCCGGGCCAGGTCCCGGCGCTCGTCCCGCCCGAGGAGCACACCACGCTGGTAGCGCTCGCCGACGCCCGGACCTTTGCCGAGCCCGGACGACCGCTGACCGTCGTCGACCTGTACGACAGCCCGGGGCAACAGGCCGTCCTTCCATGCCGCGAGGTCGGATCGATGGCGTGCAACCTGGAGATCGCCAACATGGACTTCTACGAGTTCGTCGCCGAGGACCAACGATCCCTCTGACATGTTGGGGTTCACTACGGAGACGGAGACCGGCACCGCCTTCTCCCTTCCCGTGCGCGGTTGCATCCACCTTCGTCTCGTACCGTCAGGGCCCCGAGTCGGGATTCACCCGCCCGGGGCTCCCGGTTCACCCGCGAAAACGCCACCGCGCAGCGCGAGGGGGCCGGGGCGCCATCCACCTCGGATCCCCCGCCGCGGACTCGGCTCATCCGCGTGATCGGCACCGACGACGGCTTCTTCGGTAAGAGGGATGCTGATCGCGCCGGGGCGAGCCGCCAGGCACGTCGAGCCGATCGCGGGCCGGCCCTGTTCCCGGCCCTGCAGCCAGGATCGCCTTGAACCGGGCGGCGGTGTCCGGGAAGGGCACCACGTCCTACAGCACGAGCCGGTCGCGGTCTCCGGGCCGGTACACCGTCCGGCGATGCCGCCAGCCGCGCGGGCGCTGGCGGGTCGAAGCCAGCGGGCTGGGCAGGGCCGCTGGCGACGTGCCTTGCCATCCTCTACGGGACCCCCGCCGCGTGCGACCGTGTCCGTGACAGTCGCGCCGACCACTCGGCGGAGGATCGCCGACACGGCGTGAACCTCCCTTTCGTCACCGGCCTGACGGAAACCTGCTGCGGAGCGCGCGAATGTTGCTGGGCCGCCCCCGCGAACTGTCCGTCGCCTGCACCCACCGCATCATCGGGCTCTGCGAACGCCAAGGCGTACCCGTCCTCGCCGACCGCGCTTACACCGGCGCCGGCCCCCGGGACGCCACCGGGTTCAACCGGTGACCAGGCCGGGAACTCCCCCCGCGATCCAGCGCACGTCAACTGCACACTCCGCCGGCCTGGGATCCGGTCGAGCGCGCCATGGCAGGGCTGGAGTCCTGTCGGCCATGACGCTCGTTTGACGCTCTGGGCGCCAAGACGCGGTACCGCGAGCCCAAAAGGGGCTTCTGACCTGGCCTTTTCCGAGACTCACTCAAACCGACAACTTCCCGATGACCTCGCATGTGGAGTGCGTGGCGATTCTTGAGCCTGCGGCGCAGGGCTCCTGATCTGCGGGTTTGCGGCCCGGGTGGTTCACTCGACCTGTTTGCCTGCCTGCACCGGGTCGAGCGGACGGTTCCCTCGCGGGGGACATTTCAGTGCTGCTGACCTGCTGTAGGCCAGCCGGGGTGCCGGCCCGACGACCGTCGAAACCTCGGTTCGGTCCCATCTCCGCGCCGAGTCGGAGGTCAGGTTGCCGCCGGGTCTTGCCCATGCGGTACGGGCTGGGGCTGATGGCGTGTTCCCGTGTGGACGCGGCGCTGAGGGCGAGGGCGTTGGAGAAGCCCCAGCGGTCCACCACCCTGATGAGCGTGGCCGGGGGCTCGCGGCCCGTCCGGCGGCCACGGCGACTGGGAGCGTCCAGTGCCCGGCTGTCGCGCATGGCGATCGATATCCGGGCAACACGCCAGGTGTGACACGCGTTGGAATCGTCCTCCTGACTCTCTTGGCCGCTCTCGGGGCTTTGGCCGCGGCGCTCGGGATCTCGCCCTACTGGTGGTTCGCGGCCGTTCCGCTCATTCTCACGGGGGTGCTGGGCGCCTGGGACCTGGTGCAGCGGCGGCACTCGGTGCTGCGCAACTATCCCGTCCTCGGCCATGCCCGCTACCTCCTGGAGCGCGTACGCCCGGAGCTGCAGCAGTACTTCATCGAGCGGAACTATGACGGGCGCCCCTTCGACCGGGATGTGCGCAGCATCGTCTACGAGCGCGCCAAGGGCACCGACGCGGAGGAGCCGTACGGCACCGAGCGGGACGTGTATCAGCCCGGTCACGAGTTCCTGGTCCCGTCGATGGCGCCGTGCCCGGTGCCGAAGGACCCGCCGCGCGTGAGGATCGGCGGACCGGACTGCAGCCGTCCGTACGACATGGCACTGCTGAACGTCTCGGCGATGAGCTTCGGCTCGCTCTCCGCCAACGCGGTCCTCGCGCTCAACGGGGGTGCCGCGGCCGGGGGTTTCGCCCAGGACACCGGTGAGGGCGGGCTGTCCGAGTATCACCTCCGTCCGGGAGGCGACCTCGTTTGGGAGATCGGCACAGGGTACTTCGGCTGCCGTACCGAGGAAGGCGATTTCGACGCGGCCGAGTTCGCCGACAAGGCCGCACACGATCACGTCAGGTGTGTGTCCCTGAAACTGTCGCAGGGCGCGAAGCCCGGCATCGGCGGTGTTCTGCCGGGAGCCAAGGTGAACGCCGAGATCGCCCGGGTCCGCGACGTGCCCGAGGGGCGGACGGTCGTCTCCCCGCCGTACCACCGGGTGTTCTCCACCCCGCGCGAACTCGTGCGCTTCATCGCTCGCATGCGCGAGTTGTCCGGTGCCAAGCCTGCCGGGTTCAAGCTGTGTGTGGGCTCCCGGCGGCAGTTCCTGGCCGTGTGCAAGGCCATGCTGGAGGAGGGCACTGCGCCTGACTTCATCGTGGTGGACGGCGCCGAGGGTGGGACCGGTGCGGCGCCGCTGGAGTTCGCGGACCATGTGGGCACCCCGCTCACCGAGGGTTTGCACACCGTTCACAACGCCCTCGTGGGCGTGGGCCTGCGCGATCGGATCAAGATCGGGGCGAGTGGCAAGATCGCCACCGGCACTGACCTGGTCAAACGCATGGTGCAGGGCGCCGACTACGGCAACGCTGCGCGGGCGATGATGTTCGCCGTCGGGTGCATCCAGGCGCAGAGGTGCCATACCAACACCTGCCCCACGGGTGTCACGACCCAGGACCCACGGCGTGCCCGCGCTCTCGACGTAGGCGACAAGACGACGCGCGTCCAGCGCTTCCAGCAAGCGACCGTGGCCAGCGCGTTGCAGATCATGGCGTCCATGGGTGTCACCGATCCCGCGGAACTGCGTCCGCACATGCTCCGCCGGCGCATCGACCCCTGCACCGAGCGCTCCTTCGAGGAGCTGTACGAGTGGCTTGCGCCAGGGCAGTTGCTCGCCGAGCCGCCCGCCTCCTGGGCGGCCGACTGGCAGGCCGCCGACCCCGACCGTTTCACCGTGTGACCTGGAGGACTACGTGACCCGTACTGTTGCCCGCGTCATCGTGGACGCGTTGAGCGAGCTCGGCGTGCGCCAGGTGTTCGGCGTCGTGGGAGACGCGCTCAATCCCCTGACCGACGCCATCCGCACCACCGAGGGACTGGAATGGGTGGGCTGCCGGCACGAGGAGGCGGCGGCTTTCGCCGCGAGCGCCCAGTCGCAGCTCACCGGCACCCTCGGCGTGTGCATGGGCACGGTCGGACCCGGTTCCGTCCACCTCCTCAACGGGCTGTACGACGCGGCCAAGAGCCACGCCCCGGTCCTGGCCATCGCCGGCCAGGTGCCGCTCGCCGAACTCGGCAGCGACTACTTCCAGGAGGTGGACAACGACGCCCTCTTCAGGGATGTGGCCGTGTTCCGCGCGACCATCACCTCTCCCGACCAGCTTCCGCAGATGCTGGAGACGGCGGTGCGTCACGCACTGGGCCGCAGGGGCGTCGCCGTTCTCACGGTGCCGGGTGACCTGGGCGAGCGGGAACTGACCGCCGACCGGCCGGCCCGGTTCTCCCTGAACGCCCCGGTGAGCCGGCCGGACGGGTCGGCCGTCCACCGCGCCGCGGAACTCCTCGACCGTTCCGAACGGGTCACCCTGCTCGTCGGTGAGGGCGCCCGCGCCGCTCGCGAGGACGTCCTCACCCTCGCCGACCGCCTGGCCGCACCGATGGTGCTCACCCTGAAGGCCAAGGCGGGCTTCGAAGGCGACGACAACCCCTTCCAGGTCGGCCAGACGGGGCTGATCGGCAACCCCGCCGCCGCCGCGGCCCTCCAGGACGCGGACACCCTGCTGCTGCTCGGCACGGACTTCCCCTACCGGGACTGGTATCCCGAGGGCCGGACCGTGATCCAGGTGGACACCGAGGCCACCCATATCGGACGCCGGGTACCGGTCGACGTCGGGCTCGTGGGAGACACCGGCGCCACCGTACGCGACCTCCTGGACGACCTCGCCGCCGCGCCCGCCGGGTCCGAAGGCGCACGTGACCGCTCGCACCTGGAGAAGGCGCGTGAACGCTTCGACCAGTGGCGCACCGGTCAGGCCCGGCTCGCCGATCCGTCGCACGACAAGGGCGTGGTGGGCCGTATCCGCTCCGCGCTGGACAACCGCGCCCATGACATCCGCCCTGAGGCGCTGGCCGCGGCCGTCGACCGGATCGCGGCCGATGACGCCGTCTTCACCTCTGACACGGGCATGGCCACCGTGTGGCTCTCGCGCTTCGTCGAGATGCGCGGCGAGCGGCGCCTCATCGGCTCCTACAACCTCGGCTCGATGGCCAACGCCATGCCCCAGGCCCTGGGCGCCCAGTGTCTGGACCGCGAGCGCCAGGTCGTGGCCTTCTGCGGCGACGGCGGACTGAGCATGCTCCTTGGCGACCTCATGACCCTGAAGACGTACCGCCTTCCCGTCAAGCTCGTCGTCTTCGACAACCGCCGGCTGGGCATGGTGAAACTCGAACAGGAGCAGTCCGGCCTGCCCGAGTTCGGCACCGTGCTCGACAACCCCGACTTCGCCGCCGTAGCCGAAGCCATGGGCATCACCGGCATCCGTGTGACCGACCCGGCCGACGTGGAGGGCGCCGTGCGACGCGCCTTGGGCAGTCCGGGCCCGGTCCTGCTGGACGTTCTCACCAACCCCGACGAGATCGCCGTCCCGGCCAAGCCGACCGTCGAGCAGGGCTGGGGTTTCGCGGTCGCCAAGGTGAAGGAAATCGTACGCAGCCATGGAGAGTCCGGCGGGGACTGACAGCAGTTCGAGGAATGCCGATCGGCGGACGGGGTAGGCGCGTGCCTGCCGGACGATGGACCGGCGAGGA
>NZ_JBSHAF010000035.1:77797-89327 GCF_053611365.1 Streptomyces sp. NPDC054813 | reverse complement strand
GGTGTCGCACGGTTCGGTTGGGGGGCCCGAGGGGGGCGGGCCGCGCAGTCCCCCGCCCCCCTGTGGGCCGGCTCGAGCCCGCCCCGCGCCCGGGGCGCGGGGAACTGCGCGAGCAACCCCCATGCACCCGCACGGGCCGGACAACCGAACGGACCCCCACGTGTGCCGTCAGGCCACGAGGGGGTCCGCTCATTGGATCGCCGGGGACGCCCAACTCCCCGGCGTCGGCTGCCATATCAGCCGGTGGCCGTCACCCCCCGGCCGGCAGCCCGCCTCGGAAGGACCGTCGGCCAGTGCGCGAGCGCGGCCGTCGCGGCGTACCAGGCCACCGCCCCCGCCGCCACGGCGACCCAGCCGCCCACCTTGACCAGCGAGGAACTGTCGGCGAAGTTCGCGACAGCGAGCAGCAGCATCGACAGGAACAGCAGCGCGTGCAGGCCCTGTCCGAGCGTGTCGCCGCCCGCGAGGGTCAACGACAGTGCCACGAGGGCGAAGAGGAGCAGGAAGAGCCCGGCCGCGTTGGCCGAGGCGTTGGAGCCGGACGAGACGGCCCAGGTGAACCAGAGGGCACCGAGGGCCACATAGCCCGTGCCGTTCACGGTGTCACGGTCACGGAAGGCCAGCAGGCCGACGAGGAAGAGGGCGACTCCGCCCACATAGTGGGCGACTGACACGGCGTCGGACGTGGTGACGTCGTCGATCACGCCGGTGGTGCCGATACCGAACGCCAACAGGGTGATCCCCAGGGCGAGTCGGCCGGCCACGGTGGTGGTTCCAATTCCCGCAGAGACGTCGTTGTCCACGGCGGGCTCCCTTCATGCTTTGTGCAGTTGTACGCGGTGACCGATATATGCCCTTCACAAGGGCACAAACACCTCTACGCGCGAGTAGATTTACGCACGGCACAAAGGGAGCCGAGCCGTACCCACGGCGCATCTCACCTGGGAGAACGCGGAGTTACGGAATGACAACGACGGGCCGCTTGGCCCGCTTGGCGAGTCTGCCCGCGACGGAGCCGAAGATCCGCCCGACGATCCCGTGGGTCGACCCCACGACGATCGCGTCGGCCTCGTACTCCTGCCCCACCTCTTCGAGTTCGTGGCAGATGTCACCGCCGCGCTCGACGAGGATCCAGGGCACCTCGGCCAGGTATTCGGCGCAGGCGAGTTCGAGACCGAGCACCTCGGTTCGGTGGTCCGGCACGTCGACGAAGACGGGTGGCTCGCAGCCGGCCCACACGGTGGTCGGCAGTCGGTTGGCGACGTGGACGATGATCAGCCCTGCGCGGGAGCGATGCGCCATCCCGATCGCATAGGCGAGGGCGCGCTCACTGGAGGTGGAGCCGTCGAAGCCGACGACCACTCCGTGTTTGAAGGCGGGATCGCAGGAAGGGCGTGGCTCTTCCGCCGCCAGCGCATCGGCCGCCGTGGGGTCGGCGACCGGCCGCTTGCGGTCCGCTGGATCGAAGAATTCGTGACCGGCCATGGCTGTCTCGGCGTTGTGATCCTTTGTGGGAGGGGACGACAGTGTGCGGCGGAGCTGTGTCCGGGAAACATCTTCCCAACCCCATACCCCCAAGGGTACGGCGGCACGCCTCCTCAGCCCAGATCCCGCGCACGCTCCGTAGGGGACCTTCCCCGGAGTCGGTTAGGAGTTCCAGGGAGCATGCACGAGCCGCGCCCGTAACGCAATGGTTGCTGCCCCGTACAGGCGGTTTGCACAGGATTCGGACAGGAGCGGGGCCCACGCACGGTGACCGACCGCTCGAACACGCGTTGAACCCGGCGGCAGCACCATCAGGGAGCCGCGGCAGGAGCACCGCCCGGGAGACCAGGGAGATACGCACATGTCCGGACCGCGCCCGAAACCCGACCCGCGCCCCGCCCAGGACACCGCGGGCGACGTCGTCCGCTGGGCCGTGTTCTCCTGTGTCCTCGTCCCCGTGGTGCTCCTCTGGTACGGCACCTCGCTGGCCGGCGCCGGCGGCACCGCCCTCGGCCTGGCCGCCGTCACCGCCGCGTGCCGGTACCTGCTGCGCCGCTCGGAGCACGGGACGGCACTCCACCGAAAACACAACGGGAAACCGAACGGAAAACCGCACCGGGCGCCCCACCGGGCCCCACATCGGGCGCCGCATCGGGCCCCCCGCGGAGCGGTCCGGGGAGGCGGACGTCACACTAGGGGCACTACACCGGTCGACTGACCGGTTTCCGCGCACGGGAACGCTTCTTTTCAGCCAACTTCCCGACCCTGTGCAAGAGGTGCCCCGACCACCCCCCAACCCCCGTTCCACCTGCACGGAAAGGGTCCAGGGGACCCTCTGCACCCTACGCGGTTTGGCCACTGCCACGAGGCGTACTTCCCTGCACGGCCCGTGAGTGCAACGCTTCGTGATCGAATGCTTCACGCCAAGTTGTCATGTCGACAATCTGTGGCGTGTCGAACTGGTCAACGCGAGACCGCGGGAACCAGTAGATTCGATCTTGACGTCTTACGGCGGGGGACTCGTGCAGGACCGAGGGGAAACGTGCAGGAGCGACACAACCGAGGAGCCGCGACCACCGAGGGGGGCTTAGCAGTATGAGCCACGACTCCACTGCCGCGCCGGAAGCCGCGGCCCGGAAACTCTCCGGGCGACGCCGCAAGGAGATCGTCGCGGTGCTGCTGTTCAGCGGCGGCCCCATCTTCGAGAGTTCCATACCGTTGTCGGTGTTCGGGATAGACCGCCAGGACGCCGGCGTACCGCGCTACCGACTACTGGTGTGCGGAGGCGAGGAAGGCCCGCTGCGGACCACAGGGGGCCTGGAACTCACCGCGCCACATGGCCTGGAGGCGATCTCACGAGCCGGCACGGTCGTCGTACCGGCCTGGCGATCGATCACCGCGCCACCGCCCGAAGAGGCACTGGACGCGCTGCGCCGCGCCCATGAAGAAGGGGCCCGCATAGTCGGGCTGTGCACCGGCGCGTTCGTACTGGCCGCCGCCGGACTGCTGGACGGCCGCCCGGCCACCACCCACTGGATGTACGCGCCGACGCTGGCCAAGCGCTATCCGTCGGTGCACGTCGACCCACGCGAACTCTTCGTGGACGACGGCGACGTCCTGACGTCCGCCGGTACGGCGGCCGGAATCGACCTCTGTCTCCACATCGTGCGGACGGACCACGGCAACGAGGCGGCCGGTGCGCTCGCCCGCCGTCTGGTGGTCCCCCCGCGCCGCTCGGGCGGTCAGGAGCGCTACCTCGATCGATCTTTACCAGAGGAGATCGGCGCCGACCCGCTCGCCGAGGTCGTCGCCTGGGCGCTGGAGCACCTCCACGAGCAGTTCGACGTGGAGACGCTGGCGGCTCGCGCGTACATGAGCCGCCGGACCTTCGACCGCCGTTTCCGCTCGCTGACGGGCAGCGCCCCGCTGCAGTGGCTGATCACGCAACGGGTCCTCCAGGCGCAGCGTCTCCTGGAGACGTCCGACTACTCGGTGGACGAGGTGGCGGGCCGCTGCGGCTTCCGCTCCCCCGTCGCCCTGCGCGGCCACTTCCGCCGCCAGCTGGGTTCGTCCCCGGCGGCGTACCGGGCGGCGTACCGGGCGAGGCGGCCGCAGTCCGAGCGTGCCGACACGCCGGAACCGGCGCAGCTGGCACCGGCGGCCGCGCTGTCGGTGCCGTACCCCGAGGGCGTACTGCCGATGCAGACCCGCAGGTCAGCGGCGGTAGGCCTGTCGCCCAGCCTGCCGGGCCCCCGCACGGGCAGCTGACGCATCCGACCCCTGCCCACCCGACCACTCGGGTGGGCAGGGGTCCCTGCCTTCGGCCGCCCACCACCCGACCCGGTGGGACAAGGAGGCGAGCCCGAAGACAACGGCACTCGGCCACCCTCTTCCGACCACCGGGCGCCCGGCAGCCCCCAGAAGGCGGCGGCACCGACCGCGGGGGCCACAAAAGAGGACGTCAGCTTTAGGGTGGTCGCATGAACGATCGCATGGTGTGGATCGACTGCGAGATGACCGGCCTCTCGCTGTCCGACGACGCGCTCATCGAGGTGGCCGCACTGGTCACCGACTCCGAGCTGAACGTGCTCGGCGAGGGCGTGGACATCGTCATCCGTCCGCCGGCCAAGGCACTGGAGACGATGCCGGAGGTGGTGCGCCAGATGCACACCTCGTCCGGCCTGCTCGACGAGCTGGCCGGCGGCACGACGCTGGCCGAGGCCGAGGAGCAGGTCCTGGCCTATGTCCGGGAGCACGTGAAGGAACCCGGCAAGGCCCCGCTGTGCGGCAACTCCGTCGGCACCGACCGCGGCTTCCTGTCCCGGGACATGCCGGACCTGGAGGGCTACCTCCACTACCGGATCGTCGACGTGTCCAGCGTGAAGGAGCTGGCCCGGCGCTGGTATCCGCGGGCGTACTTCAACAGCCCGGAGAAGAACGGCAACCACCGCGCCCTCGCCGACATCCGCGAGTCGATCGCCGAACTGCGCTACTACCGCGAGGCCATCTTCGTACCGCAGCCCGGCCCGGACTCGGACACCGCGCGGACGATCGCCGCCCGCCACGTCCTGCCTGCGGAATAGGCGTTCGGGAGGGCCCCGCGGGCGCTCCCGTAAAGCCGTGCGCGAGCACCCCTTCGGACCCTGTACACTTTTTCTCGGCCGGTCGGAGAAACCACAGAATCACCGCCGGTCGTGGTGGGTGTAGCTCAGCTGGTAGAGCACCTGGTTGTGGTCCAGGATGTCGCGGGTTCGAGTCCCGTCACTCACCCTCACCGACCAGGGGTCGGCCTGCGGAAGCAGGTCGGCCCTTGGCGTTTCCGGTCGTCGGTGGCCGACGGGGTCGTCGAAAGACCTAGTGATTCGCCGCCACCACGTAAAGACCCCCGAGAACCGCGGCCGCGCAGACGACGGCCAGGGCCACCAGCGCACAGCCCAGCGCTCCCGCGGTTCCGGCGATCGCCGCCCAGCCGAACCGCGCCGCCCGTTCGGACCGCCGGAGCGCAGCCCGGTAGTCGCTGTCGTCGCACCAGTCGCGATCGGTCACGACAACCCCTCGCAGGACTCTGAACAACCTGGCTGTCTCGCCCCCGACCTACAGCGGCCCGTGGGCATGGGCGCGATCGTCCGGACAGATCCTACGAGGAGGCGCGGGTCACCAGTTCCGTCGGCAGTACCGCCTGCCGGCGCTCCAGGCCCCGGGACACGGCCGGGCGGCGGTCGGCGATCTCCGCGAGGAGGAGGTCGATCATCGCGCGGCCCATCTCCTCGATGGGCTGGCGGACGCTGCTGAGCGGCGGGTCCATGTGGCGGGCGATGGCCGAGTCGTCGTACCCGACCAGCGCCACGTCGTCGGGGATACGGCGGCCCAGCTCGCGCAGCACCTGGCGGGCGCCGGCCGCCATCACGTCCGAGCCGGCGAAGACGGCGTCCAGCTCGGGGCGCCGCTCCAGCAGCAGGGACATGGCCCGGCGGCCGCCCTCCTCGGTGAAGTCACCAGGAATGACGAGGAGTTCGTCCACCTCCCGGCCCGCGTCCCGCAGGGCGTCGCGGTAGCCGTCGACGCGGCGCTGGGCGCCGTACACGTCGAGGCGGCCGGCGATGTGCGCGATCGTCCGGCGGCCGCCGGCCAGCAGGTGCTCGACCGCCGACCGCCCGCCGCCGTAGTTGTCGGAGTCGACGGAGGTCAGCGTCTCGGCGGCGGAGCGCGGGCCGCTGATCACGGCCGGGATCTCCAGCTGGGCGAGGAGGTCGGGCAGCGGGTCGTCGGCGTGGACGGACACAAGGAGGACGCCGTCGACGCGATGGGCCGCGAGGTACTGGGCGAGCCGTTCCCGCTCCCGGTCGCTGCCCGCGAAGATCAGCAGCAACTGCATCTCGGTCTCGGAGAGTTCGGCGCCGACACCGCGGAGCATGTCCGAGAAGTACGGTTCCGCGAAGAAGCGGGTCTCCGGCTCGGGAACCACCAGGGCGATGGCGTCGGTGCGGTTGGCCGCGAGGGCCCGGGCGGCGGTGTTCGGAACATAGCCGAGTTCGGCGACCGCGGCCTCGACGGCGGCCCGGGTGGCGTCGCTGACCCGGGGCGAGCCGTTGATCACCCGCGACACGGTTCCCCGCCCCACCCCGGCCCGGGCGGCGACTTCTTCGAGGGTGGGCCGACCACCACTACGCCCCCGCGCTCCGTGGCTTGCCATGGGCTCCGCCCTTCTCGCCGCGTTCTTGTTGCTGGCCTGGAATGTAACAGCCTGGTCTTTCGGGATGACCTCTGCCGGGGGCCGCCGTTTCCCCGCCCCCCCGCTTCGGCCCGAACGAGGGCCCTCCGACCGCCGTTAGCTAACAGCCGGATAACCGAACGCATCCCTCCGCGTCCACTCCCTTGACACCCCGCCCCGAACCGACGACCCTTCAACACATCACTGGTGGGAGCGCTCCCACAGTACCTGACACATACACATCCCGCACGTTCCCCGCCCGAGCCGCAGCGAGAAACACACGGGCCCAACAATGCAGTTGGCCGGGGGGTCGGCACGTCAGGGCAACAGGAGGACGTAATGCGAGCACGTACCCGAACCGCCTCCCGCAAGGCGGTCGTCCTGGCGGCCGTCGTGTCGCTGGGAGGAGCGTTGCTGGCCGGCTGTGCCGACGACAGCGGTGGCGGCAGTGGCGGCACCAGCGGCGGTGGCAAGGGCAAGACGACGATCACGCTCGGCCTGTTCGGCACGTTCGGCTTCAAGGAGGCCGGGCTCTACAAGGAGTACGAGAAGCTCCACCCGAACATCGTCATCAAGGACACCTCGGTCGAGCAGAACGCGAACTACTACCCGGCGCTCGTCAACCACCTGACCACCAACAGCGGTCTGATGGACGTCCAGGCCGTCGAAGTCAGCAACATCGCCGAGGTCACCAGCACGTTCGCGGACAAGCTGGAGGACCTGTCCAAGGTCAGCGGCGTCTCGGAGAGCAACTGGCTGGACTGGAAGTGGAAGCAGGCCACGACCAGCGGTGGCCAGACCATCGGGCTCGGCACCGACGTCGGTCCGCTCGGCATCTGCTACCGCAAGGACCTCTTCCAGAAGGCCGGCCTGCCCACCGACCGCGACGCGGTCAGCAAGCTCTGGGCGGGCAGCTGGGACAAGTTCGTCCAGGTCGGCGAGAACTACAAGAAGAAGGCGCCCTCCGGAACCACCTTCATGGACTCCCCCGGTGGCCTCCTGAACGCGATCCTGTCCAGTGAGAGCACCAAGTTCTACGACTCCTCCGGCAAGATCATCTACAAGACGAACCCGGCCGTGAAGACCGCGTTCGACCAGACCGCGAAGGCCGCGCAGGAAGGACTGGTCCAGGCGCAGACCCAGTTCCAGCCGTCCTGGAACAGCACGATCGCCAACAACAAGTTCGCGGCGATGTCCTGCCCGCCGTGGATGCTCGGCTACATCAAGGGCCAGTCGAAGGCGGACGCGGCCGGCAAGTGGGACGTGGCCCAGGCGCCGAAGGCCGGCAACTGGGGCGGGTCCTTCCTGACCGTGCCCAAGAGCGGCAAGAACGTCGCGGAGGCCGAGAAGCTGGTCGCCTGGCTGACCGCACCCGAACAGCAGGCCAAGCTCTTCAGCGTGCAGGGCTCCTTCCCGAGCGCGCCGTCGACGTACACCTCGGCGGCGGTGACCGGCGCCAAGAACGACATGACCGGTGACGCCCCGATCGGCACGATCTTCGCCGAGGCCGCAAAGAGCAGCCCGGTGCAGGTCATCGGCCCGAAGGACCAGATCATCCAGGACGGTCTGGCCAACAACGGCGTTGTCCTCGTCACCAAGGGCAAGTCGGCCGAGGAGGCCTGGAACACGGCCGTCAAGACCATCGACAACAGCCTGGACAAGTGACCGCCATGACCACCCGGCACGACACCGCCGCGCCCCTCGCAGAGGAGGGGGGCGCGGCCCCGGCCCGCCCGCCCGCCGTTCCCACCGAGGCGGAGCGGCGGCGCCGCGCCCGCCTCTCGCGCCGCTGGCAGCGGGACATCAAGTGGAGCCCGTACGGCTTCATCTCGCCGTTCTTCCTGCTCTTCGTCGCCTTCGGGCTCTTCCCGCTGATCTACACGGGCTGGGCCTCGCTGCACACGGTCGAGCTGACCGCGCCCACCGACATGCAGTGGGCGGGGCTGCACAACTACACCCGGATCTTCAGCGACGACTTCTTCTGGAACGCGGCCAGGAACACCCTGACCATCGGGATCATCTCGACGGTTCCGCAGCTGCTGATGGCGATGGGGCTCGCCCACATCCTCAACTACAGGCTGCGTGCCTCGATCTTCTACCGGGTCGTGATGCTGGCGCCGTACGCCACGTCGATCGCGGCCGCCTCCCTGGTCTTCGTGCTGCTGTTCGGCCGGGACTACGGCATGATCAACTGGGCGCTGCACTTCTTCGGCGTCGGCAACATCGACTGGCAGAACGACAAGTGGCCGTCCCAGATAGCGGTGTCGACGATCGTGATCTGGCGCTGGACCGGCTACAACGCGCTGATCTACCTGGCCGCGATGCAGGCGATCCCGCAGGACCTGTACGAGTCGGCGGCCCTGGACGGCGCCTCGCGCTGGCAGCAGTTCTTCCATGTGACGCTGCCGCAGCTGCGCCCGACGATCCTGTTCACCTGTGTCGTGTCCACCATCGGGGCGAGCCAGGTGTTCGGCGAGCCGCTGATCTTCGACGCCAACAAGGGGGCGTCGGGCGGCGCGGAACACCAGTTCCAGACGCTCGGCCTGTACCTGTACGAGCAGGGCTGGGTGAACCAGCACCTGGGCCGCGCCTCCGCCATCGCCTGGACGATGTTCCTGATCCTGATCGTGATCGGGCTCGTCAACTACGTCATCTCGCGCCGGCTGCGCGCCAGTAGTTAGGAGACCGGCCGTGACGACGACCCTGAGCAAACCTTCTCCCACGGTCGAGCCCAAGCGCGTGCGGCGCTCGAAGTCCGCGCGCGCCGGCGGCACCATGCACGCGGGCCCGATCGCGTACACGATCCTCGTGCTGTTCTCCATCGGCTCGCTGTTCCCGCTGGTGTGGACGGCGATCGCCGCGTCCCGGAACAACAACCGGCTGGCCGAGACCCCGCCGCCGTTCTGGTTCGGCGGGAACCTCTTCCACAACCTCGACGTGGCCTGGACCGAGGCCAACCTCGGCAAGGCGTTCCTCAACACCACCATCGTGGCCGGGATTTCCGCGGTGACCATCGTCGTGCTGTCGACGATCGCCGGGTTCGCCTTCGCCAAGCTGCGCTTCCGGGGCCGCAACATCCTGATGCTGACCGTGATCGGCACCATGATGGTGCCGCCGCAGCTCAGCATCATCCCGCTCTACATGATGGTCGCCAAGCTGAACTGGGCGGACCAGTTGCAGGCGGTCATCTTCCCGTCCCTGGTGAGCGCGTTCGGCGTGTTCTTCATGCGGCAGTACCTCACCCAGGCGCTGCCGGACGAGCTGATCGAGGCGGCCAGAGTGGACGGCGCCAGCAGCTGGCGGGTGGTGTGGCACGTGGTGTTCCCCGCGGCGCGCCCGGCGATGGCGGTGCTCGGCATGCTGATGTTCGTCCAGGCCTGGAACGACTTCCTGTGGCCGTTCCTGGTCCTGACGCAGACCGGCAACCCGACCGTGCAGGTCGCCCTGGCGGGCCTGGGCCGCGGGTACACCCCCGACCAGTCCCTGATCATGGCGGGCGCGCTGCTGGGCACGCTGCCGCTGCTGCTCGTCTTCGCGATCTTCGGCAAGCAGATCGTGGGCGGCATCATGCAGGGCGCGGTGAAGGGCTGACCGCCCGCGGAACGACGGGGGCCGGGTCACCGCCGTCCCGGCCCCTCCCGTCCTTCCCGCCCCTTCCTCTCTCCTCATCTACCCGTCGGTCTCCACGACCTCCAATGGGAGCGCTTCCATGCCCATGCCTGAACCCATGACTTCCGTGACCTTTCCTCCCGCCTTCCTCTGGGGCGCCGCGACCTCCGCGTACCAGATCGAGGGGGCGGTGCGGGAGGACGGCCGCACCCCCTCGATCTGGGACACCTTCAGTCATACGCCGGGCAAGACGGCCGACGGCGAGACCGGTGACATCGCTGTCGACCACTACCACCGCTACCGCGACGACGTGGCGCTGATGGCGGACCTCGGCCTGAACGCCTACCGGTTCTCGGTCTCCTGGTCGCGCGTCCAGCCGACCGGCCGCGGCCCGGCCGTCCAGGTCGGCCTGGACTTCTACCGCCGGCTGGTCGACGAGCTGCTGGCCAAGGGCATCAAGCCCGCCGTGACCCTCTACCACTGGGATCTGCCGCAGGAGCTGGAGGACGCGGGCGGCTGGCCGGAGCGGGACACGGCGTACCGGTTCGCCGAGTACGCGCAGATCCTCGGCGAGGCGCTCGGCGACCGCGTCGAGCAGTGGATCACCCTCAACGAGCCCTGGTGCAGCGCCTTCCTGGGCTACGGCTCCGGGGTGCACGCGCCCGGCCGTACCGACCCGGCGGCCACCCTGCGCGCCGCGCACCACCTCAACCTCGCGCACGGCCTGGGCACTTCGGCGCTGCGCTCGGCGATGCCGGCCCGCAACCAGATCGCGATCAGCCTCAACTCCTCGGTCGTACGGCCCCTTTCCCAGGACCCGGCCGACCTGGTGGCGGTCCGGACCATCGACGACCTGGCCAACGGCGTCTTCCACGGCCCGATCCTGCACGGCTCGTACCCCCAGTCACTGTTCGCGGCGACGGCGTCGGTGACCGACTGGTCGTACGTCCAGGACGGCGACCTCGCCGCCATCCACCAGCCGCTGGACGCCCTCGGGCTGAACTACTACACGCCCACCCTGGTGTCGGCGACGTCCGGCACGGTGACCGGTCCGCGGTCGGACGGCCACGGCGCGAGCGCCCACTCCCCCTGGCCGGGCGCCGACGACGTCGCCTTCCACCAGACCCCCGGCGAGCGCACCGAGATGGGCTGGTCGATCGACCCGACCGGCCTGCACGACCTGATCATGCGGTACACGGCCGAGGCCCCGGGCCTTCCCCTCTACATCACCGAGAACGGCGCGGCCTACGACGACAAGCCCGACCCGGACGGCCGGGTCCACGACCCGGAGCGCATCGCCTATCTGCACGGCCACCTCTCGGCGGTGCGCCGCGCGATCACCGACGGCGCGGACGTGCGGGGCTACTACCTGTGGTCCCTGATGGACAACTTCGAGTGGGCGTACGGCTACGGCAAGAGGTTCGGAGCGGTGTACGTCGACTACGCGACCCTCGCCCGCACCCCGAAGTCGAGCGCCCGCTGGTACGCGGAGGCGGCCCGGACGGGAACCCTGCCGCCGGCCCAGTCGGCGGCCTGAGACCGGGGGCGCGGTCCAGGGGGTACCGCGCCCCCCTTCGCTTTCACAGAAGCCGCTTGGCGGGCCCGCCGGGGATCTTCCGGCGGTACGGCGGACGGTACGGCGGGCCCCAGCGGGGGGGGGGCGCGGGGGTCGCGGGCGCCCGCCCGCTGGGGAGAGTGGTGTGTGATGGAGTGTGTTGTCGTGTG
>NZ_JBSHAF010000035.1:43604-77787 GCF_053611365.1 Streptomyces sp. NPDC054813 | reverse complement strand
CGGGGGGGCGGGCGGCCGGGGCGAGGGCGGGCGGGGGGGGGCCCGCGGCGGCGCGCGCGGGGGGCCGGCCGCGGACCCCCCGCCCCCCCCCCGCAGGTGTGTCACGGTTGTCGATGCGGATGGTGATCGCGGTCGCGGTCAGCCGATCGCTGCGAACGCCTTCGCGAAGGCGTCCTTGTCCTGGGTGATCGAGCTGCAGGTGGCGTCGGCGGTGGGCTTGGTGCCGCCGGCGCACTGCTTGTCGCGGGTGGCGGACCACATCGACAGCCCGCCGAGGCCCTTGGACTTGGCGAAGTCGACGAGCTGGGTGGCGTCGTCCACCTTGAAGACCTCGGTGGAGACGTCGTTGACGCCGATCATCGGGGTGACGGCCACCGTCTTCCAGGCGGCCTGGTCCGAGAGCCCGAGCACGCTCTTGACCTGGGCCTGGGTGGCGGTGGCGGCCTGGGTGGCGTAGGTGCCCATGTCGCCGTTGTACGAGGCGCCGTAGTCCATCGCCATGATGTTGACGGTGCTGATCTTCACGCCGTTGGCCTTGGCGTCGGCGAGCAGGTTCACGCCGTCCTGGGTGAGGCCCTCCGGCATGACCGGAAGGGTGAAGGAGACGTCCAGGTTCGGGTGGCTCGCCTGGAGCTTGGCAATGGCCTTCGCGCGGTTGGTGTTGGCCGTGGTGTTGGGCAGCGCACCGCCCTCCACGTCGAAGTCGACCTTGGTCAGGTTGTAGGCGTCCACGGCCTTTCCGTACGCCGCAGCCAGCGCGTCCGCCGAGGAGCAGGTGGTCGCGAGTTCCGAGCCGGAGGCGCCGCCGAAGGAGACCCGGACGTCACCGCCCTTGGCGCGCAGGGCGCCGATCTGGGACGCCACGCCGTCGCTTGCCAGGTCCGTCACCCCGCCCCACTTGGGCGTGCAGCCGCCGCCGTCGGTGACGAAGGCGAGGTTGTAGTTCTTCACACCGGTCGCGTCGGCGGCCGCCAGGAGGTCGAACGCCGGGTAGAGAGAGGTGTCGACGTACGGGGCGAAGCCGGCGGAGGTGGCGGTGCCGGTGCCGGTGCTCTGGGTGGGCGACGCGGTGGGGGTCGCCGTCGGGGTGGGGGTGGAGGTGGCAGAGGCCGTGGCGGTCGGGGTCGGGGTCGGCTGGGTGGACTGCGTCGGGCGGCCGCTGGGCTCCGGGGTCGCCGTGCCGTCCGCCGAACAGCTCGCGTTGTCGATACGGCAACCGGTCGGGTCCCCGCTGCCGTTGACCACGAAGCCGACGGTGACCGACTCGTCGGCCGCGAGGCCGTCCGTGTCCCACTTCGGCGGCTTCACGGTGACGTGCTGACCGCTGACGGTGTACTCGGCATTCCACAGCGAGCTGAGCTTCGCGCCGGTCGGCAGGTCGAACTCCAGCGTCCAGTCCTTCTCCGTGGCACCGCTGTTGTTCGTCACGACGTACTGCGCGGTGTACCCGGTCGACCAGTCGCTGGTCTTGGTGTACGCGGCGCCGGCCCCGGCCGCCTGCGCGATACCGGTGAACAGGATCGCCCCGCCACCGACCACGGCCGCCGCGACCAGACCGCCTATCGCCTTGTTCCTGCCACTGATGCTGCGCCGGTGCGTGCTCATGCGCGTGCCTGCCTTCGCCTGCCGAATGGGGGGGGTGCGGCAGCACGCTAGCGACCCGGATTCGGACAAACGGCCTGATAGGTACGGGCGTTGCGGATCTTAGGGTGCGCTTAAGGAAGGGATCGGGACCGATTAAAGGTCGAGACCAATTTTCTTGATCTCCCCGGTACCTCGCCTGCCCGCCTCCCCCGACTGCCTGCGCGAACGGCGCCTGCGCACCGCCCCCCGGTGCCCCTTCCGCTCCGGCTTCCCACCGTCCAGCTGGATCCAGATCCGCACCTCGGTCCCGCCGAGGACCGACGAGCCGATCCGCACGTCCCCGCCGGTCGACTCGGCGAGCCGGCGCACGATGTCCAGGCCGAGCCCGGTCGACCCGGCCGCCCCGGAACCCCGCCCCCGGGCCATCGCCGCCTCCGGGTCCCGGATGCCGTGCCCGGCGTCGGAGACCAGCACGATGACCGCGTCGTCCCCGTTGTGCACGTCGACCGCGAAGGCGGTGCCCTCGGCGGTGTGCCGGAAGACATTGCCGAGCAGTGCGTCCAGTGCCGCGGCCAGGTCGGCGCGGGCCACCGGTATGCGTACCGGCCGGTCGACACCGGCCACCCGCCACTTGCGCCCCTCGTCCTCCGCGAGCGCCGACCAGAACCCCATCCGCTCCCGCACCACCTCGGCCGCGTCGCACCCGGCGCCCGGCCCGGCGGCCGCCGTCTGCGGCTTGGCCTCCCGGGCGGTCCGGATGATGGTGTCGACCTCCCGCTCCAGCTGGGCGACGGCGGCCCGGGTCTGCTCGGCGGCCGGCCCGTCCCCGAGCGAGGCCGCGTTGAGGCGGAGCACGGTGAGCGGGGTGCGCAGGCGGTGCGACAGATCGGCGGCCAGCTCCCTTTCGTTCGCGAGGAGTTGTACGACCTGGTCGGCCATCGAGTTGAACGCGGCCGCCGCCAGCCGCAGTTCGGTCGGCCCTTCCTCGGGCACCCGCGACCCCAGCTTGCCCTCGCCCAGCTCGTGCGCGCCCTCGACCAGTCGCTGGGCGGGCTGCACCATCCGTACACCCAGCCGGTCGGCGACGGCGACCGAGCCGACGACCAGCGCCAGGCCGACGGCTGCGAGCACCGCCCAGGCCGTGGAGACGCCGTTGGTCACCTCGGACTCGGGGACGTACACCTCGACGACCGCGATGGCACCGGAGCCGAGCGCCACGGGCTGCAACAGGGTGGAGCCGCCCGCCACCCCGGTCGTGGAGGCACGCCCCAGCTTCCGTACGGTCGCGATGTCCCGGTCGGCGGCGCGCTGCCGGCCGATGTCGACGGCGGCACCGTCTCCGGACGCGGGTATGTGCACGGCCATGCCCCGGTCGGCGCCGGCCGAGGCCACCACCCGCTCCAGCTTGTCCCGGTCGGTGGTGATGGACAGGGCGGGGGCGACGGCGGCCGCCTCCCGCTCGGCGTTGGAGAAGGCACGGTCCCGGGCCATCTCCTCGACGACCAGGCCGAGCGGGACCGCGAAGGCGACCACGACCATCGCGGTGACCGCCAGACAGACCTTGACCAGTGCCCATCTCATCCGACCGGCCTCGCTTCCCCGCCCGGCGGCTCCAGCTTCACACCGACTCCCCGAAGTGTGTGCAGATACTGCGGCTGGGCCGCCGTCTCCCCCAACTTCCGCCGCAGCCAGGACAAATGCACGTCGATGGTCTGGTCGTCCCCGTAGGACTGCTGCCAGACCTCCGCAAGGAGCTCCTTGCGCGCTACGACGACCCCGGGCCGCCCGGCCAGAAAGGCCAGCAGATCGAACTCGCGCCGGGTGAGATCCAGCCGCACCCCGTCCAACTCGGCCTGCCGGCGCAGCGGATCGACGGTCAGCCCGCCGACCCGCAGCACACTGGACGGCGCCACCTCGCCGCCGCCCGACCGCGCCCGGCGCAGCACGGCGGACATCCGCGCGGACAGATGCTCGACGGAGAACGGCTTCGTCAGGTAGTCGTCCGCTCCGGCGTTGAGCAGCCGGACGATCTCCGTCTCGTCGTCCCGGGCGGTGGCGATGATCACCGGCACGTCGGTGATCCCGCGCAGCATCTTCAGGGCCTCGGAGCCGTCCAGGTCCGGCAGTCCGAGGTCCAGGACGACCACGTCGAAGCGGAAATGGGCGACCTCGCGCAGCGCCTCCAGTGCCGTACCGACGCTGCGCACGGTGTGCGAGGCGTCGGTGAGATGCCGGATGAGCGCCGAGCGGACGAACTGGTCGTCCTCGACCACGAGCACACTTGCCATGCGCCGCACCGTACGCCATGCGGCAGGCGCCGGTCCGAGCCTGTGGATAACTCGGGTCGAGTGCGCACGGCGGTACGCCTGGGGCAGTATGGCCCGCGATGCGCAGAGGACTCGTACACGTACTGGCTTGGCTGCTCGCCACGGGCGCGGCGGTCACGCTGTCGTGGTGGGGCGTCCACACGGTGATGGCGGGCACGGCCTACGACCCGCCGCGCGCCCTGCCCATCACGGCGGCGGACGACGACCCGACGACGCAGGGTTCCAAACCGCTGGCGCAGGCCACGTCCCGCCCACCGAGTCCCTCACCCACCGCCTCTCGCCGCCCGTCGGCGACCCCCACTCCGACGCCCTCCCGCACCCCGACGGCCACCCCGGCCCCGTCCGCCACCGCGTCCGGCGAGGTCAAGGCCTACGACACGGACGGCGGCCGGGCGGTCTTCGACCTGGGCGACACGAGCGCGACCCTCGTCTCGGCGACGCCGGGAACGGGATGGTCGATGCAGGTCTGGAAGACGGAGTCCTGGATCCGCATCGAGTTCAGCAGGAGCACGGACCGGGTGTCGGTGTTCTGCACATGGCACGACGGCCCACCGCACGTGCAGGTCGAGACCTACTGAGACCCCACGCTTGCCGAGAAGCCCTGTCCGAAGCGCCCCTTCAGGTGCGCGGGGCAGTATCAATGTGCGGCTACCGCCGCGTGGGCGCCGACCAGCCCCCGCCCACCCGCAGAATCAACGAAATACGGATGGCGGCGGAGAAGGCGAAGCCACAGCCACCGCATCCGTCACGGCGATCGCCCCACCGGTGAAGTCCCGCAACGCCCGCCCGTGTTCGACCCGCCCAGGGTGGGAGTCGGATGCACAGCGCCGGGTCAGCTCCCCGACCGGCAGCTGTACGTCGGCTGCCACCAGCACCGCGTTGCCGAACCGCTTCCCCCGCCACACCCCCGCGTCCGCCACCACCGCGACCTCCGCGAACCGCGCCGCCACCGTGGCGATCTGCCCCCTCAAGTGCACGAGCGGCGGCCCGTCCGCGAGGTTCGCCGCGTAGGCACCCCCCGGCCGCAGGACTCTCCGGACCTCGTCCAGGAACTCCGTGGACGTCAGGTGCGCCGGTGTGCGCGCCCCGCTGAACACATCCGCTATGACCAGGTCCGCCCACCCCTCCGGCACCTTGCCCAGCCCCTCCCGGGCGTCCACGGAGCGCACCCGTATCCGCGCGTTCGGATCCAACGGCAGCTCCCGCCGGACCAGTTGGACGAGGGCCGCGTCCCGTTCGACGATCTGCTGCGTGGACCGGGGCCGGGTCGCCGCGACGTACCGCGCCAGCGTGAACGCCCCGCCCCCGAGGTGCACCACCTGCACCGGTCTGCCCGGCGGTGCGACCAGGTCGATCACATGGCCGAGGCGGCGCTGGTACTCGAAGGAGAGGTACGCCGGGTCGTCGAGGTCGACGTGCGACTGGGGGGCGCCGTCGATGAGCAGGGTCCAGGCTCGGCCGCGCTCGGGGTCGGGGATGAGCTGGGCGAGGCCGCCGTCCACCGGCTCGACAACGGCCTCGGCGGCGGCAGCCGACCGGCGCCGTGAGTTCCTGGACTTGCCCATTCCGCCATTTTCGCAGGCAGCGGCCGTACCGGAAATTCAGCAGCAGCTGTCCGCCACCTCGATCAGCCGGGCCGCCTCCCCGAGCGCCCGGCGCAGCACCGCCGGGTCCGTCGCGGGGTCGGCCTCGCCGGGCGGCAGCAGCCAGTCGGAGCCCTCGACCGGCGGCTCGGGGTTGAGCCGCAGGCCGCGCCCGTCGGTCCCGGTGCAGGTGCTGCCGGGGACGTCCCAGCCCGCCGCCGTACCGGCCGGCACCACGAAGCCGAGGGTGCCGCCCCCGTCGTCGTGGAGCACCGGCCCCACCGCGTCCCCGGCCCCCCGGCGCAGGATGTCGACGGCCTCCAGGCCCTGCCGGGCCGGCACCGTCACGAGGTCGCATCCCGCATCGTCTGCCGCCGAAGTCGTCGACGGCGTACAAGGATCGTTGCTCTGGCTGGTCTCCATCCCGGCCTCCACCGCGCAGCCCTCTTGCAGTCCATGACCTCCAACGCGCCACCGCGTCAACGGCTACGGCGGAAGTCAGCCGCAAAGGATGGCAGTTCATGGCAGATCATGCATGAGATATCCGGTTTGTAGCTAAACCCAGCGTCACGGACCCAACACAGCAGGTACGTTCTTGCCCGCCGGAATCAGGGGTCCACTCGGACAACTCATCACGAGTCCGGCATGGTTCGACGGTTCGCACGAGAGGACCCGGCCATGGCGTCGTCAACCACGACCTCGTCGCAGCCCGATCGGCCGGTACGGCCGAACCACGCCTTCCGGCAGCTGCGCGGCCGGCATTCGCCGGCCGAGTTCGCCGCGCTGGTCCGGCGTGCCGCCCGCGAGATCGGCGAGCGGGTGAGCTGTGACGCGCGCTACATCGGCCGGGTCGAGGCGGGTGAGATCCGCTGCCCGAACTATGCGTACGAACGGGTGTTCCTGCACATGTTCCCCGGTCGCACGCTCGCCGACCTCGGCTTCGCGCCCCGCTCGTCCGTCCGCGGACGCGGGGCACGGCCGCCCGAGGACACGCCCCTCGCACTCGTGAGAGGTGAGACGCAAGGGGCCATCGAGCCGTATGACCCGAAGGGCGGGTTTCAGCCGCAGGACAGGTTTCAACCGCAGGACACGTACGAGACGCACGACAACTACGAGGAGAGCGACGTGCTGCGTCGCCTATTCATGACCGGCGGAGGCGCCACGGTGGCCGCCGCCACGCTGGCCCCCCTGGGGTCCACCATCGACGCCGTGGCGGCGAACCGGCCGGTACACCGTGCCGGGTCCTCGCACGCGGCCGCCCTGGAGGAGGCCGTACGCCGGATCCGGCTGCTCGACGACCGGCACGGCGCGGACGGACTGTACCGGCGCGCGGCGGCTCCGCTGCGCGCGGCGTACGCGCTGCTGGACGCCGGCGCGACCCGGCAGACAACCGCCGACCGCCTGCACTCGGGCGCCGGTGAACTGGCCATCTCGGTGGGCTGGCTGGCCCATGACTCCGGCCGCTTCGACGACGCCCGCTCGCACTACGCGGAGGCGCTGGCTACGGCGCGGATGACCGGAGACCCGGGGCTGGAGGCGCACGCCTTCTGCAACACGGCGTTCCTGGCGCGGGACGCCGGGCGGCCGCGGGAGGCGGTGCGCGCGGCACAGGCCGCGCAGCGGGTCGGCCGGCCGTTGGGCTCGGCCCGCCTGATGTCCCTGCTCGCGCTGCGCGAGGCGGGCGGCTGGGCCGGGCTCGCCGACCGCACCGGCTGTGAGCAGGCCCTGGTCCGGGCGCAGGCCCTCTTCGAGCGGGGCCACTCGGACGCCGACCCCGAGTGGATGAGCTTCTACGGGGAGGCCGAGCTGGAGGGCCTGGAGGCGCAGTGCTGGTCCATGCTGGGCGACTGGCGGCGGGCCTCACAGCATGCGCGCAGGGCCGCCGAGCTGCAGGATCCGCACTTCACGAGGAACATCGCGCTGTACACGGCGGAGCTCGCGGACGACCTCGCCCGTGGGGGACGTCCCGACGAGGCGGCGCGGGCGGGGCTGCGGGTCCTGGACCTGCTGGACCAGGTCCAGTCGTCACGGATCCAGGGGATGCTGGCGGGTACGGCGCGGGTGCTGCTGCCGCACCGCCGGGCGAGCGGGGTCCAGGCGTTCCTGGACCGGCACGCGTCGACTCCGCGGGTTGTGTAGGGCCGACGGGGGTCGACAGGTGGTCGTGCGGCTGCGGGTGCGTGGGGGCTGGTCGCGCCCACGCGGCGGTAGCCGCATATCTGATACGGCCCCGCGCCCCTGAAGGGGCGCTGTAGCCGCGGGCACCCTGCCGGCGCCGGTACGCGCCCCCGCCCGCCCACCGTCAGCCCGCCAAGTGCCCCGAGTCGTTCCAGCTCTCGATCGCGGGCTCGCCGTAGGCCCACCCGAGCACCGACAGCGACGTCGGGTTCAAGCGGATCCGTGCCGCGAAGTCCAGCGGCAGGCCCAGCCACCGCGCCCCGATCGACCGCAGGATGTGACCGTGGGCGAACACCAGTACGTCCCGATCGGCCGAGCGGGCCCAGGCGACGGCCTCGTCCGCCCGCGCGGTCACCTCCGCCAGGGACTCGCCCCCGGGAACGCCGTCCCGCCAGATCAGCCAGCCCGGCCGGGCCGCCTGGATCTCCGCCGGGGTCAGGCCCTCGTACGCCCCGTAGTCCCATTCCATCAGCGTGTCCCACCGCTCGGCCCGGTCACCGAACCCGGCGAGTTCGCACGTCTCACGCGCGCGTGCCAGCGGGCTGGTGCGTATCTCGGCGTCCGCGAGACCGTCGTACGGCGGCCGGTGCAGGCGCTCGCCCAGCAGCTTGGCCCCCCGCCGGCCCTCCTCGAGGAGCGGTACGTCGGTCCTGCCGGTGTGCTTGCCGGACAGCGACCACTCCGTCTGTCCGTGCCGGGCCAGCAGGATGCGCGGTGCCATGGAGGACGAACCCTTCGGGAGAAATTCGGAAGCGGGACACCTCCATCATCACCCACCCTGGGAACGCGCCGGGAACGGGCAACCCGGCGGGCGGTCTCCGCGTCTTTGAGGGCTGAGCGCCCCGCATGGGCGGGAATGCGCGCAACGTAAAGTGTCACGGTCGGCCCGCCGGGTGCCGCGCGGACAGGGACGAGAAGGGGGAGGCAGTCGGATGCCGCAGACCGAGAAACGGGGCACCGAGGTGACTGCGCCGACCCGACTCCGCTGGTGGACCGAGTTGCCGCTGATACTGCTGGTGTACAGCTGCTACACGGCCGGCCGCCTGCTCGCACGCGGCGACACCTCGACCGCCGTCGACCACGGCCTGGCGATCCTGCGCATCGAGAAGGCCCTGCACCTCAACGCCGAGCACCCGCTCAACCGCCTGTTCACGCGGGAGGCGTGGCTCGGCATACCCGCGGACTTCTGGTACGCCTCGCTGCACTACCTGATCACCCCGGTGATCCTGGTCTTCCTGTTCCGCAGGCGCGCCGAGATCTACCGGCGGGCCCGCACCTGGCTGATGACGTCCACGTTCATCGGCCTGATCGGCTTCACCCTGCTGCCCACCTGCCCGCCCCGGCTGCTGGACGTGAAGTACGGCTTCGTCGACACGATGGCGCAGTACAGCTCGTACGGCTGGTGGGACGGTGACGCCAGCGCCCCGCGCGGTCTCGGCGGCATGACCAACCAGTACGCGGCGATGCCGAGCCTGCACTGCGGCTGGGCGCTGTGGTGCGGGGTCATGCTGTGGCGTCACGGCGGCAACCGCCTGACCAAGGTCCTCGGCGTGGCCTACCCGCTGCTGACCGCGATCGTGGTCATGGGCACCGCCAACCACTACTTCCTGGACGCGGTCGCGGGCGTGTTCGTGATGGGCGTCGGCTACCTGATCGCGCCGTACGTGATGCGGGCCGCGGACTTCGTCCGGGTCCGGGTGACCCAGGGCACCTCACTGGTCGCAGCACGCTCCGGCGGCACGGTTTCCCCGATTGTCAGTGGCGGATGCCAGACTTCGGCGGGTGAGCGCATTCCATCGCAGCGCGAGTCCCGGCTCGCCTCCGGAGCCGAACCGGACGCCGCCCCCACCGACGCGGGGGACGGCGCTCCGGCACCAGCTCGCTGAGCTGCGCGGCCCCGACGTCCCCGCCAAGGCCCTCGACGCGCGCGCCCTCGCGGCGCTCGCGGCGAACCCGGGGTGCCGACGGCGGGCGATCCTGGACGGCGCCGGGGTGGACAAGACCGCGCTGGCCAGCGCCCTCGGCGCACCGTCGGCCTTCGGCCAGTCCCAGTTCGCGCTGACCCGGGGCAACGCCTTCGAGGCGAAGGTGAAGGCGGACGGCGGGGCGGAGTTGCTGCGGCTGGTGCGCAAGCACCTCGATCCGGGCGCCGAGCCGGCCGAGCGGGCCGCCGTGCCCGACCTGGCCGCGATCGGCCCGGAGGGGCGTACGGCCCGTACGGCACTGGCGCTGCGCGAAGCCGCCGCGACAGGCGACACGGTCGGCGAGAAGGACGGCGAGGCAGGCGGCTGGGTTCTCCTCGACCACCCGATGCTGGCCCTCCAGGTGGCCGGCTCCCCGGCGTTCCTCGAGCCGGACGCGGTGGTCGTGCACCCCGACGGCAGCTGGACGGTCGTCGAGATCAAGTCCTTCCCCATGCTGGACGGTTCGGCGGACCCGGCGAAGGTCGGGGCGGCCGCCCGGCAGGCGGCGGTGTACGTGCTGGCCCTCGAGGAGGTCGCGGCCCGCCTCGACCCCGCCCCGCGGGTACGGCACGACGTGCTGCTGGTCTGCCCCAAGGACTTCTCCAACCTGCCCACCGCCGCCGCCGTCGACGTCCGCAAGCAGCGCGCGGTCACCGCCCGGCAGCTGGCCCGGCTCACCCGCATCCAGGACATCGCCGACACCCTCCCGGAGGGCACCTGCTTCGCGCCCGGCCTGCCCGCCGAGCAGCTGACGGCGGCCGTCGAAGCGGTCCCGGCGGCCTACGCGCCCGAGTGCCTGTCCGCCTGCGAACTGGCCTTCCACTGCCGGCAGCGCTCCCGCGCGGCCGACGAGGTCACCACGCTCGGCCGTGCGGTCCGGGCCGAGCTGGGCGGGCTGACCACCGTCGAGGACGTCCTGTCGGCGGCGCGCGGCGACAGCGGCGACCCGGCCGACCCGGCGGTGGCGGCCCTGCGCCGGGCGGCGGCCCTGCGCGCCGAAGCGCTGAGCGCCCAGGGGGCCATGTGTCCCTGATCACCACCCTCGCCCGTCTCGAAGCCGTGAGCACGGGCACCGCCCAGCCCGCCGCGACCGTCCGCCACCGGCACCTGTCCGGGCGCCCCCTCGTCTTCGTGCCGCTCACCACCTCGGGTGAGGCGGGTGCGCCCCTGGGCGCCCTGGTCGGCACCGACCGGGACGCCCCGCGCCTGCTGGTCGTACCGCAGCCGCGCGACCGTGACCTGCGGTTCGCGTTCCTCGCCGAGCTCGCCGACGTCGTCCTGCCGTACCTGGAGTCCTACGCCGGCTCGGTCGAGGCGGCCGAGCGCACCGAGACCGACCCGGAGACCGGCAAGCGGGTCAAGGTCGAGGTGGAACTGTGCGCGGACGCGCCCCAGTTGATCGTCCCGGGCCGCGCGGGCATCGAGTACGTACGGCTGCTGGGGCGGTCGACGCGCTTCAGGCGCACGGCGGAGCAGGACCCGGAGGCGCCCTACCCGGCCCCGCCCCGGGTGCCGTTGCTCGGCCGCTGGCTCACCCACTTCGGCGAGCGCGCCCGCGTCCCCGGCTCCTCCCTCCTCCTCGCCATGACGGACCTGCTCTCCCGGCACTGGGCGACCGGGCAGTCCGGCGTCGAGGACCAGCACCTGGGCGCACTGCTCGCCTGGATCGACCCGCCGCAGGGCAGCACGGGCGCGGAAGCGGCGCGCGTGGCCGAGCTGGCCCGGGACGGCGACGGCCAGTTGCTGTGCCCGCCGGCCGGCCCGGCCACCGACCCGGCGTTCGACAACAAGCTGCTGGCCCCCGCCTTCGAGCGGTACGACCGCGCCCGTACCGCCCTGGCCGGCGCCGAGGACGGCCTCCAGGCCGACACCCGGCTGGCGATCCTCACCGCCGCCGAGCGGGAGGTCCGCGACCTCGTCGCCAGCCGGACCCGGCCCACCTGGGACGCGGTCTGGCGCGGCCTCGACCTGCTGCACCGGCTGCCGGAGGGCGCCCGGGTCGAGGAGCGGTGGACCCGCGACCGCTGGTCGTTCACCGGTCACCGGGACCGGGTGCTGGCCGGCGAGCCCCCGCAGCCGCGCCGCGACGACGCGGTCACCGCCGCCAACAAGCTGGCCACCCGCGAGCGCGAACAGGCCCGGCTGGACGCCCAGGAGGCGCTCGACGACCCGCTGGTGATGGCGGGGCGGCGGCTGACCGGGGAGGCGTTCGCGGGCGAGGTCCTCGATGTCGTCATGGCGTACAGCGAGGGCAAGCGGCCCAGCCCGCGCCCGCTGGTGACCCTGCGCACGGAGGACCGGCCGCATCTCGGGGAGCGCGCTAAGGCGTACCGCTCGCTGGGCGGCAAACCGCAGTCCATGGAGTTCGTCGGGTACGAGGCCGAGGGGGTCCTGGTGCTCCGGGTCCTGGACAAGATGGGCCGGGGCAAGGAGCCGGAGGTCGGGTCGGTCCCGGAGAAGGGCGACCGGCTCACCTTCACCCTGTTCGAACACGAGCAGCGCGGCGGGGCGAAGCTGCCCGACCCGGAGGCGACCCCGTGGACCCACGGCGGCCCGCCGGGCGAGGCCGCGGCGGAGCGGGCCGACACGGTGACCGAGGAGGACGTGCTGTGACCGCCGACGTCGATTTCGACCCGGGTGCGGCCGCCACCCGCGCCACCGACGCGATCCTCCACGACACCCTGCACGGCACCGACCGGGGCGTGGTCGTGGACTCCCCGCCGGGCGCCGGCAAGTCCACGCTGGTGGTCCGCGCGGCCCTCGAACTCGCCGCGGCAGGCCGCCCCCTGATGGTGGTGGCGCAGACGAACGCGCAGGTCGACGACCTGGTCCTCAGGCTCGCCGAGAAGAACCCGGAGCTGCCCGTCGGCCGGCTGCACAGCAGTGACGCCGACCCGTACGACAAGGCGCTGGACGACCTGCCGAACGTCCGCAAGTCGGCGAAGGCGGCCGACCTGCGGGAGGCACCGGTGGTGCTGTCCACCGCCGCGAAGTGGGCGCATGTCACGGTGGACGAGCCCTGGCGGCACGCGATCGTCGACGAGGCGTACCAGATGCGCTCGGACTCGCTGCTCGCCGTGGCCGGGCTGTTCGAACGGGCGCTGTTCGTGGGCGACCCCGGCCAGCTGGACCCGTTCGCGACGGTGGGCAGCGAGCAGTGGGCGGGTCTGTCGTACGACCCCTCGGCCTCGGCGGTCTCCACCCTGCTCGCCCACAACCCGGGCCTGCCCCAGCACCGGCTCCCGGTCTCCTGGCGCCTCCCCGCCTCCGCCGCCGCGCTCGTCTCCGGCGCGTTCTACCCGTACACCCCGTTCCGCAGCGGCACCGACCACGGCGACCGCCGGCTGGCCTTCGCCGTGCCCTCCGACGGCTCCGGGCCCGACCGGGTCATCGACGAGGCGGCCGAGTCCGGCTGGGGCCTGCTGGAGCTGCCCGCCCGGCACACCCCGCGCACCGACCCGGAGGCGGTCCGGGCGGTGGCGACGGTGGTACGACGACTGCTCGACCGGGGCGGAGCGGCGCTCTCCGAACGCTCGCCCGATCCGTCCCCCCTCACCGCCGACCGGATCGCCGTCGGCACGGCCCACCGAGACCAGGCGGCGGCGGTCCGCGCGGCCCTGGCGGAGCTGGGCGTGACGGACATCACCGTCGACACCGCCAATCGCCTCCAGGGCCGCGAGTACGACGTGACGATCGTCCTCCACCCGCTCTCCGGCCGCCCCGACGCCACCGCCTTCCACCTGGAGACTGGCCGCCTGTGCGTCCTCGCCTCCCGGCACCGCCAGGCCTGCATCGTGATCTGCCGCGCCGGCGTGACCGACCTCCTGGACGACTACCCCTCGACAGAACCGGTCCAACTGGGAACCCTCGTCAAGTTCCCGGACGGCTGGGAGGCCAACCATGCGGTCCTGGCCCATCTCGCCGAACACCGAGTGACCTGGCGACCCTGACGAAGGCCCCGCTCACCACCCCATCCACCGGACGGAGTCCGGCACGCCGCCGGAGGCGGCCGACAAAAACAGCCCGGACGGCTGGGAGGCCAACCATGCGGTCCTGGCCCATCTCGCCGAACACCGAATCAGCTGGCGACCATGACGCCCGGCCGGTCCGGCACCGGGCGTTTTCGCTCACCCGGCTGAGCAGAGAGTCAGCCGGCGGCCTTGGGGTGGGCTTGCGCGGGCGCGAGAGAATGGACGGTGGCCATCGAGCCGTAGGCACCGAACCGTACGAGGAGGACCAGACATGGCGGAGCCCACGCCGCGTCGGAACGAACCGCGGCTACGCCCCGCGCACCTGCTCTTCGAGCCGGTCGCAGCGGTCGCCGACCCGGAGCACTTCTTCGGCCTGGAGTCGATCGACGACCCCGGGGCGCTGCTGGCGCGCGCGACCGAGCTGACCCAGGCGTTCCGCGTGGCCACCGACCGGGCGGTGGAGTTCCAGGCCATGGCCGCCGCCCAGCTCGCCGACCCGCGCCGCTTCGACCGCCTGACCCCGGCCGACATCGCCGCGCGGGCCGAGTGGACCGAGGACTACGCGAAGAAGATGGTCGAGTTCGGCCGGGACCTGCTGAAGGGCAGCGAGGACGCGGAGCCGGCAGAGCCCCTCTAGCGGTCTCCGTGGAGCGGGGTGCCGCACGCGGCATATGCCAGGCGGGCAAGATACTCCCTCCGGTCCATCCCGTCCCGGTTTTCCGCAACTCACGGCGAGCGCAGTCTCACGATGGGTATCAATTCCCTATGAGCAGCACACCGCACGAGACGCCTCTCCACGGCCCCGGCGAGCGCTCCGACGCCGCCGGGGTCACCTCCGACGGAGCCGCCTGGCTCGCCTCCGCAGGAACGTATCCGCGGAGCACGCTCGCCTTCTGGGAGGAGCGGCCGGATGCCCCGGTCGTACTGCCCTGCGGCTCGGTGTTCGACGTGGTGAACACTCCGGCGGTGTTCGGCCGCCGCATGCTGGACCGGCTGTGGGACGAGGGACCGGGCTCCGGGCCGGTCGCGGTGTTCCGGGGCCGGATGCTCCTGTTCGCCGCCACCGGCACCGCCGCCCGGCTGCCGTCGCTGCTGAGCTGGGAGGAGTGGGGCGGCCGCAGCCAGGCCGTACCGCCGCTGCTGTGCCACGGCACCGGCGACGCGGTGACCGTCCCGGCGCTGCACGGCGACCGGTCCCCCGCCCCGGCCGCCCCAGCCGCCCCGGCCAGCACGCGCTGGCTGGTCGCCCCGGATACCCGGCACCCCTGGCTCCCCGGACCGGAAATCCTGCTCTGGGCCGCGGTACGGGCCGCTCGCTCGGCCGTGCGGATATCGATTTTTCCTCCCGCCGATCAGGATGCTAAGGTCTACGACGTCAGCAGGCGCCGCTAGCTCAGTTGGTTAGAGCAGCTGACTCTTAATCAGCGGGTCCGGGGTTCGAGTCCCTGGCGGCGCACGCGAAGTAGGCGAAAGGCCAAGCTCCTGTGAGCTTGGCCTTTCGTGTTTCCGAACTTGTCGCCCTTCTGACCCCGGTCACCTTTGCGACCCCGTCGCCTTTGCGACCGTGTCACCTTTCCGACCGCGTCGCCTTTACGACTCCGTCGTCGGCGTGTCAGTCCAGCTCCCTCGGCGTGATCTTCACATTCCACGCGCCGGACGCCGTCCGCCCCTCCACCTCGACCCGCACGCCGTCCCTCGGGACCGTGAAGCTCTCGCCGAGGGCGACCGGGGCGTCGGCCAGCGGCGGGTAGACGGAGTTCTCCCAGCAGGCCTCGGTATGCGGATGGGCGTCGATCACCTCGATCGGGCCGCCGCCGGAGGCCGTCTCGTCGCGGACCCGGTAGACGAGGATGCCCTCCCGGCAGGCCGCGCTGTCGTTGCCGGACATGCCCCGCGCCTCGAAGGCCAGCACGGTGTCGGGCCCGGTGCGCACCACCGCCAGTTTGGTGCCGTCGCCGAGCCCGAAGGCCGGCGCACCCGCGGCGCCCTGCGCCGGCACCCCGGGTCCGGCGGACAGCGGCTCCAGGGTCAGCCGGGTCGGCGTGACCCCCCGTACGCACACCACCTGGCGCGGATCCAGCCATCCGAGCTTCCACTTGTGCCAGGCGAGGAGGTCCGGGGACAGCCCGAACTGGCTGCCCATCAGATCCCAGTCGCCGACGTAGGTGTCCCAGTCGCCCTTGCCGTCCACCGGGCGGTGGTAGAGGTCGGGAAGGTCGAAGACATGCCCGGTCTCATGGGCGAGAACCAGCCGGTCCGGCGGATGCTTCTCGAAGACGGTGACCACCCGGCGGACGTCCGTGCCGTCGACGTGCACCGGGACGTCCAGGTTGACCACCTTCGTGGCGTCGGAGTCGACGCCGGGCGCGTCCGGGTCGGCCACGAAGTACACGACGTCGTAGCGCGAGAAGTCGACCTCGGGATCGGCCGCCGCGAACGCGTCCCGCAGGTAGGCGGCCCGCAGCACCAGGCTCCAGTCGCGCTTCATGCCGTAGGCGACCGAGGGCCTGGGCATCCGCAGCCAGTGCGTCAGCGGGTGCGGCCGGATGGTGAACTTCCCGTAGGAGGCCTGCTCGTAGTAGCGGCTGGTGGCCGGGAAGTGGTCGGCGACCAGCTCCGTGGGGGTGCTGCGCGGGGGCGCGTCCGGGAAGGAGAGGAAGACCATCACGGCCGAGAGCGGGTGGGTGGGGCGGGTGTAGTCGGCGTTCCAGGTGTCGACGCCCTCGGAGTGGTGCGCATCGGTCCGGTGCAGGGCGCAGGGGGCCGTGGAGAACGGCTCGGCGGCCGACGGTCCGGTCAGGATCGTCGTCGCGACGAGCGCCGACATCGTGGTGAACACGGCGGCGGTGCTGCGCAGCAGGAGACGCGGCACGGAAGGACCTCCGGGACGGTTCGCGGGACACCGCCACCCAGCCTGTGCGAGTTTGTCGTCATATGACCTGTTTATCTGCACCAGAAGGGTGAGGAACCCGAACGGCCGACACCCCGGGAAACTCACGGAACGTCACAAGTGGCCAGGCGACTCAAGAACCCGTCCAGGTGCGGGCAGAAACGATCTGTCAGAACCGGTGCTTCATCGTGGACACTGGACAGTGGCTGGAAGGCCCTCGGGCCAGCCTCTATGATCGGCACACTTTCCTGCACGGACAGAGATCGAGTGCACTGCGGGAGCGAGCGGTGAGCGGAACGTCCGAAGGGCCGACGCCCGCGGCAGACCTCGACCGGTCCGCCGTCACAGAGAGTGACAATATCTGTCGGAAGTCGTACAACCAGACGACCGACCCGAAGACAGGCGAGACACCACAGACGACAGATACGACAGAGCCGACAGAGCCGACAGGCGCGACGCCGGATCCGACGATGTACGAGCACGCCTTCACGGCCGCCGCGCTGTCCATGGCCGTCGTCGATCGCGAAGGCCTGGTCAGCACCGCCAACGCGGCGTTCGGCGCCCTGATCGGCGCCGACCCGGCCGGCCTGACCGGTCGGATCGCCGCGGATCTGGTGGATCTGGCCTCCGACGCCCGCACCTGGCACGCCTATCGCGAGGTACTGCGCGGCCGGCAGGCCAAGCTGCGCTGCACCCGTCGGCTCAAGCACCCCGACGGGCACTCGCTCTGGGTCCAGGTCACCGTCTCCCCGCTGGCGAAGGACACCCCGGGCGTCCTGATGTCGGTCTCCGACATCAGCGCTCGCCGCGAACTCCAGGCCCGGCTGCGGCACTTGCAGATGCATGACCCGGTGACCCGGCTGCCCAACCGGACGTTGTTCTTCGAGCGGCTCTCGGCGGCGCTGGAGGCGGAGTCGTACGAGCAGAGCGGTACCGGCCGAATCGGCCTGTGCTACCTGGACCTTGACGGTTTCAAGGCGGTCAACGACACCCTCGGCCACCGGGTGGGCGACCGGCTGCTGGCCGCCGTCGCCGAACGGCTGACCCGGATCGCCGACGACGCCGGCATCGCGCGGGCCGGGGTGCCGCTGGTGGCCCGCCTCGGCGGCGACGAGTTCGCCCTGCTGGTCGAGGACTCGACGGGCACCGAGCAGCTGGCCGATCTGGCCGAGTCGGCGCTGGCAGCCCTCCAGGCGCCGTTCGACCTGGCCGGCCAGCGGCTCTCCCTGTCGGCCTCGATCGGGGTGGTGGAGCGCCATGCGGCGGGTACGACGGCCACCGGTCTGATGCAGGCCGCCGACACGACCCTCTACTGGGCGAAGGCCGACGGCAAGTCCCGCTGGACGCTCTTCGACCCGGAGCGCAACGCGCACCTGGTCACCCGTCAGGCGCTCTCCTCCACCCTCCGCCCGGCCATCGAGCGCGGCGAGTTCGTGCTCGAGTACCAGCCGCTGGTGGGCATGGAGGACGGGCGGCTGAGCGGGGTCGAAGCCCTGGTCCGCTGGAACCACCCGCAGTTCGGCACACTAACGCCGAATCGGTTCATCGGATTGGCGGAGGAGGACGGCTCGATCGTCCCGCTCGGCCGCTGGGCCCTGACCACCGCCTGCCGGCAGGCCCGCCGGTGGCAGCTGGACCACCCCGGCGAGCCGCCGATCTTCGTGAGCGTGAACGTGGCCGTGCGCCAGGTCTGGGACTCCGACCTGGTGGCGGACGTGGCGGAGACCCTCGCCGAGACCGGCCTGGCGCCGCATCTGCTCCAGCTGGAGCTGACGGAGTCGGCCGTGATGGGCTCGGCCGGCCGGCCGCTGCAGGTCCTTCAGGCCCTCAGCGACATGGGCGTCCGTATCGCCATCGACGACTTCGGCACCGGCTACTCCAACCTCGCCTACCTCAGCCGGCTCCCGGTGTCGGTGCTCAAGCTGGACGGTTCCTTCGTCCGGGGCTTCCAGTACGACGACCCGGGCGACCGCCCGAACCCCGCCGACGAGGTCGTGGTGGAGGCGATGATCCAGCTGGCCCACCGGCTCGGCCTCACCGTCACCGCCGAATGCGTCGAGACCTCGGCGCAGGCCTCGCGGCTGCGGCACATCGGCTGCGACACCGGCCAGGGGTGGCTGTACTCCCGGCCGGTGGCGCCGGATCGTATCTCCGAGCTGCTGGGCACCCGGACCTACGCGGACACCCCGGTCGGCAAACCGTAGGCGTCGGCGATCAGTTCGTAGGAGCGCAGGCGCAGCTCGCCGCGGTGGGCGTGCGTGGTGAGCATCAGCTCGTCGGCGCCGGTGCGCTTCTGGAGGTCGTCGAGACCGGCGCGCACCTCGTCGGCGGTGCCGTGCACGATGTTGGCGGTCCAGGAGTGCACGAACTCCTCCTCCATCGGGGAGAACTCGTGCTTCTCGACGTCGTCCGGGTCGGGGAACAGACCGGGCCGCCCGGTGCGCAGCCGCAGCATGTTCACCGCGCCGGCCCGCACCTGGCGCCGGGCCTCGCGCTCCTCGTCCACGGCGAGCGCGGAGACGCCGATGAGGGCGTACGGCTCGTCGAGGACGGCGGACGGGCTGAAGGACTCGCGGTAGAGGTCCAGGGCCGGGACGGTGTTCTGCGCGGAGAAGTGGTGCGCGAAGGCGAACGGCAGCCCGAGCATGCCGGCGAGCCGGGCGCTGAAGCCGGAGGAACCGAGCAGCCAGACGACCGGCCGGTGCGGGGACTGCACACCGCCGGGGCTGGTGCTCTGGACGGGGCCCGGGATGGCGTGGATCCGGCGGTACGGGTGGCCGTCCGGGAAGTCGTCGTCCAGGAACCGGGTGAGCTCGGCGAGCTGCTGGGGGAAGTCGTCGGCGCCCTCGTTGAGGGTCTGGGTACGGCGGAGGGCGGCCGCGGTGGCCCCGTCCGTGCCCGGCGCCCGGCCGAGACCCAGGTCGACCCGCCCCGGGGCCATCGCCTCCAGCGTGCCGAACTGCTCCGCGATGACGAGCGGCGCGTGGTTGGGCAGCATGACACCGCCCGAACCCAGCCGGATGCGCTCCGTGTGGGCGGCGAGGTGGGCGAGGATCACGGCGGGCGAGGAGGAGGCCACCCCCGGCATGGAGTGGTGCTCGGCGACCCAGAACCGCTGGAAGCCGCGGGCCTCGGTGAGCCGCGCGAGCTCCACGCTGGTCCGCAGGGCGTCGGTGGCGGTACTGCCGGTGCCTACGGTCACCAGGTCCAGTACGGAGAGGGGGACGGGGGCGGTCCCGTGCGTGATGCCCCGGATCTCGTCTGCCGACACGGTGAGAGCCTCCTGTTTTACGACCGCGAGCTGTACTGGAGGGCCATAACAGGAGGATGGCTCCGGTTATTCCCGACGCCGCCGGCAGGCTCTCCGCCCCGCCATACCGACCCAGCCGATCCCCCACCCCCAGACGGCTCCCTTGTACCGACCGAGTCGGGTGGTGGGTGGGCGGTGGGTCCCGGGGGTCCAGGGGGCGGAGCCCCCTGGTACGGGGGCCCGTCAGACCTGGACGATCGGTTGGCGGGTGAACAGGGTGCCCAGCGCCGGCTCGTTCAGCCGGCGGTCGGCCAGTCGCAGGCCCTCCCACACGGTCACCTGGTTCGCCGTGAGCACCGGCTTGGACAGCGCCTTCTCCAGAAGTGGCAGATGGGCCACCGTGTGGAGTGCCGTGTCCGGGAGGAGTACCGCCTCCGCGCCGGAGGCGTCCGCGGTCCGCGCCAGCGTGAGCACCTCCTCCTCACCCCACGTCCCCACCTCCGCCGCCGTGACGATCCCCGACGAGCGGACCCCGGTGACCTCCAGGCCCCCGGCCCGCAGGAAGTCCGCGAAGAGCTGGGCCACGTCGTCCGGGTAGGTCGCGCCGACCGCCACCCGTCGTACCCCGAGCTCCCGCGCCGCGTGCACGAACGCGAAGGACGTGGACGACGCCGGCAGCCCGGCCGCCTGGGCGAGGTCCCGGATCTGCTGGTGGGCGCCCTCCCAGCCGTACACGAAGCTTCCGCTGGTGCACGCCCACACCACCGCGTCCGCGCCGGCGAGCCGCAGTTCGTCCACCCCGGCCGCCAGCCGCCGCGCCGATCCGATCTCCCGCAGCGCGTCCACCCGGTGCGCGTCCTCGCCGATGTCGGTGTGGACGACGTCCACCCGGACGTCGCTGCCGAGGAGCTGCTCGATGCGCGGGTAGTCGTCCTCCGCGGAGTGCCCCGGATAGAGGATTCCGAGCGCTGTCATGTCCACCCTTCCTGCTGTTCTTCCGGCAGTACGGGCCACTCCCGTGGCGCCGATCCGTCCGGATGACCGATCAGCGTCTGATAGGGCCCAACGGCTCGGGTACCCAGCCTGCGCAGCGCCGCCCACATCGTGACCTGGTTGGCCGACAGGACGGGCACCCGTAGCTCGGCCTCCAGCTGGGGGATGACGTCGTAGGTGGGCAGGTTGGTGCAGGAGATGAACAGGGCGTCGGCGGCGCCGGGCCGTACCGCCTGCCGGGCCATGGCGACCACGTCCCGGTACGGCACCTGCCAGATGTGCCGGGTCAGCCCCATGAACGCACAGCCGGCGACCTGGATGCCCGCCTCCGCCACGTACTCCTCGAGCACCCGCGTCACCGAGACCGTGTAGGGCGTGACCAGCGCGAGCCGCCGTACGCCCAGCTGGGTCAGTGCGTCGAGCAGCGCACCGGATGTGGTGAGCGCGGGCACCGCACCGGACCGGGTCATCGCCTCGCACATCGCGCGCTCCCCGGCGATGCCGCCGACGAAGCTGCCGGAGGTGCACGCGTAGGCGACCACCTCGGGTGCGACGGCGGTCAGCGCGCGCACCGCGTCGCCGAGCGTCTCGTGCTCGCTGACCAGCCGGGCGAGGTCGAGACTGACCTCGACGGGCACGAACGGGGTCCTGGTCAGGTGCAGGGACACGTCGTCGGGCACCCAGCGCCACAGTTCACGATCGAGCGCGAAGTCGAAGGGCGCCACGACGCCGACACCGCGCTGGGGGCGAGGTCCGCCCAGAAAGGAGACGTCCATGGGAAGTCACCGGCCTCAGGTCAGAATCAGAAGAGGAGGGGCAACGGTCGGCGGGTACGTCCGTGTTGACGAAGGTAGGTTCGGGTGCGAGCGTGGTCAATCCGCGCATGCCAGACGTAGGGAGCCGTCCCCACGATGACGCAGGCCCCGCCCACCGTGCTGGTCCTGGACACCGACCCGCCCCCGCGGCTCGGCCGGCTCACCGGCCACGCACGGATCGTGCACACGGACGCGGCGGGCCTGGCGGCCCGGCTGCCCGAGGCGGACGTCCTGCTCGTCTGGGACTTCGCCTCGCACGCCGTGCGCGAGGCCTGGCCGGGCACGGGACCGCGCCCTCGGTGGGTGCACACCGCCAGCGCGGGCGTCGACCATCTGATGTGCCCCGAGCTGGCCGCGTCCGACACGGTCGTCACCAACGCGCGCGGGGTCTTCGACGGGCCCATCGCCGAGTACGTGGCCGCGCTGGTCCTCGCGATCGCCAAGGATCTCCCCGAGACCCTCGGCCTCCAGCGGGAGCGGACCTGGCGGCACCGCGAGGCGCGGCGGGTCGGCGGCACCCGCGCGTGCGTGGTGGGCTCCGGCCCGATCGGCCGGGCGATCGTCCGCACCCTCAAGGCGCTCGACATCACCACCGCGCTGGTCGGCCGCGTCCCGCGCACCGGCATCCACGGCCCCGGCGACCTGGACCGGCTGATGTCCCGCGCGGACTGGGTGATCGCGGCCGCCCCGCTGACCGAGCAGACGCAGGGCATGTTCGACGCGCACCGCTTCGGCGTGATGCAGCCGTCGGCCTGCTTCATCAACGTCGGCCGCGGCCAGCTGGTCGACGAGGAGGCGCTGGTGCGGGCGTTGACCCGGCGCTGGATCGCCGCCGCGGCCCTGGACGTCTTCACCACCGAGCCGCTGCCCGCCGACAGCCCGCTGTGGGACGTGCCGGGCCTCATCGTCTCGCCGCACATGAGCGGGGACACGGTCGGCTGGCGGGACGAACTGGGCACTCAGTTCGTGGAGTTGTACGAACGGTGGGCGGCGGGCAGGTCTCTGCTGAACGTGGTCGACAAGAAACGCGGTTACGTGCCCGGTCACTGACTCCCGGGAGGGTGCCCCTCATGCAGCTCACCGACCTCACCGACCTCACCGCCCGGCAACTCCTCGACGGCTTCCGCACGGGGGAGTTCGGCCCGGTGGAGGCCGCCCGGGCGGCCCTGGAACGGGCGGCCCGGATCCAGCCGGAGGTCAACGCCTTCGTCCGTCTCACCGAGGAGGACGCCCTGGCGCAGGCGGCACAGTCGGCGGAGCGGTGGCGGCGGGGCGAACCGAGGGGACTGGTCGACGGTGTCCCGGTGACGGTCAAGGACATCCTGCTGATGCGCGGCCATCCGACCCTGCGCGGCTCCAGGACGATCTCGGCGAGCGGGAGCTGGGACGAGGACGCGCCCTCGGTGGCCCGGCTGCGCGAACACGGCGCGGTGTTCATCGGCAAGACCACCACCCCCGAGTACGGCTGGAAGGGCGTGACCGACTCCCCGCTCTCCGGCATCACCCGCAACCCGTACGACCCCTCCCGCACCGCCGGCGGTTCGAGCGGGGGCAGCGCGGCGGCCGTCGCCCTGGGCGCCGGGCCCCTGTCGCTGGGCACGGACGGCGGCGGCAGCGTGCGCATCCCGGCGGCCTTCTGCGGAGTCTTCGCCCTGAAACCGACGTACGGCCGCGTCCCGCTCTATCCCGCGAGCGCCTTCGGCACGCTGTCGCACGTGGGCCCGATGACCCGGGACGCGGCCGACGCGGCACTGCTGCTGGACGTGATCGGCGCACCGGACGCCCGGGACTGGTCGGCGCTGGGTCCCGCCCCGGGTTCCTTCACGGCGGGCCTCTCCGCAGGTGTGCGCGGACTGCGGGTGGCGTTCTCACCGACGCTGGGCGGCCAGGTGGCGGTCGGTCCGGGGGTCGCGGCGGCGGTACGGCGGGCGGTGACGTGGCTGGCCGAACTGGGCGCGTACGTCGAGGAGACCGACCCGGACTTCAGCGACCCGGTGGAGGCGTTCCACGCTCTGTGGTTCGCGGGGGCGGCCCGGGTGATCCAGCGTTTCTCCCCCGAGCAGCGGGAGTTGCTGGACCCCGGGCTGCGGGAGATCTGCGGGCAGGGGGCCCGGCTGAGTGCCCTGGAGTATCTGGCGGCGGTGGACGTCCGGATGGACCTGGGCCGCCGGATGGGTCTCTTCCACGAGCGGTACGACCTCCTGGTCACGCCGACCCTGCCGATCACCGCGTTCGAGGCGGGGGCGGAGGTGCCGGAGAACTCCGGATTCCGGCGCTGGACGGGGTGGACCCCGTTCACGTACCCCTTCAACCTGACCCAGCAGCCGGCCGCGACCGTACCCGTGGGCGTGGACGGGGGCGGGCTGCCGGTGGGGCTGCAGTTCGTGGCCGCCCGCCATCGGGACGATCTGGTGCTGCGGGCGGCCCATGCGCTGTACGAGGCGGGCGCGGCCGCGGTCCCGCCGGGCGCCGTCGTGGACTGACGGAGCGCGCCGGGGAGCGGCCCGTGCCTCAGCCGGTCACCTGCACCACCGCCGTCCGTCCCGCCCGTACCGTCGGTGTCGCGTACGTGTACGTCACGCCGTCGACCTTCTTGGTGCGGACCCGCTGGGGGACGCCGTCGACCTCGATCTTCCGGTGCACGCCGGGGAAGCGGGCCTCCCAACGGTAGGCGCCGGTGCGCGCGTTGTTCGTCAGCGTGGTCTTCGTCGCGCCGTCGTGCCGCACGGTGACGGTGCCCGTGCCGATGGGGACGTCCGCCGCCTGGAGCCACTTCATGCCGGACGGCAGCCGCGACTGTGTGGTCACCTTGTGGTCCGGGGCGTCCGGCGTGATGCCCATCAGGCCCTGGATGGTCTGGCTGACCAGGGTGAACGACACCTCGGGGTAGTCGCCGTCGGGGCCCTGGCTGGAGTTGACGTGCTGGGTCTCCCGCTCGCCGTAGATCTTCTGCATCCACTGCCAGGCGGTGTCGTCGCGGTTGTTCCTGAAGAACATGTCGGGCAGGTAGGTCGTCGACTCGATGTTGGGCGACCCCTCCGGCCCCAGCTCCTGCTTCTCGATGTAGTCGAGGTAGGCGTCGTTGCGCGGGCCGGGGTCGATGATCTGCTTCATCGGCATGAAGACGCTGTTCTCCTTGCCCCAGCCGGTGACCGGGGTGCCGGACAGGGTGTAGGCGCGGACCATGTCGGCGCCGCTGCCGGTACCGCTCCAGTCGTCGTTGAAGTACGTCTTCAGGTCGGCGGCACGCTTGTCGTAGGTCCTGGCCAGCGCGGTGTCGCCCTTGCCGCGGGCGAGGATCGCCATCGCCAGATACGCCTGGTACTCGGAGGCGATGCCGTCCCCGGCCTCGGCGAGGCCGTCGCCGTCCTGCTCGTTGTAGCTGGCGGCACCGGCGAAGATGCCCTGGCCCGTGCCCTCGGCGACCTTGACCTTGCCGTTGTCCTTGGCGGAGTTGTGCAGGTCGATGAACTGCTCGGTGGCGTGCCGGTAGAAGTCCCACAGCACCGGGTCGTCGACGTATCTGCGGTCGCCGGTCCAGAGGTAGGCCTGGGCCGCCTTCTCGACGAGTTCGAAGGTGGCCGGCACCTCGCGCACGAAGTTGTCCGGGCTCTTGTAGTCGATGCTCAGGTAGGTCTTGGCGTCGAAGTTGAGGGACCACACCGGGAAGTACTTGTGCTCGGCGGTGGCCGATGCCGCGTAGGAGCGGAGCATGGTCTCGTTCTCGGCGTCGAGGCCGATGAGGTGGGCGCCGGCGAGCTGGTGGGTCATGTCACGGGAGTAGTAGGCGCTGCGGTTGGCGTATCCGGCCCAGTAGGTGGGCTCGTACGACGCGGTGCCGGTGCCGCCGGTCTGGTACTCGTCGACGTTGACCGGGCCTGTCGTGCCGGGCAGTTGAACCCAGCTGTTGGCCTTCTTCTGGGCCCAGGCGAACATCTCGGCGACCTCGGGGTCGGACGAGGTGACCTTCGGGTCGGCCGGTGCGGCGGGAGAGATCATCAGGTCGTCCGCGTTGACCCAGGAGCTGCCGGAGCCGAAGGCGATCTCCAGCCGGTCGCCGGTCCTCAGGCCGACGCGGCTGATGGTGTAGCGGGCGTAGCCGGCGTGCTGCGGCAGGTCGACCGTGCCGACGGTCTCGCCGTTGCGCCGGACCGTGTAGGTGCCGCCGGTGCCGGCGCTGCCGATCCACGCGGAGAAGTCGTAGCTGCCGTTCCGGGGAGCTACGAGGGTGAGTTCGGCGCTCTTGCCGGCTCCGGCGTCGAGGTAGAGGAAACGGGTGCCGCCGTGCCGGTTGCCGGTGCCGACCCCGGTGCCCGGGCCGAAGGTCCAGCCGGTGCCGCCGTCCTCGAAGCCGGGGTCGGGGATGGCGAGTTGGGGGCGGGGGCCCGGTGCCGCCTCGGCCGACACGGCGGGGGCCATCGGTGCGAGCAGGGCAACGGCGGTGAGCAGCATGAGCCTTGAGGGCTTCATCGGGTCTCCGGTCTCGATCACTGCGGTCGGGCGGGTGGGGCGGCCGAGCGGTGGCCGCAAGCTAACAGGGCCCGGAGAAGCGCTTCAATGGTCATGCAGAAGAAACCTGCAAGACCCGCAGACTTGCTGCCGTTTTCCATGGCATGATGCGCTGAAAGTTTTCATCTCATTCGTGCAAGCGACGTAGGGCGGGACCGTTATGAAGGTGGGCATCACCGAGGTCGCGGAGCGGGCGCAGGTGAGCGAGGCCACCGTCAGCCGGGTCATCAACCGGCGTCAGGGCGTGGCGCGCAAGACCCGCGAGGCGGTCGAGCGGGCGATGGCCGACCTCGGGTACGAGCGGCAGACCCGGGGCCAGCTGATCGCGGTCATCACCGAGTTCGTCTCCAACCCGTTCTTCGCCGACGTCTGCGAACGGATCGAGTCCACGCTCGCCCCGCACGGCCTGAAGACGGTCCTGTGCCCGTGCTTCCCCGGCGGCGTGCAGGAGCTGGACTTCGTGACCTCCCTCGCCGACCGGGGCGTCGCCGCGGTGGTCTTCCTGTCGGCCAGCAACACGATCGAGGGCGCGGACCCGGCCGCGTACGAACTGCTGCGCTCCCGCAGGATCCCCTTCGTCGGGGTCAACGGCGAGTTCGAGGGCGTGGGCGATGTGCCGGTCTTCTCCACCGACGACCTGCTGGCCGCCGAACTCGCCGTCGACCACCTGCACCGCCTCGGTCACCGCCGGATCGGCATGGCGTCGGGCCCGGTCGGCAACCGCCCGGCGGACCGCCGGGTCAGCGGCTTCGTCTCCTCGCTCGTCAAGCGCGGGGTCGAGGATCCGGAGCAGTGGGTGGTCCGGCAGTCCTACACCGTCGAGGGCGGCCAGTCCGCCGCGATCTCGCTGCTCGGCCGGGGCGCCACGGCCATCGTCGCCGCCAGCGACTACATGGCCCTGGGCGCGATCCGCGGCGCGCGCCGCCAGGGGTACGACGTCCCGGGCGACGTGTCGGTCGTCGGCTACGACGGCGCCATGATCATGGACTTCGTCGACCCTCCGCTCACCACGGTCCGCCAGCCGGCCGACCGCCTGGCCGCGGAGGTGGCCCGCAGCGTCCTCGCCCTGGTGGGCAACCGCGAGGTCCCGGTCGGCGAACTCCTCTTCGACCCCGAGCTGGTGATCCGCGCGAGCACGGCCGCGGTGGCGTCTGTCCGTCGGGACCATTGACCCAGACATCGGATCTATGCAGACTCTGCACGGAGATCCGACCGGATCGTCGGCGGTAACTCCCGCTATTCATCGGGTATTTCATCGCTCATGCATGCTCCGGAGGGACTATGCCCATGTCTCGGTTCGCGCTTCTCGGAGTGGCGCTCGCGCTGCTCGGCGGCGGGGCGGCCGGTCCTGTCGCCGCGGCGCCGAAGGCGGCGCCGGTGGTGGTCGACGTGGACGACTACGGCGCCGACCCCACCGGCCGGACGGACTCGGCGCCCGCCGTCACCGCGGCGCTGCGGCACGCCAGGAGCCTCGACCGGCCGGTCAGGATCGTCTTCTCGAAGGGCACCTACCAGCTCTATCCCGAGCGGGCCGAGACACGTGAGCTGTACGTGTCCAACACCGTGGGCGCCGACCAGCGTTACCGGGACAAGAAGATCGGGCTGCTGATCGAGGACATGCACGACGTCACCGTCGACGGCGGCGGGGCCAAGCTCGAGTACCACGGCCTCCAGACGGCGTTCGCGTCGATCCGCTCGACCAATGTGACGTTCCAGAACTTCTCGTTCGACTACGCGGCCCCCGAGGTCATCGACGCGACCGTCGCCACCACCGGTGTCACCGACGGGCACGCCTACCGCGTCCTGAAGATCCCGGCCGGCAGCCCGTACGAGGTGAACGGCACGCACATCACCTGGCTCGGCGAGAAGAGCCCGGCCACCGGGCAGCCGTACTGGTCGGGGGTCGACGGACTCCAGTACACCCAGATCCACGACCCCAAGGCGCAGAAGACCTGGCGCGCGGACAACCCGTTGTTCAACGATGTCGCCGCCGTCACCGACCTCGGCGGTCGCCGGATCCGGATCGACTACAACAGCTCGTCACAGCCGACGGATGCCGGGCTCGTCTACCAGATGCGCCTCATCGAGCGGACCGAGCCGGGCGCCTTCATCTGGGAGTCGAAGAACGTCACGATGCGCTCGATGAACGCCTACTACCTCCAGTCCTTCGGTGTGGTGGGGCAGTTCAGCGAGAACATCTCCATCGACAGGGTGAACTTCGCACCCGATCCGACGTCCGGCCGCTCCACGGCCTCGTTCGCGGACTTCGTGCAGATGTCGGGCGTCAAGGGCAGGGTCTCGATCACCCGGAGCGTCTTCGACGGCCCGCACGACGACCCGATCAACATCCACGGCACCTATCTCGAAGTCGTCGGGCAACCCGGGCCGAACACCCTCACCCTCGCCTACGAGCACCCGCAGACCGCCGGGTTCCCGCAGTTCGCCCCGGGTGACGAGGTCGAGTTCACCACCAAGCGGACGATGACCCGGCTTTCGCCGGCGCACGCGAAGGTCACCGCGGTCGACGGGCCGAGCGGGATGGACCACGACAAGCCGCTGACCACGATGACCGTCAGCTTCGACCGGCCGGTCCCTGCCGGGACCGAGATCGGCGGCACGGTCGTCGAGAACATCACGGCCACCCCGTCGGTCCTCATCTCCGGCAACGTCTTCCGCAACGTGCCGACCCGCGGGGTGCTGGTCACCACCCGCAAGCCCGTCCTGATCACCGGCAACCGGTTCGACGCGATGTCCATGGCCAGCATCTACGTCTCCGCGGACGCCTACCAGTGGTACGAGTCCGGGCCCGTCTCCGACCTGACGATCCGCGGCAACACCTTCACCCGGCCCAGCGGTCCGGTCATCTTCGTGGAGCCGACCAATCAGGTCGTCGACCCGGCGAACCCCGTGCACCACAACATCAAGGTCGAGGACAACGCGTTCGACATCGGTGACGTCACCGTCGTCAACGCCAAGAGCGTCGGCGGGTTCGCCTTCACCGGCAACACCGTCCGGCGGCTGGACGGGGCGGACCGGCCGCCGTACACCTCACCGCTGTTCGTCTTCCACGGCAGTTCGGGCATCCGGATCGCGCACAACCACTACGCCAAGGGCCTCAACACGTCCGTGGTCGCCGACTGAGGCACGGCGGCCGGGCAGGGGGCGGCGGCTAGGCCCTGCGGAAAGCCAGGGTCTCCCCCGCCGCCCCCGTCCGCCACAGGTCGTTGCAGGCCTCGGCCAGGTCCGGCAGGCCCGCCACCACCTCGCCCCACACGATCCCCGGCACCCAGCCCACATCGCCGTTGAGCAGCAGGTTGTTGCGTTCGTAGAAGAGGGCCAGGTCGACGACCGTGGTGCCGGGGCGTACCTCGCGGTCGTAGCCGTAGGCCTTCGTGCCCAACTCCGCGCCGGCGAAGGAGAAGTAGCAGAGGTCGCCGGGGATGGGCGTGACGGTCGGGTTCTCCAGGGGCGGTTCCGTCGCCGCGAATGGCGGGAAAAGAGCGTAGATCTCGTTGCGGGCGTACTTGGCGTGGTAGACGTCGCCCGCGAGTGGCAGGGCGTCCCAGACGGCGGCACAGGTCACCGGCGCCCGGTCGTCCAGCAGCCGGGCCGTGGCCCGGACCCCGCGGGTGACCAGCGAGACTTCGATGAATCGATCGGCCATGTCATCCATGATGCATAAGTCGATTGGCCTCGGGTAGCCGCGCCGCCATGGCTCCACCACTTGGGAACGAGACAGACACATCTGGGTATGAATCCAGACAAACCCGGCGTGCGGTGCTCGCGGGTGCCGCCGCCATCGGCGCGCTCGCCGCCGCCGGCTGCACCCGCGTGGCCACCGCGGCCGGCACCGACGGCGGTGACCTGCTGCAACGGCTGCGCGCCCAGGGTGTCGTACGGCTCGGAATAGCCGGTGAGATCCCCTTCGGGTACATCGACAAGGACGGTCATCTCACCGGTGAGGCACCGGAGCTGGCGAAGGCGATCTTCAAGCGGCTCGGGGTCGACAAGGTGCAGCCGGTGCCGACCGAGTTCGGTTCGCTGATCCCGGGGCTGAACTCGCAGCAGTTCGACGTCGTGGCCGCCGGGATGTACGTCAACCCGGAGCGCTGTGAGCAGGTGATCTTCGCCGATCCCGACTACCAGATGCTCGACTCGTTCATCGTGCGCAAGGGGAACCCCAAGGGGCTGCACGACTACAAGGACGTCGTCGCCAAGAAGGCGAAGTTCGCCACCGGGACCGGGTACGCGGAGATCCAGTACGCGGTCGAGGCGGGGTACAAGGAGAGCGACATCCTGATCGTGCCGGACCAGGTCGCCGGGCTGAACGCCGTGGAGGCCGGACGCGTCGACGTCTTCGCCGGGACCGCGCTCACCACCCGCGAGGTGGTCAAGAAGTCCGCCAAGGCCGAGGCGACCAAGCCGTTCACGCCGCTCGTCGGCGGCAAACCGCACGTGGACGGGGGCGCCTTCGCGTTCCGGTCGGCCGAGACGAAGTTGCGGGACGCCTTCAACGTGGAGCTGCACAAGCTCAAGAAGAGCGGCGAACTGTTCCGGATCCTGCGGCCGTTCGGCTTCACCGAGGCCGAGATGACCGACCTGACGGCGAAGAAGCTGTGCGGGGGAGGGAAGAGCGGATGACCTCGGGACTGTGGGACCTCGTACTCAAGGGTGTCTGGACCACCGTCCAACTGCTCGCGCTGAGCGGGCTGTTGATGACGGCGGTGGCCTTCGTGGTGGGCGTGGCGCGGACGAGCCGGCACTGGTTCGTGCGGTTCCTCGCCGGCTTCTACACCGAGGTGTTCCGTGGCACCTCGGCGCTGGTGATGATCTTCTGGGTGTTCTTCGTGCTGCCGGTCGCCTTCGGCTGGCAGCTGGTGCCGCTGTGGGCGGGCACCCTCGCGCTCGGGCTGACCTACGGCGCGTACGGCTCGGAGATCGTGCGCGGCGCGCTGAACGCGGTCGACCCGGCGCAGAAGGAGGGCGGGATCGCGCTCAGCTTCACTCCCTGGCAGCGGCTGCGGCTGATCCTGCTGCCGCAGGCGGTGCCGGAGATGATCCCCTCCTTCTGCAACCTGCTGGTCGAACTGCTCAAGGGCACCGCGCTGGTGTCGATCACCGGCATGGGCGACCTGGCGTTCAGCGGGAACCTGGTGCGCCTGGCGCTGCAGGAGAGCGCGCACATCTACACGTATCTGCTGCTGATCTACTTCGTGATCGCGTTCGTCATCACCCGGCTGATGCGCGGCCTGGAGAAGCGGCTGAAGGCCGGGATCGGCAAGGACCCGGGCAGCGAACAGACGGCACGTGAGGCCAAGCGTGCGCAGACGACCGGGGTCGGTGGTGTCGCGTGAAGTGGGACTGGAGTGCCGTCAGCGAGTTCATGCCGCACTTCTGGGACGGCCTGCTGGTCACCCTGGAGGCGCTGGTCCTCGGCTCGCTGATCTCGTTCTCGCTGGGGCTGGTGTGGACGCTGCTGATGCGGACCCCGACCAGGTGGGTGCGCTGGCCGGTGGGCGTGGTGACCGAGTTCGTCCGCAACACCCCGCTGCTGGTGCAGCTGTTCTTCCTGTTCTACGTGCTACCCGAGTGGGGGCTGACGTTCTCCGCGCTGACCACCGGTGTCTTCGCGATCGGCCTGCACTACTCGACGTACACCATGCAGGTCTACCGGGCCGGTATCGAGGCCGTGCCGGCCGGCCAGTGGGAGGCGGCGACGGCGCTGAACCTGCCGATGCGGCGGACCTGGACGGCGGTGATCCTGCCGCAGGCGCTGCGCCGGGTCGTGCCGCCGCTCGGCAACTACGTGATCTCGATGCTCAAGGACACGCCGATCCTGATGTCGATCACCGTGCTGGAGATGCTCGGGCAGGCACGGCTCTTCTCCCAGCAGCACTTCCAGTTCACCGAGCCGGTGACGGTGATCGGCGTCGCCTTCATCGTCATCTCCTACCTCGCCTCCCTTCTTCTGCGCACCCTGGAGCGTCGCCTTGTCCGTTGAGACCAGCAAGCAGCCGAGTACCGCCGATACGACGTCCACCGAGCTGATCCGCATCGAGGGGGTGACCAAGCGGTTCGGGGACAACACCGTCCTCGACGGCCTTGACCTCTCCGTGCAGGCGGGCCGGCACGTCACCCTGATCGGGCCCTCCGGCTCCGGCAAGACCACGATCCTGCGGCTGCTGATGACCCTGACCAAGCCGGACGCGGGCACCATCACCGTCGACGGGCAGCGGCTCTTCCCGGCGTCGGAGAAGGAGCTGCGGGAGGTCCGCAAGCAGATCGGGATGGTGTTCCAGCAGTTCAACCTGTTCCCGAACATGACCGTGCTGCGCAACCTCACCGAGGCCCCGGTGACCGTACTCGGCCTGCCGAAGGACGAGGCGGAGGCGCGCGCCCGGGAGCTGCTCGACCTGGTGGGCCTGGCCGACAAGTGCGACGCCCGGCCGACCCAGCTCTCCGGCGGCCAGCAGCAGCGGGTGGCGATCGCCCGCGCCCTGGCCATGCGGCCGAAGGTGCTGCTCCTCGACGAGGTGACCTCGGCGCTCGACCCCGAGCTGGTCGCGGGCGTCCTCGACCTGCTCAGGGACATCGCCCGCACCACCGACATCACCATGCTCTGCGTGACCCACGAGATGAACTTCGCCCGGGACATCTCCGACCAGGTCCTGATGTTCGACTCGGGCCGGATCATCGAGGCGGGCCCGCCGGAGCGGATCTTCAGCGAGCCCGAGCACGAGCGGACCCGGGAGTTCCTCAGCGCGGTGCTGTAAGCGTCTCCGCGCAAACCGTCGTAAAAGATTCCCCGCGCGATGTCATGATTACATGAAGTGAATGCTCGATCACCCGAGGTCCAGCGGTCAGCTCATTCCGCTGGCATATGCCAACGGGTCTTCGTCGCAGCTGGGAGGGCCGGAATCTCGCCAACACCCCCTCCGTTTCCGGCTGCTGCCCGTTATCGTGGAGAGGATCCGTTGCCCGGATCACGGCCCAAGCAGTGCTGCCGAAGGCAGCATCGCCAAGCGAGCGCAGGGGGATTCACCGTGGCGCTGAAGCACGAGCCGACCGCCCCGTACCACTCCGCCCAGGACGCGCTGCGCGTTCTGGAGACGGTGGCGGGGCAAGCCGACGGCGTCACCGACACCGAGCTGGCCCGCCGGACCGGCCTCGAGCCCGAGCGGCTGACCGCGCTGCTGCGCATGCTGCGCCGCGAGGGCTACGTCGAGCAGGTCGCCGACGGCGCCTACGTCACCGGTGAGACCCTGCGCCGCCTCGGCTCCGCGCACGACCGGGAGCGCGCCCTCGACAAGCAGCTCCAGCTGACCCTCGACCGGCTGCGCGACTCGGTCGGCGCGGCGGTCTACCTCAGCCGGTACGTCGACGGCGAGGTGCGGATCGGCCCGTACGCGGCCGGCCCGGGCACCCCCGCGGTCAACGAGTGGGTGGACTTCCGCTCCTCAGCGCACGCCACCGCGATCGGCAAGAGCCTGCTCACCCAGCTCGACCACAACGGCCGCCGCGACCATCTCTCCCGGCACAAGATGGCCCGCCTCACCTCGCGCACCATCACCAGCGACAAGCTGCTGCTCTCCCGGCTGGCGGCCCAGCCGCCGACGGTGCCGGTCCTGGACCTCCAGGAGTACGCGATCGGCACGGTGTGCGCGGCGGTGCCGATCACCGCCGGCTCGGCGGTGGGCTGCCTGGCCCTGTCCCTGCCGGTCGAGCACGCGCACCGGCTCCGGCAGGCCGCCGACGCCCTGAACCGCAGCGCGGCCCCGCTGCTGCTCTCCCTCGCCATCTGAGCCGACGGCTTCCCTCCGGGGCCGGTCGGAAGCACCCCCGCGGACCAGGTAGTATTTTCTTCGTCGCCAGCCGCGAGACACAGATCGGACGGTTCGGCGAGAGTCATGCGCCGCTAGCTCAGTTGGTTAGAGCAGCTGACTCTTAATCAGCGGGTCCGGGGTTCGAGTCCCTGGCGGCGCACAACGAAGAGGGCGAGCTTTGTCCGCGGAAGCGCGGACGTTGCTCGCCCTCTCTGTTATTGCGCGGCTGCACCGCGCGCGGTGGGGGATCCGCCACCCACACCCCCCGCCGAAGGGCCCCTCGTGGAGACGAGGGG
>NZ_JBSHAF010000035.1:0-43594 GCF_053611365.1 Streptomyces sp. NPDC054813 | reverse complement strand
CGGCCCCCCCCGGGGGGGGTGGGGCGCCACCCACCCCCCCCCCCCCGCGCGCCGCCGCGGTGGGGGTGGGGGGCCAACCGCGGGCGTCCTCGGCGGTCAGTCTGCGGTAGGTCTGCTCACCCGGCGGCCGCCACCACACCGGGTCGGCACACCGCACCCCCTCCCGCCGCAGCGCGGCCCGCTGGATCTTGTTGGTCGCCGTCACCGGCATCCGCTCCACCACCCGCACGAACCGGGGCGCCATCTTCGTCCCCAGGTCGGGCTGGGCCAGCAGGAACTCGGCGAAGTCCAACGGCTCGAACCGCCCGGCGACGGTCGCCATCACCTGGTCCCCGGTCACCGGGTCCGGCACCCCGTACACGGCGACGGCGTCCGCGCCCTCGTACCGCGCCACGATGTTCTCGATCATCGCGGCGGCCAGGTTCTCCCCGTCCACCCGGATCCGGTCGTCGGTACGCCCCGCGAAGTACAGATAGCCGTCCCCGTCCCGGTAGAAGAGATCCCCGGTCCAGTACCAGCCTCCCCGGCGCCGCTCGGCCTCCGCCTCCGGGTTGCGCCAGTACCCCTCGAAGGGGTTCGGCGCCCGGTTCACCAGCTCCCCTATCGCCTGCTCCCCGTTGAGCAGCCGGCCCCCCGAGTCGAAGACCGCGGCCGGGCACTCCGCCCCCGTCTCCTGGTCGAGTACGACCAGACCGGGCGCGGCCCGCCCCACCGCCCCGCCGGGCGTCCCCGGCGACCACTGGATCGCGGCCCCGCCCTCCGACGACCCGTACCCCTCGACCAGCCGCACCCCGAACCGCTCCTCGAAGGCGGCCGCGTCCACCGCCCCGGCCTCCGTGCCGAAGCCGAGCCGCAGCGGATTGTCCCGGTCGTGGGCACGTGGCTCGGTGGCCAGGATGTACTGCACCGCTCGGCCGACATAGGTGAAGTAGGTCGCCCGGTAGCGCCGTACGTCGGCCAGGAATCCCGACGCCGAGAACCGCCGCCGTAACGCCACCCCGGCGCCCGCCGTCAGCGCGGGAGCCCAGTCGGCGATCACGGCGTTGCCGTGGAACATCGGCATGCAGATGTAGTGCACGTCGTCGGGCCCGACCCCGAACTGTCCGGCGAGCGACCGCCCGGCCGCCGCGAGCCTGCCCTGGGAGCAGAGGGCGGCCTTGGGGGCGCCGGTGGAACCGGAGGTGAAGTAGAGCAGGATCCGGTCGCCGGGGGCGGCCCGCGAGGCGTCCGGGAAGGCGCCGAGGTAGGGCGCGAGGAGTGCGCCGTACGCCGGATCGTCGGTGACCAGGAGGCGCACGCCGCGCAGTTCGAGCCCGCCGAGCAGCGGCAGATGGGCCCGCTCGGTGACCAGCACCGGGCACTCGGTGTGCCGGATGTCCCGCGCGAGCTCGGCTCCGCGCCGAGTCGGGTTGACCCCGGCGACAGCCGCCCCGGCGAGCGCGGCGGCGCCCAGCCAGAGCGGGAACTCCGGGGTGTTGTCGAGCAGCACGCCCACATGGGGCACGGCACCGGGCGGCAGCAGATCCCGCAGCAGGGCCGCGCGGGCGGCGGCGCCGCCGGCCACCTCGTGATGCGTCAGCACCTGCTCCTCGAACCACAGCCCCGGCCGGTGGTCACCCCATCGGGCAGCGACTGCTTCGGCGATCGTGCGCCCTTCGAAGGCCATGAAGAGGCAGATTAGTTGACACTCCGTCAGATCGATACCCCAGGGGCGCGGGGCTGCATCGATTCGCGGCTACCGCCGCGTGGGCGTGACGAGCCCGCACCGGCCCGCGGAGGTCCACGGCCTCACCGGCACTCACGGAGTCCAGTCCACCGTCCCCGGCTCCGGTCCCGTCCCCCCGTCCGAGAAGGCGAAGTGCGCCCCGATCATGAAGGCCACCGCAAACCCGATGAAGACCAGGAAGAACACCAGGAGGCACCCGGTCTCCGCGGCCAGCTTCCCCTGCGCGGGCGGCTGTGCCGTCGCCTTCTCCGGGGTCTCCGGCAGGTAGTACACCGTCACGAAGTCACCCTCGACGACGGTCGACGGCCCGTTCGTCTCGTCGATGCGGACGGTCCGCCCCTCGGCCGTGGTGAACTCGAACACGTGATGCAGCGTGGTCGTCACGGACGTGTCCCCGCTGCCGCCGCTGGTCGTCGTGTACGACCGCAGACAGCGCGCCTCGGCCGTACGGCCGTGACGCCACGCCCGGCTGATCTGGCGTGACCGCTTCAGTGTTCTGATCACCCCGTACACCCCGACGACGACGAAGATGCCGGGAATGATGTAGAAGAACGCTTGCAGCAGGCCCATGACAGTCCCCCGGTTCCGAACACCGGTCCGACCGACCGGCGTGGCGGGAACGTACCCCTGCGACCTGCGGCGGGTCCTCAAGCGAAGCTCAGATCAGCCGGATGTTACCCAGTCGTCGAACGACGCCGGTCAGAACGTGACGTCTGAACAGGCGTAGAACGCGTTGCCCGTGTCGGCGATCGTCCAGACCGCCAGGATCACGTGGTGACCGCTCAGCCCCGTCGGCAGGGTGCCGCTGTGGCTGAGGGTGGCCGGCGGGCGCTGGCCGTTGTAGGGGACGGTGAGGAACGGGGTGGTGTTGAGGTCCGAACGGGCGAGGGCGTGGTTCTGGTTCCAGCCCTGCTTGGTGACGTAGTACTTGAAGTCGGTCGTGGCGTGCATGGCGGTGAACTGCCAGCGGAAGGTGTACGACTGACCGCCCGTCACCTTGGTCGTCGGCCAGGCCGCGCCCGCGGGGGTCTTGGGCGAGCTGAGCTGGGCGAACCTGCTCAGCCCGCCGTTGCAGAGCTGGCCGTCGGCCGGGCCGGCCGCCGGGAAGCCCTTCGGGCCCTCGACGCTCTGCGGCTCGTACTGGATGTCACCGCAGTTGGTCACGGTGCCGTTGGCGCAGAGCTTCTGCCTGCTGATGGGGAGGTCGGTGTAGCCGTGCCCGCTGGCACCGCCGGTGGAGAGCGCGAAGGCTCCGGCGGTCGCCACACCGAGCACGACGGCCGAGATCTTGGTCCGTTTACGCATGCTGCCGCTCCTGGAGAACGTGGGGGAGGTTCTGTGAGCCGTGCAGGTCTAGACCAAGTCTCAGATTATTGCCATCAGTTGACCGTGTCCATATCAACGACCCATCCCTGCGCGTCAGGGCGCGGAGTCGGAGCGTCCCGAGCAGAACGCCACCGTCAGGTCCCGCACCAGCACCTTGCGCTCGTAGTCGTCGAGTTCGACCAGGCCGCGCATGGTCAGCCGGGTCACCGTGTCCTCGACGGAGTCCACGACGGAGGCGAGCATCCCGGACCGCTGCTGGGCGTCGAGCGCGGCGATCCGGCGCCGGTGCATGGCCGCGGCGACCTCCGGGGCGTACTCCACCCGGACCGGCTGCACGGAGAACACCTCCAGGCCGATCCCACCCGCGTCCTTCGCCACCAGCCGGGTCAGCGCGTCGGCGGCCATCTCCACCGAGCCCCGCGTCCGGCCCGGCACCTCCACCGGCACCCGGGCCAGCGCCGCCTCCACGCACTCCCGCAAATACGTCTCGTGGTCGTCGAGACCGAGCACCGCCCGCGCGGTGTCCCGCACCCGCCACACCACCAGGACGACGACCCGCAGCGCGACCCCGTTGCCGTCCGCCGCCGGCATCTCCTCGCTGCGCCAGTGCCGCAGCCGGACGTCGACGCGGCGGCGCAGCAGCAGCGGGTTGACCCAGAGCAGGCCGGTGCGCCGCACCGTCCCCCGGTAGCGGCCGAACAGGCCGAGCACCCAGGCCCGTCCGGTCGCCCCGCGGGCGAGACCGGCGAAGCCGAACAGGCCGAGCGCGCCGGCTCCGGCGCACGCGGCCCACTGCGCCGGGCCGAGTCCCGCGCCCGCGTACGCCGGAAGGCGCAGCGCGTGCACCGCGAGCGGGGGCAGCACTCCGGCCCACCACGAAGTGGCGAGGCCCCCGGCCGTTCCGGCCAGCCCGGCGGCCACCCCGGCCGCACCGGGCAGCACCCGGGCGGGGCGCTCCACCAGTTCGGGGTCGACGGCGGCGACCGGCCGCGGCTTGGCCGGGGCCGGGCGGCGCAGCCGGGGCTGTTCGCCGGTGCCCTGCCGGCGGCCGACCACGGCGGGCTTCAGCGGGACCGAGACCGGGTCGGGGTCGTCGCGGAACAGCAGATGGACCGGGATCTCGGTGGTGGCCTCGTTCTGGATCAGCCGGGGGACGGGCCGGGTGGGCGGCCCGCCGTCCAGGGGGTCGTCCGATTCAGGGGTGTGTGCGGTCGTCGTACTCATGCCTGCCTCCAGCCTCCGCGCCAGATGCGTCACGTGATCGTCGGGTCGTTACAGGAACAGACGGCGCCAGGTCTCCGGCCCCGGGTAGCCGTCGGCCGCGCCGCCGCGCCAGCCCTGGGTGCGCTGGAACGCCTCGACGGCCCTGCGGTCGGCCTCGCCCCAGGCCGGGCCCGGGCCCTCGGCGTAGAAACGGCCGAAGCCCTTCTTGATCAGCTGTCTGCCGAGCCGGGTGACGTAGTCGTTGGCGGCGCCCGGACGGAAGTAGTTCTTGCCGGGGTAGCCGGGGACCCCGTGCGAGGCGGGGACGGGCGTGGCCGTGACGGCGGGCTTGATGTCCTTGCCCTTGCCGGTGGCGAGGAGTTCCCAGGTGCCCGGGCCGGGCAGGCCGTCGGCGGCGGCGCCGGTCCAGCCCTGGGCGAGCTGGAAGGCCCGGGTCGCCTGCTGGTCCGCGGTGCCCCAGACCGGCCCCGGGCCCTTGGCGTAGTGGCCGCCGCCGCCCCGGGCGATGAGCAGCCGGCCGAGCAGGGTGACGTACTTGTTGTCGGCGCCCGGGCCGAAGTAGGCCGCGCCGGGGAACGGCACCGCCGTCTTCCCGGCCTGGGCGCCGGCCGTAGCAGGGTCCGCGATCAGGCCCTTGTAGCGGTAGGGGACGTACTTGGCGGAGTTGCTCCAGTAGGCGTAGGGCGTGGACTGGCGGCGGGCGTGCGGGGGTGTCTGCTCGTACGCCGTGTAAGCGGTGTGCGTGTAGTCCGTCCAGCCGCCGAAGAGCACGACGTGGGAGCCCTTCTCGGGGTTGTCCGGGTTGTGGAAGAGCAGGATGTCGCCGGGCTGCAGCTCTTCCTTGGTGATCTTCGTGCCGAACTGGTCGAGGCTGCCCGTCCACTCGTTCCCGGTCAGCTTCCAGGCCATCGAGACATAGCCGGAGCAGTCCTGCCGGTATCCGTCCGTCCAGTAGAGGGACATGCTGTACGGCACCTTGGCGGTGACCCAGATCTTGGCCCGGTTGATGATCTCCGTGCGGGTGATGGCGGGCGTGGTGACGGGGCCGTGGACGGGCTTGCCGCCGGGGCCGTGCAGGGGGGACTTGGCGCCCTGCGGGGTGTCGGGCTCGCCGTCCGCGGGGGCGACGGGCCGGTGGGGGGAGGGCGGGGTGCTGTGGGCGGCGGCCGTCGGGGTGCTCGCGGCGAGGGCGGCGGACGCGGCTGCGGCCACGACCAGGACGCCCCGGGCGGCCGGGTGCCCGCCGAAACGCCCGGGCAGCGGGTACGGGCCGACCCGCCGCCAGTGGACGCATCCGGGGCATTCGCAGTCGTTCGCGGGGTCGAATTCCTCGAATACCGGGGCCGGCATGCGATCCCCCTCACACTTCATGTTGATATGTCCGGGACTGTGCACATTGATCAGTTTCCCAACTGTCGCCCCGGTGCGCATGCTGACGGTCCGAATGATGTACGGCAGGGGGCGGACGGGGGTCCCCCTGATGGCCGCCGGTCGGGAGCACCACCCTCCGTCGGGTAGAGTTCTCGCTGTCAGCACGCGCCGCTAGCTCAGTTGGTTAGAGCAGCTGACTCTTAATCAGCGGGTCCGGGGTTCGAGTCCCTGGCGGCGCACAGACACCCGGAAGGCCCTCCGCAGCAGCGGGGGGCCTTCCGGCGTACACCCCACCGGCCGCACGAGGCCACTTCGGAACCATGTGCACCGTTATGTCAACTACCGACACGGTCGATCCACACAATCACCACAGGTTCCACAATGAACACCTATGACCGGTAAACACCATGTTTCGCTCTTGCGATCATGCTCGGCACCGTAGAACCCTGGATGTCCAAAGTGCCGATGATTCGCGGCACTTGGGGGGTAGGTAACCGGTTGCCGGATCTGCGGGGTTGAGGGGCCCCGGTCACGAATCGATGCCGAGGGGGGCATCATGCAACCGGACGGTCACGGTCCGTGTCCATGTCTGTGGAACGACTGTGCCCCGCCATTGACGCGCCCGGCCTGATCGAGGGGGATCCGACCGGGCGGTGGGACCGACAGACACGCGCTGACCTGCGCGTGTGGGGGGATGACTCATGACGTCGACGCCGACGGGCGCCCGGCAGGAACAGGAACACGACCCGTCACAGCCATACGACCCGTCACAGACCACACAGCTCCGCGTACCCGCACACCGAGGCACCACCGGCGCCCTGCGCCGGATCAAGAAAACACTGCCCAGATACGACTACGAGCACTACAGCAGGCTCGCGGGCCCCCTCACCCAGCCAGATCCGAGCACACCGTACAAAGTGCAGTACCGCTCACTGCTCTCCCAGGAACCGCACCGCCTGCGCGCGGCCCTGATGCTGGGCGCCGCCCCGCTGCTCTCGCTGGTCCTGCTGACCTGGCTGCTGCAGCCCGAGCACTGGACCCAGCGCGACTACCCGGCCTACGACTTCCTGCCGGCCCTCGACATCGTGATGCTCGTGTCGATCGGCCTGATCGAGTTCTTCCGCTGCATGAACGTGCTGTCCAACGCACACGCCACCCTGGTGGCCCGCGACCCGGTCCCGGTGGTCCCGGAGACCGGCACCCGGGTCGCGTTCATCACCACGTTCGTGCCCGGCAAGGAGCCGCTGGACATGGTCACCCGGACCCTGGAGGCGGCGGTCCGGCTGCGCCACCGGGGGCTGCTGCACATCTGGCTGCTCGACGAGGGCGACGATCCGGAGGTGAAGCAGGTCTGTGCGCGCCTGGGCGTGCACCACTTCACCCGCAAGGGCGTCGAGAAGTGGAACCGGCCCAAGGGCCCGCACCGGGCGAAGACCAAGCACGGCAACTACAACGCCTGGCTGGAGGCGCACGGCGACGAGTACGACTTCTTCGCCTCCGTCGACACCGACCACGTCCCGCTGCCCAACTACCTGGAGCGGATGCTGGGCTACTTCCGCGACCCGGACGTCGGCTTCGTCATCGGCCCGCAGGTGTACGGCAACTACGACAACCCCATCACCAAGGCCGCCGAGTCCCAGCAGTTCCTCTTCCACGCCCTGATCCAGCGCGCCGGCAACCGCTACGGCGCGCCCATGTTCGTCGGCACCTCCAACGCCGTACGGATCAGGGCGCTCCAGCAGATCGGCGGCCTGTACGACTCGATCACCGAGGACATGGCCACCGGCTTCGAGATCCACCGCACCAGGAACCCGGCGACGGGGAAGAAGTGGCGCTCGGTGTACACCCCGGACGTGCTCGCGGTCGGCGAGGGCCCGAACGCCTGGACCGACTTCTTCACCCAGCAGCTGCGCTGGTCCCGGGGGACCTACGAAACGATCCTCAAGCAGTACTGGAAGGGCCTGTTCACGCTGTCGCCGGGCAAGTTCTTCAACTACACGATGATGATCATCTTCTACCCGATGTCCGCCCTCAACTGGATCCTCGCGGCCCTGAGCTGCGCGCTGTTCCTGGGCCTGGGCGCCTCGGGTGTGAACATCGACCCCACCGTGTGGCTGATGCTCTACGGCAACGCCTCCGCGCTCCAGATCGGCCTGTACATCTGGAACCGGCGGCACAACGTCTCCCCGCACGAACCGGAGGGCTCCGGCGGGGTGGCCGGCATGGTGATGTCGGCGCTGTCCGCGCCGATCTACGCCCGCTCGCTGATGGACGCCGTGCTGCGCCGCAAGAGCAGGTTCGTGGTCACGCCCAAGGGCGAGTCGGCCAGCCCGGACACGCTGTTCGGCACGTTCCGCATCCACTGGTTCTTCATCCTGGTCTTCGGCGGCTCGCTCGCCGCCGGTTTCGTCGGCGGCCACTCGCACCCGGCGATGCTCACCTGGGCGACGCTGGCGCTGCTCATCACGGCGGCCCCGATCTTCGCCTGGCAGTACACGCTGCGCAAGGAGAGCAGGACATCCGCGGTCGCCGCCGAGCCGGAGGACGCGGTACCGCCCGGCTACACCCGCGCGGCACACGCCCCGCAGCAGCGGCCCAGCTGGGCACCCGCGGGCGGCGGCGGGAACCCGGAGGAGACCATGCGGATCGCGCTCGGTGGGCTGGGGGGAAATAAGGAATGACCGACAGTGCCGGCGGCCGCCGGGCTCGTCGTCTCGCGATCGGCACGGTGGTGGTGCTCGCCCTGGCCGGGATGAACGGGCCGTGGGTGTACCGCTTCGGGACCGAGGAATACCACCAGTACAAGATCAACAGACCGGAGTACAAGGCCGAGAACGGCCACTGGGACGTCATCGAGTTCCCGAAGGAGTACCGCCAGGACACCATCCACGCGGTACTCCTGCACACCGGAAAGGTGCTGCTGGTCGCGGGCTCGGGCAACAACCAGGACAACTTCGACGCAAAGATCTACGACAGCCGGATCTGGGACCCGGTCAAGGGCACGATCAAGAAGGTGCCCACCCCGGCCGACCTGTTCTGCACCGGCCACACCCAGCTCGCCAACGGCGACATCCTGATCGCCGGTGGCACCAAGCAGTACGAGAAGCTCAAGGGCGACGTCAAGAAGGCCGGCGGCGTCATGATCCTCTACAACGAGAACCCCGACAAACCGATGACCCTGCCCCAGGGCACCCGGTTCACCGGCAAGGGGAACGGCCGGACGTTCCTCTCCGACGACTCGGTGCTGATCCCGCGCGCGACCAAGGTCTTCGACAGGAAGACCGGCAGGTTCCTGCGGAACAACCCCGGTTACGCGCGGGTCGTCGTCGAGGCGCCGAAGGAGGGCACCCGGTACGAGACCGGCACCCAGGACAACTACGGCATCGAGGGACTGACCGGCGCCGACGCCCGCAACACCTACGGCATCGCCAACAAACTCGGCATGGACAAGCGGGACTTCGAAGGCATCAAGAACGCCTACGAATTCGATCCGGTCGCCGAGAAGTACATCAAGGTCGACCCGATGAACGAGGCCCGCTGGTACCCGACGCTCACCACACTCTCGGACGGCAAGGTCCTCAGCGTCTCCGGGCTCGACGACATCGGGCAGCTGGTGCCGGGCAAGAACGAGGTCTTCGACCCGGCGACGAAGAAATGGACGTACACCAAGTACAAGCGCCAGTTCCCGACCTATCCCGCACTGTTCCTGCTGCAGAACGGCAAGCTCTTCTACTCCGGCTCCAACGCCGGGTACGGCCCGGACGACGTCGGGCGCGACCCCGGGATCTGGGACGTGGACACCAACCGGTTCACGAAACTGGCCGGGCTCAGCGATCCGAACATGCTGGAGACCTCCGGGACCGTGCTGCTGCCGCCGGCGCAGGACGAGAAGTACATGGTCGTCGGCGGCGGTGGGGTCGGCGAGTCCGAGCTGTCCACGAACCGGACGCGGCTGATCGACCTGAAGGCCGCCGAGCCGAGGTTCGTGGACGGGCCCACGCTGGAGAAGGGGACGCGGTATCCGCAGATCTCGGTGCTGCCGGACGACTCCGTGCTGGTGTCGGGCGGCTCCGAGGACTACCGGGGGCGCGGCGACTCCGACATCAGGCAGGCGCGGATCTACGACACCGCCACGAACTCCTTCAAGCGGGTGGCCGACCCGCTGGTGGGGCGGGACTACCACTCCGGGTCGATCCTGCTGCCCGACGGCCGGGTCATGTTCTTCGGATCCAACCCGCTGTACGCGGACAAGGCCAACACCAAACCGGGAGTCTTCGAGCAGCGGATCGAGATCTACACACCGCCGTATCTCTACCGGGACTCACGGCCGTCGCTGAGCGGAGGGCCGGGGACCATCGCCCGGGGCGGGTCGGGGACGTTCACGTCCCAGCACGCCTCGACCATCAAGAAGGTGCGGTTGATCCGGCCGAGTGCGACCACGCATGTGACGGATGTGGACCAGCGCTCTGTCGCGCTGGACTTCACGACGTCGGGGGACCGGATCACGGTGACGGTACCGAGGAACCGGAACCTGGTGCCGTCGGGGTGGTACATGGTGTTCGTGGACGACGATCAGGGGACGCCGAGTGAGGCGCGGTGGGTGAAGGTGCCGTAGCTCTTTGTGCCGTGGCGCTCCCGCACGTATTTCCTTTGCGTGCGGGAGCGCTGTGGCTGGTCGCGCCCACGCGGCGGAGCCGCATATGGACAGCGCCCCGCGCCCCTAGGTCTTTGACCCTTGCGCCAGTTTCAAGGCGTAGGTGGGCCACCAATTGCCAGCCTGGGGGCCGCCCTTGCAGGTGCCGTCTGATTCGCCTGGGCGTTTTACCCACAGGTAGGCGTCTGCCAAGGGGTCTGCCGTCTTTGTGGTCGGGGTTTCTCCCAGGGTCCGGCCCGGCGGGTTGCACCACCGCTCGGCCGGATCGCCGTCCGTGTAGGGGCCGTTGCCGTTTCTGCTGGTGTCGATGACGAAGTGTTTGTTGCCCACCTTCTCCGAGAGTTGCTTGCCGTAGGTGATGGAGTCCTGGGTGGAGTAGAAGTTGGAGACGTTGACCGCGAAGCCGTCCGCCTCCGTGATGCCCGCCTGTCGGAGGGGCTGGTAGATCTGGTCGGGGTGGCCCCAGCCGGCGTTCCCGGCGTCCAGGTAGACCTTCGTGTTCTTGAGGGACTTGAGCCTGGTGATCGCGGAGCGCAGCAGGTCGTAGCGTTCCTCGGCGAACCGGGCCTGGGTGCAGCCGTCGACGAGGTGCAGTACGGCGTCCGGTTCGAGGACGACGGTCGCGGGGCGGTCCTGGATGCCACGGGCGACCCCGTCGATCCACGCCCGGTACGCGTCGCCGTCGGCCGCGCCGCCCTGGCTGTACTGGCCGCAGTCGCGGTGCGGGATGTTGTAGAGGACCAACAGGGCCGTGCGGTCGGACCTCTGCGCGGCCTGGGTGAAACCGCGTGCCTCCTGCTCCGGGTTCTCCGGGCCGATCCACTCACCGGTCGGCTGTTGCGCTATCTTGCGGATCTGCCCGGCGTCGGTGTCCTTGCCGGCCTTCGCGTAGGCCTTCACCTGACGGGCCGCGTTGGAGTCGGGGTTCACCCAGAACGGGTCGGCCCCCTTGGGCTGTTGGGTGATCGCCGTGCCCGGATCCGTGGTGTCCGGCCGGTCGTCGCCGCCGGTGCCCGAGGAGCAGCCGGCGAGCAGCAGCACCGCTCCCAGCGCCCATGTCCAGGCCGGCGGCCGGGCCCCCCTGCTGTCGTACATCCAATTCCCCCCTGGGTGCACATGGCCAGGCCCCAATCGTGACATACCCACCGCACTCGCCACGAGATCGCCCAGCCTTGTCGGTGAGCTGTTACAGCCCGGGTCGACGGGTGGAGAGGAGGCTCGGCGAGCGCGAACCTAGGCCCGGGCGCGGGTTCCCCTCTAGAGTCGCTTGCGGGCGGCCCGGCCCCGCCGGCCTTCCCAGCCTCCCGCGCCCGCGCCCGGGTTACTCCCGCAGCCCGGGCGCGCGCGGTCGAGGACCGGCCCGGCCGGCGGTCTCAGGGGAGCGGACCGCCGACCGGGCCAGGTGCGTCCGGTGCGGCTTCTATACGGCGGTTCCGGTGAGGTACGCCGAGACGACCACGTTCGCCGTGTAGTTGTGGGTGGTCCGGTCGAAGGTGCCGCCGCAGGTGATCAGCCGGAGTTCGGCGCGGCCCGACTCGCGGGCACCGTAGGCCTGTTGGGCGTCGAAGTGGTCGCGGGGCAGCACCCGTACGTCGTCGATGGTGAACTCGGCGACCGTGCCGTCGGCGCGGACCACGCGGATCGTCTCGCCGGGGCGCAGGGCGCTGATCTTGTAGAAGACCGCGGGCCGGGTCTCGGTGTCGACGTGCCCGACCAGGAGCGCGGTGCCGGCGGCGCCCGGTTCGGTGCCGGAGCCGTACCAGCCGACCACGCCGGGCTGGTCGAAGGGCGGTGGGTCGATCCCGCCCTTGCCGTCTAGGCCGCGGGCGACCACGGGGGCCTGCACGCCCAGGTCCGGGATGTCGATGCGCTCGGGCGGGGCCGAGTCCAACGGCTTCGCGGCGGGCGGGAGTTCGGCGCCTGCGGGGCGGCCGACCGCGGCCACGTCACCCGTGGTGGGGCCGGATATGCCGTCGGGCACCTCGGTCACCCCGCGGCCCCACAGCCACAGCCCGAGCAGCAGGATCGCCCAGGCCACGCCGGTCAGCAGCCGCCCGGTGCCGGCGGGTCGTTCGGTGTCGTCGTCGGACATTGTCGTGCTGTCTCCTCAGCGTGAGCCGCGGCTCCGCCGGGCGCCCAGCATCCCGACGGCGGCCGCGGCGAACCCGGCGAGAACGAGACCGGTGACCGCCTGCGCGGTATCGGGACCGGTCGAGCGGGGGTCGACCGAGGCGAGCGGGGCGGTGCCGCCGCCGCCCGCGTGCACGGGCGCGACCGGTGTGGCGGGCAGCACGCCGGACCCGTCCGGCTGCCCGGCCTGGGACTGCGTGAGGGACGACTGCCCTACGACGGTGACGGTGCCGCTGACGACGGTGCCGGCGCAGGTGACCTTCACGTCGTAGGTGCCGGCGCCGATGGTGGAGCGGACCTGGCTCTGGCCGGTCAGGGTGCCGTCGTAGCCGCCGAGCCCGGCGTCCGAGACGAAGGCCGCCGAGGAGGCGGTGCCGGTCGTACCGGAGCAGCCGCTCACCCGCAGCGCCACGACGGAGCCCGGGGCCGGTGAGGCCGGGGTCACGGTGACTCCCTGGCCGTCCGCCGCATGGGCTGCCGTCGGGGAGAGGCCGGCTGCGCAGGCCAGGAGTCCGGTACAGAGAGTGAGGCGAAGTGAGCCCATCGTGAACCTCCAGATATTTGGAGGCTCCCCCGCACCGGGCGCCCCCGCATCCTCGGGGGGCGCCTTGTTGCTCCGTACGAGTGAGATCGGGTTTGGTGCCCGACCGGTCGGACGCGGCTCGGACCGCGGTTCAGATCCGGTCGACGAGGTCCGCGATCGAGTCCACGACCTGGGAGGGGCGGAACGGGTAGCGGTCGACGTCGTCCGGCTGGGTGACGCCGGAAAGCACCAGGAAGGTGCGCATCCCGGCCTCCAGGCCCGCGAGGACGTCGGTGTCCATCCGGTCGCCGATCATCGCGGAGGTCTCCGAGTGGCCGCCGATCGCGTTCAGCCCGGCCCGCATCATCAGCGGGTTGGGCTTGCCGACGAAGTACGGCTCCTTGCCGGTCGCGGCGGTGATCAGCGCGGCGACCGAGCCGGTCGCGGGCAGGTCGCCCTCGACGGACGGACCGACGTTGTCGGGGTTGGTGGCGATGAACCGGGCGCCGTCGTTGATCAGGCGCACGGCCTTGGTGAGCGCCTCGAAGGAATAGGTGCGGGTCTCGCCGAGGATCACGAAGTCGGGTTCGTGGTCGGTGAGGATGTACCCGATGTCGTGCAGCGCGGTGGTCAGGCCGGCCTCGCCGATGACGTAGGCGCTGCCGCCGGGCCGCTGGTCGTCCAGGAACTGGGCGGTGGCCAGGGCCGAGGTCCAGATGTTGTCCACCGGCACGTCCAGGCCCATCCGGCGCAGCCGTGCGTGCAGGTCACGGGCGGTGTAGATGGAGTTGTTGGTGAGGACCAGGAAGGGCTTCTCGGACTCCCGCAGCTTCTTCAGGAAGGCGTCCGCTCCGGGGATCGGGACGCCCTCGTGGATGAGGACCCCGTCCATGTCGGTGAGCCATGACTCGATGGGCTTGCGGTCTGCCATGTGGTGCGTCTCCTGGCGTGCGGATGGCGTACATGCGGTCATGCGGGAACTGGGGGCGCCGGAACCACGGCGTACCGACGCCCCCAGCCTAGTCAGGACTGCGTGAACGCGACCCCGTCCGTCGCCTCGGGCCGAAAGGCTCAGCTGCCGGTGGCGGACTTCCAGGCCTCGACGTATGACGTGAGGTTCTTGTCGATGTCGTTCCAGTCCGGCGAGAAGATGTCGACGCCGTCCATCAGCTTGGTCAGCGCGATGGCGTTGGCGTCCACGGCCTTGACGTCGGTACGGGCGCTGAAGCCGCCGCCGATCGAGCTGACCTCCTGCTGCTGCTTGCGCGCGAGCATGAAGTCGAGGAGCTTCTTGCCGTTCTCGGTGTGCGGGGCGCCCGTGAGCAGCCCGGCCGCGTAGGGCAGCGCGAAGGTGGTGGGCTTGCCGCCCTGGGCGGCCGGGAACCAGATGCCCAGATTGGGCATGGTCCTGGACTGGGCGTAGTTCATCTGGACGTCGCCGTTGGCGACCAGCAGTTCGCCCTTGTCCACCTTGGGGGCGAGCTTGCCGGTGGAGGCGGACGGGCCGACGTTGTTGGCCTGGAGCTTCTTCAGGTAGTCCAGCGCCTGCTGCTCGCCGCCGAAGTCGTGGACGGCCTTGATCAGTACGGCGGTTCCGTCACCGGCGACACCGGGCGTGGAGTACTGGAGCTTGTTCTTGTACGTGCCGCCGAGCAGCTCCTCCCAGGTGGTCGGGGCCTGCTTCAGCTCCTTCTTGTTGTAGACGAAGCCGAAGTAGTTGTTGACGACGGAGGTCCAGGTGCCGTCGACTGCCTTGTCGGCACCGCTGACCAGCTCGGAGTCCTTCGGCTCGTACTTCTGCAGCAGGCCCTTGCTGTCGGCCTGCTGGACGAAGGGCGGGAGGGTGACCAGGACGTCGGCCTGCGTGTTGCTCTTCTCCCGCAGGGCGCGCTGCACCACCTCGCCGGAGCCGCCCTCGACGTACTTGACCTTGATGCCGGTCTGCTTCTGGAAGTCGGCGAAGACCTTGTCGTACCAGCCGTCGTTGTTCTCACCCTTGAGGCCGTCGGCGCTGTAGACGGTGACGACCTTCTCGTCGGCGGCGGCCGAGGAGCCGCCGCAGGCGGAGAGCAGCGGGGTGGCCAGGAGGGAGACGGCTACGGCGATCTTGAGCGTGTTTCTGGGCATGGCGAGGCTGACTCCTTGCGTAAGGGGTTCTGGATCAGCGAACAGTGATCAGCGATCAGTCATTAGTGATCAGTCATCAGCGGTACGAAGCGCGGTTGCGGACGCGGGAGACGGCGAACAGGGCGATCAGGGTCGCCGCCATGAGGACCACCGCGAGGGCGGAGCCGGCGAACAGGGCGCCGCGGTCGGTGGCCGAGTAGATCAGGACGGGAAGCGGGGTCCAGTCGGGTGGATAGAGCATCATCGTGGCGCTCAGCTCACCCATGGAGAGGGCGAAGCAGAGGCCGGCGGCGGCGGTGAGGGAGGGCAGGAGGAGCGGCAGCCTGACCCGCCAGAGCACCTGGGCGGGCCGGGCGCCCAGGGAGGCGGCGGCCTGTTCGTACGCCGGGTCGAGACGGGTGATGGCGGCCGACACCGACTGGTAGGCGAAGGCGGTCACCAGCACGGTGTGGGCGAGGATCACGATCCACCGGGTGCCGTTGAGCAGCATCGGCGGCTTGGAGAAGGCCACCAGGAGCGACAGCCCGACCACCACCGACGGCACGGCGACCGGCAGCACGAACAGGGCGTCGACCAGGGCCTTGCGGCGCCTGCCGAGGGCGTGGGCGGCGAGCGCGGCCCAGGTGCCGACGGCGAGCGCGAGCAGACTCGCGGTGACGGCGGTGACGAGGCTGGTGGTGAGCGCCTGGAGGGCGTCACCGCGGGTGGCGGAACGGAAGTTGCCGACGGTCGCCCCCGAGGGCAGGACGCCGGACCAGTGGGTGGCGAAGGAGGCGCCGAGGACGACGAGCAGAGGGAGGGCGAAGAGCGGCAGGAACAGGACGAGGAACACCGCCCACACCGCCCACCTGGCCTTGCGGCTATGCACCAGCACGACGGCTCACCATCCGGTAGAGGCCGTAGAGACCTACGGAGATCAGGACGTTGACGACGGCGACGACACAGGCGCCCGGGTAGTCGGACTCCAGGATCGCCTTGCTGTAGACGAGCATCGGGAGGGTGGTGACCCCCTTGGCGCCGGTGAACAGCACGATCCCGAACTCGTTGAGGCACAGCACCAGCACCAGGCTCCCGCCGGCGGCGAGCGCGGGCAGCGCCTCGGGGAGGATCACCTGCCGCACGATCCGGGGCGCCCGCGCCCCCAGGCTCGACGCCGCCTCCAGCTGCGCGGTGTCGAGCTGCGAGAACGCGGCGAGCAGCGGCCGCATCACGAACGGCGTGAAGTAGGTGACCTCGGCCAGCAGCACCCCCCAGGGGGTGGTCAGGAACTGGAAGGACCCGATGATCCCGGTCGTGCCGTAGATGAAGAGCAGGGCGAGGGTGATGAGGAAGGAGGGGAAGGAGAGGTAGACGTCGATGAAGCGGGCGACGGCCTTGGCCCCGGGGAAGGGGATGAAGGCGATGACGAGGGCGAGCACGAAGCCGAGGACCATGCACCCGGCGGTGGAGGAGACGGCGATCCAGACGGTGGTCCAGAGAGCGTTGCGAAACGACTGGGAGGCGAAGACGTCCGCGTAGGGCTGGAGGGACGTCCCCCCGGTGTCGGGCCGCACGGACTGCTGGACGACGAGGGCGAGCGGGTAAAGAAAGAAGAGGGCGAGCAGGGCAACTGGCGGCAGGACCAACGCGCCCCGACAGGGGCGCGGGGCACGGCGCGACCAGCCACGAACCACCCGCGGCCGAGGCACGACATCAGTCACGGCCAACCCCCGCAGGCAGCAACACCGCATCCTCCGAAGCGAAATGCAACGCCACTTCATCCCCGAACCCCGGCGGATCCCGCAACTCCCGCAGATCCGCCATCACCACCTGCCCACCCACCTCGACATACAGCCGATGCGTGGCCCCCCGCCACTGGATCTCCCGCACGACACCAGCGAGTTGATTGGGCCCCTGCCCCAGCCCCACCAGATGCGGCCGCACACACAACGTGGCCCGAGCCCCGGAGACGGCCCCCGCCGTATCCACCTTCACCGCGGCCCCCGCGAAGTCGACACCTCCCGCCCCCACGGTCACCGGCAGCAGGTTCGCCCCGCCCACGAAGGACGCCGTGAACTCGTCGGCGGGCGCCCGGTACAGCTCGGCCGGCGTCCCGCACGCCCGCAGCCGCGCCCGGTCCATCACCGCGATCCGGTCAGCCAGCGTCAACGCCTCGACCTGGTCGTGGGTGACGTAGAGGATCGACACGTCGGGCAACTCCCGGTGCAGCCGGGCCAGCTCCGCGAGCAACCCGGACCGCAGCTGCGCGTCGAGCGCGGACAGCGGCTCGTCCAGCAACAGCACCTCCGGCCGGATGGCCAGCGCCCGCGCGATGGCGACCCGCTGCTGCTGCCCGCCGGACAGCTCCCGCGGATAGCGGCGCGCGTACGCCGCCATCCCGGTCATCTCCAGTGCCTCGGCGACCCGTTCACGGGTCTCGCCTTTGGGCGTCCTGCGGGCCTTGAGCCCGAAGGCCACGTTGTCGGCGACCCGCAGGTGCGGGAAGAGCGCGTACTGCTGGACGACCATCCCGATCCCCCGCCGGTACGGCGGCAGGTCGGTGACGTCACGGTCGCCGAGGAACACCCGCCCGGAGACGGGCCGTACGAACCCGGCGACCGCCCGCAGCGCGGTGGTCTTGCCGGAGCCGGACGGCCCGAGCAGGGCCATCACCTCGCCGGGCGCGACGGTGAGGTCGAGGGAGTCGAGGACGACGTTCCCGTCGTAGGCGACCGTGACGGAGTCGAAGCGGATACCGCTGGTCATGCGAGCACTCCCGGCAAGCCCGCGACCGAGTCGAGCACCTGGGTCGCCCCGGCCGCCCGCAGCGCGTCCGCGCCGTGCGCGCCGGTCAGCACCCCGGCGACCAGGCCCGCGCCGGCCCGGACGCCGGTGAGCATGTCGTAGGAGGTGTCGCCGACGACGGCGACCTGACGGACGTCGTCGGCGGCGGCCGTGCGCAGCAGCGCGGTGAGGACCATGTCGGGGTACGGCCGCCCGCGGCCCCCGGCGTCGGCGGGGCACAGGGTGAGCGGCACCAGGTCCTGCCAGCCGAGGGCGGCGAGGATCGCGTCCTGGGTGGCGCGGGCGAACCCGGTGGTGAGGACGACGGTACGGCCGTCCGCCCGGAGCTGCTCGATGGTCTCGCGGGCGCCGGGCAGGGCGTGCACCCTGCCGCCGTCGACGAGTTCGGCGTAGGCCGCCTCGAAGGCCCGGTTGGCCTCCTGGGCCTTGGCCTCCTCTCCGAACAGGTGCCGGAAGACGGAGATCTTGGACTCGCCCATGGTGGCGCGGACGTAGTCGATCATCTGGTCGGGGTCCGCGCCCAGATGGCGGGCGGCTGCCGTGAACGCCTGCTCGACGAGCCCGCCGTCGGCGACGGTCGTACCGGCCATGTCGAGCACGACGAGTCGGATGTCCTCGGCCGTCTCAGCCATGTGGTTCGTCTCAGCCATGTCTGCCATCTCTCTCACCAGCCCAGTTCGTTCGCGGTGGTCTCGGCTATCGCGGGCGAGCAGGTCATGCCGCGCCCGCCGGGCCCGGTGACCAGCCACACCCCGTCGGCCAGCTCCTGCCGGTGCACCACCCGGGTGGTGTCGGTGCACTGCGCGTACACCCCGGCCCAGCGGTGCCGGATGCGCGGCAGCGGCCGGCCGAGGAGGGACTCGACGACCCCGGTGAGGTGCTCGTAGGGCTCCTCGACGGTGTCGAAGGCGAAGGGGTGCTCGTACTCGTGGGTGTCGCCGATGGTCAGCCCGCCGTCGGCGCGCTGCACCATGAGCAGCTGCATACGGTGCACGGCCGCGGTCTCCGGCTGCGGCCGGCCGGCGTTGAGGGCGTCCAGGGCCGGGGAGGCGTATGCCGGGTAGTAGCGGAAGCTGTCGGCGTCGGCGACCGAGGTGGGGAGGGGTTCGCCGAGCGGGTCGGTCTGCATCATCTGGAGGCGGACCCGGCGCACCGGCAGATCGGGTCCGGCCAGCTCGCGGACGAGGCCGCCGAGCCAGGCGCCGGTGCACAGGACGACGGTGTCGGCGTGGTGGATGTCGCCGTGGTCGTCGCGGACCGTCCCGGGGCCGGTCACCTCGCGGACCTCACGGCCCGGCAGGAAGGTGTAGTTCGGGGACTTCAGCAGCTCGGCGCGGAGGGCGAGCTGGGCGGTGCGCGGCTCGACGGCCGCGTCCCGCTCGCAGTACAGGGCGGCGTCGAAAGCGCCGCGAAGGGCGGGGTTCAGGGCGCGGGCCTCGGGGGCCGTGAGCAGCTTGTGGCCACGGGCGGCCGCGTCCGCGCGGGCCACGGCGGCCTCGGCGACGGCGAGTTCGTACGCGCCGCGCACCGGGGTCAGCGACCCGTTGGCGCGGAAGCCGAGCGCGGGTACCCGGCCGCCGATCTCCTCCCACAGCTCCCGGGCCCGCAGCGCGGTTTCGAGCTCCGCTCCGCCCGCGCGCCCACTCACCCAGATCTGCCCGAAGTTGCGCAGCGAGGCGCCGCGGGCCTCGGCCTCGCGCTCGATCTGCACGACCTCGTGGCCGCGTTCCACTGCCTGCCAGGCGTGCATGGTGCCCACCACGCCTGCTCCGACGACTGTCACTCTCACGACCGCCACGCTCCTCGCGACTGGGGAACCGGAATGGACCGGCTGACAACGAGAGCGTGAACTGGTCATCACGTTTGGGCTAGACCTGTTATCTGTTCGTGATACCCGGAGGCGATCTGAAGCGCCCCAAATCGATACTTTTCAGCCGCGCAGATGGGCCGTGAAGGAGAACCGGTCTCCTCGGTACAGCGACCGCACCCGCTCCAGCGGCCGCCCCTCGGTGTCCCGCGACACCCGGTGGATCAGCAGCATCGGCAGGGCCGGCGGGGTGCCGATGAGGAGGGCCTCGCGCGGGGTGGCCAGCACGGTCTCGATGCGCTCGTCGGCGTCCCCGAAGGCGATGCCCTTCTCGTGCAGGTAGCCGTAGAAGGAGGAGTCGGGCTCGAAGTCGGTGTCGAGCTGCGGCACCCGGGCCACGGCGACATAGGTACTCTCCAGGCCGACCCGCTCGTCGTCGGCGAGCAGCACGCGCTCCAGGTGCCAGACGGGCTCGCCGCGTTCGAGGCCGGTCTCGGCGGCGAGGGCGGCCGGGCAGGGGAAGCGGTCGAGCGTGACCAGGCCACGGCCGGGGGTGCGCCCCTGCCTCCGTACGCCTTCGGTGTAGCTGGCGAGGGAGAGCGGCTGCTCCAGCTTGGGTCCGGCGACGACCGTGCCACGCCCCTGCCGGCGCAGCTTGCCCTCCAGCACCAGCTCGCGCAGCGCCTGCCGTACGGTCTCGCGGGCGACGCCGTACGCCTCCGACAGATCGCGCTCGGTGGGGATGACATGGCCCTCCCCCAGATCGCCGACGAGACGATCGATCTGCGCCTTCACCGCGTAGTACTTCGGGATACGGCCGTGCTCGGGGATGCCGGAGCGGACGGGGGCGCCGGGGGCCTGGTCGTTCGGGTAGTCCACGGAGGGATGTTCGCAGACGGCGCTTTCATCGCCGGACAGGGGGAGTCGGACCAAGGGGAGTCGGACCAAGGGGCGTGGGACCAAGGGACGTGGGACCAAGGGGCGTGGGGCCAGGGGTCATGGAGCCCAGGGGGTCGCGGGACACCGCTCACCGCCGTCTGCGGGCCAGCAGGAACGCGCTGCCCCCTACAGCGAGCAGGGCGACGGCGGCCGGGAGCAGCCCGCGGGCCGCGCCGAGGCCGGTACCGGCCAGTTCGCGGGCCCGTTCCCCGGCCTCCTCGGCCTCTGTGGCGTAGGGCAGGGCGCTGCCCGGGGAGGCGGTGGAGGTGCCCTCAGGGGTGACCCCAGGGGTCGGCCCCGGGCTGGCACCGGGGCTGCTGCCGGGGCTGGCGTGCGGACTGGTCTGCGCGGAGGCCCCCGGGGAGATCCCCGGGCCGACCTCCGCGCCGATGGAGGGCACGGCGGGGGCGACGCTCGCGGGCGGTGGTTCGCCGCCGATGCCGAAGCGGTAGTCGTTCGACTCCCCCACCCAGTCGCCGTCCGACCCCCGCCGCTGCACGACGGCCGCGTTGGCCGTGACCGCGTTCGGCCCGGCGTCGGAGGTGACGGCGAGTCTGACCTTGACCGAGACGGTCGCCCCGGGCGCCACCGTGAGCCCCGGGAAGCCGTCCCCGTCGAACACGCCGACCAGCTCGGACTCGTCGGTCTCCGTCAGTGGGACCGGGCGGGTGCGCGGGCCGTCGTAGAACTCCAGCTCGGCCTGGGACGGCTTCAGGGCCCGTTTGTCGTCGACGAGGACGACGACCGGGTGGACGTCGGTACAGGTGCGCCCGGTGGTGTTGGTGAGGTCCAGGTACCAGGTGCCGTAACCGCCGCCGGCCTCGTAGGACGAGGGGCCGTCGTGGATACGGGTGGCGAGGGGGAAGCCCTGCTCGTCGGCGCCCGCGCAGGAGGCGTCGGCGGGGGCGGTGGTCGCCGACGACGACATGGGCGCGGCCGTCGCCGACGGCACGGGGGCGAGAACGGCGGCTGCGGCCACGCAGAGGGACAGGGACGTGCTCAGTCGCATGATCATGTGATCATGCCGGGCACCACCGGGACCGGGCCAGTGCCACTCCGCGAAAGCACACCAACTCCGCTCGATCAGCCCCCTGCCCCGCCTGTCCCCCCTGCCGTCCGCCGCCCGCTGCCCGCTGCCGTAACCCGTCCGGCGTAAACCGCCCGCCGCCCGCCGTAAGCCGCCCGCGGTCAAACGTCCGCGCGGCCGAACAGCGGGGCGAGCAGCAGCTGGGCTGCGCCCTCCGCGACCCGCCGGTCGCTGCCGGGGGCGAGCCGGACGGGGACGGTCGTGCCCAGGCTGCCCTCCCGGCGGGCGCGGGCGTCGAGGACGGCGGCGACCCCGTGGACGAAGGTCTCCGGGGCGGCCGCGACCGTACGGCCGCCGAGCAGCACGAGGTCGATGTCGAGCAGCGCGGCCAGGTTCGCGGCCCCGGCACCCAGCACCCGCGCCGCCTCGTCCGGGTCCGCGCGGCCCACCGCGGCCAGGCACAGCGCCTCGATGCAGCCCCGGTTGCCGCAGTGGCACGCAGGCCCGTCCAGCTGGATGACCTGGTGCCCGAACTCCCCCGCTCCGGTCCGCGCCCCCCGGTGCACGCTGTCGCCGATCACCAGCCCGGCGCCGAGGCCCGTACCGAGGTGCAGATAGGCGAAGGAGCCGCCCTCGCCGCCGACGGCGAGTCCGAGGGCGGCCGCGTTGCTGTCCTTGTCGACGACGACCGGCACCCCGAGCCGCTCCGCGAGCGCGTCCCGCAGCGGGAAGCCGTCCCACTCGGGGAACCCGGTGACCCGGTGCAGCACACCGTGGATGTGGTCGAGCGGCCCGGGCGCCGCGACGCCGACCCCGAGGACCTCTTCGGGCACCTCCTCACGCAGCTCGCCGACCAGCTCGGCGGCGGCCCCCAGCACGGCCGCCGCCCCCGCGCCCAGGTCCAGCTCCCCCTGGCGTTCGCCGACGACCGTGCCGTCGAGGTCGACCAGTACGGCACGCAGCTCGTCCCGGTCGAGCTGCAGCCCCACCGCGTGCGCGGCCTCCGGCACCAGGCGCAGCACGGTGGCCGGCTTGCCCCCGGTGGACGCGCGCCGCCCGGCCTCCGCCGCGAGGCCCTCCTCGCGCAGCCGTGCGGTGATCTTGCTGACCGCCTGCGGGGTGAGCCCGGTGCGCCCGGCCAGTTCGAGCCGGCTGATGCCGTCCTCCCCCGCCGTGCGCAGCAGGTCCAGCACCAGCGCGGCGTTGTGACTGCGCACGGCGAGCAGATTCGCTCCGGCCGCGCCCGGTCGTCCGCTCCTCGTCCTGTTCACGCCACTCATTCTCCCTCCCGCTTGCACTTTGGCAACAGCGTTGCCAAAGTGGGAGGCATGACAGCTGCCACTCCCCTCCGCGTCGGCCTCATCGGCTACGGCCTCGCCGGATCCGTCTTCCACGCCCCCCTGATCGCCGCCACCGAGGGCCTCGCCCTGGACACGGTGGTCACCTCGGACCCCGAGCGGCAGGCGCAGGCGAAGGCCGAGTTCCCCGAGGTCCGGACCGTCGCCGCCCCCGACGAGCTGTTCGACCGCGCCGACGACCTCGACCTGGTCGTCATCGCCTCCCCGAACAGGACGCACGTCCCGCTGGCGACGACCGCGCTCAAGGCGGGCCTGCCGGTCGTGGTCGACAAGCCGGTGGCCGGCACCGCGGCCGAGGCGCGCGAGCTGGCCGCCCTCGCCGAGGAGCACGGCCTGCTGCTCTCGGTCTTCCAGAACCGCCGCTGGGACAACGACTTCCTGACCCTGCGCAACCTCCTCGAGGAGGGCGAACTCGGCGACCCCTGGCGCTTCGAGTCGCGCTTCGAGCGCTGGCGCCCGCAGCCCAAGGGCGGCTGGCGCGAGTCCGGCGACCCGGCAGAGATCGGAGGTCTCCTCTACGACCTCGGCAGCCATGTCGTCGACCAGGCCCTGGTCCTCTTCGGCCCGGCCACCGAGGTGTACGCCGAGTCGGTCATCCGCCGGGCCGGCGCCGAGACCGACGACGACACCTTCATCGCCGTCACCCACGCGAGCGGCGTCCGCTCCCACCTCTACGCCTCGGCGACGGCGGCCCAGCTCGGCCCGCGCTTCCGGGTGCTGGGCTCGAAGGCGGGTTACGTCAAGTACGGCCTGGACCCGCAGGAGGCGGCGCTGCGCGAGGGCGAACGCCCGGGCGCCGGCTGGGGTGTCGAGCCGGAGTCCCTGTACGGCAGGGTCGGCGCCGGGGAGTCCCCGCTCACCGGCGGCGGCCGTGCCGTGCCCACCCTCCCCGGCGACTACCCCGCGTACTACGCGGCCGTGGCCGGGGCCCTGCGGGGCGAAGGCCCCAACCCGGTGACCGCGCTGGAGGCGGCCGCCGCCCTGGACGTACTGGAAGCAGCCCGCCGCTCGGCGCGAGACAAGGTGACGGTGACCCTCTGATGCACCACCCGCAGATCACCCCCCGGTCCACCCCCGAACTCACCCCGTCGGTGGACGAGCTGGAGAAGCAGGAACGCCTTCTGGTCTTCCGGCAGTTCACCTACGACGACGCGTGGGCCCTCGGCTCCCTGCTGGTGGAGATGGCACGGGAGCGCCAGGCCCCGGTGGCCATCGACATCCACCGCGCCGGCCAGCAGCTCTTCCACGCGGCCCTGCCCGGCTCCACCCCCGACAACGACGCCTGGATCATCCGCAAGCGCCGGGTGGTGGAACGCTACGGCTCCGCGTCCTACCTGGTGGGAGCCCGCTTCCGGGCCAAGGGCACGACGTTCGAGGAGTCCTCCCGCCTGGACCCCGACGCGTACGCGGCCCACGGCGGCTCCTTCCCGATCACCGTGGAGAACGTGGGCGTGATCGGCTCGGTGACGGTCTCCGGCCTCCCTCAACTCCAGGACCACCGCTTCGTGGTGGAGGCGCTGGAAAAGTTCCTGGAGCTGTAAGCCCCGTCAGCTGTGGCGCCCCGTCAGGGGCGCGGGGAACCGCGCGAGCAACCACGACGGAGCCGCACCCGCCCGCGCAGAGCACCCCTCGCCCCTCAGGCGTCTTTGAACTCCTGCCGCTGACGACCGAGCCCACCGATCTCCAGCTCCACCACGTCGCCACCCCGCAGGTACGGCTTCGGCTCGGGCGCCCCCAGCGCGACCCCCGCCGGAGTCCCCGTGTTGATGACGTCCCCGGGGTAGAGCACCATGAACCGGCTGACGTACCGCACGACTTCCGCGACCGAGAAGATCTGCTCGCCGGTGGTCCCGTCCTGCTTCAGCTCCCCGTTGACCCAGAGCTTCAGCGACAGCTCCTGCGGATCCCCGACCTCGTCCGCCGTGACCAGCCACGGCCCGAACGGGTTGAACGTCTCGCAGTTCTTCCCCTTGTCCCAGGTGCCGCCCCGCTCGATCTGGAACTCCCGCTCGGACACGTCGTGCGCGACGGCGTACCCGGCGACATACGCCAGCGGGTCCTCGTCGTCGGCCAGATAACGGGCCGTACGCCCGATGACGACGGCGAGTTCGACCTCCCAGTCGGTCTTCACGGACCCGCGGGGGACCAGCACCGTGTCGTTCGGCCCCACGACCGTGTCCGCGGCCTTGAAGAAGATCACCGGCTCGGCCGGCGGCTCGGCCCCGGTCTCGCGGGCGTGGTCGTGGTAGTTCAGGCCGATGCACACGATCTTGCCGATCCTCCCCAGCGGCGGCCCGATCCGCAGCCCGTTCGCGTCGAGCGCGGGCAGTTCGCCGGCGTCGGCCGCGGCCCGGACCCGCCCGAGGGCGGCCCCGTCGGCGAGCAGGGCTCCGTCGATGTCGTCGACGATCCCCGACAGGTCCCGCAGGACCCCCTCGGCGTCGAGCAGAGCGGGCCGCTCCGCTCCCGCCGTACCGACTCGCAGCAGCTTCATGGTCGTCACCATCTCCCTTGATAGCGGGCGCCCGGCCGATGGGTGCAGCCATCGGAGGACTGGCCGATCCTCCAAGATGCGGGTGCAGCGGGCAATACCCTGTTCACGTACTGGACCGTACCCCCGCCCTCATCGATAGAGCACAGCGCGCTCGACGGCACTCCACGTCGTACTGGTCACCACATACAGCGCGGCGGCCAGCGGCACCACGGCCACGGTGCACAGCGTGAGGTACGACAGGTACGGCGTGACCTTGGTGACCGCGCCCAGACCCGGCAGTTGCTCGCCTTCCCCACCGCTCAGGACCGCCCCCGCCCCCGCCGCCGTCCGCCGGGTGCGGAGGAAGGTGAAGGTGGCGACGGCGGCGACCAGGACGAACAGCCCCAGATAGACCGGACCGGCAGCTCCGAACCCGTCGCCGAGGACGTCGACTCCCCGGCCGCCGAGCGGGGCACCCAGCAACGAGTGGTTCAGCAAACCGTTGTCATGGCCGCCGATCGTGGAGTTGGAGAAGAGGTGGTACAGGACGAAGAACGCGGGCAGTTGCAGCAGTCCGGGCAGACAGCCGGACAGCGGGGACACCTTCTCCTCCGCGTGCAGCTCCAGCACGGCCTTCTGCAGCGCCTGCTGGTCCTTCCCGTGCTTCTTCCTCAACTCCGCGATTCTCGGCTGGAGCGCGGCCCGGGCACGCTGGCCACGGGCGGCGGCACGGGACAGGGGATGCACGAGCAGTCGTACGAGCGCGGTGAACAGGACGATCGCGGCGGCGGCCGCGGAGGCGTGGAAGAACGGCTTGAGCAGGTCGGCGAGTTGCTCGACCAGGGCAGCGAAAACGGACATGGGTGGGAGCCCTCCGGGGGTCTCGTCGTGCCGTGGGTGAAGAGGTGGGACGGCATGACGACCCGCGCGAGGACACCCCGGACGGGTGCCACGGATGTCCTACGCGGTGGTCGCCTGGAGGGCGTGCCCGGGGGCTCGGGGGCGGCTGCGGCCCTTGGCGTCCGGGTCGCGTTGCGGCAGGAAGGCGGTACGCCGGGCCCGGTCGCGTATCGCCGTACGGACCCGGGTGGGCGGCACGGCGGGTGCGGAGCGCGCGGCGCGGAAGGCGGCGACGGCGAGGGCCGAGCCGACGGCGGCGGTCGCGGCGAGCGCGACGGTGGTGAAGAGGCTGCCGGAGTCGAGCAGCAGGAGGTCGAGCAGGAGAAGCAGCAGGACGGCGGCAGGACGGGGCGGCGGCATCCAGCGGCTGTTCACACGCATGCCCGTTCCCCCCTCCCCGTGGTCACTGCCGTTTATACATGATCGGTTTCCAGCGGCTCCAGGAGCCTCTTGGGCTTCAGAAGCGCCCGGCTGACCGGATCCGCCGGGGCGGGGTCGAGTCCCGGTCCCGGCGTAATGAGAACGTCGGCGACGGGCACGACGGTTCCGCACGCGGGACATTCGCCGTACGAACCGAGTTCGGTGCCGCAGTCCACGTGCCGGAAGTAGCGCAGCCGGCGGTCCATGAGGTGCTCGCGCCCCCAGACGGCGAGGGCACGCAGGGCGGGCCACAGCTCGGTCCCGCGCTCGGTGATGACGTACTCGTCCCGGGGCGGCGACTCCTGGTACCGGCGCTTCTCCAGGATGCCCTCCTCGGTGAGCGTCTTGAGGCGGGCCGACAGGACGGCGCGCGGGATACCGAGGTGGACGAGGAAGTCGTTGTAGCGCCGGACGCCGTAGAGCGCGTCGCGGACGACGAGCAGCGTCCAGCGCTCGCCGACGACCTCCAGCGCGCGGGCGATCGAGCACTCCTGCGTCACATAGTCCTTGCCCAGTGCCATGGGACCACCTTAGTCAGCTCCCCGATCGTAGGTTCAGTCATCGAACCTACCGTGCTACGGTACCACCATGGCTGAGTTCAATGAACGAACCCTCACTGGGGTCGAAGCGCCGAGTGCCCGGCACAAGCCCGCGGCACCCCACCCCGACACGACGCCCCAGGCCCGCGCCACCCTGGCCCTGACCAGCGCGGCCACCGCCGTGAGCCTGATGACGTACACCGCGCCCGTGGTCACCCTCCGCGACACCGCGGCCGACCTGCACACCCCGCTCTCCGCCCAGGCCTGGCTGATCAACGGCACCCCGCTCGGCCTGGCCGCCCTCCTCCTGGTGGCCGGCAGCCTCGCCGACGACTTCGGCCGCCGCCGGATCTTCCTGCTCGGCACGCTGACGCTGGGCATCACCACCGCCCTCGGCGCGTTGACCGACTCCACCTGGCCGTTCACGCTGGCCCGTATCGCCCAGGGCGCGGCCAGTGCGGCGATCCTGGCGAGCAGCCTCGGCCTGCTGGTGCACGCCTTCCCGAGCCCACGCGGCCGGCTGCACGCGACGGGCGTGTGGGGCGCGTTCGTCAGCGGCGGTATCGCGACGGGCCCGCTGCTGGCGGCCGTGCTGCCCAACTGGCGGGTGGCCTACGCCGTCCTGGCCGCGGCGACGCTGCTGGTGGCGGCCCTGTCACCACGGGCGCTCACCGAATCCCGCTCACCGAGGGGCGGCCGCCCCGACATCCTGGGCGCCCTCACCTTCGGCCTGGCGCTGGTCTCCCTGGTGGCCGCGCTCACCCTGGGCCGGGACGGCTGGCTGCGGTCCGAGGTGGGCCTGCTGTTCCTGGCCGCGGTGGTCCTCATGGCCGTCTTCGTCCTGGTGGAGCGCCGCACCACGACCCCCATGATCGACCTGAGCCTGCTGCGCCGCCCGAGCTTCCTGGCCTCCTCCGCCGGCGGCCTGTTCACGGGCTTCGCGGTGATCGGCCTCTTCAGCTTCCTGCCGGTCCTGTTCCAGCAGGTGCTCGGCCTGACTCCGCTGGACACGGCGTGGCTGTTCCTGCTCTGGTCGGGCCTGTCCTTCGCGGTGGCGCTCCAGGCCAAGCGTCTGGCCGGCCGCGTCCCGCCCCGCCGGCAGCTGGCGGTCGGCTTCACCCTGCACGCGGCCGGCGTCCTGACCATGCTCGGCGCCATCGACTCGGGCTCCTGGCAACGCCTGCTGCCGGGCCTGGTCCTGGGCGGCATCGGCAGCGGCCTCCTGAACGCCGCCCTGCCCCTGCTCTCGGTCGAATCGGTCCCGGTCGCCCGTGCCGCCATGGGCTCCGGCGCCCAGCAGACTTTCCGCTACATCGGCTCCTGCGCGGGCGTCGCCCTGACTATCGCCATCGTGACCTCGTCGAGCGGCGGCCCGGGCCACGGCGCGAACATCGCCCTCGCGGTGTCGGCGGGGCTGGCGCTGCTCGCGGCGGGGGCGGTGCTGGGGCTGCGGGAGCGGGAACGCTAGAGGCGGCGGTACGACAGGGCTCGGGGCGTCGTCGGCGCCCGCCTAGTCGGCCCCCACCGGACCGGAACGGCGGGCACCGAGCCGGGCCCCGGCGGCCCGGAACCGGATCCCGGACTCCTCCCGCCCGAGCAGCACGTCGTACCCGCCCTCCTCCACCCCGGACACACGCACCTGCTGGGCCTCCGTGGCCCCCCACCCGGTGACCCGCGCGCCCTCGACTCCCGTGAACACCACGTGGAATGCGAACCCCTCACCGCCCGCCCTCCGCTCGAACCCGAGGGTCACCGAGTCCTCGCGCTCGTCGAGATGGACGTAGGACAGGGACCAGTCGTAAGCATCGAGGACCTCCCGCCAGTCAGCGCTCATAAAAGGTCTTCTCATCGGTGGCGGGAAGGAAGGCGTGAAGCCGTGAGTCGACCTTGCTGACGAACCGATGAGGTCCGCCGCCGTCCCCAGCGTCCCCGCGTCGGAACGCACTCACATGCCGAACGGTCGCCCTCTCATAGCACTCGAACCGCAGATCCACGCCTCGCCCCACCACCTCGACCCGCATCCGCCGCGCACCGTCGTCCCCGGCCCGCACCATCCGCACGTCCCCGAGCACCGGCGGCGCCCACTCCGCCACCGCGATCGGCTCCACGGCGAGGAACTCCAACTGGCACTGCACGGTGTCGGCATCGCCCCACTCCGCGGGCGGCGTCCGCGGGAACCCCGGCAGATCGACCCGCAACCGCACGGTCGGCCCACGCCAGTTGAGGTTGACGGAACGGATCCGTACACCGGCCAGCGCATCGGGGAGCCCCTCCCCGTAGAGGGACCGCAGTACCTGCGGATTCACGAGGTGGTCGTCGAGGGCCACGAGACCGCACCCTCCTCGGAGATCTCAGACAGCGGTCTGTGCCGGAAGGCTTCGACGCTGTCGACGTACGCGCGGATCAAACGGTCCTCTCCAGCAGGAGGCGGGCTGCCGGGCGGCATGGTCGGCCGATCTGTGTGCATCGGCTCTCGAAGTCCGGCGGAAGCCAGCCTCGCCCCAGCAACCGTGGGTGGGCGGGGAACGCCGTGATCGCGGCCAGGACGAACAGCAGAGACGCCCACGGTGTGCGGAGCTGGACCGTCGTGTACCGGCCGTTGTTGATGTTCTGGAAGCTGGTCTGGAAGACGTCCGGTGCGACGAGGTCGATGGTGTCGAGGCCACCCCAGGCGAGGTCGAGCGGACACTGCGGGTGGCCGAAGTAGACCTTGCGGGCGGTGACGGTGATTTCGCCGGATCCGTCAGCCGTCCAGCGGGGTTGGGCGTCGTCGGCCGCGGCGCGGCGCCGGGCGGAGTTGCCGATCGCCGAGCCGACCATGCTGCCGATCACGAACGCGGGACTGCCGAAGGCGACAACGTTCTGGTGCGCGTAGCGGCCGTTGCCGACAGCCCTCCAGGTCAGACGCTGCGCAGGGCCGACGGCCAGTGCGCGGTCACCGGGTTCGAGCCGGGCGACGGTGGCGACCAGCGGACGCCGATCGATCCGCCTCTCGATCAGGTCGGCGACGATGTCGCACGAGTGCCACAGATACTCGTCAAGCTCGGACCAGGCAGGTAAACGCCCGTTGTCGGAAGGAGGAGGCGGGGCGAAAGGGTTGTCCACTGTCTCTCCGGTATCCCCGTGCGGACGCGTCGTCGGTGACCTTCGTCTGGCCCACCTTACTGACGGGCGGCCACACTCATGCAGACGAGGATCCGGCACCCGGTCCGCCCACCTGACCGCTCCTGCCGGCTCACCTCACTGAAGGCTGACGCGGTGTTCGTGCGCGGGGGGAACAGACCAGCTCCTGGGGACCCGTCACACCCCAGCGCGCGAAGCCGCCCACCTTCCAGCCGGGAGCCACGGCGAAGTCGCCGTCGTAGGACAGGGCGTCGTCCGCGTCGTCACCGTTCTCGTCCGCCTCCTCCCACAGCGCCTCCTCCCATTCCTCGATGCGCAGCCGCAGGTCCTCGGGCAGCAGCTCGGCCCACTGGTGCTCCGTGACCTGCTCCGGGTCGAGCACACAGGGTTCCGGTACGTATCCCTCGTCCCCCACCACCGCCGGCCGCGGCGGATCGGGGAACGGCACGCACGCGGCGCCGGTACGCCAGCGCAGATGGACACCGGGAGCCGCCTGTTCCCCGTGGGCGCCGAACGGACACCACAGGACCTGAAGCAGATCGCGGCCCTCGGGAACGACGAGCCCGGGAACGTCCCGCACGAAGAGCTGGGCGACGGGCAGGAGCGGCACCGGGTCGGTGTCCTGGAGGCCGGGCACCCGATGCTCCCGCTCAAGCAAGGCAAGCAGGGCCCGCTCCTCCTCCGTAGGACCGGCATGCCCGTCGCGCCAGGCTTCCGCGAGCACCCGCCGCTCCTCGTGGACATCCTCGATCCGCCGGCCCCGGCCACGGGGGTGAGGCTCCCGGCATACGGGCCATGCCTCGCCGACGGGCCACAGAAACGGACCGCCGACGGAATTCCGGTCGGGCCCGGACGCACCGGGACGCGGATGCAGCCGCGTGGCGGTCTTCCGGTGACCGGCCAGCTCGGGAAACTCCGCCTCGATGTCCAGGGGGCGGGGAGGCGTGGTGTGGGGCATGAGTGTCCTTGGTGGAGCGACGAGGCCTCAGTGCTTGTGCATCCTTTCGCGCCGTCCGGGAATCGAACAGCTCGCGAAACCCACCCTCCTAGCTCCCTTCGGGAAGCGAGGCAAGGAAATTCTCCACATCCGGTTTCACATAATTCGACAGCTCGGCAATCAGGGCCACGGCCGTTTTGAGTTCGCGGGCGAGTTCGGGACGGTCCGCCCACACCACCGGGCTCCTCGTCACCACCGCGTACAGCAGGTCGCCGTCGATGAAGCCACCCGCGGCCGCCTTGTCCCGAAGGATCTCCACGGCGAGCGGAAGAAGCCACGGCAAGCCCACGTCCTGGCCGATCAAGCGGCCCAGCTCATGGGGTTCCAGAGTGCCAACGGGTCGTCGCCGCCACTCGTGGACAGTCCTGACCAGTGAGGTCGTGTCCGCCGGCGGGTCGCCCCAGCGCTCGCCGTCCAGTTGCTCAAGGGACTTGGCGCGGTCAAAGGACTGAAACACCCATTGGTCCTTTCGTCTGCGGAACTGCCGTGTCCGGCCGGCGCCTACCGGAGAGCCAGCCGGACAGCGGTGGCCCGTCCTTGCCTGGTCTCACTTGAGAGCACGAAGTCGCCTCAGAGCGTCTGCCACGTGTTGTCGCAGTTCTCCGTCGGTCAGGTCGTCATCGTCCCGGAGGCTCGGGTCGATGGTGTAGTCCTCCAGCGCGTAGAAGACCTCGTCCAGCGCGCCGGCGATCGCGTCGCTCACACGCTCTCCTGCTTCCATGGCGTTGCGGCGTTCGGCAAGCCACTGGCGGGCATAGGCCGGTCCGTCGACGGCATCCTCCAGGAGTGCCCGCATCAGCGTCAGTTGCCGTCCCGTGTGGCTGTCCACAGGGATGTCGGCGGGGGACTTCCATGCCCTGGTCAGTGGGGGGAAGTCAGCAGCCACTCCCACGATGTGCGGTTGTTCGGACCGTGTCGTCCGGGCGTACCGCCCGAAATCGGCCTTGGCCTTGTCGGGGCCCTCGGACAGCGCGCCGCGCATGAACTGCGCCGTCCCCGCGAGGAGTGCGTACCCGGCCTTGGGCAGCAATGCGCCGTGGAGATTGTCGGCCGCCAGGAGTAGTTCGGAGCCCTCCTGCATGCGGGAAGCGAGAGCCAGAAGTTCGTCCGTGCTGAGAGGGGCTTCCGTCACCTGGATGTCGCGGCGCTCGGGGGCGAGCGAGGCGGCGAGGACGGCCATGGCTCCTGCTTCCCGCGCGCCAGCCACGACGCGCAGAGCTGTAGGGCGGCTCAGACCGGCGTGCACGGGGAGGGGCACGACGACTTTGCCGCCTGCGGAAGCCAGCCAGTCGCTGCTGAAGTCCCCGTCAGCGGACAGGACCGTCTGGATCAGGTCACGGTTCTTCATGTTCGTCACGTGGCGTTCTATGTCAGGAATCCCTTGTCAATGATGCTCTGGAACTGTTTGTCGCCCAGTTTCCATGCTGACCAGAATTTTCCGTCGGTGTGCAGCATGACCATCTTCTTCGTTCCCGGATCTATGAACCCGACGGCCTGACCCTGGTTCCGGTAGTTGAAACGGTAGATCTTCGTGTCGCCGGCGAGTATGTGGCTTCTCATGTTCTGTGTGAACTGCTTCATTGTCTGTCCGCTGCGATTGCCGGTGACGCCGAAGTCTCCGGCGTGTTTGTCGAACTTCTTGCTCAGCACCTTCTGGCTGCTGAAGTCGGCCTTCTGCTCCCAGAGAGCCTTGGGGCATGGCGCGAGTCCGAGAGGGTCGGTCCAGGTGAGGGGGTTGTGGACGTAGCTGACGGGGTTGGGGGACGGCGTCAGTCCGAGAGGGTCAGGTGTGAGGTAGCGGCCGGTCTCGGGGTCGTAGTGGCGGAAGTAGTTGTAGTGGAGGCCGGTCTCAGGGTCGTGGTACTGCCCCGGGAAGCGCAGTGGTGTGTACCCGGTGGCGTCGCGGTTCCATGCCGTCGATCCCCACAGGCTGGTGATGGCGTGCCAGGCGATCGTGCCGTGCTCGTCGACGAGTTCGGTGGGAGTGCCGACGAGGTCGGTGACGATGGTGAAGAAGCGGGAGTCGATTTCGTGTTGTGGCGCGTCGGCTGCGGTGATGCGCTCGACCTGGGCGAGGGGAGTCCGACCGTCGTGGTGCCAGGTGAGAGTGACGGGATGAGGGCGCGCCTCTGACACCGTGGTCTGTTCACAGAGAGTCGTGTCGTCCCACGCGTACGTGATCTGTTCGGTGATCGTCGCGCCGTCCGGAGCCATGCGCAGCTTCGCGGTGCGGCGGCCGAGGGGATCGTAGATGTACCGCCAGACCGTGCCGTCCGGTGTGGTGACCGACGTGAGCCGGTCTTCGGCGTCCCAGGTGTAGCGCCAGTTGTCCGGCTTACGGGACAGACGTGTCTTGTGACGCAGGGTGATACGGCCGGCCGCATCGTGTTCGTAACGGACGTTTCCGGCACGGGTGATGGCGGTGCCGCTGTAGGTGCGCGGCCCGATCGCGTCTCCACCGGGGTGGGTGTCCGGCCACGAGGCGGCGACCTGATTGCCCGCCGTGTCATAGGCGTAGTTTTCGCTCCAGCCGTCCGCGGTGACGGTGGTGACACGGCCGACGGGGTCGAGGCCGAAGTGACGGATGCCTCTGATCTGGTCATCGAGACGGACGATGTCACCGCCGAGGCTGTAAGCGTAGGCGCGCCGCTGTAGCAGCCGGCCCTCAGCACCCGTAACCGACTGCTCGCTGAGACGGCCGAGGCCGTCGAAGACGCTCGCAATGGTCAGCGCATCGCTCAGACGTCGGGTGATCTCGCGGCCCGCAGCGTCATGGGCAAAACTGAGGGTCCGGCCCGCGGTCGTGAGCTCTGTGGGGCGGCCTGCGGCGTCGTAGGTCCAGGAGCTCGTCGCGCCACTGGGCGTGGTGCGGGTCGCACGGCGCCCCAATCTGTCGTAGCTGTACGTGGTGGTAAGGCCGTTCAAGGTCTCGGCTGTCGGCCGCCCCAGGACGTCGCGGCGCAGCGAGAGGGCCGCTTCCGGGGTTGCCGCCTCGACGAGCTGACCCGAGAGGTCGTAGGTGAAGGTGGTGACCGTCCCGTCAGCGTCCTTGCGGCTGACCTGATCCAGGACGTCGTACTCGTAGTCGACGGTCTGGCCGAGTGGGTTGGTGCGGGACGTCAGCCGGTCCGCCACGTCGTGGGTGTAGGTGACGGTGCGGCCGTCGAAGTCCGTCTCCGAGGTCGGACGCCCGGCCGGGTCGTAGGAGTAACTCCAGGTCAGCCCCTGGGGGTTGGTGACCTTGGCGAGCTGCAGCTCCGTGTCGTGCGTGAACTCGTAGCGAGCGCCGTCGGGGCCGGTCCGGGCCGCGACGAGGTCGAAGTGGGTGTACTCGAAACGGGAGACGGCACCTGCCGCATTGGTGTGGCTGGTGCAGTTGCCTTCGCCGTCGTAGGTCCACGATTCGGTGGCCCCGACGTGATCGGTCCGGCGTGTGAGGTGGCCCTCGGCCGTCCACTCAAGATGTGTTGCCTGGCCGAGCGGGTCGGTGATGGTGACGGGATGGCCCAAGGCGTCGCGTGCATAGCGGGTGACCGCTCCGACCGGATCGGTGATCTCGACGGGCAGCCCAGCGCGGTTGCTGCGGACCCGCGTGGTGTGACCGAGCGGATCGGTGACGGAGGTGAGGTGTCCTGCTCTGTCGTACGTATAGCGGGTTGCGGCGCCAGACGGGTCGGCGGCGGCTGTGCGGTTGCCGTGCTCGTCGTACTCGTACTGCCAGACGGCGCCGGCCGGGGTGGTCACCCGCAGGGGCAGGCCCAGGTCGTTGTAGGCGACGTAGGTCGCGTGGCCGTCCGGACGGACGACGGAGACCGGCTGCCCGTGCTCGTCGTACGCATAGCGGGTGGTGCGACCGAGAGAATCGGTGATCGCGGCGAGCCGGTACCCGGCATCCCATTCCTGATGGGTGACGTGGCCGAGGGAATCGGTTTTGCGGAGGAGGCGGTATGCCTCGTTGTGCTCGTAGCGCGTGACGTGTCCGAGCGAGTCGGTGACGGTCGTGGTGCGGGTGTGTTCGTCGTAGTCGAGCGTCCCGGCCAGGAAGCCGTCACTGCCCTCGGTGCGGACCACCCGGCCCCGCTCGTCGTAGGCATACGTGTAGGCGGTCCTGTTGCGGTCGGTCCAGGAGGTGATCCGTCCGGCATCGTCGTAAGTGAAGTGAAGTGGCGTTCCGGAGGAGTTCGTGACCTCCGACAGATGACCGTCCTCGTTGTAGCCGTAGGAGACCAGGACAGTGCCCTGGCCGTCGATGCGCTCGTTGTCCACCAGACGGAGTCGGCTGATGCGGGGCAGGCTTGGATGGCGGTCGAGGGCAATGTGGTGGCCGCCGGAATGGACGACCGCGGTCGGTGTGCCGTCGGCCGCATAGTGCACGGTGATGTGCTGTCCGTTGCGGTCGACGATCATCTGGAGGGGCAGATCGACCGCTTCGCCGTCATCCGTGGGGCGTGGGCTGTGGAACACGTAACTCAGCCCACTGTCCGGATCGGCCACGCGCAGGCCACCGTCGATGGCGCGGTCCCAGGTCAAGGGCAGTCTCGGGCCGAACTCAGGGAAGACGGGACCTTCGCTCTCAAGGTCGGGCAGCGGGTAGACCAGCCGGGCCCCGTCGGAGGTCGTGTAGACGACTCCCTCGTCATCGGCCTGGAGACGCTGGTCGAGCGTGGATGCCCAGGAGGGACCGAACCAGCCACCCCACCGATAGGAGGAAAGGTGCGTGCGCTCCAGGACCAGCGGCAGGGCACCCGGCAGGTCGACGTCCACCTGGGGCAGCAGCATGTCGCCCGTGGCCACGTCGATCGGGTCGCGCTCGCATTCCTTCAAGGCATTGCGGATGCCGGCCGGCAGTTTCTCCCACTCATCGGGCCGAAGCTTCAACCGGGACAAGCCGGAGCCGTCCAGCTTCAATGCCTTGCTCAGCTTGGCGAGTTCGGAGGGCTTGAGCGCCTTCAACCCCTTGCCCAGCGCCTTGCCCAGCACCCCGAACCCGACGCCCATCACCGCGCCCTCGGCGAGGATGCCCGCCAGCTTCTCCGGGTCCTTGAACGCGCCCGGATCCTCCAGCAGCGTGCTGAACGCAGTGAACGTCGCACCTTCCTTGGCCAGCTTGGCCACCGCGGCGACCCCGCGGATCTCCTTGAGCGCCTTCAGCGCCCGCTCCACCCCCCGGATGACCTCCATGATCCCGCGCACGGCGGTACCGAGGGCGGTGCCCTCCTCCTCGATCCGACCGACCAGCGCCACCACCTTCAGCGCCCGCTCGCCCGCCATCAGGGTGGCGGCCACGTCCGAGGCGCCCGCGGTCAGCACCGACAGCGCCAGTCCCGCGATCTCGAACTCGGCGATCTCCGCGAGCATCACGCCGATCTCGGACAGCAACTCGTGCGCCTTGTCCGCGAAGTCGTCCAGCGCCTTGGCACCCTCACGCAGCGCGTGCGCCATCTCCGTGGCCTGCTTACGGGCCGCCTTGGAACGCTTGTCGAACGCCTTGGCGGTCTTGCCCTCCCACTCCACGCCCCGCAGCGACCGCTCGGCGGCCGTGGCCGCGTCGTCCAGTCCCGAGGCCAGACTCCGCCACTTCTTCGCGATCTCCCGCACCCCGTCCGGGTCCACCGCCGGATCCGAGATGCCCAGGAACTCAAGCCCACTGGCGACCGAGTCGCCGAACATGTGGTTGAACTTGCTGATGTAGTGCAAAGGGTTGAGGTCGACCACGCCCTGATCAGCCCTTCTTTTCCTGGGCCGCGGCCGCGATCAGCACGTCCAGCAGATCGAAGGCGTCGGACACCTCACCGATCAGCCTCGCCTCCGCATCCCACTCCTCACCCAGCTGCCGGGTCAGCTTGGCCAGGGTGGTCATGCCCTGCTCTATCTCACCCTTCGCCCCCAGCAGCGAGCCCAGCGCCCCCAGCGCACCCAGGTCATGGGACTGCGCCTCGAACTGCTGCAACGGCTTCGCCGTGTGATGCCCCACGCCCCGCAGCCCCGAGGCCGCCTTGTGCATGGACGCGGCTTCTTTCTTCAGGTCCGACATGCCGCCCACCCCCGTATTCACGTTGTGCACATGCCAACCCAAGAGACTATGGAGGGCGGTTATGCGGAAGGTATGGACAGAACCAAGGGACGGCAAAGACCGCGAGCGGGCTACCCCCGCGGCCGCATCGACACCAACTTCCCCCACACCGCCATCCGGTACCGCGAGGTGAACTCGGGCGTGCAGGTGGTGAGGGTGATGTAGTAGCCGGGCTCCCGGTACCCGTACGACGGCTTCACGATCGACCGCGGTACGGCCCGGATCACCCCCGAGTCACGGGACGAGGTCTGCGGCAGGATCTGGTCCACGGTGTACGTGTAGGTCGCCGCCATGGTCTCGACCTCGATGGTGTCCTCGCGCCGGAGCCGTGGAAGGTACCGGAACGGCTCCCCGTGCGTGTTCCTGTGCCCGGCGAGCGCGAAGTTGCCCGCCTGGCCCGGCTGTTGGGTGCCGGGGTAGTGCCCGACGTACCCGTGGTTGAGCACGTTCGGCTTGCTGACGCCCTCCGCGACCGGGACACGGAGGCCGAGCCGGGGGATGACGAGGATCGCGTAGGCCTGGGAGGCGACGACCCGGGTGGTGTACGACGACTGCCGCCGGCCGGCACCGGAACGGGCGGACGACGACGAGGAGCCGGTCGTAACGGAGTCGCCCTTCGCTTCGCTGCCCAGGTCCCCGGACCCGCCGGAGCCGCCCCACTCCCGCTCCAGCGCCTCCACCTTCCGCGCGGCGCCCTGCCTGGCCTCCCGGTTGGTCCACCACAACTGGTGCACGACAAGGAGCATGAGCACCACGCCCACGGTGACGAGGAGTTCACCCCCGGTCCACAGCACCCGCCGTCGCCGAGCCCGCCACCGCCGGTCATCGTGCCCCACGACCCGCCGCACCGCACACCTCCCGCCGACCCCCGGTTGGGCCCGCACGATAGGACGACCGCGGCCAAGTCACCAGAGCCGTAGGGCCTCCTGCCGCAGCTCCTCCCCGCGATCACTTCCTCCACGGGTTTTAGAAAGCACTGTCGCAACCCTCGACAACCTCACACGCCACACCCGATGCTTCCTCATGGCATGCGGGGGGACGAGTCAACACCGGTCCGGGAACCGGTGCTTGAGCCGCAACGGAGAGGTTGAGAAGCAGCCATGATCCGACGCAGAACACTCCTGGCCGCCGCGGGAGGCGGCCTCCTGGGCAGCGCCCTGGCCACCGGCACGGCCCGCGCCGACGCCACGATCGCCGTCAGCCCTTCCACCTCGTACGGCACCTGGGAGGGCTGGGGCACCTCACTGGCCTGGTGGGCGAACGTCTTCGGCGCCCGCGACGACTTCGCCGACATCTTCTTCACCACCAAGTCGACGACTTACAACAGCACTTCGCTCCCCGGCCTGGGCCTGAACATCGCCCGCTACAACCTGGGCGCGTGCAGCTGGAACAGCGTGAACGGCGAGAGCATGGTGGCCTCCGCCAACATCCCCGCGTTCAAGCAGATCGAGGGCTACTGGCAGGACTGGAACAACGAGGACCCCACCTCCTCGGCCTGGGACTGGACCGCGGACGCCACCCAGCGCGCGATGCTCGTGAAGGCGGTGAACCGCGGCGCGACGGCCGAACTCTTCGCCAACTCCCCCATGTGGTGGATGTGTTCGAACCACAACCCGTCCGGCGCCGCCGGCGGCGGCAACAACCTCCAGTCCTGGAACTACCGCCAGCACGCCTCCCACCTGGCCGCCGTCGCCCTGTACGCCAAGAACAACTGGGGCGTGAACTTCGCGACGGTCGAGGCCTTCAACGAGCCCTCGTCCTCCTGGTGGACGGCGACCGGCACCCAGGAGGGCTGCCATATCGACTCGACGGTCCAGGCAGCCGTACTCCCCTACCTCCGAAGCGAGTTGAACACCCGAGGCCTAACGAGCACGAAGATCTCGGCGTCGGACGAGACGAGCTACGACCTGGCCCGCACCACCTGGAGCTCCTTCTCCTCAACCACCAAGGGCTACGTGGACCGCGTGAACGTCCACGGCTACCAGGGCTCGGGCGGCCGCCGCGACCTTCTCTACACGGACGTCGTCACCACGGCCGGCAAGGCCCTCTGGAACTCAGAGACCGGCGACAACGACGGCACCGGCTACACCCTCGCCTTCAACCTCCTCTACGACTTCCGCTGGCTGCACCCGACCGCGTGGGTCTACTGGCAGGTCATGGACCCGTCCTCGAACTGGGCGATGATCGCGTACGACGCGAACACGTTGGCGGCGGGCGCCGTCACCACCAAGTACTACGTCATGGCGCAGTTCAGCCGTCACATCCGCCCCGGGATGAGGATCCTGGACACGGGCGTGAGCAACGCGGTGGCGGCCTACGACAGCTCGGCGAAGCGCCTGGTGATAGTCGCCCTCAACACCGCCGCCTCCGCCCAGACCTTCACCTTCAACCTCTCCGGCTTCACCACGGTGACCGGCGGCACGGGCGGCCTGGTCCCGCGCTGGAACACGGTGACGACGGGCGGCGACGCGTACAAGGCGTACTCGGACACGTACGTCTCAGGAAAGACGGTGGCGGTGTCGGTCCCCGCGAAGGCGGTACAGACACTGCAGATCGACGGGGTGACGATCTAGGAGAACACGGCGAAGGGGAGGGGGTACGGCGCCTGCCGTGCCCCCTCCCCTTCGTGGCGCGTGTGCGACGGCGACGGCCGCCCGCGAACCCTGGGTCAGTTCCGCTGAAGTACCGGTTGAGCCGGGGCTCCGTTGTGCCGGTCGTGCAGGATGAAGTCGCTGCGGACGGCCACACCGGTCTGCAGCAGCTTCTGGTGAACCAGCGGGCTGCGTCCGGGGTGGGAGACCACCACGCTGACATATCCCTCGGGCAGGCCGGTCACGGCGTACTCGCCCCGCGCGTTCGTCGCGGTCCGCACCAACTGCCGGCCGCCGGTGTCCATGACGGTCACCGCGACATGGCGGATGGGCTGCTGCTCGTCGTCGCAGACGATGCCTTCCAGCATCGGCAACTGCTCGCCGAAGTGGTGCTCATGGACCGGAAGGGCGGTGGGAACGGGCGCCTCCACGGCCGGGTCCTCCACCGGCGGCTCGGGAACGTACTCCTCCTCGCCCTCCGCCTCCAGCCGCACGATCCTACGGTGTTGCCGCCACGCGTCGAGGCCCAGCAGGGCTGCACCCGCCGCGATCCACGCGCACAGCACGAGAACCGGCTTGAGCACCCCCGTGTCGTCGAAGTACAGAGCCCCCCTCAGCGCGTCGACCGCGTTGCCCAGCGGCATGACGGTGTGCAGGTCCTGGAAGAACGTCGGCAGCATCGAGACCGGGACGACACCGCTGGTGGGAACGCTCAGCACGATGTACAGACCCAGCCCCACCAGGGGGAGGGCCTGCTTCACGAAGGGCGCCATGCCGAGGGAGAACGTGGCCACTGCCGTGGTGAGCAGGAAGGCGATCCCGAGGGCCGAGAGGTCGTGGGGGAGGTAGTCCAGCTGTGTGCCGACGAAGTAGCCCAGGGCGCTGAAGACGGCGGCGGTTCCCACGGCCGTCAGCAGTTTCTTGCGACGGTTGAAGGGCACCACGCGCAGCAGGGTCGTGGCCATGATGTAGCTGGGGACGTTCCAGGCGACCCCGAGGTAGACCAGGGTCGTGCCGTTCTCGTCCTTGGGCACGGTGGGTGCCACGTCCGTGACCGTGAGTTTCTGATGCTGGTGCGCCGCGAGCGCGGTGAAGCCCTTCTGCAACGCCAGCTCCAGCGACGCCCCGTTGGCCTTGGCCACGTACAGCACGGCGTGATGCTTTCCCTTGACCGCGTAGCCCGCCACGGCGTCCCGGTCCAGCACCGCCTGCCGGGCCCCCTGGGCGTCCGCCCTGGCGGACACGTCGAACCAGCCGGGATGCTGCGCCTGCAGAGCGGCGTCGATCTTGGTTTCCAGTGCCGGGCCGGCGACCACGATCTTCGCGTCGTTCGGCAGGGGCTCATGGAAGGCAGTGGGGAAGCAGGCCAGCAGGCCGAGGAAGAGCAGGAGCGGGGCGGCCAAAGTTTCCAGCAGGGTCCTGGCCAAGGGAACGGCGGTGCGCTGCGGCCGCTCGATGCGGTGTTTCTTCACCGAGCCACCCCTTGAGTCACCTCTCGCGCCACCCCGCGGGCGCCTCGGCGAGCCGACTGCGCTTCCCGGACGGGCGGCGAGATCACGGCGTCGACCCCCTCGTCCGACTCCGCGCGTGATGCGACAAGCTTCACGGCACTCCTTCCACGACCGGCACTCGGCCAACCGCTCGATTAACGTACCGATCGGCACATCTACCGCCACTGGACAGTACACGTACCGATCGGTACAGTCAAAGGTGTGCCTCGTCCCGCCAATGCCGAAAAGCGCGCCGAGTTGCTGAAGCAGGTGGTGCACCAGCTCCAGCACCATGGCCTCGCGCAGATGTCACTGAGCCCCCTCGCCGAGTCGATCGGCACCACCAAGCGCATGCTTCTGTACTACTTCGGCAGCCGAGAGAACCTGCTGGCCCAGGCCCTGGCCGCCAGCCGTCCCGACGCCCACGCGATGTTCGACGAGGTCCACGACAGCGCTGGACTGCGCGAGGCCGCCCAGGCCCTGTGGCAGGCGATGACCACCGGCGAGCAGTCCGGACCGATCCGCATGCTGCTGCAACTGCTCAGCCTGGCCACCACCGACCCCGAGGAGTACGGCGACCTCGCCGCCGACACCGTCGAGATCATGATCAGCCCCATCGCCGCCGCCTATGTGCGGCTGGGTCATCCGCCGCAGCAGGCGCGGGCAGCGGCCACCCTGCTCGTCTCGGGCCTGCGCGGGCTGTGCCAGGACCGCTTGGTCACCCACGACGCCGCCCGCACGGACGCGGCCGCCGACCGCCTCATCAGGGACGCGGTCACGGAGGCCGACTGAGCCACCGCGCCCGCCACCCCCACCCCGCCTCTCTACCCCCCACTACCCCCCGTCCCCTTCTCTCCTTTGTCACCGATGGGCAGTACGGTGTCGTCCATGCGCCCCGACACGCCTGCCGAGAACGTCGACCACACCGCAGAAGCGGCACGCCTGGAGCGGACCGCCGACCTGTACCCCGAGGACGCCGAAGCCCTCCTCCTCCAGGCCGCGGCCCACCTGGAACTGTCCGACGCCCGCCCCGCCGCGACCGCGTTCTACGACCGCCTGCTGTCCACGCCGGACATGCTGGAGAACGCGCCGCTGGTCCGCGCCCTCAAAGCGTCGAACCTGTGGGAGTACGACCACGAGGCCGAGGCGCGAGCGATCATCGACGGCATCCGCACCACCGCCCCCCGCGACCCGGCCCCCTGGGTGATCATCGCGGAGTCCCTGGAATCCCACGACGAACTCGAGGCGGCGCACGACACGTTCACGGAGGCGGCGACCCTCCTCCTGACGGACGTCCCCGAACCCCCCTACGCCACGCACCCGGTGCTGATCGGCCGCCACCGGGTCCGCCGCATGCTGGGCCTCCCCCACGACGACTGGGACGCCCGCGCGGACACCCTCCACTCGTCCTCGATCTCCCTGGACGAACTCCACGACCCGAAACGCGTCTGGTCCCTGGGCTCGGACAACCCGGCGGAGTTGGAGGCGGAGATTTCGCGGTTGCGTGCGGAGCTTGGCACCTACAGGGAGGCCCTCTCCCGCCCGTTCCCGGTGGCGGTCCTGCACTGGCCGGCCCAGGAACTGACAGAACTCCTCTCCGCCTACCCGGACCTGTCCACGGAGTACCCGTCCCACCCCGAACACCTCGCGACCATAGAGTCGTCCCTCCGCGAACTCTCAGCCTCCGGCACAGCCAACCTGGGCATCGTGACGGCCACGGTCCCGTCGTACGAGGCCTTCGCGGCCTCGGAGGGCTCATCCCCGGGCGACACGACCCTGCTGCCGCAGTACGCGACGACGCTGGCGGCGCGCGGACGGGCAGTGGCCTGGCCTCCGCAGCGGACGTCGGAGTGCTGGTGCGGCGAGACGCAGCCGTACGACGCCTGCCACGGCTCTTACTGATCATTTCAGAATGAGGTTCGGAGTCGCCTCAAGCAGATGATGCTGCAGGCGAGTTGGAGCAGGCCGAGATGAAGGTCGGCGCGTATCTCG